>MEPB01000058.1:0-77155 GCA_001769385.1 Bacteroidetes bacterium RIFCSPLOWO2_12_FULL_35_15 | reverse complement strand
GACCTTCCTGCCGGCAGGCAGGTTGCAGTCCTTCGGCTTCGCTCAGGATAAACTCCCCGCCCGACCCGCAGGGGAACGCCCAAATTACTTACTCATAAAAAACTTACAGAATAATTTAAGGTCGCATTCAGCACATTTCGGGTTACGGGCTAAACAAACGTAACGGCCGTGCAGGATCAGCCAGTGATGAGCGATTGCAATTTTATCTTTTGGAATGTATTTTATTAATTGTTTTTCGGTTTCTAATGGTGTGGTTGAATTGGTAGTTAAGCCTAATCTTGCCGAAACCCTGAATACATGTGTATCAACAGCCATTGTAGGTTTATTATATATAACCGATGCAATTACATTTGCTGTTTTACGTCCGACACCAGGCAGCTTTTGCAATTCATCCACATCAGATGGAATAATCCCTTTAAAATCTTCCACCAACATTTTAGCCATACCAACAAGATGTTTCGCTTTATTATTCGGATAAGAAATACTTTTGATATACTGAAACACCTCATCGCTGCTTGCTACAGCCATTACCTGAGGTTTTGGAAATGATTTGAATAAAGCAGGTGTTACCATATTTACACGCTTGTCGGTACATTGTGCAGAAAGGATCACAGCTACCATTAATTGATATGGGTTTTTATAATGCAGTTCGGTTTCGGCAATGGGGTGATGTTTACTGAAATAATCAATTATCTTTTCGAAGCGCTTTTTTTTGATCATATTTTCACTCCTATTATACCCTTCGTCAAGCTCAGGGTAAACTTTGCTACATAGTCGTTCATATCTTCACGCCTATTATGCAAACATCATCTACCTGTTCTAAATTACCTTTCCAATCTTCAAAAATAGTATTCAGTTTTTGCTTTTGAATTTCCATTGGCTCATTGCTAATTGACAATAACAATTCCTGCAATGGTTTGTATTTAAATTTCTTCCCGCTTGCCCCTCCGAATTGGTCGGAAAATCCATCTGTTAAGGTATAAACCAAATCTCCTTTTTGTAAGTTTTTAGTTTGTAAAGTGAACGAAGTTTTATCTTTATCGTTTTTTCCGATGGGCATTCTGTCGGCTTTGATTTCAGTCAATTCATTGTCTCTTATTATCCATACCGGATTGTTAGCGGATGCACAATACAAAACATTATTTTCAAAATCAAAACTGAGTAAGCTGGCATCCATACCATCCTTACCTCCTTCTGCACTTCCATCATTCATTAAGTTTTCCACTACTAATCTTCTTGTCTCATTCAATAATAGATCAGCGCTTGTTATACCCTGCATTACCGCTTCTTTTAAACAGGCAATGTTCAGAATACTCATAATGGCGCCCGGTACCCCATGGCCTGTACTATCTGCTGTAACCATAACAAAATGATTGTTGCTTAATTTTGTTGCCCAATAAAAATCTCCGCTGACCACATCTTTGGGTTTAAAAAGAATAAAGTAATTTGTCAAATTGTTATCAAGCAATTTTTTACTTGCCAATAATGCCCGCTGTATTCTTTCTGCATAATTTATACTATCAGTTATTTCTTTGTGTTTTTCTTCAATTATATTGTTTTTAAGTTCTACATCCCGCTTTTGTCTGGATATTATCAAATTTGCTTTTTTCTGTTGTTTAAATCCTCTATATATAAAAAAAGCCAAACTGCTTAAAAGTAATAAAGCTGTACCAATGAAATAAGAAACAGCACGCTGTTGTTTTATAGTTTTTTCTGACAACTTATTTTGAGTATTCAGCAACTTATTTTCCTGTTCCTTTTTTTCGGTTTCGTATTTGGCATTCATTTCCAACAGCTGATCCGAAGATTCTTTTGTATAAACTGAATCTTTGTATTGACTCCACAATTTATAATACTGGATCGCAGAATTTAAATCCCCATTTAATTCTGCAGCAGTTGCCATTTGTACATAACACTCTTTTAAATTAATGAATGCATGACTTTTCTTAAAAATATATTCACTTTTTTGTAAATAATTAATTGCTCTACCATAGTCCTTTTGTTTAATATACAGTCCTCCTAAATTTAAATTGGATAAGGCAATGCCATATTCATCTTCAAATTGAATACGGTTTTCTAATCCTTTTTTATAATATTCTATAGCTTTAATGTAATCCTCTTTTGCAGCCAAAACTTTTCCGATATTATTGTAAGTGGCGCCAAGGCTATAGATTAAATTGTTTTTAGTTAGAATTTTCTCCGCTTCATAAAAATTAACTAAAGCTGAATCAAATTCATTTGCCTCATATTTTAATCCTCCGATATTTACTAATGAATTTGCTATCAAGCTTGGGTCTCCTGATTCTTTAGACAAACTTAAACCTCTCCGAAAATAAATGGCTGCCTGTGTATTTTGCTCTAACTCGTAATAGATATTACCAATATTGCCTAGAATAACAGCTTGTTTATTCTTATCATTAAATTCTTCAAATATTTTTAATGATTTAAAATTAATATCAATTGCTTCTTTAAATTTATTCTGACGCATTAAAGCGGTTGCTATATTATTATAAATCCCAGCAACTTTTATTGGTTGATTAAGTTTCTGTCTTAATTCTACAGCCTTATAATAATGAACTAAAGCAATATCAAAATCTCCTTTTCGATTTAAGATATTTCCAATATCACTTTCAGCCTGAGCAATAAATGCATCATTATTAATTTCCTGAGCCAAGGCCAACTGTTTTTCAGCATATACCTCTGATTTTGATATATCAACTGACATAAGCTCCCAGGCAATATCACCATATAACTTTACCTTTTGGCTATCAATTTGTGTTGAATTTACTAAACTAATAAGGCTATCTATGACATGAGTTTGAGAGCAGCAAGAATTTGCTGCAAAAAAAAATATTACGAAAATTAATTTAAACCGATACGGATTCATTATTTAACTATTGATTGTACCAAAGATAAAAATTTATAAGAATCATCAAAGAAGATTAAAACTAAGAAACAAAAATTTACGCTCCAATTAAATCTTTACGCCAATTATACACACATCATCTACCTGTTCTAAATTACCTTTCCAATTATCAAAAATTGCATTCAATTTTTGTTTTTGAATTTCTAGCGGCTCAGAACTAATTAATTTTAATGTTTCCTGCAATTGTTTGTATTTGAATTTTTTTCCACTTGTCCCACCAAATTGATCAGGAAAACCATCGGTTAAAGCATAAACAACATCACCTTTTTGTAAGCTTTGAATATTCAATTTATATGGTATTTTATCATTTTCATGTTTCCCTATTGGCATCCTATCTGCTTTTATTTCAATAAATTCATTCCCTCTTATTATCCAAATTGGATTGTTAGCTGAAGCACAATACAACACGTTATTTTTGAAATCAAAACTCAATAAACTTCCATCCATTCCATCCTTCCCTCCTTCGGCACTTCCATCGTTTTTTAAATTTTCAATAACTAAACTTCTTGTCTCGTTCAATATTAATTCAGGACTGGTAATTCCTTTGCTTGTTGCTTCTTTTAAACATGCAATATTCAATATACTCATAATAGCGCCTGGCACACCATGACCTGTACTATCTGCTGCTACTAAAACAAAATTGTCGTTACTTAATTTCGAAGCCCAATAAAAATCTCCACTAACAACATCTTTGGGTTTAAATAAAATAAAATAATTACTTAAATTATCATCCAATATTTTTTTACTAGCAAGCAAAGCTCTTTGTATTCTTTCAGCATAATTAATACTATCAGTTATTTCCCGATGTTTATCCTCTACATTTTGTTTTTGTTGCGTAATAATTAAATTATCTGATTGTTTTTGTTTAAATGCTTTTATTGAAACAATTGCTACTATCAGCATCAGAACAAAACCTAGAATGCCTCCATATGTATAATAACGTTGTTTATTTATCTCATTTTCATGCTTAATATTCTCATATTTTTGTAATGCATTACTTTTAATACTATCGGCAACAACCTTTTTTTCATATTCATATTCAAATGATTTTTTTACTGCAGCATCCCGGTTTGCTTCGTTCATGATGCTATCTCTCATGGTAATATACAAATCATACATTTCATAAGCTTTCATGTAATTTTTTTGTTTCAAATAAATTTCCTTCAACAAATTTGATGAGCGCTTAATGTATTCGGGGTAACCCAATTCTTTCGAAATTACCATCGCTTGAGTTGCATAATCTAATGCTTTTGTTTCATTTTTATTAACCAGATAAATATTCCCTAAATTATTCAATGATTCTGCAATACCTTTCTTATCTCCTAATTCACGCCTAAGAGTTAGGCTTCTGGCATAATAATTAAATGCAACTTTATTATTACCAATTTTCTCATACGAAAAACCAATATTGTTTAACGATAAGGCCATGCCTGTTTTATCCTTTAATGATTCTGAAATTTTATAACTCTCCCTATAACTAGTCAGAGCTTTTGCAGTATCATTTAAATCATCATAGATACTCCCGATGTTATTAAGTAATCTAGCAATTCCATATTTATCATCAATACGTTGTTTTATTTCTAAGCTTCGGTTGTAATAAAGCAGAGCATTGTCAAAATCTTTTATACTTCCATATAGGTATCCAAGATTATTTAATGTAGTTGAAATGGCTTTCTGTTTATTTAGTTTTTCTCTTAATTTTAAACTTTCATGGAAATTTTTCAAAGCATTTTTAACATCTCCTTTTTGATTATAGATCGCTCCAATATTATTAAAACAATTGGCTTTAATACCTAACAAATAATATTTTTGATTTTTATCCGCTGTCTTTAAAGCATTTTCAACAAATCCCATCAGTTGCTCTGACAAAGGAATAACACTATCCGGATTCCTGGCGTATGTTTCTTCAATAATAGAAATGTACAAGTTGAATTTTAAAGAATCGAAAGCTGGGTTTTGCATTTCCTTATTTAAGGAATCCAACCTGTCACTATTTGATTTACTTTCTCCTCTTGTTGCCATTAAAACAAAAAGCAGAGCCAAAGGATAAATAAAAAAGTATTTTTTAGCCATAAACAAATATAAATAAAATAGCCCCGATCTTATCGGGGCTATTCCTATAAATTAATTTCATTTTAGTACTTCCACAAATCAAGCAATTGTTTTTCGAAACGAGCTTTTGGTAAAAAATTCCATTCCAGATCCGAATTCATTGGTACGGGCGTATCCAAGCTAGCCGAACGTATAACAGGAGCATCTAATTTATCAAAACAATTTTCTGAAATAAGTGCAGAGAGCTCTCCTCCTATTCCTCCTGTCAGTGTATCTTCATGTAAAACAATTCCTTTTCCTGTTTTATTTACTGAAGTAATGATCGCTTCTTTATCCAGTGGAACAAGTGTTCTTAAATCGATCAGGTCAGCTTTTATCTCGGGATGCTTATCTAAAATTTCCATTGCCCAATGAACTCCTAATCCGTAAGTAACAATAGTCAAGTCGTTTCCTTCTCTCACCAAACGTGCCTTTCCGAAAGGGATAGTATAATATTCATCGGATATATCTTCTGAAATACTTCTATATAACGCTTTATGTTCAAAGAACATTACCGGATTCGGATCTTCAAAAGCCGTTAATAACAATCCTTTGGCATCACTTGCAAAAGCAGGATATGCAATTTTCAAACCCGGTGTATGAAAAAACCAGGCTTCATTACTTTGTGAATGAAATGGTCCGGAAGCCATTGCTGCGCCAGTTGGCATACGCACCACCACATCCACATTTTGCCCCCAGCGGTAATGGGTTTTAGCAAGATTGTTTACCAGTTGGTTAAACCCTTCGGTAGCGAAGTCCGCAAACTGCATTTCTACCATTGCTTTCATTCCATTGAGGGAGAGTCCCATGCCGGCACCAATAATTGCAGATTCACACAAAGGAGTATTGCGGACCCTGTCTTTTCCAAATTCAGCAACAAAACCATCTGTAATTTTAAAAACACCACCATACTCTGCAATGTCTTGCCCCATTAAAACAAGGTTCTCATGTTTACGCATGGCTAAGCGCAACCCATCAGAAATAGCATCCAGGTAACGTTTATTGGTTTTCCTGCCTTGAGGTTTAATTTCATTTAATTCGAAAGGAGCGTACATATCATTTAACTCCAATTCTGTATTTGGCGCAGGAAGCGTTTCATTAAATGCAAGCTCGACAGCATGCTCTATCTCTTTTTTATTTTCAGCACGAAAACCTTCGATCATTTTTTCATCCAGCACACCTTCTTCCAATAAATATTTTTCGAAATTATTCAATGGATCTTTTTTGCCCCAGATCTCAAATAATTCTTTGGGAACATATTTGGTTCCGGATGCTTCTTCGTGACCGCGCATACGGAAAGTTATTAATTCCAATAAAACAGGCCGGGGATTTAATCGCATCGATTCAGCTAATTTTTTTACTGTATCATATACTTCTAAGATATTGTTTCCATCCACCTGAATGGCTTCCATTCCATAACCAATTCCCTTATCAATGAATTGTTTGCATCGGAATTGCTCATTGCTTGGTGTGGATAAACCATAGCCATTATTCTCTACAGTAAATATCACCGGTAAGTTCCAGACAGCTGCAACATTTAAAGCTTCATGAAAATCACCTTCACTTGCTCCTCCATCACCTGAAAAAACCAAGGTTAGTTTATTGTTCTTCTTCAACAAATTCCCTAATGCAATTCCATCAGCAAGTCCTAATTGCGGACCAAGGTGAGAGATCATTCCAATAATTTTATATTCCTGGGTTCCGAAATGAAATGACCGGTCACGACCTTTTGTAAATCCACTTGGTTTGCCTTGAAATTGTGAAAACAAACGATTTAATGGAATTCCACGGCTTGTAAAAACACCTAAATTGCGATGCATAGGCAAAATATATTCATCTTTATCCAATGCCATTGTCACACCAACGGTACCTGCTTCCTGCCCAATCCCTGAAAACCATTTTGAAATCTTCCCTTGCCTCAACAACAACAACATTTTTTCCTCGATCATACGCGGTCTCAAAAGGCCTTTGTACAAAGCAATTAGAGTATCGTCTTTGAGTTTTCTTCTATTGTAAAGTAATGGTGCTTCGGCAGTGATCATAAATCGTATTGTAAATTTTGAAGAGCAAAAATATTAAAAATAAGCGAGTTGGAAGGTGAAACATGATATAAAATATCATCCGATATCAGGAAAATCTTGATTGTTTTTCGTAAATTTGTCTTACTAATTATACAAAAATGTCACAGGAAATTGCCTCCTATATCCTTCTGTTGCTTGCTACAATTTATATAGGGAGAAGAATATATAAGAGCATAAAAAAGAAAAGCGCCTGTGATAAATGCGCTTTAATGGATGCAACAAAAATTCCTGCAAAAAAGAATTGATCTTAGCGTTACCAAATTCCAAAATTCTCCCTGATCATTGTTTTACCCCAAGGATATTTACCATAATCTTTTTGAAATTTTGCTTTTAACTCAGAATAGGTATAGATGGTATTTTTTCCTTTTTTTACAGTTAGTGTTTTTACATCAGGCTGTATGATTTCTACACTTTTAGCAAAATAAATTACACCGCCATCTTCTGTTGCCAAACCTAAGATGGCTCCCGGTAATCCATAAAAACTTTCGGGACCAACACTGGGAATTATTTCATCGCAATACCAGGCATAAACCCGAGTGCTGTCATCCGCCTGCCAAATTGCTTTCCGGCAACTATAACCACAAATTACTCTTTTGATATCCGTAATTTTCCACTGACGTTTATACAATGTATCCTCCACAAACAATTCTTCGCCCCATATTTTTTTTATTGTTAAACGACTCTTCGTTTTAAAATTCTGTGCAACCACATTTTTGCTGGTAGCCCAACTCATTCGCTCCTTCAATTCGCTATCCTGTGGCTTAAACAAAGAAAGTGTATCATTAAAATAAAGTTCAAAAACATCTGTTTTATTTTTATCCTCTTCATCCAACCAATCTTTTACATCCTGACCTTTATATTTTTTATAAAGATTTGTTTTTCGCTCATAAACAATTTTTCCACTGGCAATCTGAGCAAGTGAACTACCCACAATAAAAAAAATTGCGCTCAACAATAAAGCAGTCTTAAAAGTCATTCTCATCTTCTTTGGTTTTATTGCTGTTAAACTTAAAAATGGCTTTCAATAAAATATAACGATTGATAATATTGGTTTTTGTATCTGAGATCACATTGTCCTGAACGTTGCGATCAGTACTGATATTTTGATTTAACAGATCGGTTGCCTCCAGCGAAACAATAAAATTTTCTTTTTTAAAAAATGTTTTGATCAGTGATGCATTCCATAAAACATAATTGATATTATAGCCTTCGGAACGCTGACTATTGATATTATACTCGGCATCGGTTGCAAAAGAAAATTTCCACGGCAATTTCAAATTTAAGGATGCTGAAATTGTTTGTTGAGAATAAGGTTTATTGCTCGATGAATTTACTGTAGATGAGGGGGTGTTATAATCAAGATTATATCCTATTTTAAAATCAAGTGTATCAATTTCTACAGAAAAATCTAAGCCAACTCCTGCATTTGTATTGTTTGTAATGTTCTTTTCACCATTAATATAACTGGAATAATTATTATTTGACCAACTTAAATTCGGTCCAATAGTTACATCTTTTGAAAAGAAAGGCAAGCTTAAAGAAAAATAGGCATTCCCATTATAATTTCCATTTACATTGATGGGCTTAGAAATGGTTCTGCCAATACTATCATAAGTAATTGAATTTGAAAAGGCATTGTTAATAGTTGAAAAATTAATACTTGCCCAAATATATTTTTTTGAAATATTTGCATAGGAGTTATATGACAAATTAAAACTATTTACGAATGTGGGTAACAGATCAGGATTTCCAATAATTATTCTGTTAGGATTACTGTTATCCTGTATTGGCTGCAATTGGTTAATTGTAGGCTGATTTGAATTGGTCGTATATTTAAACCGGAGCTGTTTGTTATCACTAAACTTATATTTGTAACTAAAATTTGGCAGGATGGTATTTACAGTCTGTTTTATATTTTGATGAGTAATTAAATTTTCATTATTAATAGTAACCTGGCGAACTTTAGCACCAATAGCCAGACTTTGTTTTTTTACTTCATAAATGAATTTTGTTCCAAATCGATTTGACATTCGGGTATTTTCAAAATTATTGGAATACGTACTATCTTTTAAGGTGTATTCGCCATTTGAATAATTGAACGCTTTTTTATCTTGTATTCCTTTGCTGTAATTAAGGTCGTAAACAAATTCCAGTTTGATTTTTTTTGTCAGCGGCTCAGTATATGTCATGTTTGCCGAATGAGACTGATTAATACTTTCATTATTTTTTTGCTGATTGATGCTATCTGAAAGGAAAGAAGAAGTGTTGAAATAACTATTAAATGATTTTAATGTTCCTTTGGACGTATTATTACTCATCGTATAATTATACGTTGCAACAAATAATCTATCCCTGTTTTTGAATTTCCTGGTAATTTTTGCTTTGCCATTCAAGTCATATCCTTGCGCATTGTTGAGGTTTTCAATATCTGTTCTGCGAGCCAAAGTATCCGAAGCTGTAATAAAATCAGTAATTTCATTACGTTTTATTTTTGCAGTATTAAATTTAAATTTTGGTGTTATTTCCAATTCTGTTAATGAATCCAATGATTGAACAAAGCCAAAGTTTACAGCATGTGATTCATTTACCTGACTTGATTCACTGGTGTTATCAGTAGTATAAGTTGTATCGGCTAAAAAATATTGAGAGCGGGTTTGTGTTTTGGCCTTTAACTGATTGTTATTATAGGTGTAATTTAAATTAAGTTTGGTTTTAGCAGATAGTTTATCGTTGTAATAAAATCCTGATTTGATAGTTTGAGGAATGCCATTATTTTCATTATTGTTATAGGAGAAATACATATCATCCTCTTCATTATATTGCCAATCTGATTCGTTATCCAAACCATATTTATACATATCTCCCCAACCAAAAGAGGAACGAGGGGTATTGCTTCCTAAGGCAAACACCGATATTTTCTGTTTGTTATTAAATTTATTGGCCAGAAATTCACCTTCATAAAATTTTTGAAAATCGCTTGCGCCAGATACCTTTCCGAAATAACCTTTCTTGGCATCCTCCTTTAATTTTAAGTTCATCACATTTACTGTTTCCTCTGCTCCTTCCTCGGTGCTTTCATTCTTTTTTTCATATACCTGAACGGACTCCACCGCGTTTGCCGCAAGGTTTTTGGTAGCAACGGTAGGATCCGCGCCAAAAAATTCATCCCCATCAACCAATACCTGATCAACAGCTTTACCTTGAGAGGTAATTTTTCCTTGCGCATCCACTTTTATACCCGGAAGTTTTTTTAGTAAATCTTCCACTGTAGCATTGGGTCGTACTTTAAATGAATCAGCAGTATAAACCAAGGTATCACCTTTATAATAAACAGGATCTTTAAACGCATAAATAACAACTTCTTTCAACTGCTGGCTTTTTGAAGGAAGGATGATCTTTCCAAAATCAAATGCGCTATTCGTCTCACTTCCAAAAACATAAAACGACTGCTCTCCAAACTTCGGATGAGAAACTATTATTTGCAGGGTATCAATTGTAAGATCTGAAAACTCAAAAAAACCTTTCTGGTTTGTTCTTGTAAAGGCAACAAGTGTAGAATCCTTTATACGGATAGCCATTGCTACCGCATTTGGTAATTGGATGTTCGAAACGGTGTCCCTGACATTCCCTGAGATTGTCATACGTTGAGAAAAGACAGAGGCAGAAGTAAAAAAAAACAAAAAGACAACGATCAGTTTTTTATTCATAAATAATTTTTTGACAGGCAAATATCAACTTAATAACTCTATTTGGTAAAAAAAGATTCAGGAATAATAGATTATAATTTTGAAAGGAAGGAGTGTATTAAAAAATAAAGAAAACAAAAAAGGAGTCTCGCACATACGAAACCCCTTTTTAAGATTGTAAAAAGATTGTAAAAAAGTAAAATTATTTTTTACCTTTTTTACCACCTTTTTTGTCAGCAGCAGCAGCAATTGAATCAGCAATCGCTTTAGCTTTAGCTTCTTCAGCAGCAGCATAAGCAGCAGTTGAATCAGCAATAGCCTGAGCTTTTGCAGCTTCAGCAGCAGCAACTTGGTTAGCATACTCAGCAGTTGAATCTGCTATTTTTTTCTCTGCAGCAGCTTTTTCTTCCGCTGATGGACCGCAAGCTACGAATGTAAACATCGAAGCTACAGCAACTAATGTAAATAATTTTTTCATTGTTTTGTTTGTGATTTTAATTAAAATTTGCGCAAATCTACATTTATTTTCACATATCAAACAAATATTTGAAAAAATATTTTACTTGCGAAAAGACAAATAGACTGGATCATAAAAAAAAGGAGTCCCTTAAAAACAAAAGGAATCTCTGAAACCATTAATTATGTTGCAAGTTAAAAGATCTTGTTCTGAATTTCACCATAAAAAATGGCAAAAAAAAACATTCCCGGACTTAGAAAAACAAAAACCTTTATTGCAGAAATGATCAAACCTGCCTCCATTTCATTTTTTACCTAATAAATTTCATTTTTTAATTTGGCATATATTATTAAATTTGCGCTTCTTTAAAAAATTAAAAAAATCACCTATGAAAATATTAGTTTGTATTAGTAATGTGCCCGACACAACTACTAAAATCAGTTTTACAAATAATGATACAACATTTAACTCAGCCGGTGTGCAATTCGTTATAAATCCATTTGATGAATGGTATGCATTAGTTCGAGCGTTAGAATTAAAGGAAACATTGGGTGGAAGCGTTACTATTATCCATGTTGGAACTAGTGATAGTGAACCCACTATTCGTAAAGGTCTTGCATTAGGTGCTGATGATGCCGTTCGCATTGATACTGAACCAAGTGATGCATTTGCGGTTGCTGAACAGATCGCTGCTTATTCTAAAGATAAAGGATTTGATCTTATCATGGCTGGTAAAGAAACGATAAGCTATAACAGTGCAATGATGGGTTGTATGCTAGCAGAATTATTGAATTTACCTTTCGTTTCGATGGCTACAAAATTAGAAGTTGCTGGTACAAATGCAACGATTGAACATGATATTGACGGAGGAACAGAAGTTCTTGAATGTCCTTTACCACTTGTACTTTCAGCAAACAAAGGCATGGCAGAAGCTCGCATTCCAAATATGAGAGGCATTATGGCTGCCCGGACAAAACCACTACAAGTGTTACCTGCTGTTGCTGCTGATAAATTAACAAGCATCTCCTCTTTCACTCTTATTCCCGGAAGAACAGAATGTAAATTTATTGATCCAAGTACACCGGAAAAATTGATTGAGCTATTACATAACGAAGCAAAAGCAATTTAAATTAATGCCTTTCCGAACTTATTCGGGATCAAAAAATCTAAAATTCAATAAATCTAAAATTATATTTTATGTCCGTTCTAATATATACAGAAATAGCAAAAGGCAAGATCAAAAAATCTTCATTAGAAGCCGTTAACTACGGGAGCCGAATTGCTGCACAATTAAACACCACTGCAACTGCGCTTATTGTTGGAGATGTGGATTGTACTGATCTTGGGAAAGCCGGTGCAAAAAAAGTAATGAAATTAAAAAACGATAAATTAGCAAGTCTTGACCCTCAATATTTGTCAGTAGCAATTGAACAAGCTGCACATGCTGAAGGAGCGAATGTTATTGTTTTTTCAAGTGACTTTTCAGGAAAAGCAATTGCACCACGATTGGCTGCAAAATTAAAAGCAGGTATGGTTGCCGGAGCAGTTGACAATCCTGTTATTTCCGGTGATTCTTTTTCTGTAAAGAAAAACGTGTTCTCCGGAAAAGCAGTAGCAACATATACTATTTACTCGGCTAAAAAAGTAATATCCTTATTACCAAATTCTTTTGCAGTTGAATTAAATGACACTACTGCGGAAGTAGTTGAATTTGCAGTTAACCTGGATAATGTAAACTCTCCTATAAAAGTTAAGGAAGTAAAAAAAGACACTTCCGAACTAAATTTAGCGGATGCTGAAGTGGTTGTATCAGCAGGGCGTGGAATGAAAGGCCCTGAAAACTGGGGAATGATCGAAGAACTTGCAAAAGCACTTGGTGCTGCAACCGCATGCTCCCGCCCTGTTTCTGATATGGACTGGCGTTCACACCACGAGCATGTTGGACAAACAGGTTTGGCTATTCGACCGAACTTATATATTGCTATTGGAATCTCCGGTGCCATTCAACATCTTGCCGGAGTAAGCGGAAGCAAAACCATTGTAGTTATTAATTCCGACAAAGATGCACCATTCTTTAAATCTGCTGATTATGGAATTGTAGGTGATGCATTTGAAATTGTGCCGAAACTAATTCAGGCAGTGAAAAATTTTAAAGCAAATCAGAATTAATTTTTAATTTTAAAGTGTTGAGTACGAATTATTCGTAATTTAGTTTTATCAGAATTGAAATTCTCTCATTTCATTGATGGCGGGGGATTAAAAAAAGTAAAATGAAAAAAGTAAAATTAGAAATTGTTGGGTTATCATACAGTCAAACACAAACGGGTGCATATGCACTTGTTTTAGGTGAAGCCAAAGGGAAAAGAAGATTACCAATAATTATTGGAGGATTTGAAGCTCAGGCTATTGCCATTGAATTAGAAAAAATGACCCCCAGCCGCCCACTCACCCATGATCTATTTAAAAGCTTTGCAGAAGGATTTAATATTTTAATTAGTGAGGTCATCATCTATAATTTGGTGGAAGGGATATTTTTTGCAAAATTAATTTGTAGTGATAACGGAAAAGAAGTTGAAATTGATGCCCGCACTTCTGATGCTATTGCTCTTGCTGTCAGATTTAACTGCCCGATCAATACCTACGAATTTATTTTATCTCAAGCCGGAATTATTTTAGATGAAGAAGCTCTTGCTGCTGCTAACGACAATGTGAATCCTGAAGATCTGGTGGAAGTTGAAGAAACAGATCTATTAAAAAAATCTACAGAAGAACTAAAGCAAATGCTTGAAACAGCATTAAGCGATGAAGATTATGAAAAAGCCTCCCGTATACGTGATGAAATAAATAATCGTAAAAAATCATAAACAAACCCTCCTCAACTTATTAATAATGGATAGATTTATTGGTTTAATAGGCATTGTACTAATATTTGGTATTGCATATTTATTTTCGAATAATCGTAAATCGATCAACTACAGATTGGTTATAAGTGGAATAGCATTACAAGTTTTCATTGCCGTATTGGTTTTAAAAGTGCCTCCTGTCACTCGCTTTTTTCAATACCTTGGCAAAGGCATGCAAAAAATTGAACAATTTGCTAAAGAAGGTGCCAACTTTGCGTATGGTGGAATTGCTTCAGTTGGGTTTGATGGGAACGTTTCTAATTATGCAACTCCGCACATGTTCGTGTTTGCATTTAACATCACCTCCACAATTATTTTAGTATGTATTTTGGTCGCTATTTTTTATCATATAGGGGTAATGCAACGCATTGTTGCAGTCATTGCTAAAGCTATGAATTTCATCATGCGTGTTAGTGGTGCAGAAGCATTGAGCAATGTAGCGAGCGCATTTGTTGGCCAGGTAGAAGCACAAGTAATGATTCGACCGTATTTACCCACAATGACAAAAAGTGAATTACTAGCCTCCATGAGTGGAAGCTTAGCATGTATTGCAGGAGGAATCTTAGTGGTCTATACTACAATGGGGGCGAAAGCTGAATACCTGATCGCTGCAAGTTTAATGGCGGCTCCCGGTGCCCTTGTTATTTCTAAAATTATATTTCCTGAAACGGAAGAATCCCAAACCATGGGAAGTGTAAAGCTGGAAGTGAAAAGTCAATACAGCAATTTGATTGATGCCATAAGCCATGGTGCAGCTGATGGATTTAAAATATCAATGAATGTAATTGCAATGTTAATCGGATTTATTGCTTTGATTGCAATGGTCAATTGGATATTAGGGCACATGTATCCCGGACTAACTTTAGATTTTATTTTCGGAAAATTATTTTATCCTATGGCCTGGTCAATGGGGATTCCTATGCAGGATGTAAATAATGCAGCAACATTATTAGGACAAAAATTAACCGTAAACGAGTTTGTTGCTTTTAAAAACCTAACCAGTAACGCTGTCCCTATCTTAACGGATAAAGGAACATTAATTATCAGTATCGCTATTTGTGGTTTCGCTAATTTTAGTAGCGTTGGAATGCAAATTGGGGGAATCGGGGCCTTAGTTCCCGAACGCAGAAGCGACCTTGCAAAACTTGGTATGAAAGCATTATTAGCGGGAACTCTTGCTTCTTATCTTTCAGCTACAATAGCAGGAATATTGATGTAGTTTCATTTATTTTGTTGAAATGTATTGAAAACTTGAAATACGGTTTTCCTCATATCCTTATTCTCTTTCTTAAATTTGAAAAGCAAAAATATATTTTTTATAAACCCGGTTATGTCAAAAACGGAGTTAAATACTATCAAAGAATTAATTTCTGATTTTGAGAAAAACAAAGAATATTATCTTTCAAAAGATTTTCCTGAAAATCATTGCAAAGAAAAATTCAACAAAACTAACACGCAGATTCAGAAACAAGTTCAGAATGACGCACACACAGATTCGTAAATTCGTAAAAATTCGATATTCGTAGATTATGAAACAATACCACGATTTAATGCGCCATGTTTTGGATAAAGGCGCAAAAAAAACAGACAGGACCGGAACAGGAACAATAAGTGTTTTCGGATATCAGATGCGTTTTGATCTGAATGAAGGATTTCCTATGATGACTACAAAAAAGGTTCATATGAAATCTATTTTGCATGAATTACTTTGGTTCTTAAAAGGTGACACTAACATTAAGTATTTAAAAGAAAATGGTGTTAGTATTTGGGATGAATGGGCTGATGAAAACGGAAACCTTGGTCCCGTTTACGGCTCACAATGGCGCAGCTGGCCCACTGCGGATGGGCGACACATTGATCAAATTACGCAAGTGGTCAACCAAATAAAAAACACTCCCGATAGTCGCAGAATGATAGTGAGCGCATGGAATGTAGGTGAAATTGACAAAATGAAATTACCACCCTGCCATGCCTTTTTTCAATTTTATGTTGCGGAAGGAAAATTGAGTTGCCAGTTATATCAACGCAGTGCTGATATATTTTTAGGTGTTCCTTTTAATATTGCATCCTATGCTATTTTAACATTGATGATGGCCCAGGTTTGTAATTTAAAGCCGGGAGAATTTATTCATACGCTGGGTGATGCTCATTTATACTCCAATCATATCGAGCAAGCAAATCTTCAATTATCAAGGGACTTCAGGAAACTACCAACTTTAAAAATCAATCCCGAAGTAAATGATATTTTCGGATTTAAGTTCGAAGATTTTACATTGGAAGGTTATGATCCGCATCCTCACATTAAAGCTGCTGTAGCGGTATAGGTAAAGGGGAAAAGGTAAAATAAGTTATTAGGTAAAGTGGGTGAATTATCGTTTTACAAATTTAATAACTTTTTATGTATTGAATTTTTATCACCAATCAATGTTTCCAAACATGCACGAATCAACTCATTAACAAATGCACCAATCAACCATAAGTATTATAGTAGCTGTTGCGGAAAATAATGTGATCGGGAAAGATAATTCTTTGATCTGGCATTTACCTGCCGACATGAAATATTTCAAAGAAAAAACTACCGGACATTGTATTATTACCGGAAGAAAAAATTACGAATCCATTCCCGAAAAATTCCGACCCTTACCTAACCGCACAAACATTGTAATTACTAGACAAGCGGATTATTATGCACCTGGAGCAATCCTAGTTTCTTCTATTGAAGAAGCAATTGAAAAAGCAAAACAAACAGGTGATACTGAAATTTTTATTATCGGTGGTGCCGAAATATATAAACAATTTCTTCGTTATGCTGATAAGATCTACCTCACCAGAATTTACCATTCATTTGAAGGAGATTCCTTTTTCCCGGAATGGAACGCTCATGAATGGCACGAAATAAATCGAATAAATGGCATCACAGATGAAAAGAACATTTACCCTCACGATTTTATTACTTTAGAAAAAATTTCTTAATTTTGATTTAACGAACACTAAAACTCCAGATCAATGAAAACTAAAAAAATCATCACAAGTATTCTACTTATACTTACAATTGGGTTTATTTATACCGGATGCAAGAAAAAAGAAGATCCAAAACCTGCCAATGCAACTGCAGCTACAGACAATGCAACTGCCGACAATGCTTTTGCAGGAATCTGGAAAGAAATCAGTACTGTAACCGACAGCTCAAGTACATTACGCTCTTCCTCATCGTCTCTTTCGGCTTGTGCAAGTGCAACTATCACACCTTTTGATTATCCAGTAACATGGCCAAAAACGGTTGTAATAAATTTTGGAACAACCAATTGCTTGGGGGCTGATTACAACAACAGGAGAGGGATTATTACTGCTGTTTTTAGTGGTCCGTATCAAGATTCCGCTACTGTAATTACAATAACCCTTACCAATTATTATCATAACGATTACCATGTGGAAGGAACTCAAACAATTACCAATATGGGACATGTTTCGAACGGACATTTAGTTTACAATGTGGTGGTGAACAATGCAATTGTTACACACCCGACTAATGGCAAGCAAAGTACATGGAACACCAATCAAAACAGGGAATATTATGCAGGTTATAATACTTACTTTAATATTTTTGATGATGTTTATTTAATTACCGGGACTGCAAATGGTGTTTCTGCTGATGGCGGAGCCTATAACTTAACTATTAATACTGCCTTACGGGTAAATGTTGGCTGTCATTGGATTGTAAGTGGCACCTTCACTTTAACATTAGCTGATTATCCAAATTACCCGATAGGATTTGATTATGGATCAGGAACATGCGATGGAAATGCAACAGCAACCATGAACGGAACAACCTATAATGTTGTAATGCAATAATTTTATTTAATTTTTTAAATGCCCGTTACAAATTTTGTAATGGGCATTTTTATTTCCATTTTTTTATTAATCTGCATTTGTAAAAGACATTGAAATTATACCATTAGCTTATATAAAATATACCAATTATTTCCCTCTCTTTCGGAGAGGGATTAAGGGTGAGGTCAGAAAAAAAATTGTTTTATATAAGCTAATGGTATTAAAATTATTAAACGATTCTAAAAAATTCCTAAATTTGATATACTTAAATTTAAATTTTAACCATGAAAACAAAAAGTAGTATTGCCATCATTGCACTTTTATTTACCATAGGTGCAATTTATACCGGATGTAAAAAATCTGATAAAAATGAAGACAAGGATACTACGGTTGTCCGGGACAACTCGGCTGCAGAAAATGCTTTTGCAGGTGTTTTTAAATCAATAGGTGAGTTTTCTGATTCAACATCTCAGTTGAGAGCAGGAAGCTGTGCCACTTTCAGTATTTCACCGGCAATACTTGATACCACTACCTGGCCTAAAACCTTAACAATTAACTTCGGCACATCAAATTGCTTATGTGCGGACGGAAATTACAGACGCGGAATAATTACCGCAACTTTTACAGGAAAATATAGAAACGCTGGTACTGTAATTACTATCGGATTAAATAATTATTATCACAACAATAATTTAGTGCAGGTTGGTACACATACAATAACTAATAATGGAATTAATGGAAATGGTAATTTATCATATTCTATCAATGTTCAAAATGCAAGTGTTACTACTTCTAATGGAATTATTAAGTGGAATTCAACACGAACGCGCGAATGGATTGCCGGAGAAAGCACTAATTTAAATCCCTGGGACGATGTATATTCAATTACCGGCTCGGCAAATGGAACAGGTGTTCATGGAAACACTTTTAACGTGATCATAAACTCCCCACTCATCGTTGCTTTGAATTGTAAGTGGATCGAAAGCGGATCGTTAACATTGACTCCTGCCAATCTGGCTCCCCGTATTGTTGATTTTGGGAATGGTACATGTGATGATCAAGCTACAGTTACTATCAACGGAACAGTATATGATGTTACCATGTAAATTGATTTAAATTTAAAAACGCCCTTCAAAAAAACACAGGAGTTTTTTTATAAAATTTCAATTGTTTATGCGTCAGGTAATTTTTCCACAGTTTTCTCATAAACTTGAAATGAAACTCATAAGAAACAGATGCGGGCTTCAAAAAAAGCACCTGCTTCAATAAAATTTTATCTTAATTTTTATGAAAAAAAAATCATTCCTAATTATTTCCTCACTTATAATCTTGTTCTTTTGCTCTTTTAAACATAACCTTAAATTTATACAGATTAATACTGCAAAAGCACCAATAATAACAACCAACCATTTTAAAACTACTCTCAAAGAGGGCGATGTTATAAATTGCCGAAAAATATCTGATTTAGGGGTTATCATGTTTTTTGATGAACAAATGAAAAAACAGGAAATTTTCCAAATAGAATTGCATCGTTATGGGAACAAAGAAGATATACTAGTTGCATATAAATCATTTATTCCTTCCGGTAAAGAATTCCAAAAAAAATATTCAAAATCAGATTCGCTGAAATTAAAATTACTCACTCCCGAAGATCAATTTAACACAAGTGATTTTCAAATAAACACCTTATTATTTAAAACCAGTAATGTTGTGAATGATATGGTATGCACATTAAAAGATAAAAAACACTATAATTTTTATTTAGTTGTTAAAGGGTATTATAAAACAGGAAAGAAAAACAATTTTGGAGATGATTTATATGATACTGGAAAAGAACTTTCTCTAAGAAGTATCACCTTTAAAAACTGGGAAAATAAAACTCAATAATTCGAAAAAGCGAAATGACTAAAACGTTTGATTATTTCAAAATTATTGGAAAATATATTCTTAAAATTTCGAAAATTATTACAATCACTCTGGGCTGCATTGCATTTATTATGTGTGCCCTCGCTTTTACTTCTGCACCATACTGGACGCGTTATTGGCTCGGCACAACACAAGGGAAATATTATTTTAACCCCGATTATATTGTCATGCTCGGAGGGAGCGGCATGCCCAGCGAGGACAACCTAATGAGACTATACCATACAGCCTCTGTTTCAAAAAAATATCCAAGCGCTTTTGTTATTATTTTACATCCCAAAGACAGCACCGTTTATTGGAAAATGAAAAATGAATTGCTTGCTAAAAATATCGATTCAACAAAAATTTCTTTTGATACCATTGGCACTAATACCCGCTCGCAAGCATTAGGTTTAGTTGAAACAATTCCAACAATTATTGATTCCAAAATTGTGATCGTTACATCTCCTGAACATGTTTTACGATCTGTTTTGGTATTCAGAAAAGCAGGATTCAAAAACATCGGTGCCTGCCCGGCTACGGATTCAGATATGAATATTGATCTGTCATTTGATGGAAAAAAGTTAGGCGGCAGAAAATATATTCCAGATGTTGGCGAAAATATAAATATGAGATATAATTTCTGGAGTTATTTAAAAATTGAAATTATTTGCTTAAGAGAATTTACCGCTCTTGGATATTATAAACTAAAAGGTTGGATTTAAAAAAAAGAGTATAATTGTAAAAAAAAATTAATGATACATACCGAAAAACATTTACGCGACTCTGCATTTATTACAGACATAGTAATTGGAATGTCTGATGGATTAACAGTTCCATTTGCTTTAGCAGCGGGGATAAGTAGTGCAGTGAGTGACAATCACATTGTTATTACAGCAGGTGTAGCTGAAATTATTGCAGGATCTATCGCCATGGGATTGGGAGGATATTTAGCGGGAAGAACAGAAGTGGAACATTATCATTCTGAATTAAAACGCGAATGGGAAGAAGTTGAAACTGTCCCCGAAAAAGAAAAAGAAGAAGTAAAAGAAGTATTTGCCGACTATGGTTTTAGCGAAGAATCACAACATATGTTAGTAGAAGAATTATGCAAAGACAAGAAAAAGTGGGTAGATTTTATGATGAAATTTGAACTTGGTTTGGAAGAACCAAATGCAAATCGTGCTACGCATAGCGCCCTGACAATTGGAGTATCATATATTATCGGGGGAACAATACCATTACTCCCTTACTTTTTTACAGATACACCTTCAGCAGGGTTACAAATTTCTGCAGTCATAACCTTAATTTGTTTATTTGTTTTTGGATATTTTAAAAGTAAAGCCACCGGACAACCCTTATTTACAGGAGCACTAAAAGTGATGGCAATTGGTGCTGCTGCTGCTGCTGCTGCATTTATGGTAGCTAAACTTATTGGGGGGTAATTTTTTCAGAAAACGAATATGTTAATACTGATACCGGATTAATTTTTCTGTTTAAATATTTCTGCCTGAACGGATGCAACCCATTTAATAATAAACAGTATTTACTTTTTTTTATCCATAAAAAAAATCATCTTTGTATTCAGAAAAACTTATAGGGGTGTCTTTAAAATAAATTTTTAAAGTCTGAGATAAAACCCTTTGTTCTTCTTTAGAAGAACAGAACCTGATGCAGATAATGCTGCCGAAGGGAATTAAGTTGTAAGAGTAATTTTCATTTCTTGCTTCCTTTTTCTCTAAGCATTTCTCCCTTTAAGTTTTAAATTCTTAATTTGTTTTAGTATGATTTACATCAATGACAAAGAGTACGCTTTAAAGCAAACTCAGTCGCTTTCACAATTGTTTCAATCTCTAAACATTAATGTTGAAAAAGGTGTTGCGGTAGCAATAAACAACAAAGTATTGCCACGTACTGATTGGGAAAAAAGTATCATCAAAAAAAACGACAAAATAATTTTAATAAAAGCTACACAAGGAGGATAACAAATACCCTAAGGGCTTAAAAAAAACCTTAGGGTATGGTTATTCGAAAAAATACATCAATCAAATTAATCATATAAAAGATGAAAAAAGAAGAACAATTACCAAACGTAAAAACTATTACTACACAGCCTTTTCCAAATTCTAAAAAAATATTTGTAAAAGGAGAATTAAATGATATTCAAGTTGCAATGCGTGAAATAACGCTTTCCGACACACACACACAAGGTAAAGCTGTCGTAAAAAACGCTCCTGTTGTTGTGTATGACACAAGTGGTCCTTATACGGATACAAATGCAACGATCGACATTCAAAAAGGACTTCCTCGTTTACGCGAAAAATGGATAATGGAACGTGGTGATGTAGAACAATTGTCTGAGATAAGTTCTGAATTTGGTCATCAACGTATGCTAAATATTGAACTTGATCACTTACGTTTTCAGCATATTAAAAAACCGTTACGTGCTAAAAAAGGTGCAAACGTGAGCCAGATGCATTATGCGAAAAAAGGGATCATCACTCCCGAAATGGAATACATCGCTATTCGTGAAAATCAACTGATTGATAAAATGAATTCAATCGGACATCAACATCCCGGAAATAGTTTCGGAGCAAACACACCTAAAAGTCACATCACTCCTGAATTTGTCAGAAATGAAATAGCGATAGGACGAGCGATCATCCCAAATAACATCAATCATCCTGAAAGTGAACCCATGATCATTGGACGTAATTTTTTAGTGAAGATAAATGCAAACATTGGAAACTCAGCTGTAACATCAAGCATTGAAGAAGAAGTTGAAAAAGCTGTTTGGGCTTGCCGTTGGGGAGCAGATACCATCATGGATCTTTCCACCGGAAAAAACATTCACGAAACACGCGAGTGGATCTTACGCAATTCGCCTGTTCCAATTGGCACCGTTCCAATTTACCAGGCCTTAGAAAAAGTAAATGGAAAAGCAGAAGATCTTACCTGGGAACTCTTCCGCGATACATTGATAGAACAAGCCGAACAAGGTGTCGATTATTTTACAATTCATGCCGGAGTGTTATTACGTTATGTGCCATTAACCGCTAAACGTGTTACCGGAATTGTTTCCCGTGGTGGTTCCATCATGGCAAAATGGTGTCTGGCGCATCACAAAGAAAATTTCTTATACACCCATTTCGAAGAAATTTGTGACATCATGAAAGCGTATGATGTGGCATTTTCATTGGGTGACGGATTACGTCCGGGTTGTATTGCTGATGCAAATGATGCCGCACAATTTGGTGAGTTGGAAACATTGGGTGAACTTACAAAAATAGCATGGAAACATGATGTACAAACAATCATAGAAGGCCCTGGACATGTGCCCATGCACCTGATAAAAGTGAATATGGAAAAACAATTACAGGAATGTCAGGAAGCTCCTTTTTACACATTAGGGCCACTTACAACTGATATCGCTCCGGGATACGACCATATCACTTCCGGAATTGGTGCTGCTATGATCGGCTGGTTTGGATGTGCGATGTTATGTTATGTTACCCCAAAAGAACATCTTGGTTTACCGAATAAAAAAGATGTGAAAGATGGAGTGATCACTTATAAAATTGCTGCTCATGCGGCCGACCTTGCAAAAGGTCATCCTGGAGCGCAGATACGTGATAATGCATTGAGCAAGGCTCGTTTCGAATTCCGTTGGGCCGATCAGTTTAATTTATCCCTGGATCCGGATACAGCTCGTGAGTTTCATGATGAAACATTACCTGCCGAAGGCGCAAAAGTAGCTCACTTTTGTTCGATGTGCGGACCACATTTCTGCTCCATGAAAATTTCAGAAGATGTTCGTGAATATGCGGATAAAATGGGAGTTGTTGGTGATGCGGCATTAGAGGTGGGTTTAGAAGAAAAAGCTCGTGAATTTGTAAATTCTGGTAGCGAAATTTATTCGTAATACAATGCCATACCCAAAGGTTTTGAAAACCCTTGGGGTATTAATATAAATTTAAATACAGAATAAGAAAGAGTAGATGGGAAATAAACGAATTCCTTTAGAACCCGAAAATTATTATCATATTTATGATCATAGTAATGGTTCTGATAATTTATTTCGAAATGAAGATAATTATCTTTATTTTCTTAAAAAATATGCGGAATATCTAGGTCCTGTTTTTGAAACGTTTGCTTATTGTTTGATGCCTAACCATTTTCATTTGCTAATCAAAGTAAAATCGGAAGAAATGCTTAAGTTGTATTTCAAATCAACAGATTCAAAAATATCAAATCAGCAAGAAAATATTTATGAGGCATTAATACATCAGGTAGGTAGTTTTTTAAATGCTTATACAAAAGCCTATAACAAAGCATTTAGGAGAAAAGGAAGTTTGTTTGTACAAAGTTTTAATAGAAAACAGATTACAAATAACAATTATTTTACTAAACTCATACATTATATTCACTTTAATCCTGTTCATCACAATTTTGTGAATGATTTTTTGCAATGGAAATATTCCTCGTTTCATTCAATAATTTCTGATAAAGAAACACTATTAGAAAGACAACAAGTAATTGAGTGGTTTGGAAGTAAAGAAGAATATCTGGATTTTCACAAAATGGATATTTTAAAGGAATACCCTATGGGTTTTGAAAACCCTTAGGGTATTAAAAAAAAATGAAATTAATCGTTATATCCAACCCTATTAATTTAAACAATGAACATGAAATTTTGTGTTCATTGTTTGAAGCCGGTTTGGAATATTTTCATTTGCGAAAACCTGATCTTTCAAAAGAGGAATTAGAGCAATATATTCTAGGAATTTCGATACAATTTAGAAACAGAGTAGTGTTGCATTCACATCATCAGCTGGCTTTAGAATATGGGTTAAAAGGTGTTCATTACTCCAAACGGAATTCATTTAATTCTATGAATAAACAATTTGAAAATCTGCATCAAAGCATTTCTGTACATTCATTGGAAGAAATAAAGAGTGTGTCTGCAAATTTCCAATATGCTTTTCTAAGTCCTGTATTTGATAGCATTTCTAAGCAAGATTATAAATCAACTTTTGATAAAATAAAACTAAAAACATTTTTGCACCAAACAGATACCAAGATTGAAGTAATTGCACTTGGCGGAATAAATGAGCAAAACATTCCACTAGCAATTGATTTAGGCTTTAATGGGATAGCAACATTAGGAGCAATTTGGATGTCATCAAATCCGGTAAAAAAATACAAACATTTACTTAAAGCATATACCCCTGTCAGGGTTCAAAACTCTGCCAAGGGTCCTTTTATATTGTAATAAAATGTCAAGCAATACACGTCCATACGTACTAACCATTGCCGGGTTTGACCCCAGCGCAGGTGCAGGCATTTTGGCCGACATTAAAACATTTGAAGCGAATAAAGTTTATGGGTTGGGGGTTCCATCTGCATTGACATTTCAGAACGATATTGAATTTAATCAAGTTGAGTGGATCTCGCTAGATAAAATTATTTCTCAAATTGCACTCCTGCAAAAACGTTTTCAAATTGAATATATAAAAATTGGTTTGATCGAAAATTTAGAAGTCTTATTTCAGCTCATCTCCTACTTCAAAACACTTCCTGAATCGAAGATCCAAAATCCGAAATTTATATGGGATCCAATTCTAAAAGCAAGTGCAGGGTATGAATTTCATAAGGATGTGAACAAAGAATTAGTGCAAACAATTTGCAAAGAAATTTATCTGATCACTCCAAATATTCCGGAAGCATTAATTTTAGGAACAGCTGACGATGCACTAAAAAACGCAGAACAGTTACAACAATTCTGCAATGTATATTTGAAGGGCGGACATGCGATTGATAATAAAGGAAAAGATTATTTATTTACGAACGAAGGAAAACTATTCTCTTTTAAACCTAAAACAAAAGAAGTATTTCAAAAGCATGGTTCAGGTTGTGTATTGTCTTCAGCAATTACAGCGAATCTGGCAAAAGGAATTAAAATACATCCTGCCTGTTTACGAGCCAAAGAATACACTTCAAATTTTTTAGGAAGCAATAAATCATTATTAGGATATCACAAATTATGATCTCACGGTTTCAATATATTACTCAAGAAATAGAGGGAGAATCACACGACCAATTAGCGGAGTGGGCTTGTGAAGGAGGAGTTGACTGGGTTCAGTTACGCATGAAAGATAAATCGTATAATGAATGCTTGGAGATTGCTGTTAAAACAGAGGCTATTTGCAGAAAATATCATGCAAAATTTATTATTAATGACCATGTAAAACTTGCAAAATCAATTCGTGCAGATGGAGTTCATTTAGGAAAAAGTGATATGTCTCCGAAAGAGGCCCGTGATGTTCTTGGAAACAATTTTATTATTGGTGGTACAGCGAATACCTTTGAAGACATTGAAAAACTTGCTGCTGCCCAGGTTGATTATATTGGCTTAGGTCCTTTTAGATTTACAGCCACCAAACAAAATTTAAGTCCGGTTTTAGGAATTAAAGGGTACGAGCTAATCATAAAAAAATGTATTGATGCAGGAATCACTATTCCAATAATTGCTATTGGAGGAATAAAAGTGGAAGATGTTAAAACATTGATGAATACAGGAATTTATGGCATCGCAGTTTCTTCCGCCATAAATTTAAGCGAACATAAAATGGAGACAGTAAAGCGTTTCAGGAATAAAATCAAATTTGAAACAGAAAAAAAATTGAAAAATGGATAAATTAATAATTGCCGGGAAGGAATTTAATTCTCGCTTGTTCACAGGAACAGGTAAGTTTAGTTCTTCACAAATGATGGAAGATTCATTATTGGCTTCCGGCTCAGAGTTAGTAACTGTGGCCTTAAAACGAGTTGATATGAATAATAATGATGATGATATTTTAAAACATCTTGCTCATTCGCAGTTTAACTTGTTACCGAACACTTCCGGTGTACGAAATGCCAAAGAAGCAATATTTGCAGCCCAATTAGCTCGTGAAGCATTGGAAACCAACTGGCTTAAATTAGAGATCCATCCTGACCCTAAATATCTTTTACCCGATCCGATAGAAACATTGAAAGCAGCTGAAGAACTAGTGAAACTGGGCTTTATTGTATTGCCGTATATTCATGCCGATCCTGTTCTTTGCAAACATTTAGAAGAAGTTGGTGTTGCTGCTGTTATGCCATTAGGTTCTCCAATTGGCAGCAATAGCGGATTACAAACCAAACGTTTTCTGGAAATAATTATTGATCAAAGTAATGTTCCGGTAGTGATTGATGCCGGAATTGGCGCACCATCACATGCAGCCGAAGCAATGGAAATGGGTGCTGATGCCATTTTGGTGAATACTGCAATTGCTGTTTCCCAAAATCCTGTACTGATGGCAAGAGCTTTTAAAATGGCAACAGAAGCAGGCCGAATGGCTTATGAAGCAAAATTAGCGAAAGTCAAAAAAACTGCTGAAGCAAGTAGTCCGCTGACTTCTTTTTTACAAGATTAATTATAATTAATGCATTACCCTAAGGGTTTTCAAAACCCTTAGGGTATAAAAAAAATAAAATGTTTACAAAACTATTCGATAAATACAATTGGGAGGAAGTAAAACAAAGCATCTACTCCAAAACAAAAACGGATGTGGAACATGCCTTAAATAAAACGAGCAAACGTGATTTGGAAGATTTCAAAGCATTGATATCTCCGGCTGGTTCAAACTACATAGAACAGATGGCACAACTAAGTCATCAACTTACACAAAAACGGTTTGGAAAAACAATTCAATTTTATACTCCGCTTTATCTTTCAAATGAATGTCAGAATATTTGCACCTATTGTGGTTTCAGTTTCGATAATAAAATAAAACGTAAAACTTTAACTGATTCCGAAATCTTAGTGGAAGCGGAAGCTATAAAAACATTGGGTTATGACCATATATTGCTTGTTACCGGAGAGGCCGAAAAAACTGTTGGTGTTCCTTATCTGAAAAATGCGATCAGATTGTTACGCAATTATTTTTCGCACATTTCAATGGAAGTACAACCTCTGGATCAAAATGAATATGAAGAGTTAATTGCTGAAGGATTGAATACTGTTTTAGTATATCAGGAAACATATCACAAAGACGATTATAAATTGCATCATCCCAAAGGCAAAAAATCTAACTTTAATTATCGCCTCGAAACACCAGACAGGTTGGGCAACGCAGAAATTTATAAAATAGGATTGGGAACGCTCATCGGATTGGAAGATTGGAGAACAGATTCTTTTTTTACGGCATTGCATTTAAATTATCTTGAAAAAAAACATTGGAAAACGAAATACTCTATATCATTTCCGAGGATGCGGCCAGCTGAAGGAATCATTGAACCGAAAGTAATCATGTATGATAAAGAAATGGTTCAGTTGATTTGCGCTTATCGGATTTTTAATGAGGAGGTTGAATTATCTCTTTCTACTCGTGAAAATGAAAAGTTCCGCGACAATGTTTTTAAGCTTGGAATTACTTCGATGAGTGCGGGTTCAAAAACAAATCCGGGTGGCTATGCTGTTGATCCGGAATCGCTCGAGCAATTTGAAATTAGTGATGAACGCTCTCCTCAACAAATTGAACAACTAATAAAAAAGCAGGGTTACGAAGTAATTTGGAAAGACTGGGATAAGATTCTTACCCCGAGTATCTATGAAACAGCAGCAACAAAAAAAATGTAACATGAATTTTGAAACTGAAAATAAAAACAAGGACTCTCATTTTGAAACATTATCCGCGGGTGAAACAAGACGTTATAACCGTCATATCATTTTACCGGAAATTGGTTCACTTGGTCAACTAAAATTAAAAAACGCAAAAGTTTTAGTTGTTGGAGCAGGAGGCTTGGGTTGCCCGGTTTTAATGTATTTAGCAGCTGCCGGTGTCGGGAATATCGGAATAATTGATTTTGATAAAATCGATGAAAGTAATTTACAAAGGCAAATTCTTTATTCAACCGATGACATTGGAAAATACAAAGCAGAAGTTGCAAAATTAAAATTATCAAAACAAAATCCATACATACAAATCACTTCTTATACAAAACAATTTTCATTTTCAAATGCAATTGAAATTGCAGCTGAATACGATGTTATTGTTGATGGTACCGATAATTTTTCTTCCCGCTATTTATTAAATGATGTCTGCATAAAAACTAATAAACCATTAGTTGCAGCATCTATTTTTAAATTTGAAGGTCAGTTAAGTGTATATAATTATAAGAATGGCCCAACCTATCGTTGCTTGTTTCCTGAACCTCCAACAGATTCACTCAACTGCTCAGAGATTGGCGTAATTGGTGTATTACCGGGGATCCTTGGTACACTTCAGGCAAATGAAGTTATAAAGATCATTACAGGAATTGGGAAGGTATTGTCAGGGCGTTTACTATTTATTGATGCATTAACACTTCAATTTCGGGAATTAGAATTTGAAAAGAATACTCTGAATTCAACAGTGAATTTTTCTGAGGATAAGTATGATTATGTAAAATGCGAAACAGATAAAGTTATTAGTACTATTAAAGAAATAACTCCCTCACAATTAAAACAAAAATTAGATTCAAATGAACAGCTTATAATTATTGATGTTCGGGAAAAATTTGAATATGATATTTGCAATTTGAATGGTGTTTTAATTCCATTAAATGAATTAGAAAAGAATATTCATAAAATACCACGGGATAAAAATGTGATTATAATGTGTCATCACGGAAGGCGCAGCAGACTTGCAATTGAGCTCCTTCAACAAAAACATAATTATAAAAACTTATTAAATCTTTCCGAAGGAATTAATGGCTGGTCCATGCAGATAGATAACACTATTCAGCAATATTAATTTATTCGATTGGTATTTTTAACTCTTGGAATTTTTCAACAATTTTATTGAATTCTTCAATCGGATCTTTTTTCTTCCAGATGGATGTATAAAATGCTAATCCTTTAAATCCAATATGATGAGCCTTTTCTATTGCAGAAACATCGATCCCACCGCGGGCTATTACATTTTTTTTTGTTTTTTCCAAGGCAGATTTTAAACTGTATTCGGTAAATCCTCCTTGAAACCTACTTGCTAAACTATCAAAAACAGGACTCAAAAACACATAATCATATCGATTTTCATGTGTTGTATCTAACAACTCACCAATAGTTGTAAACGAAGTGGAAATAATGATTTTAGGATTTTTTAAATGAATTAATTTTAATGTTAGCCATGTTTTGAATTTATGTTTTTTATGCGATTTTGTTAAATGAATACCTTTTAAATTAAAGCTTCTGGCCAAATTATGATGTGAATGAATTACAATACGATTGTGAAAATGCTTAGGAATACCTTTGATGAATTCTTTCATTTTTCGCGTAGAGAGCCTATGTTTGCGCAAATGAAATGTTTCGAGTCCGGCTTCAAAAAGTTGGGTTACTATTTTTGATTCGTTTTCTGAACTATGTGAGCTTGAAATAACTATTAATTTCATAAAAAATAATTTTCAATTTTTAGATTGAATGTACTGCTTTTCCAATTTTTTTTATTAATGAGCTATCTTTTTCGATTGCGTTTCCTACAACAATTATGTCAGCACCTGCTTTACAAGCAAGAATAGCTTTTTGGGGAGTATTGATGCCTCCACCAATTATTAATGGGATAGAAATGTTGGAACTCACTTTCTTTATCATTTTTTCACTAATAGCGTTCAATGCTCCACTGCCGGCATCCATATATATCAGTTTCAAGCCAAGCATTTCACCAGCCATTGCAGTACACATGGCTATATCATCTTTGTCGAACGGAATTGGATTAGTGTTACTCATATACGAAACGGCTGTTGGTTTTCCACCATCAATTAATATATAGCCGGTTGGCAAAATATCTAAATTACTTGCTTTTAATATTGGTGCAGCAATTACCTGTTTGCCAATCAAAAGCTCAGGATTTCTTCCTGATATCAAAGAAAGGAGTAGAATTCCATCTGCATTTTTACTGATTTGCAAATTATTTCCGGGAAAAATTATTATTGGAATTTTAGTCTTCTTTTTTAAACTAGTGATACACTCTTCAAAATTTCCATTCGTAAGGATACTCCCACCAACAAAAATAAAATCAACTCCTCCTGTTTCGGAAATTTCTATCGCATTGGAAGACTCAAATTTGTCCGGATCAATTAAAACTGCAAATTGCTTTTTTCTAAGCGCCTTACTTTTTAAAATGGAAGAAAAAATTGTTTTTTGCATAATTTAACGAATAATATTCTAAATACAATATTAATTAATTCGTTTGAGCCATAGCAAATATTTATCTGCATTTTTTCATTTTTATGCCAATAAAAGTTTTCGGGTTTCATTTTTTTTTAGATATTTACAAAAAATTTAAGCTACCCTGTTATGAAACCATTAACACTCAACATCAGATTATTGTTAATTATAGTTGGTTTGTTAACCCAAATTACTGTAAAATCACAGGAAACAATGTATCCTTTTGCCGACAAAGGTAAATATGGATATATAAATAAAACAGGAAAAGTAGTATTACAACCTCAGTTTGAATATGCCGAAAAATTTTATGAAGGATTAGCAGTTGTAAAACTAGGTGGTAAACGCGGTTTTATTGACAATACAGGGAAATTGGTCATCCCTGCTCAATATGATCAAAAAGTAGATGGCTACTTCTCGGATGGCCTTGCTTGTGTAAAACAAGGGGCAAAATTTGTTTATATTGATAAAACAGGGAAAACAGTTATTGAGCCCAAATGTGAGCATGCTTATAAATTTTCAGAAGGAATGGCTCGCTTACAAGTAGGGTTAAAATTTGCTTATATTGATAAAACAGGAAACGTGGTTATTCAGCCTCAGTTTGAAGGAGGATGGGATTATAAAGAGGGCTTAGCTCGTGTTAAGAAAAATGGGAAATGGGGCTTTATTGATAAATCAGGAAAAACAGTTATTGATTTTAAATTTGATGAAGCATTTGAATTTTCAGAAGGGTTAGCCAATTTTAGATTGGGGGATGAAAAAACAGGTAAATGGGGATATGTTGACAAAACAGGTAAAGAAATTATTCCGGCACAATTCGATCGTGCCTGGACATTTTCAGATGGTTTAGCATGTATTCGTATTGGCGATTTTAAAACCGGAAAATTTGGATACATTGATAAATCAGGAAAAGTAGTAATTAATCCTGTTTATACCGGAGCCTATTTCTTTAATGATGGCCTTGCTTGCATTAGTACATCTCCATTAGTTAGCGGGAGCTTAAAGGATGCAAAATGGCAATATATTGATAAGACCGGAAAGCTTGTTATTTCACGTGGTTCTGATTATTATGCTGACTTTTATAAAGGGTTAGCTTATGTTAGTTATGCTGGTGTTTTATCTTATATCGATAAAACCGGAAAAGTGGTTTGGTCTGCAAGTGCACCAAAATAATATTTTATTATATCAAAATCATTTTGCGAGATTTGTTTGTTACTAGAATAACAACTAATTTCGCATTTCTTTTTTAATTAAAAAAAACAATAAAAAAATGGGAAACACATCAGTGGAAAAATTTGTAAAATACAAAGTAAAAGACATGTCTCTTGCAGAGTGGGGACGAAAAGAAATAAAATTAGCTGAAGCAGAAATGCCGGGCTTAATGTCTCTTCGTGAAGAGTATGGTTCACAAAAACCATTACAAGGAGCACGCATTGCAGGCTGTTTACATATGACAATTCAAACAGCTGTTCTAATCGAAACATTGATTGAATTAGGTGCTGAAGTTACCTGGTCATCATGTAATATTTTTTCAACACAAGACCATGCTGCTTCTGCTATTGCTGCTGCAGGAATTTCTGTTTATGCCTGGAAAGGGTTAAATGAACAAGAATTTGATTGGTGCATCGAACAAACATTATTTTTTGGTGAAGATCGTAAACCATTAAACATGATCCTGGATGATGGTGGGGATCTAACAAATATGGTATTTGATAAATTCCCGGAATTGATCAAAGAAATTAAAGGTCTTTCTGAAGAAACAACAACAGGTGTTCACCGTTTGTATGAGCGTATGAAAAACGGAACATTACACATGCCTGCAATTAATGTAAATGACTCTGTTACAAAATCGAAATTTGATAACAAATATGGTTGCCGCGAATCATTGGTGGACGCAATTCGCAGAGCAACTGACTTAATGCTTGCCGGAAAAGTAGCTGTGGTTGCAGGTTATGGTGATGTTGGAAAAGGTTCAGCAGAATCATTAAGTTCACAGGGTGTACGTGTTATTGTTACTGAAATTGACCCGATCTGTGCGCTTCAAGCTGCTATGGAAGGATACCAGGTAATGAAAATGGATAAAGCTGTAAAAGAAGCAGATATCATCGTAACAACAACAGGTAATAAAAACATTGTTGTTGACCGCCATTTTAAAGCAATGAAAAACAATGCGATTGTTTGTAACATCGGACACTTTGATACAGAAATTGATATGGCTTGGCTTAATAAGAATTACGGCAATACAAAAGATGTTATCAAGCCACAAGTAGATAAATATACTATTGATGGAAAAGATATTATTGTTCTTGCTGAAGGACGTTTAGTTAACCTGGGATGTGCAACCGGACACCCATCATTTGTTATGAGTAATTCATTTACTAACCAAACTCTGGCTCAATTGGAACTATGGACCAATTCAGCTAATTATGAAAACAAAGTTTATACCTTGCCGAAATATTTAGATGAAAAAGTAGCACGCTTACATCTTGCAAAAATCAATTGCGAGTTAGATGTGTTAACTCCTGATCAAGCTACATACATTGGTGTAAAAGTAGAAGGTCCGTTTAAATCAGACATGTATAGATATTAAATTTATCATATTTGAAAAATAAAAAAATCCGTTGCAACTATTGCAACGGATTTTTTATTTGAAATGAATGTCTGGTCTATTGTGATTTTATTTAATTATAGATATGCAATACATTTCCGTCAAAAGTAGTATTGTATGCTTTCAAAGGAAGTCCTGCAGGGGCCTGCAATACAGATCCGTCATAGATTGAAAATTTAGAATGGCAACAGGTATCTATTGCAATAATATTTGTAGCATCAACATTAACTATTGCACAGGCATCAGCCGACTGATAGGTGCAATTGCGATCATACGCCATAAATTCAGAAGTTGATTTCCGATAAACCAGGATTCCCCTTGCCCCACCTGTAATATAAACCCAACCTCCCGGAACATTAATATCGATAAAGCTAGGGTTATTCGCATAAATATAAATATCAACAGTGGTGTTAGGAACACCATTGTCATTATTTTTCTTACAACTTCCAATTAAAATAACAAGGAGGATTGAAATTAAAAAATAAGATAATGATCGCATTGAACAAATTTTGTATTACAAATTTACTCTTTTTTTTAATTTAAATATTAAATGTACAAAACACAATAATCATTAAATTTGCGCATCTACACATATTCTATGAATAGTTTGTTTCGCAAAATAATTTTATTACTTATTATCCTTGCTCCTGCATCAGTTCTTGCACAGGAACAAAAATCTGAAAAAGATAAAGCTCCGGCCTCCACACATGCTCAGCGAAAAGCTGTCAAAAAAAAATGGAAAGAACAACGCAAAATTGAAATGGAAGAAAAGAAGGCTATTAAAGAGCATCATAAAAGACTTCAAACAAAAGAAACCCGTAAAAGAATGCGTAAAGAAAAAAGTAAGGGAAATAAAATGAGAGCCAATAAAAAAGAATTCTTTTTAGTAAGATGGTTTAAATATAAAAGGCACTAGCTATTTCGGATTACTCAAAAAATATTTCGATAAAAATGTAACTATTTAAAAATTAATTAGTATAATTGTGCAGAATTAAATCCTAAACAACATCCCTCCTGTATTTTTTTTCAGCATTTTACTGTTAAAATTGCCAATCAAATTTTTTAATGTTTTTTGTTTGCTCTATTTGTTTTACACAACAGATTAGCTTATTCCCATTGGTTTTAAGCGTGTTGGCAAAAAAAAATTTGGATGTTAAAATAATGGCAAAAAAAAATTGTAAATGAAATTGAAATATTCCTATATTTACGCACTTCATTTTGCACGAATAAAATAATTTTAAATAAATAATAATATGCTACGAAAATTATTATCCACCTTATGTATTGTTGTTGCATCAGCAGGATTGATGCTTGCACAAAACGAATCAGCAATCAAAGTTAAGCTAACAGATAAAGCTAACAAAGAAACAATTCCTTTTGCGAACGTAATTGTTGAAATGGGCGGCATTCAAGCCGGTGTGGGCACAACCAATATTGATGGTGAAGTAACAATCAAGCCTTTGAATCCTGGAAAGTATAATGTAAAAGCCACTTATGTCGGATATCAAACGGTAGAGATAACCGGTGTAAATGTTTCTGTAGGAAAAACAGTTGCACTAAACATGGAAATGGTTGCCGGCCAGCAATTAAAAGAAGTTGAAATTACAGAGTACAAAGAACCATTAATTGACCCGGATACAAAATCAGGAGGAACTGTTACTCGTGAAGAGTATCAAAATATGGCTTCAAAAAACATTAATTCTGTTGCTGCAACTACAGCCGGTATTTATCAGAAAGATGAAGGAGGCGGATTAAATGTTCGTGGTGCAAGAAGTAATGGTACTGCTTATTATGTGGATGGTCAAAAAGTTATTGGTTCTCCCGGAGTTTCGCAAGCAAGTGTTGAGCAAATTACAACAATCGTGGGTGGAACGCCTGCTGAATATGGTGACGAAACAGGTGGTATTGTTGCAATTACAACAAGAGGCCCTGCAAGTACTTATGGTGGAAGCATTGAATTTTCTTCCTCCGGATTTGGTGAGAAAAAAGGATTAGATGCGTTTGGATATAATTATGTTGGTTTTTCATTAAATGGCCCGATTTTAACTAAAAAGGATACGCTTACCAGCAGCAAAAAATCTATTTTAGGATTTGCAATTTCAGGAGAAGCTGTAAATGAAAAAGATCCCTACCCATCAGCAATTGGATTTTACCAGATTAAAAAAGACAAACTGACTGAATTAGAAGAGGCACCGCTTCGCCCGGCTCCGGGAGGACAAGGGTTTATTTCAAATGCGGAGTTTGTGACTTTAGATGATATGGAAAAAATTAAAGCAAGAAATAATGTTGGTTCCAGTACCTTGCGATTGAATGGAAAAGTTCAATACCAACCAACAACCAATATGGGTATTACTCTTGGAGGCTCAGTTGATTATAATAGAAACCATGGTTTTGTTTACGAATATGCATTGTTTAATCCTGTAAATAATCCACAACAAATTTCAAGTACCTGGAGAACATTTGCAAAACTGACTCAAAAATTCAGTTCTGCAACTGCTAAAGAAGAAGAGAAATCTGCTTCAACAATAAAAAATGCCTATTTTACACTTCAGGCCAGTTATGAAAAAACTCATTCAAAAACTCAGGATGATAATCATAAGGATAATGTTTTTGATTACGGTTATATTGGAAAATTTGTTCAAACCAAAGAAAAAACATACGAATTCAAAAGAGATCAAGAAATATTATTACGAGATATTAACGGTAATGTTTATAAAGACACTGTTGATGCTTATATAATGGGGCCTTACCAAAATGCCGGACTTGCATTTACCCCTAGTGATATAAATCCAACCGGTGTAACATATACCAACCAGGTTTATGCTTCAGATCCTTACATTTTTGGACCCGAAGATGTTCAATACGATCTAGGATTAATGAATGGTGACAGACCCAGCAATATATATGCACTATGGTATAATACAGGTCGTCAATACAATGGGTATAGTTATTTTGACAACCAACAGTTTCGTGTATTTGCGAATTTTTCAGCCGATATCAAAAAACATGCTATACAACTAGGATTTGAATATGAACAACGAACTGAAAGAGCATATTCCCTTAGCCCTATTGGCTTGTGGACACAAATGAGAGCCCTTGCAAATTATCATCTTAAAAGTTTAGATAGCATTGCTTATTTAAATACAGATCAATCCGGTTCTGATCCTGTTTATGATTTTAACCGTTTAAATGATGGAACTCAAAATCAGTTTGACAGAAGTTTAAGAGAAAAATTAGGATTGGATCCTAATGGTATTGACTATCTGGATATCGATTCTTATGATCCATCTACCTTCAGCCTCGATATGTTTAGTGCCGATGACCTATTGAATAATGGTAGCGGATATGTGTTTTACTATGGTTATGATCATACCGGAAAAAAAATCAAGGGAAATAAAAGTTTAGATGATTTTTTTACTAAAAAAGATGCAAATGGTAATTTCACTCGTCAAATTGGAGCATATCAGCCAATTTACATTGCAGGATACATTCAGGACAAATTTGATTTTAAAGATGTAAAATTTAATATTGGTCTTCGTATTGATCGTTTTGATGCCAATCAAAAAGTGCTTAAAGACAAATATTTATTATATGAAGCAAAAACAGCCGGTGAAATAAATTTTGTTGATGAATTTGGTAAGGACAAACCTTCTAATATTGGAGATAATTATGTTGTATATGTTAATGATGCATTTAGTGGTCACCCAACAAAATTTGTAGGATTCCGTGATGGAGATCATTGGTACAATGCGGAAGGGATTCAAATAACTGACCCTAGTTTATTAGCCGGATCCAGCACACTTAACGGAGCTATTAATCCTTATTTAGTTGACCCGGCTGCTGCAAAAAGGAAAGAAATTTCCACTAAAGTTTTTGAAGATTATACTCCTCAAATTAACTTTATGCCTCGTATCGCATTCTCGTTCCCTATTTCAGACGTAGCGAGTTTCTATGCACATTATGATGTATTAACTCAGCGTCCACCAGATTTTAACAGATTAGATCCTATCCAATATTTAGGAATTGAAACCAGCGTTGGCGGATTTGTTAATAATCCAAATTTAAAACCTGAAAGAACAACAGATTATGAATTAGGCTTCCAACAAGTACTTAGTGAAAAGAAAAATTCAGTAATTAATATCTCCTTATTTTACAGGGAGATGAGAAACATGGTGCAGGCCATACAACTATATCAAGCATACCCTGTTACATACAATACCTTCGGGAACATCGATTTTGGTACCGTAAAAGGCTTGTCAGTCACTTACGACCTAAGAAGAGCTGCTTCAGGCATTTCGCTTACCGCCAGTTATACCCTTCAATTTGCTGACGGAACAGGTTCCAGCACATCTGATGCTGCAGCTTTAGCAGCAGCAGGACAGCCAAACCAAAGGATTCCAACAGCTTTGGATTATGATCAACGCCATAGCATCGTATTAAATGCTGATTATCGTTTTGGTGGTGAAAAAGATTATAAAGGACCTGTTTTGACTCTCCGAAAAGGTAGCGATAAAGAAAAAGCAATAAAAGTTTTTGAAAACGTTGGAGCAAACATCACTTTTAACGCAGGCTCAGGCACTCCATACACCAGACAAAGTAATATTACTCAAGAAGCATCATTTGGATCCGCAGAACGTAAGATCATTGCCGGTGATAAAAATGGTTCCTATTTACCATGGAACTATAGAATCAATTTAAGAATTGATAAAAACCTTGAATTAACCTGGGGTAAAAAAGATGGAGAAGAAAAAAAGCATGCTCAACTGAATATTTATTTACAAATATTGAATGTTTTAAATACAAAAAATATCAATAATGTTTATGCTGCAACCGGTAATGCAAATGATGATGGTTATTTAGAATCATCAAACGGGCAAACTGCAACTTCACAAAAAAACAGTCCTACATCATTTGTAGATCTGTATAATGTAAAAGTAAATAATCCTTCTAATTATAGCCTTCCACGGGTTATTCGATTAGGTGCAGCATTAAACTTTTAATTTTAAATTACGCTTTAATTTTGGATATGATACTTAAAAATAAAAATATGAAAACGAATCGCATTACAACTGCAATTTCTGTAGCCATTTTAGCATTCTCTTCGGTTTCCAATGCAAGAGAAAATATTGGCACTCCTGTTACAAATCCTTCAAGTAACACACAGACTAAGTCTATAATGGGACAATGCATCAATGCCTCTGCGGAGGTGGATTTGGACATAAATAATGTTAGGGCAAAAATCCTGAATGGTGGTGACATGTGGTGGGATATTTTTGGTACAAACAATGCCAGATACCAGGTTCCAAAAGTTACAAATGCTGATGGATCGGCTGGAAATGGCCCTAGCTCCCAATTTGCAACATCTTTATGGATTGGTGGATATGATGCCGGAGGACAATTAAAAGTTGCTGCTCAAACATATCGCCAGTTTGGTAGAAATGACTTTTGGCCAGGCCCTTTGACTTCCTCTGCTACTACTGATGCTACCACCTGTTTAACCTGGGATAAATTCTGGAAAATTAACAGATCGGATGTTAAAGCTTATTTTGATTACGCTACTGGAATCGCACCAACAAATCAGGCTTCTCCAACTGCAATGGATGTAATTAATTCATGGCCGGCTTATGGCCCTGAGGGCCAACCTATGGCTCCTTATTATGATTATAATGGAAACGGGATTTATGATCCTGATTATGGTGATGTTCCTGATTTTGATATTACCGGTACCAGAGGATGTGCGGCCGAATTATTTGGTGATCAATGTATTTACTGGGTATTTAATGATAAAGGCAATATTCACACTGAAACCCAATGTGCCGCAATAGGATTAGAAGTGCAGGCCCAGGCTTTTGCTTTTGCTACAACCGATGAGCTTAACAATGCAACTTTTTTAAAATACAAGATCATTAACAAATCCTCTTTCCGCTTGGATAGTACTTTTTTTGGAATATGGGATGATGCCGATTTAGGTAATTATTTGGATGATTATGTTGGGTGTGATGTGGAACGTGGGCTTGGAATTCTTTATAACGGAACTCAAACGGACGGAACCGGACAAGTCGATGCTTATGGAGTTAACCCACCTGCGGTTGGTATCGATTTTTTTGAGGGCCCATTTGCTGACCCTAATGGAATTGATGACCTTGGCTGGCCAAATGTTCCAAAAAGTTTTACAAATTATGGAGATACTATTATTGATAATGAACGTTTAGGAATGTGTAAGTTTATGTATTTTGATAATCTTTCAGACCCTATAAGTGGAAATCCGGAACCAGGAAATGACCACTATCAATATCTTACAGGCACATGGAAAAATGGAGCACCTGTAACTTATGGCGGGAACGGATTGACAGGCTCAATACCATGTGATTACATGTTCCCTGGGACCTCTGATCCATTAGGATTTGGAACCGGGGGTGTTGCTCAGGCAAACTGGACCGAAGTGACAGCAGGAAACGTACCAAACGACAGACGATTTGTTGAAAGTGCCGGGCCCTTTAAATTAAATCCGGGTGCAGTAAACACGGTTACTGTTGGGGTTCCCTGGGCAAGAGCAACTCAAGGAGGACCTTTGGCATCTGTAGCGCTTTTATTAGGTGCTGATGACAAAGCTCAGGAATTGTTTAATAACTGCTTTGCTACACTCGATGGACCTACTGCTCCAAATTTAACAATTCAGGAGTTAGACAATGAATTGATCTTATATTGGTCTAATCCAAAAAGTTCTAACAATTACAACGAAAATTATTCCGAAGATTATGATAAAACCACCGGATCTGATTCTCTTTATCGTTTTCAAGGATACCAGGTTTACCAGTTGAAAGATGGAAGTGTTAGTTTAACAGATCTATCAAATGTTAGTAAAGCAAGATTAGTTTATCAATGTGATAAAGTTGATGGGGTTTCACAAATTGTTAATTATTATAATGACCCAACCATTTCTGCGATGCTGCCTCAGCAAATGGTTAATGGAACTAATAAGGGAATCACTCACTCAATTAATGTAACTGAAGATTTATTTGCTGCAGGCGATAATCATTTAATTAATCATAAAACGTATTATTATGCAATTATTGCTTATGGCTTTAGCCCTACAAAAATTCCAACAAATTTAAATGCTTTAAAAGATTATCTACCCTATATTGCCGGAAGAAAAAATGCGGACTACAATGTATTCACTCCACATTCTGCTATTCCTCATATTCCATCACCTGAAGCAAATGGTACAGGACAAAATTCAGCTTATGGAACCGGTCCAAAATTAACCCGAATAGAGGGACAAGGCAATGGTGGAAATATTCTTGACCTGACAGATGAAACGGTTTCCAGAATTTTGTCCAGCTCATCACATCGGGTTACAAATCCAACATATACAAATTCCCATGGCCCTGTAACTATTAAAGTTATTGACCCTCTTAATGTGCCGGAAGGAGATTTCCAAATAAAATTGTTGCCCCCTGCAGGCCAAAAGAAAATTGACCTCCTTTCTACCTGGGTTTTAATTAATACCTCCACAAATGACACTGTAGAATCAGAAACAACAATTGAACTCCCGAATGAACAGATCATAAATGGGCAACCTACCGGAAGTGTACAGGTTATTCCAAAATGGGGTTTATCCGTAAATATACAATATGCCTACGATCCGGGAGATATTATTAATAGTATAAACAATTCGTTCCTGGAAGCAACAGCATCCTTTGCAGATCCTTCAAAACTTTGGTTAATAGGTGTTCCTGATCAGGAAGGGGAAACAGATATGAATTGGATTCGTTCGGGAACAGCTACATTCACTGCTCCAACTAATGTTTACAATGATATAATTGGAGAGGACGATCAGCAGATTTATGAAAAATTACTTTCAGGTACCTGGGCGCCATACAGACTATGTGCATCCACACCAGTCGCACCTCCACTTGTTTGTAGAGGAGGGCCAGCTTTGCCTACGAACCAGGATTTAGCAAAACTGGAAAAATTAGCAAGTGTTGATGTAGTAATTGATTATGCTCATCCTGAAAATTGGACAAGATGCCCGGTTTTGGAATTACAGGAAGAAAAATTGTTGGCAGTTGGTGGAGCTAGAAAATTGGATATGCGTAGAGCTTCATCTGTTGATAAAGCTGGAAGAGACTCCACTAAATCAGGGTTTAATGTGTCCGAAGGGTTTTTGAATGGACATACCGGTATGGGTTGGTTTCCAGGATATGCAATTAACCTGGAAACAGGCGAACGATTGAATATGGCATTTGGTGAAGACTCCTGGTTACCCAGCGAAAATGGTAATGATATGAAATGGAACCCAACATCAAGTGTATTTTCAACTCCTGGTTTTGATCCATTATTTGGGGGTAAGCATTACATTTATGTTTTTGGCCATAATGCTGATCTTAAGTTTTCCAATGATCCTCTGATGGGGAATGGACTAAGAGATATCCCGAGATATGATGAAGGAAAAACACTGCATGATCTTTTTGACGCTGCATGGATAAACCAAGCTAATGTTTCTTACAGAAGAGAAGTATTCGCTGATGCCATGTGGGTTGGTATGCCTTTATTGAACAACAACCATAGTTTATTTGAAACAGCTGTTAAAGTTAGGCTGCGTGTAACAAAATCCTACCAAAAAGGTTATACTGCAGCACAGTCTTATCCGACTCTGCCTATTGATACATCGCTTACGCCTGTAAATAGAAATTTTCCGATGTACACCTTTAATACTTCAGATATTAAAACAAGTACCAATGATAATGAGGCTGCAAAAAATGCGCTGGACATAATTAATATAGTTCCAAACCCTTATTATGCCTATTCGGAATATGAGCGTACCTCTGGAGAAAAAATTGTAAAAGTTACAAATCTTCCTGAAAAATGTACCGTTTCAATCTATACTTTAAGTGGTACCTTGATACGAAAATTCAAAAAGGATGACCCAAAAACCTCATTGGACTGGGATTTGCAAAACCAAGCGAGAATACCTATATCCAGTGGAATGTATATCATTTATATTGATGTGCCCAATGTGGGTGAAAAAACATTAAAATGGTTTGGTGTTATGCGACCTTTAGATTTAGAATCTTATTAATTAGTTTTATTTAAAGATAAAAAAGAAATTACAAGGATTTATTTAAACAATTTGATATGAAAAAATATTATAAATTATTAGCTCCACTATCCATTGCTGGTTTTTTTATGTTGCCAACCAATAGTATTATGGCGGGTAATCCTGACCGTGCAGGTCAGGCTGGCGCTTCGGAATTACTAATTAATCCTTGGGCACGCAGCTCCGGTTGGGCAGGATGCAATATTGCCGGATCACGAGGTTTGGAGGCAATGTTCACCAATGTTGCAGGAACAGCCTTTACAAAAAAGACAGAGATCCTGTTTGCACGAACACAATATTTGGTAGGTACCGGAATAAATATTAATTCCTTTGGTTTAACTCAACGAGTTGGTGAAACAGGTGCCTTAGGATTAGGTATCATGGCAATGGATTTCGGGGATATTCCTATTACTACCACAGAACAACCCGAAGGAGGGATCGGTACCTATTCACCGCAATTTATGAATATTGGATTATCGTATGCAAAAGGATTTTCTGATAATATTTATGGTGGACTTGCTTTAAAAGTGATTACAGAAAAAACTTCTAATATTAAAGCAATGGGTGTTGCATTTGATGCAGGAATTCAATATGTATCAGGTAAGCATGATCAGTTAAAATTTGGAATTTCTTTAAAAAATGTAGGACCAAGAATGCAATTCAGAGGTGATGGTTTATCATTCAAGACTCCTGTTCCTTCAAGCACTTCAGGTGGTACCATGACAGTTGAACAACGTTCCGACAAATTTGAATTGCCCTCATTACTTAACATTGGTGCAGGTTATGATTTTTACTTTAAAAAAGACAGTGTACTATCAAAAACAAACAGAGTTACTGTAATGGGAACATATACTTCTAACTCTTTTGAAAGAGATCAATTTAAATTAGGATTAGAATATGGTTGGAAAAACATTCTGATGGTTCGGGTTGGTTATGCTTATGAAGAAGGTCTTTTAAAATCTGATACCCGCACAAATGTATTTACAGGACCCAGTGCGGGTTTTACAGTAGAAATGCCTTTTGGAAAAAACAAATCAACTTTTGGTCTTGATTATTCCTACAGAGCAACAAATCCTTTTCAAGGAACTCATTCTATTGGAGCTAGAATAAACTTATAAATTTTTATTATATTTGTTCTAAGAAGAGAATTCTTCCGAGTGAATCGGAAGAATTCTCTTTAATTTTTACTAATAGACAAAAAACAAACTCATGTCTCAAATTTCTTATTTTACAGTAGAAGGATTGAAAAGATTGCAAGATGAATTGCATCAGCTAAAAGCTATTGAACGTCCCTCCATTTCAAAACAGATTGCAGAAGCACGTGATAAGGGTGACTTATCTGAAAATGCAGAATATGACGCTGCAAAAGAAGCACAGGGTTTATTAGAACTTAGAATTTCAAAATTAGAGGAAGTTATGAGTCACGCCCGATTGATTGATGAATCCACATTGGATGTTTCAAAAGCATTAATTCTTTCGAAAGTTAAAATTAAGAACCTGGCAAATAAAGCAATAATGACCTATACACTTGTTGCTGAAAATGAAGCAGATTTAAAATTAGGTAAAATCTCTGTTGATTCTCCAATTGGAAAAGGCTTGTTAGGAAAAAAAGTTGGCGAAACAGCTGATATTACAACCCCTTCAGGTACAATAAAATTTGAATTAGTTGAAATATCACGTTAACAATGTCCAGTATTTTTACCAAAATAGTTACCGGAGAAATCCCTTCCTATAAAATTGCTGAAGACAATAAATTTTTAGCCTTTTTGGATGTTTTCCCTCTTGTTCACGGACATGTATTAGTTATTCCAAAAAAAGAAGTTGATTATATTTTCGATATTTCAGACAGTGATCTCTCTGAGATGATCGTCTTTTCAAAACATGTTGCAAAAGCCATAAAAGCTGTTGTTGATTGCAAACGGGTTGGTATAGCAGTAATTGGACTTGAAGTACCTCATGCACACATTCATTTAGTACCAATGCATACTGTGAATGATATCAACTTTACACAAGCAAAATTAAAGCCTTCAGCCAATGAACTATCAGCAATGGCAGAAAAAATTCGTTCCCAATTTCAATAAAAGACCTCAGATTTTTTTATTAGGATTTTCTGCCAAAAATGATTTCCATCCTGAATACGTTTTTGTGGCAGTGCCGGGTTTCCGTTGAAAATGGTGACAAACAGCAACTCCTAATGCATCAGTTGCATCGAGAAATTCAGGGGTTTCCTTAAAATTCAACAGTGTTTTTAACATTTCAGAAACTTGTTCTTTTGAAGCATTCCCATTTCCGGTTATAGATTGCTTAATCTTTTTTGGGGAATACTCCTGAATCGGCAAGTTTTTTGATAAAGCTCCTGCTATTGCAACGCCTTGGGCTCTTCCCAGCTTTAACATCGACTGTACATTCTTTCCAAAAAAAGGTGCTTCTATCGCCAGTTCATCCGGCTTATACTCCTCAATTAAATGAACAACTTTTTCAAATATTTTTTGAAGCTTTAAAGCAGGATCTGCAATTTTCTCGAGTCGTAACACACCCATAACAATCAGTTCAATCTTATTGCCTTTAATATGGATCAGTCCGTAACCCATTATATTTGTGCCCGGATCAATGCCTAAAATTATTTTATCTGTTGCCATCGCTCAAATAACGCCTCTTTTTACTAATATTGTTGTAATTATGTATAATCTCCAAGATAAGCGTTTTTACAAAGTTATAAGTCTTTTGATTAAGACAATCATTTTAATTCTTTCCTTTTGGTATATCCTTATAAAAATAAATGCTGCTAATAATTCAATTGATTTTACAAATTTATTTAATGAGTCGACTGTTTTTTTTCTATCCTTCACATTGCTTCTGATGCCTGTCAATTGGGGATTAGAAGCTTTGAAATGGAAGATCTTAATACATTCACTCGAACCTATTTCTTTTGTAAAATCGTTTAAATCAATATTTTCAGGAATTACGATAAGCATTTTTACTCCAAATAGAGTTGGTGAATTTGCCGGAAGAATATTTTATTTAGAAAAAGCTGATAAAATCAAAGCCACAATAAAAAGTTTTGTAGGCAGTATAATTCAGTTATCCGTTACACTTTTAATCGGTTTAACTTCACTATTTTTTTATTATTACAGGGGGTATGATTCCTCCCACCCTATTGTTGCATTCGAAAACCGGAATGTAAAACTATTTCTTATAATTATTTGCGGGATCCTGATATGTTTATTGTTTCTGTATTTGGCAAAAAAATATTTTTCCACTAAAATAAAGAGCTATTTTAATATCTTTTTTGAAACAAAAGGCTCACAGGTGATAATTCTCTTAGGCTTATCTTTCCTTCGTTATATTATTTTTTCAGTTCAATATTATTTAGCACTAAAAGTTTTTAATATACATCTTGATTTTGCACTTTCTTTCATGTTAATTTCAATTGTTTTCCTTGTTACATCCATAATACCAACATTTGCAATTTCAGAAATTGCTGTTCGGGGAGCAACTGCAGTTTACTTTTTTAGTGTAGTAACTAATGATTCAAAAGGAATTGTGGCTGCATCCTTATTATTGTGGCTAATCAATCTGGCAATTCCAGCCTTGATTGGTGAAGTTTTTGTTTGGAAGCTCAAATTTTTTAAAAACCAGAAATGATAGCTAATTTATTTTTTATATTTTCTTTTACTTTAATCACTTTTGGAATTGCATATTTTGCCATCATCGCTTCTTATTGTTATGCTTGGGTTAAACTGAAAGTTCCAACTTTCGGAATAAATACATCCAAAACAAGCGTTTCTATAATTATTGCCGCACGAAACGAAGAACATACGATTTCAAATTGTTTGAATTCAATCATCAAACAATCGTACTTCACAAAAGAGCTGGAAATAATTATTGTGGATGATCATTCTTCTGATGATACTATTCGGGAAGTTCAGAAAATTGCTAATCAACATCCCAACATAAAATTAATTTCAATTCCAAAACAAGATAGTGGAAAAAAGCAAGCGATAAGCTCCGGTATAAAAATGGCAACAGGAGAATTAATTGTTACCACTGATGCCGACTGCATTATGGGACCTGAATGGGTGAGTACCATTGTCAATTTTTATAATCAATCAAATGCTCAAATGATCGTTTCACCGGTTTGTTTTTATGATGAAAAGAATGGTTTTGAAAAAATGCAGAGCCTCGAATTTATGGCTTTGATGGCAAGTAGCGGATCATCTTTGTATTTCAACAAAGCAATTATGTGCAATGGTGCAAATCTGGCTTATACAAAAAAAGCGTTTTATGAAGTGAATGGGTTTGAAAACATTGATAGATCAGCCTCCGGTGATGATGTATTATTGATGTATAAAATTAAACGCAACTATCCGAAAGGGGTACAATTTTTAAAACATCCGGATGCCTTGGTTTTCACAAAAGCAAAATCAACGTTAAAAGAATTCTTCAATCAACGTATTCGTTGGGCCTCGAAAGGTTTTAGTTCATTAAATTCTGAAACGAAAATTATTTCATTAATTGTCTATTTGTTTAATCTCCTGTTATTAGCTTCCTTTTTTATCGGATTCAGCTATTCAAATAGTGATTTCCATCTATTAATTCTTAAAATTGGTCTTATTATTCTGGGAATAAAATGCATTATTGATTTTTTGTTATTATTTTTAGCTGGAACTTTTTTTAACAAGAAACGCTTTTTGATTTATTTCTTGCCCGAACAAATTGTTTATATTCTATACATTGTACTCATTGGTTTGTTCGGATTTATTGGAAAATACACTTGGAAAGACCGAAATATAAAAAATTGAATGTCAAAAAAAGAAGATAGTTACTCACATTCATTATCCTACTATGCATGGCAACGGCTTAAGAAAAACAAGCTTGCCATGTTTGGTTTTATAGTAATTGGATTGTGTATGTTGATGGCTGTATTAGGTTTTTTAATAACTCCTGATTGCACACCTGATGCAAATGACCAATTGCTCGAATTATCAAAAAAGCCACCTGGATTTAAAGCCGAAATGTTAATGAAACGAAAAAATGAACCTTCCCACAAGGTAAATTTTTTATACAAAATGGCTTTTGGCGAAATAAGCGATTACAGATCTATCCCCTTTTCAATTTATCGATTTGAAGATAACGATATTGTTGTCAGAGAATACACAGGAGATGAGAAACGAATTGGAACGGAAATTAAATTTAATCTGGCAGATGTTGTTTACGCGATTAATTTTAATTCCCCTATCGTTAACAATATTGAGAAAGGGTACATAGAATTTTATGAGTTTGGAAGCAATCAAAAAATCAGAAAAACGGTAACGGAATTAAGGGCAGAAATTGAAAAGAACAATATTATAACAAAGAAATACCTTTTAGGTACAGATCCTGCCGGGAGGGACCTATTAAGTCGTTTGATGATTGGAACCAGGGTCTCCTTTTCTGTTGGATTTGTTTCCGTACTTATTTCATTAATAATCGGGATTTTAATGGGTGCCTTAGCCGGTTATTACCGCGGCTGGGTTGATAATGTTATCATCTGGTTCATTAATGTAGTTTGGTCAGTTCCAACCCTTCTGCTCGTTATCGCCATCACCTTAGCTTTGGGAAAAGGATTCTGGCAGGTATTTATCGCTGTTGGTTTAACAATGTGGGTAGAGGTAGCACGTGTTATCCGTGGACAGATCATGAGTTTACGTGAAATGGAATTTGTTGAAGCCGGCAGAGCATTAGGATATTCCCATTTTAGAATTATTATGCGTCATATTCTCCCTAATGTAATGGGACCGGTAATTGTAATATCAGCCGCTAATTTTGCTGCCGCGATATTAATTGAAGCCGGATTAAGTTTTTTAGGAATAGGCGCACAGCCTCCAACAGCTTCCTGGGGAGCTATGATCAATGCACATCGTGGTTATATTATTGGCGATGCGCCCTACCTGGCATTTCTACCCGGATTAGCAATTATGATCATGGTTCTTGCATTCGTATTATTAGGCAATGGATTACGTGATTCACTGGACACCAAATCTGTTGAAGATGAACAATTGATGTATTAACCTGTTTCGATTACTTAATTCTCGAAAACATCAACAAACAGAGCTATTTATGAAATTAGGTGTTTGTTGTTATGTCATGCTGAATGGAATGAAGGCATCTGACTAATAAAAAAAAGATTTTTCGCAAAGTTTAATCCCGAACGCAGCCGAAGGTCACAAATGACAGGCGCTTGTAAATAATTGCTGCTCCCATTTAAAAAATCAATTATTAATTGAGCCCAGGTTATTAATCAAGAAATAAAAAGGAGAGCCGGTTCAGATGTTATCTGAACCGGCTCTCGTTTTTTTTCAAGGCTTCTTATTAAAACGGAAGGTCGTCTTCCTGAGTTGTTGCAGTAAATGTAGTTTCGGCCACATCACCTAAATTACCAGCAGAAGATGAAGGTGTAGCACCTGAACCCGCATTAATTGTTTCGATGCGCCAAGCCTCCAATGTATTGAAATATTTTATTTCGCCTTTAGGACTTGTCCACTCACGCCCACGCAAATTAAAATGTACTTTTATTTCAGAACCTACAGCATAATTATCAATCAGATTACATTTATCCTGAGTTAACTGAAAAGAAATATGTTGCGGGTATTGCGATGAATTATCGGTTAGAACGAATTCTCTTTTCTTGAATTTTTCTGATACTTGTTGTGCTTCACTTTTTACTTTTAAAATTCCTGTGATATCCATTTTTTTTAGTTTTTGTTAATATTAATTATTGATTATTTCGATTTTGATTAATGATTTACGGATAATAATACTTTCCAGGCTTCCTGCACCTTTCCATTCTCCAACAGGCCTTTGGCAAGATGATGTAAATGATTTTCCAATTTTTTCAGGTTCCTTCCATAGGTATCAAATGCTTCGTTAATAGCACCCGAATTTTTATATTGAATAATTTCTGTGGCAGAAGGAAGTTTTTCAATGTTACCCAATTGCCCTATATTATTTCCTGTCAGTACATTTGAGTGGCGAATATAATCCGGGATCGAATCAACTCCGATTCCCAAATTTTGCAATGGTTTACCTACTTCAAATAAGGATTTTCCATTGGTTCTGCTATACCAGTTCCCACCAAGACGAGCGACCAGATCAATTTTATGAGGATCTATTTGTTTATTTTCATCTAATACATCCTCACTAATGTGCATTAACACTACTTCACAAATAATTAAGTTTCCTGCACCACCTTCATTCCCAAGTTCTATTACCTGTTTTACTTTGCACTCCAATTGAACCGGAGATTCTTTTACCCTGAAAGGTTTTATTAATTCGGAACCAATGGGTGTAAATCCTGCTTTTATAAACTCATTTACTCCTTTGGGATACTCGGTGCTTGCTAATGACATTTGTTGAACAATATCATAACTAACCATATTAATAACTACTTCAGGAACTTCTTTGATATTTTCAAACGTATGTTTATTAAGTCCTGTTCGTCCGCTTTTTGCGGGTGAGAATATCACAATTGGTGGATTTGCACTAAAAACATTAAAAAAGCTAAAAGGTGCTAAATTGGGGTTGCCTTCTTTATCAATGGTACTGGAAAACGCGATGGGACGGGGAGCAACAGCTCCGAGTAAATACCCATGTAGTACGGACGTTTTAACCTCTTTTGGATCAATAGTAAGCATTGAAAAACAATTTACAGGTTTCAAAAGTACTAATTTATGATGCATCAAAGGGATGAAGTTTTAAACACTTTTTCGACTAATTTATTTTTAAATGCAAGAAGAATTTTTTTTGCATTTGAAAAAAATATATCTTTGCCTTCCAATTTAAAAACACATGCGGGCGTGGCGTAATTGGCAGCCGCGCCAGACTTAGGATCTGGTGCCGCAAGGCGTGGGGGTTCGAGTCCCTTCGCCCGCACAAAAAGAGGAACTTGAAAAGGTTCCTCTTTTTTATTGGAATTTTTCACGAGAAGCCTGTCCTGAGCGAAGTCGAAGGATGTCCCTTCGCCCGCACAAAAAGAGGAACTTGCAAAGGTTCCTCTTTTTTATTGGAATTTTTCACGAGAAGCCTGACCTGAGCGAAGCCGAAGGATTCCCTTCGCCCGCACTAAAAGAGGAACTTGCAAAGGTTCCTCTTTTTTTATTGGAATTTTTCACGAGAAGCCTGTCCTGAGCGAAGTCGAAGGATGTCCCCTTTACTGTTCGAAACATTTTATTCTTTTACTTTCTTTTTCTGCCGCAAAAAGAAAGCGGCAAATACCTGCTAGGTATTTGAGCGAGTATGTGTGAAGGCAAGAAAAGCCACCACAACAGCACCTATACTAATTCAGTGCATTGCTTTAATTCAATTTATGCAATCAATAAAGCCTTCTGCAAAGCATAAACAAAGTTCGCGCGCAAGGATTGAACAAACGCGATGTCGTGTTGCGGTGAACTCTATTTTTTTTGAAGGTCTTGGCACGAGCTTTAGCCGAGTGCTTAGACATTCATAAAAATGGAGAGATGAGGGGAGCAATCGTTTGTTCTTGAACTTTTGCTTCTTTTCTTTTAAGAGAAAAGAAGAAAAAAAAAGGTTTCGAACAGTTATAGGATGTCCCTTCGCCCGCACAAAAAGAGGAACTTGCAAAGGTTCCTCTTTTTTATTGGAATTTTTCACGAGAAGCCTGACCTGAGCGAAGTCGAAGGGCGTTTGATCCAAGCCTTACCCGCTCCTACCAGATTAAATTTTGCACAAAGAAATTAGCTGCGATGCGGCTGACGTCCACAAAAAGTGCGGGGCTGAACGTTAAGTTTCGAAAGAAACACTTTTTTTAGTGATAATTTTCCTGAAAAATTTATCCCGGGCCTGTCCTTTCATCCCTGGAAAAACAAAAAATATCATTTTTTTTGTTTCGTAAAAGCCCAATCAACAAAGCTAATTCAGGACAATGTTTTATTAAAATGTAATTATTTCAAGCATTTCGGTTTAATTAGTGTATCTTTGTGTTAATTATTAATCAAAACATTATTATTAAAATGAAAAATGGAACTGTAAAGTTTTTTAATGAAACAAAAGGATTTGGATTCATTAAAGCTAATGACACAAATGAAGAATTCTTTGTTCACGTGTCAGGATTGAAAGAAGAAATTCGTCAGAATGACGAAGTACTTTTTGAAGTTCAAGAAGGCAAAAAAGGTTTAAATGCTGTAAACGTAAGATTAGCATAATTATATTAAAATATAATTTACCAAAAAAAGTCCCGCTCTAGTAATAGAGCGGGACTTTTTTATTTTAGATGATAAAAAATGGTTTTATTTTATCTGCGTTAATATGCTTAATCAGCGTCATCCGCGTTCCTTTTTTTATTTCTTTGCATAAGCAAAACAACAAAAAGTGTATATGTAGTTTAAACTTTGATTCAATTTCCTGAAATTTACGATTAAGTTTTAGTGGTAATTATTATAATTAACTATAAATTTTTTAGCTAGTATATTATCTCCCGTTTGAATAACTAATACAAATATTCCAAAAGCTTTTATTTCAGAAACATCAATTTTGAAAGCGTTGCTTTCCCCATCAAATATTTCAATTTTTATAAGTTTACCTTGTATATCATAAACGAATACCTCTTTTTTTAACTGGCAGGAATTAGTCGGTAATGTTACATACAGATAATTATCTTCTTTTGAAAAAAGAATGTCTTCATCTTTCATTTCCTGGAACTTGCAAGACTCGTCCTCAATTGTAGAATCTTTTCCACTAATTGGAAAAGGCTGAACAACTTGATCAGTTAAACTTATATTTAGCTTCATCCGGTAAATTTTATCTGTTTTCCCGGATTTTGTCCCAAGGATATAAAAATTATTCTTAAAAATTTCAGTATTTGTCCAACCTGCATGGTCAAGGAAAATTGGGTAATGATATTTAGAACTTCCCCATGATGAAGTTTTGCTTAAAATAGCTTTAGGAGAAGACCAATTTATCAGATCTCTTGATAGACGAAGATTTGTAATGGTTTGATTCGTTATCGGATCTATATACTCTTCCACTCCTAAATAGTAATCATCATCCAGTATTTTTGCAACCGTGAACCGGATAGTATTTGGACCTCCAACAACAACGGAGGATTTTGGGCCTTTAACATTTACGAAATCAAGCATTTTTTCTTTGGTATAGCCTTGAGGTAAAGAGGGATACCAGTTTCCGTTATAAAAAACTTCATACATGGTGGAGAATACGGCATTTTCTTTTTTTACTCTTACTAATTTTATGCCCGAACTTCTTCCTTCTTCGGCCATAATAGCGGCTTCTTTTGTATCAAGATAATATATGTATATATAATTATCATTACTATTTAATATAGAAGATGGATGCCTGAGACCATACGAGGCTTTTTGATTTCCTTTTGTAATATAGCCATTTGAAGGCCATGCAATGGGCCCTTCTTCCCAAAAATATTTTTGTGCCCATTGTGTTGAAGAAGTATTTTCTATCCATTGCATATTTACAAAACCAAAATAACTTTCCCAACAGTCGTAATACGTGCCATTACTGTATCCTGAATATGTATTTGGATTATTCGGGTCTAATACAAAAGTTGGCCATACTGTATTTTGATATTGATACTGGCCTTCTATTGCATTTTTATTTTCCCCATGGGAATAAGCAATTACGATGTCCCCTTTATATTGATTATAAAAAGAATGAGCGCTAAAAATTCCCTGGTAATTTCTCCTGAATTGAAGATCTGTATTAGAAGTTGGAGGATGATTTGTATTCCACCAATTCAAAGGGCACGATACAATCGTTGGTTCAAATGATTCTGAAAGATTCAGGTTGGTTAAGTTTTCATCCGCCAGGGACAGTGGTATTGAAAATACTTTTGTGAAATGGCTGGTAAAATAATAGGATCTCCATCCTCCCGGTTTTAGCCAGGGAGGTATTTCCAAATACGCGTTTCCCTGGTTTGAAACAGAAATTACACTTTCTGTTTTACTATTTATAATGATATTAGGATATTCCTGATAGGATGTTTGGCTAAAAAGGGAAAGTTGAAAAAGTAGAATTAAAAAAAAGAGAAGATTGTATTTTCTAGTTGTTGTCATTCAAATGGCGATTAAATTTGATTTTTTTAGGTTTTTTTTACCTGCAAAAAAATATTTAATTCCATTCCATCACAACACAAATATTATATTTTGAAAATAATTGTACAATGATATTCGGCAAGAAAAAAAATGTAAACCCTCATGTAAAATGGCTCTATGCGAAAAGATTTTAATCGATCGCTCAGCTCTGGATATTTTTTGAATCTATATTTCGAGCCTATTTAAAATAAAAATGCCCTGTAAATATCATTTACAGAGCATTTTTATTTTTTGGATAATTTTATTTTTCAAATTTATTATACCCTTTTGGTATTTCAAATTGAGTAAGATCAATTACTTTTTTAGTGATTTTGGTAACTTCCAAACGACCTGTTTTTTACCGCTTAAATCAGTTTGTATTGAAAGCATCGCGAACATATTTTTTATATCAGGTATTTATAAAAAATAAATAGATGATTTGTCTTTGCGGTTCAACTGGCACAATAACTTTTCGAAGAAAGTAAATTTTACCATCAGCCAGCCAATAGGTAATAATTGTTCCTTCTTCATTGTTTGTAACAATATATTCATTATGCAGTTGTTGGTGTTATCACCAACAACCTATTTCAATCATTTATTTCGCTACTGCTTTTTTACTCTTCAAATAGTTCCCTAAATTAAAACGTAAGCCTACATTAAATCCAAAACTACTCATCGGTAAATACTGTTTTGTTTGTTGATTAGGTGAACTTAGATCGGGGTTTTGACTTACTGAATAACTATCAACATAATTGGTTTCTTTTTCATAGGTTGTCAGTAAAGGCAATTGATCAGTTCCATTATAGGTTGATTCTGTCATCACACTTTTTTTTGGTGCCCATGATTGATTGATCATTGCGAACTCAGCAAAGACTGCCATGAAATCACCTTCCATAGTTAAGCCAAGAGCCGATGAAAAACCAAATGGTATGCCACCACTGGATTTCCAGGTTTCTTCATAACTATAACCTCCTACATGACTGGAGTATTTATCCGTTGTTTTGCCCATCAATCCCATTACTAATCCAACTTTGGCATACGGACGAAACACTCCATCTCCTATTGCAATAACAAGTGTAGGAATAATGCGTAGCATAGTGGCCTGGGTTGTGATAGTTTGCGTCTGGGTATAAATGAAGGTATAATCTGAGTAGCTGGATTTAATTTGACTGCCCTTTAAATAGTTAAATCCTATTTCGGCTCCTACATGTTTATTAAACATATAACCCAATGCACCGCCATAATTTAAGCCTTTTCCAAGTGAACCATGCACGCTTGTAAAGGTAAGTATAGTATCAGATGAAACCGACTCGGTGTATTGCATTGTTTGTGAAGCGGCTTTCATACCATAGCCTACGCCTGCATTTATATAAGCTCCCTGAGCGTTTGCGCTTTGTATAGTCATCATCATTGTTCCTGTAATAGCTGTTGTTAATAAGAGTAGAGTTGGTTTCATTGTTTTGTTTTTGTTTATTTATTGTATGTATTTTTTTTGTAATTGTTGTTTATGTTATAAGTTGTTGTCCGCTTTTTTTGCGCACCGTTAAGCGGAGCGTCCCGCTCCGATTTCTTTAACCGGCATCTTGCCGAATTACGTTCATTCGAAGCAAAATCACTTTTATTCCAAATGAACATCAGTAAAGAATTCATTTATAAGTTTTCCATTGTCGCATAATTGTTTCAATTTGCAATAATCCTTTTTCTCCTGCATAATTTTTTGCGCTTGAATATCTGTATTCTTCAGGTTTTTCAACTATTCCCGCTCTTACAGGATTGTTATGAATATAATCTATTTTTTGTTCGATAAACGTATTTGAAAAAATGTGCTCCGCATGATTTTCATGTGTCCAAAATTGATATTCTGAATTACGCTTATGCTTGAATGCTGAATCTTTAAATAGTTTTAGCATCCACTCTTTTCTGCTTTCATTACACGAATCAATTTCATCTAATATTTTTTTACTGGTGTAACTTTTAAAATCCCTCAATATATTGCTTAGTCTTCTTTTTCGCTTTTAACCAATAAATGAATATGATTACTCATGATTACCCAGGCATATATTTCAAGCCCTTTATTCTTTTGACAGTAGGATAGATTTTCAATGATAATATCCCGATATTTTTGTCGTGAAAATATATCCACCCATTCTGTTACTTGAAGTGTTAAAAAATATAATTTGTCTTGCTCTTTAATTTGATAACCTGTTGACATTTTTTAATTCTTTTGAAACATTTTTTGTAAGATAAATATTGCTGCTGTTTTACATATACGGCAAGATGCCGGTTAAGGAAGGCGGAGCGGGACGCTCCGCCTAACGGGGGATTATTTTTGTCATATTGACCTATAATTATTTGAAACATAATTTATTATTTCTGAATAAATTTCTGCTGACGATGTGCCTGCTATAATTTCACATACATTTTCAATATTCTCATTCCAACATAAACCGGTTCGAATATTAAATAATTCAAATCTACTTATTTCGTTTATGTCATATGAAACATAGTTCAAAGCACCATAAGTAAACAATTGATAGAAATCATGCCTTCCAAAATTTGTATTGCCAGCTTTAATTTCAACTAAATTATTCTCATATATCGCATCTCCCGAACAATTAAAAAGCAATCCGCATCCTTGAAATTTCGGATAAATTATTACATCTTTTTTTTTTGAAAAATATTTATATAGGCGATGAGTTAGATTTTGTAAAATAATAAATTCGTTCAATGACAATTTTTCTTTAAAGGTGTCGGAATTGTCTAGATTCGCCATGTCTCTTAATACCGTATCTTGAATTTCATTAATCTCTGGAGAATCCGGGGCCAGACTTGCAATATTTTCAAAAATTATTTCTTTGTTATGACATTTATGAAAAAGTTTAAATGCCATCCCATTAATCAATGCTCTTCTTTTAGGAATATCATCTGTAATTATTGGAGTAAACAAACGTTCCTTTAATCCAGAGTTTACCATACGGATATAATTGTCGATACCTGGGAGTAATTGTTCCCAAAAACTTGAATAGTATCTGATGAAGGTTTTTTCTGAAATCATAACGGTAATTCCCAATTAGTAATTGAAGATTTTTCTTTCGACCAATTCATTATTAATTTCTCTAAGTCTGAAAATTCCTTTTTATTATAATTTAACCAATGTTCACCTTCATCTCCTATAAAATTCGCAGCTACGATAAACATTCTTCTTTCCCATTTGTTCATTATAGAGAATGTGTCCTTTTTGTCAGTCAACCAGTGGTATGCTTTCCATCTAGTCATGATTTGGATTACAATACTCTTTATTAAGATACTGTCTGCGAATAAATGATACGCTTTAATTACTGTTTCTTCATTTAAAAGACTATGCTCTAATCCAAGAACCCTAAGCAAGTATGTCATGTTTATTTCAGACTGAACTATATAAGAATTCTCAGATACGAGTTTCCTCAATGACAAATGGAGTTTAGTTTTCGTATTATTTTCAAGTTTTGCATGGTGTTTATATGCAGACTTCATTATAGTCGGGAATATTGGATATAAAATTTCGTACTTAGGAATTATTGAATTAAAAGCATTTGAAATAACTTCTGGTTCAAGAACATCAAATGTTTTAATTAATCTCGTTCCAAATTGTTGGTGGATTCTGACTTTTCTCAATTCATCATTCAGTAAACCGACAATATCAAATTCTTCTAGTTCTTTTTTTATTCTTCTATAATCATCTTCTGCACTGTCTGAATAAGGGTCATAATTAATTGGCAAAGACATGAATTTAGCTCTATGTTTCTCTTTTTCGTTATCGCTATCGGCATTGATTCTTGATGAAACAAGCTTATCAAATTCGATTCTAGATTGTATTTGCGTTTTATGTTTTTGCAAATTTAATCCTTCATTTCGCATTAGTTTTATTGACAGGAAATTTAAAGCGGAATGAGCTTCTTGCAAAGTTTTACAGAAAATATGTAAATCATCAACAAAGCGTTTAAATTTAATTCCTTGGTTATAAAGATGTCTGTCTGTATTATTTAAAACTAACTCTGCGAGAATACGAGCCGCTTCCCCACCAATTGGTAGTCCATATGACTTTGTGTTAGAAAATTTATGAATAAGTTTTTTTATTTTTTTGGGAATATCATTATAAACAGGTAACCTATTTAGTGAATTTTCTAAAGGGTGATGGTTTATTCTATTATAAAAATCGGCTATATCACATATAACCACAAAATTGTATTCAAGATTTGTTTTAACGAATTCTAGTGAGTCTTTTTGAAATTTTAACCAATTATACGTTGTGTCAAAAAGCATAGGGTTTTCTAAGTTTGGGGAAAATCTGTAAGAATAAATTATGTTTTCTTCTTTGCCAATTCTAGTACTTTCGATTTCTTTAGCTATGCTAATTACTGCGGCTAAGAAATAGGCGTTCCATATTGGGTCAATTTGAGTAGCCCATCGAAATCCTGTATATCCTAATGGTATAGAAGAGTTAATATTTACTGGTGGATGAAGAGTTAAGTAATTATGAAAATCACTATCAATTTTTTTTATAAGAGCAATAGTTTCTTCTTTCTTATCAAAGAAAACAAGTTTCTCAATGGGGAAAGGGAAAATATCTGTATCACCGTATTTAGCAATATTTTCAATTGCAAGTCGTATGTGGTCTGTTTCCATCGTGTTTTTTTAAATATAGTTGCACATAACTGTCAAATATGTTATGCCTGGGTTAGACTTTTGAACGTGTCGGCTAAAGTATTGTATATTTTATGTTAGCTGCTGGGCACCTGCTCAGGATAATAACCTTCTTCCAAAAGCCATTTTGAAATATTTGCTTTTGGAACTTTTCTCAAAAGTCTTTTCGTTTCTTTACAATGATCTTTCAGTGATGACATATTATTTTTCTGTTAGCCTTTGTTGGTGATATCACCAACAAAGTATTTCAATCATTTATTGCTGGTGAAATAACACCTCAAAGAAAAAAAAGGTAATGTTTGCATCTATAATATTTTCTGCTTTATTTTATTTCGTTAACTATTGTATCGGGCCATGCAATATATTCTCCGTACTGTCCCTTTTTTGTCTGCGCCCCTTTATTTTTTCCTGAAGCCGTTAATACCCAGTCATCATTTTTTCTTTCTATCCAATTGAGTTTTTCAAACTTACCAAACAGGTCTTTGCTTGAAAGTCTAACTTCTTTTGACAAAGCAGTCGTTGAAAGGAATTTTGTTTCAGAGGAAATTTTATTCGCACCTACAGTTTCTGTTTTTTCCTCAGTTTTAATTTCATTAACTATTGGTTTCTTTTCTGAATTGTCTTTTCTACTATTATTTTCATACTTAGGTTTGTTTGCAAAAAAATCTGTGAGCTTGTCCACTTCAGTTCTTGATGATTTATATTTTTTTGATAAACCAAGCATTATGCTTTCATATTCTGGCTCTTTTTTAAATAGTAATTCAGATTGCTCTATAACTCTTAAAAAGTAAGCCTGAGCAGTTGTGTCAAAGCCGTCCTCGTCCGTAACAAAGGTCATAAGATTACTGGCAAGACTTCCAAGCAAAGTCGCTTTGGTCATTACCCCAGCTTCAATATTATTGTCTTGGGAGAAGTTATATAAATTCATTGAAGTTAAGATTGCCGAAGATTCGCTTGAATAATATTTGGCGTGAAGTCTTTTTTCGTAACGAATTTCAATGTTTGGAAATTCTTTGAAGAAATTAAAATCTTCTTGCTTCATACTTCTTGAAAGGTCTTCTTCATTTTTGCCAAATACAATAATAATCTTCATTTTAGGATTGTCCTTTTTTGTCCGCAATGTCGAAGCATAACGGTCGTGAAGTTTGATGTAAGGAGAGATGAGAATTATTTGCTCGTCCGCGCTTTCAAATAATTTTTCTAATTCCGAGTTTAGTTCGTTCCCTGTTAAAAATTTTGCCATATGAATCCCTGTTTGTTATTCTGATTGTCTGTCTTTATTCTTGCCACTAGCATCTGTATACGTCCCTACTTTCTCCTTATTTTTAAATTTCCCCAAACCAATTCCCCTCCTCATTCACCATTTCCACAATAATAAACTAATTCCAACCACAAAGCCAATTCAAAGGGCTTCATTTCTTATTCTGTTGAAAACATTAATTATAAAATGTCATACAATTTTTTTAAACCCTTGTAAACTGCTTTGTTTATATGTATAAAAATGACGAGCCAAACCTACACATTTTTCAATACAATTAAAACGGGTAATTTTACCCCTTTTTAGCACGGGTAATATTACCCGCTAGAGGGGGTAATATTACCCCCCTAAGCCCGGACAAATAGAAAACAGAGTAACGGCATTTTTCATTACACTTAGCTGATCTTTACTGGTTTCGCTCCTTTATGCAGCTGGCTGATTAAAATGTACGGGAAGCATTTTCCACAAAAACAATTACATTTCCCGTTTAAATAAATAAGATCGATTGTTCAATAAGTTGATTGTACATTTGCCCTCTTTCTTTTTGATCAAGCAAAAAGAAAAAAAGAAAAAAAATGTTAATAAGCACATTAATTCGATCATTACAAATCCTAATATTAAAACCCTCACACGTTCTCGATAAGTTTTTCAAAAAAGAAAAACACTCGAACTGACAACACTCAGATGCACCAGATGCAATTCTATTTTATGCAAAATTCTATTTATGAAACCGTGCGCAAGGATTGAACAAACGCGATGTCGTGTTACGGTGAACTCGGTTTTTATTGAAGGTCTTGGCACGAGCTTTAGCCGAGTGCTTAGACATTCATAAAAATGGAGAGAGGAGTGGAGGAATCGTTTGTTCTTGTTCTTCTCTGAAGAATTGCTTCTTTTCTGTCAAGAGAAAAGAAGGAAAGAAAAAAATGAACTGAAAATCCCTCTGTTCATTTTGATCAAGCTCAAAAGTTGTTCACATGTTCTCCTATGAATAAACTTTCAAAAAAGAAAAACGTTGACAACACTCAGATGCACCAGATACAATTCTCTTTTGCACAAAACTATGCTTTGCCATCAAAAGCAGGAAAGAATCTGAACAAAAGCGGGCTTTTCATGAAATTCAAAATAGGTAGGAATTACTAATCATTTTTTTAATTTTAGACGCTGTTTAAATGTACTCAAAATGTATTATATGTTTCGACTCCTTCGGTTTGCTCATGATAAACTCCGGGAGAAACCTCATTTTTAGCTTAATTTTATTGAGATTTCTCACTCTGGTCGAAATTAGAATGGTAAAAATATCCGGAATCAGGTTCTTTTATTAAAATTTAAAATTATTATACGTAAAAGTGCGCGGTCACTTCGTTGCGAAAAAAGGAGCGTATCGAGAAGTTTTATTAACAATAAATCTTCGCACATTCTCGATACACCTTCCTAAAAAAGGAAGGCTACTCGAACTGACAACCCGCGTGCATAACAAATATTTTTATTAAAATTTAAACAGCGGCTTAGTATATGAAAAAAATAATATTCTCTTCGCTATTTTTGTTTCTTTTGGCTTGTCAAAACAATCCTTCCGAAACCAATGATCTACCTGAGAGCAATAATGCTCCTAAAGATTATGCTGCCGATTCGATGGCTAAATGGACCAGAAATGTAGTAGATGATTACGTTGCTCCCGGAGATACAACTAATTTTACAGATGCAAATAACCTTAAACAAGGGAAATGGCTTACTATTGTACACGGGAAAGTCGTTAAAACCCAATATTATAAAGACGGGAAATTAGTTAAGGGCTGCTAAATAAAAATTAGAATTTATGGGAATTTTTGCCTGGAAAGGAAGCCTGAACATCCAAATTTTTTTGTACTTTTGTGTCCCTTTAAAAATCAAACAAAAAAATATCAATTAAACATTTTACAAAATGAACATTATTCAAGAAAATATTGACGAGTTAAATGCAGTACTGAAAGTAAAAGTGGTTGCAGAAGATTATTTACCAAAAGTAGAAACTGCTTTAAAAGATTACCAGAAAAAAGCGAACATACCGGGATTCCGTCCGGGGAAAGTTCCTACCGGAATGATCAAAAAAATGTATGGCAAGTCCATTATGGTGGATGAGATCAATAAATTGCTTAACGATTCATTGTATAAATATCTGAACGAAAACAAAATTGAAGTTCTTGGTAATCCTTTGCCTAAAGCTGATAGTGTTATTGATTGGGATAACCAGCAGGAATTTGAATTTCTATATGAAATGGGCCTTGCGCCTAAATTTAATGTGGAACTTTCTGCAAAAGATAAATTTGAATATCACACCGTTAAGGTTGATGATGCCTTGGTTACCAAATACACTACCGATATCGCAAAACGCTACGGAAAAGTGGAACCGGTTGAGGTTTCAGGTGAAGGCGATCTGTTAAATGGAGATTTTGTAGAGTTGGATGCAACCGGAGAAATTTTGGCAGGCGGAATCTTCAAAACAGGCTCCTTGTTTTTGGAAAGAGTAAAAGATGAGGCTACTAAAAAAGCTTTAACAGGTATTAAAAAAGAAGATAAAGTAGTTTTAGATGCTCAAAAAATTTCTGAAAATGCTACCGAACTAGCAACATTACTTGGAATTGAAAAGGAAGCTGCTGAGAACTTAACCTCAAAAATACAATTTACCGTTAAAAGTATTAGTCGCTTAGGTGCTGCTGAAATTAACCAGGAATTATTTGATAAGATTTACGGTCCCGGAAATATTACCAGCGAAGAAGAATTTAAAGCAAAGATAAAAGATGAGTTGGCAAACATGTTCGTAAATGACAGTGAACGCAAGTTTTACAACGAAGTAGTTGAATATTTAATGAATAAGATCAACTTTAATTTGCCTACTGAATTTTTAAAACGATGGATCGTTGCGGTAAATGAAAAGCCGGTAACAGCTGAACAAATTGAATTGGAATTTGATGGTTATTCAAAAGGCTTGAAATGGCAATTGATCGAGAATAAAATCATTAAAGAAAATGATATTAAAGTAGCAAGCGAAGAATTAATAGCACATACAAAACAATTGATCCTTCAGCAATTTGGTCAAATGGGACAAGCTCCTATGAGTGATGAAGACTTAGATAAAACAGCTCAACGTGTTTTATCCAATGAAGAAGAAGCAAAAAAATTATATGAAAAACTATACGGACAAAAAGTAATGGAATTATTTAAAACCAAATTTACATTGGAAAATAAAGAAGTTGCTTATGATGATTTTTTCAAAACTGCCAAATAGGCAATAATTTTTTTCAGGTTTAATTATTGTTTGTACTTTTATCACTATACTTTAAACTTTTAAACTAAAAATACTATGTTCGATAACAATGAATTTCGTAAATATGCTGTAAAGCACAAAGGAATTAGTGGGAACACATTTGATTCATATACAAAACACAATGTCTCCAATATGACTCCTTATATCATTGAGGAGCGTCAGTTAAACGTTGCTCAAATGGACGTTTTCTCTCGTTTAATGATGGATCGTATCATTTTCCTTGGTACAGGGATCGATGATCAGGTAGCAAACATTATGCAGGCTCAGCTATTGTTTTTACAATCAGTAGATGCAAAAAAAGATATCCAGGTGTATTTGAACAGTCCGGGTGGATCTGTTTACGCTGGTTTAGGTATTTATGATACCATGCAATATATTTCACCGGATGTAGCAACCATTTGCACCGGAATGGCAGCATCCATGGGTGCTGTATTAATGTGTGCCGGTGTAAAAGGCAAACGTGCCGCATTAAAACATGCCCGTGTAATGATACACCAGCCAATGGGCGGTGCCGAAGGACAAGCTTCTGACATCGAGATCACCGCACGTGAGATTCAGAAATTGAAAAAAGAATTGTACGATATCATTGCTAAACATAGCGGACAGACCTATGAAAAAGTATGGGCCGATAGTGACCGTGACTGCTGGATGACCTCCGAAGAAGCAAAAGCTTACGGAATGGTGGATGAGATCTTAATAAAAGTAAAATAAATATAGCTTACGAATAAACGAATGGTTACGAATTTACAAATCTAATTCGTAACCATTCGCTATTAGTAACCATTGTCATTCCGACCGAAGCGGAGGAATCTTTATATTTAGGAGCATAATTGCAAACAGTAAAGATTTCTCGACAAGCTCGAAATGACATTAAATTTAAACTTGAGTTAATGAATAAAAATCCGCTTTGCGCCCCTGCGCTAGCGGTAAAAAACAAAAATGGCAAAAGAAGAAAAAGAAATTAAATGTTCGTTTTGCGGACGAAGCAAACAAGACACCGATGTTTTAATTGCAGGCATTACCGGGCATATCTGCAATCATTGCGTTACACAGGCACAAACCATAGTACGTGATGAAGTGAGCCAACGAGGTAACTCGTCTTTGTTTAGTGCATTGCATCTGCTGAAGCCGATTGAAATAAAAAAACACCTGGATGAATATGTGATCGGACAAGATGAAGCGAAAAAAGTGCTTTCGGTAGCTGTTTACAACCATTACAAACGTTTGATACAAACACAATCTAAAACTGCTCAGAAAGATGATGTGGAGATTGAGAAGTCGAATGTAATAATGATCGGGGAAACCGGAACAGGAAAAACCCTTTTAGCACGTACCATTGCCAAAGTGTTGAATGTACCCTTTTGTATTGCCGATGCAACTGTTCTTACTGAAGCAGGTTATGTTGGTGAAGATGTAGAAAGTATTTTATCCCGTTTATTACAGGCTGCGGATTTTGATGTGGCTGCCGCTGAAAGAGGAATTGTTTTTATTGATGAGATTGATAAAATTGCCCGCAAAAGCGATAACCCTTCCATTACCCGCGATGTTTCCGGTGAAGGTGTTCAGCAAGGTTTATTAAAATTATTAGAAGGTTCAACTGTTGGTGTTCCGCCACAAGGCGGACGCAAACATCCTGAACAAAAAATGATCCAGGTCAACACAAAAAATATTTTATTTATTTGTGGTGGTGCATTTGATGGAATCATCCGGAATATCGGAAACCGTTTAAATACACAAGCTGTTGGATATACTGTAAACAAAGAGGTTGCCAACATTGATAAAGATAATTTATTACAATATGTTTCTCCGCAAGATCTAAAAAGTTTTGGTTTGATTCCTGAATTGATAGGTCGTTTGCCGGTGTTAACCTATTTAAGTCCATTGGATGCTTCCACCTTATTGCGCATTTTAAGCGAACCCAAAAATGCCTTGATAAAACAATACAGCCATTTATTTGAAATGGATGGAGTGAAAATAAAATTTGAAAAAGGGGTATTGGATTTTATTGTTGAAAAAGCAATGGAGTTTAAATTAGGTGCTCGTGGCTTACGTTCTATTTGCGAAGCGATCATGATGGATCTGATGTTTGATACACCTTCGGATGCAAGTGTTAAAGAAATAAGTGTAACGTTGCGGTATGCGAAAGATAAACTCAAAAGATCTACTCTTAATAAATTGAAAGTAGCATAATACAAAAAACACCGCTTGAATTAAGCGGTATTTTTGTTTTATGGCGAGACGCCTTATTATTTTTCTTCGGCAAGATGCCGGTAAAAAAGGACGTAGCGGGACGCCATAACTGTTCGAAACCACATTTCCCCTTTCTCTCTTTTGATTCTCCAAAAGATAGCGGCAAATATCTAATAGATATTTGAGCGAGCTTGTGTGGCAGCAAGAAAAGGCGACCACAAAAACCAACCCCAAGTCTTCTTTTTACCTACAAAAGCCTTACGCCATATCTCCATGAAACTTGTGGTTCACACTTTTTGTGGACGTCAGCCGCACCTATACCAATTCGGGTTCACTCAAAAAGTCCCGTAAAGTGAGCGCAAATCAATGGTGCATAATTTTCAGAAAAATGCTATTTTGAAAAGGCGCGTGAGGAATGAGCAAACGCGGTGCAGAGTCGCGGTGAACTCCATTTTTTATGAAGGCCTTGGTGCGAGCTTTAGCCGCGCACATAGGCATTCAGAAAAATGGAGAGAGGCGGGGAGGAATCGTTTGATCTAGATTTTTTGTTTCTTTTTTATCATGAAAAAAGAAAAAAGGTGCAAAGAAATTTCATGTTTTTAATAGAAATGTTTGCATCAAATAAAAAAGGCTTAAATGATCCGACAACATTGCTTTTCTTAGTGTTAGAGTGAACCCTATTGCATTGCTGTAATTTAATTTATGCAATCAATAAAGTCTTCTGCAAAGCATAAACAAAGCTCGCGCGCAAGGAATGAACAAACGCCCAAGTTAAGCGTAGCGTCTCGCTACGCTTGTTTTAACATGACGTCTCGCCTTATTTTTTCTTCGGCAAGATGCTGGTAAAAAAGGACGGAGCGAGGACGCTCCGACCAACTAGGGAGACTGTTTAAATTTTGTTCAAATTATTTGTTATAGGAAGCGGGTTGTCAGTTCGAGTAGCCTTCCTTTTTAGGAAGGTGTATCGAGAATGTGCCAAGATTTATTGTTTAATAATTCCAAACTTCTCGATACGCTCCTTTTAGTCGCACTCGAAGTGACTCGCACTTTTACTTATAATGATTTTTTTATACTTGAACAAAATTTAAACAGGCTCTAAAATAAAAGACAATAAAACTCTTTACACACCAAACCTCTTCACCTCATCACTTAAATCCAAATAAGGAAATTTTTCTTTTAATTGAATGCAACGATCCAAATAAGTTGCTTTAAATTTTTTGTGTGATGCCGTTGTTGAATTAAAAGGCCGGTGCGAAGCTGCTGCTTTTAGTTCTTTTATTTTTTCGAAAAGAGATTTCGTTTCTTCATCAAAAGATGCTGTCATTAATTTCTCAAAAACATATTCAATTGCTTGTTCGTTGGGATGAACCAGATCTGTTTTATAAAAACGATAATCACGGAGATCATCAATTACTAATTCGTAAGCAGGAAAATAAAATGCATTAGCATGTATATCTACTAATTCATGAACCGCTTCAACTAACCGTGCTTTGCTCCTTGTATTCTCCAGTGCTCCATCACGCATATATCGAACCGGACTAATGGTAAAAACAATTTTTAGTTTCGGATTGATGAGATGTACTTCTTTGATTAAATTGTTGTAATCGACAATAATTTCATTAGTAGTTAATAAGTGCTTAGTAAATTCTTTTTGAGGAATTTTGTGACAATTTCCAACTAATCCACCTGTATCTTTTCGCTTATAAACAAACGCAGAACCAAAGGTTATGAATAACCATTCAACTTTTTTTAGATCTTCATGAGTGGTAGAAATATTCTGATTTATTTCCTCTAAGCAATCTTGTTTACTGATGTTTGAAAATCGACTATGATGTTCCCATGAGTTCCAGCAATCATTTGCAAAAAACAAATCATTTTCTTGCATCTCTTTGTTCTCCATATATCTGCGCAAAGCAACAGTTATACTCAAAGGATTATACAAAACTCCATGAGGATTTATTTTTACATTAAATTTATAGTCTTGCATTGTTTCTCCAATATTTTCAGCAAAACAAGAACCTAAAAATAAAAACGGTTGGGAGTACTTTATTTTTTCAGGAAAAGGAGTAATTGGGAATTGAAGATGAAAGTTCATGAATTAAGTGTCATTAGTAATGATTGTAAAATCTCCATCATAGACTTTTTAAATTTATGTACGTAAATGAGAATTCCTGTTTTGAACAAAAAATCACCTTCGGAGCGTCATTACGAGGAACATTCTGCATTGAAGCAGAAATACAATCTATAAACAATGCTTTACGTGGAGATTGCTTCGTTCCTCGCAATGACGTACTAACAAAAATATATTATCAACCCCTTCTAACACAAACATTTTAAATAAGTAAATTATTATTTTAAAACTTTTTCCCGCTGGCCGCAATAAAAATGCATTTACTGCTGACATTTACAATAAGGAGAAAAATAAATTTTTGTATGTGGCAATAAATTTTGAACACGATCCTGTTCTTCATCCGGAATAAGAATTACACGAAGATCAAGTATCCGTAAACTTGTTAAGTTTTTTATTTCGCTTGGATATTTATCAATATTATTACTCCATAGATCAAGCTTTTTCAGCTTCACAAGTTTCCCTATTTGAGGAGGTAATGTGGAGAGATCATTTTGATTGGCATTCAGAAAATACAAATTAGTTAATTCTCCGATTTGTGGCGGCAATGATTCTAAACCGTTTTTTGAGATCGCAAAATATTGTAAGTTCTTTAATTGTCCTATTTCGGCAGGGATCTCTTTGATATCGTTTTTACTGAGATCCAGATACTGAAGATTAGGGAACTTAAATATTTCCATCGGGAATTCTTTCAATTTCTTTTTTCTTAATTCTAGCTTAATAACCAGCTCCGGATTTTTTAATGCTTCCTGAAGATTGGTATAGGCTGTAAGTGTGTCTAAGGTAAGGGAATCCAGCAATTGATTTTGGGCGGTTATTTTTTGAAAGGACAAAACAATTAGCAACAATACAATTGAAGAAATTCTCAGGATGTTTTTATATGTTTTTTGTGGTTTCAATATTTGTTTTTTTGCACGAAATAAAATTACTTTGGCCTGTTTACATTTTTTATAATTATGTTAATAATTATAAAGATTCCTCCGCGGAGTTTACACTGAGCGAAGCCGAAGTGGTCGGAATGACATTCTCAATACAGTTAAATTATATTAAGAAATTTAAAACGGAATCTTTTTAGTTCTGTTCTAAAATTTGTAATGCTTTTTCTTTATCTTTTGCTAATTGGCTTTTCAATTCCTCTAAGTTATTAAACTTTACCTCATCACGAAGTCGTTCAATAAAATAAATGGTTGCCTCTTCCTGATAGATATCTTTATTAAAACCGAAAACATTAACTTCTATGCTTCTCCCCTTCCCTTCTATCGTTGGATTATTTCCGATGTTCAACATTCCTCCATACATCATGCCACTATGTTTCACTTTCACTGCATAAACCCCATCAGCCGGGATTAGTTTATATTTATCTTTAACCTGTAAATTGATTGTTGGGAATCCAATACCCTGGCCATTTTTCTTCCCCTCCATAACTTTTCCGGTTAACGAATAAAAATGGCCTAAATAACTGGTAGCTACTTTGATATCACCTGACTGCAATGCTTTTCGGATTTTCGTAGAACTGATTTCATTACTATCAATGTCTTCAGCAGGGATTTCTTCCACTTCAAAACCATATAAGGGTCCATACTCTTTCAAATGCTCGAAGCTACCTTCCCTGTTCCTTCCAAAATGATGATTATAGCCAATAACAAGTCTTTTGGTTTTAATTTTATTCGCTAAAATATTTCGTACAAATTCTATTGATGAAAGTCTTGAAAACTCCTTTGTAAAAGGATAAATGATCAAATGGTCAACCCCGAATTTCTCAAGTAATTCTATTTTTTCGCTTTGGGTTGTTATTAACTTCAGTTCATTATCTTCAGGGAAAAGCACCATCCTGGGATGCGGGTAAAAAGTGAGCAATACGGTCTCTCCATCAATGGATCTTGCCACATCTTTTAACCGGGAAATAATTTTCTGATGTCCCAAATGAACCCCGTCAAAAGTCCCGGTAGTAACTACCGCATTCTTCACATTCTTAAATTCATTAATATCGGTATAAACCTTCATTCTTTAAAATAATATTTTTTACTCAGGCATTACAAACAAGTTTCGATAATTGCTTAAAAATCAAGGCTCAGAACAAGTATCCATCCCATAAATTTTTGAGTGAATTTGGAGTGCCGAAATTAATTATAAAAATATTAACAATCGTTTTTTTAGCTGAATAAAATATACTAATTTCGCAACGTTTTTTAAAAATTAACATTTATATCCTATTAAGAATGTCAACACAAACAGGTAAAATCTCACAAGTAATTGGTCCCGTAATTGACGTAAGTTTTGAAGGCGGAGCTTCATTACCAAATATTCTGGACGCTTTGGTGGTTACGAAACCAAACGGTCAAAAAATTATTCTTGAAACACAAAAACACGTTGGTGAGGACACTGTTCGAACCATTGCGATGGACTCTTCTGACGGATTATACCGTGGAATGACTGTTGTTGCAACAGGTGCAGGCATAACCATGCCGGTAGGCGACCAGGTAAAAGGGCGTTTATTCAATGTGGTTGGAGAAGCAATTGATGGTATCGGACCGGTAGATAATACAGGTGGATATACTATTCACCGTAATCCACCGAGATATGAAGATCTTTCTACTTCTACAGAAGTATTATTTACAGGGATTAAAGTGATCGACCTTTTGGAACCCTACGCAAAAGGTGGTAAAATTGGTTTATTTGGTGGTGCAGGTGTTGGTAAAACCGTATTAATTATGGAACTGATCAACAACATCGCTAAAGGATACGAAGGATTATCCGTATTTGCAGGTGTAGGTGAGCGTACTCGTGAAGGAAATGACTTATTGCGTGAGATGATCGAGTCAGGCGTAATTCGTTATGGCGAAGAATTTAAACATTCCATGGAAAAAGGTGGTTGGGATCTGAGCAAAGTAGATATGGCAGAATTGGTTAAGTCACAAGCTACCTTAGTTTTTGGTCAAATGAATGAGCCTCCGGGAGCTCGTGCCCGTGTTGCCTTATCAGGATTAACAATGGCAGAATATTTCCGCGATGGGGATGAAAAGTCAGGTGGTCGTGATATCTTATTTTTTATTGATAATATTTTCCGCTTTACACAAGCAGGATCTGAGGTATCGGCTTTATTAGGTCGTATGCCATCAGCGGTTGGTTACCAGCCAACACTTGCTACCGAAATGGGTTTGATGCAAGAGCGTATCACCTCCACAAAACGTGGTTCTATTACATCTGTACAGGCAGTTTACGTTCCTGCGGATGACTTAACTGACCCTGCTCCGGCAACTACATTTGCCCACTTAGATGCAACAACTGTATTGAACCGTAAAATTGCTGAGTTAGGTATTTATCCTGCTGTGGATCCATTGGATTCTACATCAAGGATCTTAACTGCTGCTGTTTTGGGTGAATCACATTATGGAACTGCACAACGTGTAAAAATGATCTTACAACGTTACAAAGAATTACAGGATATCATTGCCATCCTTGGTATGGATGAACTTTCAGAAGAAGACAAACTGGTTGTTCACCGTGCAAGACGTGTTCAACGTTTCTTATCTCAACCATTCTTTGTTGCTGAACAATTTACAGGATTAAAAGGCGTATTTGTTTCAATTGAAGATACTATCAAAGGTTTCAACATGATCATGAATGGTGAAGTGGATGAATATCCTGAAGCAGCATTTAACCTTGTTGGTTCTATCGAAGATGCAATTGAAAAAGGTAAAAAGATCTTAGCTGAAGCTTCATAATATAGACATGAGATATTAGATGTGAGTATTGAGAAATCGAACTCACAACTATTCTCAAATCTTAAATCTCAAATCTCAAATCTATGTTTTTAGAAATTATAACTCCGGATAAAAAAGTGTACAGTGGCGATGTGGATGCTGTAAAATTACCAGGTGCCGAAGGTTCTTTCGGGGTTTTAAAAAACCATGCTCCTATTATTGCAACACTAAAAAAAGGAACAGTAAAAATTACGAATGCTAAAAAAGAAGTGGAGAATTTTGAGATCAATGGAGGCGTTGTTGAAGTATTAAATAATAAAATTATTATTCTTGCTGAGGCATAGATAGTTGTTCTTACGAAATATAAAAGCCCTGATTTTAATAAGATCAGGGCTTTTTTTATGATGCTTGTCGCCCTTGCGGAGTTCGTTAACAACGCTTTTGTAAACAGGGTTCAACTAACACCACGAATAGCAATGTTGTTGGTGCTTTCAAAGAATTTTAATTGTGTCGGGAGCAAACGTTTAAATACAAAATCCTTATTTTCCTTGACCTCTTTTTCTTTTTGCTTGATCAAAAAGAAACAAAAAATCAAGAACAAACGATTCCTCCGCTCCTCTCTTCATTTTTATGAATGTCTAAGTGCGCGGCTAAAGCTCGCACCAAGACCTTCAAAAAAATTGAAGTTCACCGCGAAACTTCATCGTGTTTGTTCAATCCTCACCCGCTCTTTCACAATCAAACTCTTCATTCAGTCGAAAAGAGTATGCAAGTCGAAAAAGTTTGAGCCTTTCCTAAACGAAGTCGAAGGGTGTTTGTCCAAGTGTTCCGCACTCTTCGACAAACTCAGGATGACCTGTGCTCTTCGACTTTCGGCATCTTCACCTAACCCGTGTGTGTCATTTCGAACGGAATGAAATGAAGAGAGAAATCTGTTAATCGAAGAAGAGGTTTCTCCCTACGCTCGAAATGAATTAACACAGTTCATTTCGAACGGAATGAAATGAAGAGAGAAATCTGCTAATCGAGATAAGATTTCTTCTTGGTCGAAATACATCATAACTAAAAATCACAATATTCAATTAAGTTTAGTTTGACGAGGCATGTTTTATACTATTTTTCTTACATTCGCTCTATCTAAATGAATTGTATTATGAAAAAAAATATTCTGCTTAGTTTGATCTTGCTTCTGTTTATCCACACCATGAGATCTCAAACCAGTATCACTTTTTTATCAAAAGATGGAGTAATTATTACGGCCGACCTCTATTTTGTAAGTGATTCCTTACCCTACATGATACTTTGTCACCAGGCTGGTTATAGTCGTGGAGAATACAAGGAAACAGCTCCTAAATTCACAAAATTCGGATACAATTGCATTGCCATTGATCTACGTTCAGGAGACGCAGTAAATGGAGTAAATAACGAAACGGCATTTGGCGCAAAATCAAAAAACAAACCCAACACTTTTCTGGATGCAGAACAAGATATACTTTCAGCAATAGATTATGCATTTAAAAAAAGCAATAAAAAAGTAGTATTGGTGGGCAGCTCGTATAGTGCTTCTCTTGCATTAAAAATCGGAACTACCAATGATAAAGTAAAAGCAGTAATTGCATTTAGCCCGGGTGAACATTTTGGAGCCAAATTAAATTTAAAAGAGGCAATTAAAAATTATGACAAACCACTGTTTGCTGCATCTGCAAAAGCGGAAGCTGCCGATGTAAGTACACTACTAAAAGATATTAAATCTCCAAACAAAAAACAATGTACTCCTTCCGGAAAAGGTGAACATGGCTCAAAAGCCTTATGGAAATCAACCGCAGATTATCATGAGTACTGGATGGCTTTATTAATGTTTATGAGGGATCTGAAATGATTTTTATCTTCTAATTTAATCACAATTATTTTTATTTGCTTACGGCAAGATGCCGGTTAAAAGAAGCGGAGCGAGACGCTCCGCTTAACGAGAATATTTTCAACACTCCCCCTCTCCTTTTTTCTACTTAAACGCTATCTGTTTCGAATCAGCTTCTGATATCTTTGTAAATGATTCTTTGAAATTATTATATTGCTCAGGAGTCACTATTTCTTTATTAAATTTAAGTGTTCGTGTAGCCAATAGTTTTGTTCCTGCCATTTTATAAGTTAAAGAATAACTTATAAGATCATTATTTATTAAGACTGATTTAGGAAGTTCCACCAATAGTTTACCTGGTGGTATTTCAATTGATAATTCTTCACTTGCAAGCTCGAAAGACGAGAAGTACCATAGATTAAAATTGTACTTTCTTTTTTCCAGGGTCAGGAAATCCAAACTTGAATATGACTCGGACCATGGAATTTTAATGATCTTCATCCCCGCCACTTCCATCAACGCATTTGAAACTGTGAAATTCAATTTATAAGTAACAGTATCTTTCAGATCCGAAAGGTTTTCAAATGTTAACTCGTTTAATTTAATTGGTGTGGTAAAATCTGAACCAATAGACTGGCTCATTGTTTTCATTTGTTCCTCTTTTCCCAACTCCGCAAAATCATATCGTGTTCCATCAGCAAACACTCCTGTTCGTATGGTGTTTCTGTTTACTGAAAGGTCGTTATTTTTAAATGATATACTTGATTTACGAATGATATTATTGGGTACTGTATTTTTTGTTTTCAACCTTTCTAATTGCCCTGAAACAGTTTTTGTTTCGGTAGGAATTTGAAGTATGGATGTATTATTCAGGAAACTGCTTATGGTGGAAAATGATAATTTATTGTCTGTTAGTTCAATAAAATATTCTTTTTTGTCAGCTATTAAATGGGCTATACAATGATTAAACCCAACAGTTGGTTGAGGAAGGTTATTATCACCATTGTCCCTTGTATTCACCAGCACCAGATTTGCAACCATACCCACCTCTTTACACATGGCCACAAATAAAGTGGAAACATCTTTACAATCGCCAAGTTTTGTATTTAAAGTGCGGGATGCTTTTTGTGGGATGAATGCTCCATGCAAGAAAGAAACATTACTATAACTCACATTCTTCTCGATGAACTCGTAAATAAATTTCGCCTTTTGTAATTCAGTTAATGTTTTTGGTTTGTCCTTAAAAATATCACTTACCACTTCTTTGATCTCAAAATCAGATTTGGCTTTTGTATTTGCCAGGTCGGCATACCAATTACTGATCACACTCCAATCAGGTATTGAAGACACATCTACCACCATTCCAACATCATCTAACGGTGGCATATACGGTTCGCTTTTTAATCCAACCAGATCATTTTTTTCAAAAACATACAGCTGATATCCTTCTTCAGGTGAAGTAATTTTTGGTTGAACATCTGTATTTAAAACTTTATAATTAAATTTTGTTTTAGAAGGTACCAATAAACTATACTTTGCTTTACCAACCGGCAAATTAAAATTTAAATTAAACCGATCTGTAAAATGGGAAGCCAATTGTCCATATACATAGTCTTCTATACGATAAGTAATATGAATTGCATCGCCAATCTCCAAAGAAGTAAATACCAATTGATTCCCATTGGCCTCTGATTTTACCTTATTTCCATCGGGTTTCATTACTTCTGCTTTTTCAATAATTAGACGTTGAGTGTAATCATTATATCCGATTGAATATTCTTTCCAGGAATCAATTCCTGCCTGGTTGAATATTTTTATTAATATATCTGTCTTCTGTTCAGTGGCGCCTTCCGGATATACGATACGCTGCATATCATTTAACAAAACAATACTGTTATCTTCCTGAAATGCAGCAGCTTTAGGGGAATTATTATATAAAGCCGCGATATCATTTTCTTCAAAATATTCAAACAGATCTTTTTTATTTTCCATTTTACGAAGCAATTTATGCGCTTCATAATTTGTTGGCGAGAAATAAATACACTTTGCGAAAGCAATTTTTGCTTCCTCGGTTTTGTTCATGGCTTCGTATATTTTTCCTAACTGATTCCAATAATACCCATTGAACGGACAAATTTCCAAGGTTTTTTTTGTCCATTGTTCGGATATTTCATAATCTTGTTTTGAAAAATACAGGTCAGAAACATCTTCATAATAGCCTGTTGCATAAGGATAATTCTCTATTCGTTTTAAATAGATATCAAATCCTTTTTGAACGTTTCCTTTTTTAAAATAATTATTTGCTAAAATAGTTGTTGCCTCTTCGTTGTTATTCGTTTTTATGTATTTTACAAGAATATCATTTGCCTTATCGTAATCTTTATTTACACTGGTTTCAATTGTATATTTTAAATTTACGATCTCCCAATTATCGGGATATTTATCATACAGCTCTTTCCCAACTGTAACGATATTGTCAAACTTTTTACGTTTTACATACACATCAAGATTTAGTGCATCCGTTAAAAATGTATTTCCATAGATAGAAATTAATTTACTCAATAACTTTTCAGCGGCATCATAATCTTCTTTTTCTATTGCATCATCATAAAATTCTTTGATCGCGAAATAGCTGTCCGGATCTTTCGTTTTGATACTTTCAACGGCTTTTGTTTGTAACGTTGTATTATCATCCCGTACATAAGATTCAATTAATCTTTCGGTAACGTAGGTGCAATTTGGTGCCATGGAAGCGGCTTTTGTAAATGACTTTCTTGCTTCATAAGCTTTATCATTACGCAAATTAATTTCGCCTTGCATTAACAAATACAATAAATTTTCGGGGTCGGATTTTAATTTTTCTTCAAAATAGTTATCGGCAAAAAACGGAACCTCTTTTGCATTATACACTATTTCTTTTAAGTAAGGCTGAGCATCAGGAGCGTACGTGAGTCCTGTTAAAATATTTTCTTTTTGATCAAATAATCTAACAATGAAATTAGATCTGTCCAGTTCACTTTTCCCAACCTGAACTAAAATCCGATTATACCCTTTGTTTAATTTTATAGTGAATCCGTAAATATCCAGATCAGTGTTTTGCTCTTCATTAATTGAACACACTATTTTATCATTTACCCATATTTTGATTGCCCCGGATGCTCCTGCACGCAGTATGACTTCCTGATCTGATGGACTGTTAACAAATGACTGAGCATAACAAACAGCGTCACTATTATTGAAATTATATGCAAAATCAAACCACCTGTCATTTCTAATATTTTTCACATTCAACCATTTTACATCTGCGCCTACTTTGTTTTTGAATATTGCATCTGAATTGGGATGTGCCAGTACTCCAAAATCTTTATTAAATCCGCTTCCCGAAACATTTTCAAATTGACCCACTGCTTGTGCAAAAGGCACGACATCCACTTTATTAAAATATTCTTTCGAAGATTTAAAATCATTACTTTTTTGTGCATGATAACCCAGCATTGAATTTGCCAAAGAACGCATACATTGATTTGCTTTGGGATCCTCCGCAATTAATTTTAATAATGCCACCTGGTTCTTACTTTTTTTGTTGTAATCATTATTAATACAACGTGTGGTCCACAAAGCAAATGTATAAGGATAAGGGTTTTCAGAAGATTTATAAAACTCCATGAAATAATTAAAAGCTAATTCATTATCACCATTATCCCTGCTTATTAACGACAAGGCCAGATTTGCTTCTGCTTTCGTTTCTGCATCTTTTGCTGCTTGTTTAAATTGCAAGATCGCTTCCGTACGATCATTCGTAATAAATGCGGACCAGCCTTTTTTTAAGGCCCCATTATCGGCATAATTGACATTACTTAAAAAGCAAAAAGAGATCAGAAAAAAAACGGTGTTTAAATTTTTCATGAGAATAGATTTTGATGAAAATAACAATTATTACTTAATCGTAAAAGAAGAAATTCATTGAATCCTTTTACAAAAGATAAAAGTATTGATATTGAAGGGAATAAAATTTATGGAAGGGATAATAATATTAGTTAGGGTTCACTCAAAAAGTCCCATAAAGCAAGCGCAAATCAATGGTGCATAATTTTCAGAAAAATTCTATTTTGAAAATGC
>MEPB01000057.1:8412-10136 GCA_001769385.1 Bacteroidetes bacterium RIFCSPLOWO2_12_FULL_35_15 | reverse complement strand
TATTGATAATTTGCCGGTTAATTTTGTTGAGCGCCTCTATCAAGTTCAGCATTTGGTGTATCGTGAGTAAGTCGCTGACATTTTCGAGTTGCTGCCGACAATGGTTAATTAACTTATCCATCATCTCCGATGCTGCAAGCTGAAATTCCTGGTGAACTGTATCTATATCAACGGATTCATCACCAGCAAGCACATTTAATAATTCCCTTATCTGCCTGAACTTTTTTAGTTCAGTATCGAATCGTGCTATCATCTCATCAGTTTGAGATGAAGCGGGGATTTTGCTTTTGTTATTCAGTACGGATTCACAGAACTGAATCCTTTCATTCAAAAGTTCATGGATATTTTTCGGTATAAACATCATTGTATATTCTGATATTAGTTATTAAAAAAAAGTGAGTGAGTAAGTTTATCCTTGCAGTTCAATAGCTCAATTTTCGTTTCTCCTTTATACCCTTTCTTTAGGTGATAAACCGCACAGGGAAATCCAAAGGGGAAGCCCGCCTTGCTTGCAGGCAAAATACTAATAGAAACAAACCCACCATAGTTCATAATTGTTCTGATAGTCCCCATGCTTTTAAGCATTTTTGCAACCGGTACAAGTAAAACTATATTGTCAGCTAAACTGAAAGCGTGTTCCAAAAATCTGTTATAATCAGAATAGGGTGGATTTGTTACTATCCAATCAACCTTATTGGTGTAATCATAGAAATTTTTTCCGTCAGTTATTTCGCACCAATCCGTTTTTGGAGGCAGATACTTTAGAAACACTCCTTCCCCTTTGCATGGCTCCAAAACTTTTCCGTCAATGGGAAACTGTTTGCAAATCTGCTTTGCCAACCAGTCCGGTGTAAATACAACATCATTTGGATTGATATGTGCGTATTTCCCCTGTATATAAGGATTATGTTTTTGTCCTTTTATGCTTCCCATTTCCCTTTAGATTGTATCCGTCTTTGCTAAGAATACTTTACAAGTAATTTTCTAACTCTCTCTTTGTTCCAGGATGTAGTTTTTTATATTCTTTTAAACGTATTCCTGACTTTCTTGCCACGACTTTTTCAGATGGCTTTTTCGTTTTTGAATCCGGGAAGTAGTATTCAATTTGAAATCCTCCTCTAATTGTTATCATAGTGGCTTTTCCGCCCCTCTTTTTGATTTTGGCAAGATGAATTTCAGCTATCTTTTTACTGCTGTGTGTTTTAGTGTAGGTTTTCATTTTGTATAATTTATTGGTTAGTGATTAATTCTATGCGGCTTTTTTCTGTACAATTTTTTCTGTTGAAATCGGGCTTTGATAATTTACTTCGTGATACCGGAGCAACTCACCGATGAGCTTTACAACTACTTCATTCCGATTCTTATAAATCAGCTTCCCATAGAAATCCCTTTCCATCATCATTCTGCGTATCATTCCGTTTTCTTCAGTATCAAGATATTTTTTACAAGCCCGGATATAGGCTTGTACGCTGCATCCCCGGAGCTTTAGTTTTCTCATGTTTACATACACGAAAAACCGGATATTTCCAATGAGGTATTGTTCCTCGACTATGATCGTTGCAATACGTACCAGAAAGTAGTTCGGGATCCGGTTGCGATACCGGGTAACGTCATCCACCTGTTTATGCAGGCGTAACCAGGTACAATTCTGAAATTCCGTAGTGGTAATCTTAGCAATGGATTGATGGGAGATCATTATATCCAATCCATGATGGCGATTGGTG
>MEPB01000057.1:0-8402 GCA_001769385.1 Bacteroidetes bacterium RIFCSPLOWO2_12_FULL_35_15 | reverse complement strand
CAACAATGGTTTGACCTTTTGCCCCGGTCATGTATTTGTCCAAGTCTTCTAATACCAATAATCCATCTGTAAACTGTTTTACCATCCGTTCCACCATATCCCGTTTTTCTTCAATAGACATGGTTTCCCCGAAGCGGGTGAGGGGACGTATTCTTCGGGCACGAATGTTCTTTAAATCACGAATAAAGTCAGGACTAACGGTGGTATAGCATTCGTAATCGTCATCATTAACATCAAAAATTAAAACCTTACGCCCTTTTCGATTTACTTCAGGATGATCCCGGAGATAATTTTCAATTTCAAGAATATTGCGAAATGTTTTACCAACACCGGTTTCACCGCAAACCAGCATAAGCATTGGCTGGCGCTCGTCCTGTTTATTAACAAGAACTATCCCCTGAAATAATTTTGGTTTCTCTACTATTGCTGACATTCATTTCCTTGTTCCAGGTCTTAATTATTCAAAGGTTTCCAAAGCAGAATTGGGCAATCCGGTTTTGGAGGTTTCTTTTTGGTTTTGCTTAGTTTCTTCATATACTACTTCAGCAACTTCTTCTTCATTCTTTTCTTCCATGCTTTCCGCAGTAGTTTCCCGCTGTTTGTTTTCTTCTTCCTGTTCTTCCTCGTACCCTCTCACTTCCTTCCTGATAATATCCCGGATGCGTTCAACAAGCATTTCATTTTCCGAACGGATCTCCATAACAACTTTCGCTTTTTTGATAATGATGGATAGTGCAACCATTAACAGTTGCTTTTCAGGACTGAGTGCAGCAGCTTTTTTTCTTATTATGTGGATAAGCAAAGGACGGAGTAACGCTTTATCTTCTTCATCCAGCTTTATCCGTTTAATATTTTTTACGTTCTGTTCTTCTATTACATGGATGACTTCATCAAAGTCGTAAAAATCCTTGTGCTTACGAATGGTTACAAAATATCCGGCTCCCACTTCCAGCACAGTATTATTAATTGTACCGATAATGCTGTCGGCCATTAAACCAGCGTGTTACAAAGGCATACTAAATTCTTCTTCTTTAGTACCGGAGCCTGAACTATCCTTGCTTTCGTCTGTGGGTTCGGCATCAATTTCCTGTTCCGGTGCATCCGTAGGTTTCTCTTTTGGCTTAGCCTTTGGTTCTTCTTTATTTTCTGTTGGGTTAACAGGTTCCTTCCCTTCATTTTTGGAGGCGTTTACATCTTCCGATGTATTACTTTTTTCCACAACCGGTTGTGCTAATGGACTATCATTTTCCTCCGGGATCGGTTCAAAGGCTATATCCTGCGGATTCTTTTTTAAGGTAGTTTCGATTAATTCTTTTGTGTCTTCCATGATAGGGATTAATTAATTTTTCCAACAAATTCTATTAGTTTCGATTCAAGCAATGTGTAGTTGGCTACAAATTTTGAATTGCCTTTAGGCATTGCCAAACGGTCTTCCACAACGAAGCAGCAATACATAACGATTCTCGCACTGGAATTGAAATAAAGGCCGATTTTAGGATATGTGTCTCCTGTGTACTTCCTTAACAGATGAAAGCAACACATTCTCGCATCCCTGTATTCACGCACGGTACTTACAATAAATAGTTCCTCTTTTAATTCAAATACCTTTGCGGTAAGGCTCACCAGGTATTGAGTAACCATTTTTATTTTTTCTCGCTCGTCCTGTGAGATTGTAGTGTTGTCAATGAAGCTGTCAAGTAAATACTTGGTTCTTCTAAGGCCAATTTTTCCTATGACCTTATCAATGCTTTCCTGAAGCTGCGAGTAGTTGTTTGCAGATGTTGTCTGATTCACCTTTAAAATTGTTTTTGATTATGTTCCTATTTGGGAAATGCAATGTTCCAAATAGGGAACTGATTTGCCAAATTTTTTTATTCACTTTTGATAATTATTTTATAACAAGTGTAGTATTTCCCCCTGTGAAGACAGAACTTTCCGACAACCACCCTTTTATCCTTCAAACTACTTTTAAAACCCTTTTCTTGTAGCTCGGATGGTAACACAAAATGTTTTTCAGCCTTTATCAGACCTTCGAGAATTTCTTCATCGGTGGGTTCGGTTATTTCTTCAGGTGCAACAACCGGTTCTTCCTGTACTACTGGTTCAGTTTCGGGTTCAGGGGAGGGTTCTTCTACAACAGGTTGTTCCTGCTCCGGTTGAACTTCGGGTTCTGGTTCAGGAGTTGGTTCTTCTACAACAGCTTCCTGAACCGGCTCCGGCTGCACTTCATCTTCCTCCTGGTCATTATTCTCCAGTTGTTCCTCAAAGTGTTATTCCAGGTCTTCTAATAGCTCGTGGGAAAGCATTTCAAGTTTGCTTGTTAGATTCTCCTGGTCTTCATCGGTAGTGTGTTCAAGGTCTTCTTTGAGTTCTTCAAAGCCCTTGATACGTTTGTATAGCATTTCAGGGAGAAGTTTATAATCAATGCTGTTTTCATCTAAGAATGTTTCGTGCGGAAATTTTTTCATTGTCTTTTTATTTTAGTGATTATGCGATTTGCTTTTTGTCGTCCTGAAACCGTGATTCAATAAACCCGGAAATTCCTGCGGTGAGTATTGATGTAACTAATACAACACCGGCTGTTTTCAAAAACTCTTTTGTAGGAGGTATCTTATAGCTGAATTTTCCACCTGCGCTTTGCCCAAGATTATAATACAGTAATGCTTCAGCTATTCCTATAACCATTCCTACACTTGTTATTATGATGGCGTTCTTATTCATGGCTTTGTAATTTTAATTGTACTGTTACTATGCGGCTTCTGCTTTTTCTTCCAGCTTCTTGAATTTTTCTTTTATCTCATCCTGAATAGGTTTTATTTTATTCAAGCCCCAAATACTTTTCAACTCATTTAGGAAATTAAGCACCGCCTTTTGTGTACGTTGGATAACATCACTGTCCTCCTTCAGTTTTTGGGGAATGAGCGTAGCTGTTTTTACCAATTCCTGACGGAGCTTGGTTACAAGCGTTTTCTTTTTTGGAGGCTGGATTTCTCCACTTTCAATTTTTCGCTGACGGTCTTCTTTTAATTTCTGACGGCATAACGATAAATCGTCCAACACTTTTTCTGCTTTCTCCACAACCTTTTTTGATTGAACTTTACGTATTTCCTTTTTAGAATTTTCCTCTATCTCATCGTGCGTTTCCTCTTTGATGCGCTCGATGTCTTCCTTCACCAGCTCAATAGTTTCCTTGCCAATTTCTTCCGCTTCTTTTTTTAGTTTTTTATCAGTCGGAAATTGTTCCATGTCAGCAAGTGTTTCATCAAAAATGGAAAGTCCTTTGAGTACCCGATCACTCAATAGTTTTTTTGATATTTTCTCTTTTTCCAATAAGTCGTATGGATTGTTTTTTAAGGTGGCCATGTGTATTAGATTTTGTTAGTGATTATAAAATTCTTCTATGCCAAGATTCTTCAATAAGCTATCCCGGTCAGAAAGTGAAACACGAATGATGAATGTGTCGCCTTCGATTTTGGTAATGATTTTATCAGTGGCTTCCATGTTCTTCACTTCGGTTTCAAACTCCACTGTATTGTAGAACCTGGCATCAATCTGATATTCTTCCAGCTTTTGCGAGGGAGATTTCTGTTCTTTTACAACTTCATCCCAACTTTCATAGAGTTGTAATTTTACTTTGCTGCATCCTTTTTCCTTTGCCTCATTCAGGAGGCTTATCAGAGTATCAATTTTTGTCTTTACCATATTGATTTATGTTTTTATTATGCTGCTTTTCTTAATTCTCTGATCTGTTCTAAGCGATTTCTCATTCGCTTGAATGATTCCCGGAGCTGAATGATTTTGGTTAAGCGATCAGCTGTTCCTTCCAATACTTCTCCTTTTCTTTTTTGCTGGGATTGCTTTGCTTTGGCTTCGTCCGAAGCATCATATACCATCAGCTCACTCAATAATTTAGGGTTAAGGTTGGTAAATTCTTTTACCCTTTCCATTACTGTTTTTGGTTTGTAGCCCTTCTTTATCCGGTCATTGATGATGGTTTGCCCTTTCTCCTGAACAGCTTTATCTCCGGTCTTTTCCTCCATGTACTTTTGCTTGCGTTCAACTTCCTTATCCATTTGCCCGGTTACTTTCTTCAAATCGAAACCAATGTCTAAGCCTCTCGGAGCAAGTATTTGTTCAATGCCTCTTTTAATGGCTGCATTGGCTTTGCGTACCTGGTCATACACTACCTGATCCTGATAAGTGTATTCGGTATTTTCATCATCGAGATAATCTTTGTAGAGCTTGAAAATTGTTTCGATTGTTCGGGCTTTGCCTTCTTCTTTCATCGGCTTGTATCGGTTTACTACGTCCTTTACATGACCGATGTTTTTGTTAAATATTTCCCGCTGCTCAACAATTTCTTCCAATACAGTTTTCTGATTGTTAAGCCCTGTGATTTCATCCTGCAAGCGTTCCCTTTCTTCCATCAGGATTAATTCAGCCAAAGCATAAGGATCTGTTATCAAACCCATTTTTAATTCTGACGGATTAAATTCTTCAAGGTTAAGAGCATTGGTCTTACCTGCACGATACCATATCTCGTTGATACGGCTGGTCTTTTCTTCCAGCTTTTGAAAAATGAAGGTGTCAATGCTGTCTTCCATCATGGGATTCACAACACGAATGTTCGCATACATATTTCCGAAGCGCCATATACGTCCTTCGAGTTGTTTCATATCAGTTGGGTTCCAATCCAGCCAGCAGTTGTAAAGCACTGTTGAACGGTTTTGTAAATTGATCCCCTCTTTAATTGTTGCGCTGCCGATAATAATTTTAACACTGCCGGCCAGGAAGCGTTCTTTGATCCCTTCTTTTTTGGCTGCACTCAAACCGCTTTTGATAATCCCTACTTCATCATCCTTATAACCGATTTTCTGTACGAGGTATTCTTTTATCAGAGGGAAAAAGTGTACGCCAGCATTCATATAGATCACCTGCCCGGACACTTCCTGATCGTTTTCTTCGTGGTAACGTTTTACCGAACGTATGCACTCCATGATGTAGTTTAACTTAGGCGAAGATTCTATGTATTGCGTATAAGTTGGATGCTTGTCCGGGTTGCAGGCATAGAGATAAGGACTAAGTGCGAGCTGTCGTGCGAATGACATTCCCCTTAAAATTCGTGTTCCTTCTTCTTCGTCTTCAGACAAATGTTTTTCATCCAATGCTTCTCCGGCACTTTCATCTTCTGCACCTTCTTCACTGTCTTCAAAGCCTCTCGTATTCACACAGAAATTGGTAAGGCTTGTTTTTCCGGTTACATACAATTCCACATCGTCCATGTATTCCTTTTGTCTTTGTGTCATGGGAAGGTTAGTGGAAATCTGTTCTTCCGTTGGCAAAGGAATTATTTGGTTGCCTTCTTTTTTATTAAGCAGTGGCAATACAATTTTGTTAGGTCGCTGTATTTTAGCATCCTCTCCGGTTTTGTAAGTGATAAACTTAAAGATGAGCTGTTGTAATGCAATGAGGTTGTTAAAGCCCATCACAATTTCTTTCCGTTCGGGTTTCAGCTTGGCGTTAATCACCAGTTCCATACTGGTTTTGATGAACGTATCAAAAAACTCTTTGATGTTTTTAATCCCTGCTCTTTCTAATTGCTGGTAACCAATGAGTGCCAGTATGGAATAAATTTCAAGCGGACTGTTGGTGAATGGGGTAGCGGTAAGCAACACTACATTCCGCATTTTATTGTTGCGTAAAATGTACTGGCTTATCATAAAGCCACGTAAAGCAGTCATGGATGGTGTACCTGACCTGATTTGATAAGACGTTTTGGAACGAGTAGTATTTTCTCCATCGCCTTTCACTTCACCTTTTACCTGTGTAAAGGATTTCTTCATGGCATGAGCTTCATCTACCACCATGAAATCAAAACCTAAGTCCTCAATATTCACAGAACCGCCTTTGATGCCTTTACCCATCATCTCGTTGATCTTCTCTCCGAGCTTTACCACATCCCGTTTTTCTTCCGTTCCCTGATTAAGTATATCGTACAATTCATTTCCGATGGTTGACCATGTATCATCATTAAATCCAAGCCTGTTAAATCCCTCATAGGTGAGTACAGAAATAGTATTCTCAGGCACAGGTTTTATATTTCCTTTTTCGTCCCGCAACTGGTCAATAAACTCTGTTCCTAAATTGTACAGGTCTATCACCTGGTACTGCGGTAACAATCCTGAAAGCAATACTTTTCCCTTATCAACTACTCCACGTAATTCACTTAGCCAGTTTTTATAGGTTTGGTTGGGAACGACAATGAAGGGACGTTTGCATTGCCCGCTTTCCAATGCCTGTGCAAGTGAAAGAATAGCGGTCATGGTTTTACCTAATCCCACATCATAGGCAACGCATCCCGAACCGTGTACGCTGATAAAGCCAATACCTTCCCTTTGTGCAGGGCGAATGAATAAAGGCTTATTTTTAAATGTGCTGGAGCAGGTAAAAGCAACGGGTACTTTGAAATAATTTATTTCTACATAACCGTTGTATTTAGAGTTCCATAGCTGCTCAATGCGTACCTGGTCTTCACGGGTTAAGGCTTCTGCAAGAAAGCGGACAAAAAATTTATCACCTTCCACTTTTGCATTTTGTTTCAAACGCAATTTTTCTTCTTTGTCGTAATGACGTGAGGGTGTTCCTCCATCGAGGTAAAACTGGATAATGTTCCAGTCGGTTGATTTTTTAAAATCATCTTTTGGTAATTCCCTTAGCCATGTTTTAAAGGCTTCTACCAGTGAGTTGGTTCCTTCGGCATAACTACCTGTCTTGCTTACATACTCTTTAAAACTGGTTCCATCTGCAAGCTGGCTGATACGGATTTCTTTGGCAAAAGCAGAATCGGGTTTAATGAATAAGCGATTACCTGTATTGGGATCATTTAATGTGAGCTTGGGTGGTTTTACATTTTCAAGTCCACTCCATTGACGGTCATACTGCTCTTTTCCGAACTCTTTTATGATCGCTTCTTTGTCTTTCAGGAGCATACTTTGGCGTTCGTAAATATTCTCAGCATAGTATAATACGCTTGGAATAAAACTGCCATTATGTGAGCAAATCACTCCGGCTTTTAACCAGTCCTTTAAATGCTCGGAAGCTGCTCCCAACGGAACAACATATTTTGACCAGCCGTTTTTAGAATCAAGAATTGTTTTCTCATAATTGAATCCTCCGGTAGTGCGCTTGTACCATATCCACGCTTTTATTTCTTCATCGGTGATGCCTTTGTTGTATTCCTTCATCACTTCATCAAAGCAAAAGTATTCTTCAGGACAACCGTCTTCATCTTTTTCCTTTTCTCCGTTGAGCTTTCGGAGTGCTTTGTCTGCCTGAGCTTTTTTTGTTTCGTGGATAACACGCTCGATATTTTCCTTTTTCATGGGATCATTTAATATTTGCTGCAAGGGTTCTTTGATTTCGGTTTGCAGGGCTTCTATGGCTATTTCAGGAACATCTACGGAAGGCACATCTATACCCTGAATGATGTTATCTGCCGTTCCCTTTACTTTGGTTACAGGCTTTCCGAAACGATCAGTAGTTTGAAATTGCTCTCCCAATATTTTCTCCGGGTGCTGCTTGAACCATTCGTCTCCGGTTAATAAACTAAGTGTAGTTGCTTTTTCCAATGACCCCATGATCTTTTCTGTATTATTTTCCTGTATTTGCTGAATACCGTATGTCAAAACATTTTGACTTTCCAGGTCTAAAAAAATATCACCACGATCCGGTTGATAGTTATTTGTTTTGTCAATATGATAACCGTCAGGCACTATGGGCATCAGGAGAATAAAAGCTGTGGTGAGACCCGAAATATCATTTATCCTGCCCTGTGGTGCAATAAGCAAGGGCTTATTGTATCTGATGAATCCTAAATCAACCTGACTGTACCCTAACCGGGCAAATGTTTCTGCGGAGCTTAATAGGTTGGAAAGATTGATTCCAATATACTGTTCCCCATCATAGCGAAGGATCCCCTTGTGTTCTTGCTTGCTTGTCATACCGGCTTTCAGGAGGGTATTGCAAAAAAGGAGTAGTTTATCCGTGTTAACTGTACGGATAATATTTACTTCTTTAGGAAGTATGGCTGCGTAATCAGGGAATTTACCTTGAATAACAGCTTCATCCTGATCTTCTTTTCCCAGGGCTTTAAAGCAGAATTTTGTTACACAGTAAATTCCTTTTTTCTTCCCCCTGATCTTGTTCAGGAAAATCAGTTTGTGTGCATTAGTGGCAACAATTCCGTTCCCGTCAAAATTGGCTCCCATCATGTTGAGACGTAATTCATCCCGGCTCAAAAAATCTTCTACCAAAGTCTGTAACCCTTTGTCTTGGGGATCAGCTTCCCACTGGATAGGTTTTATTGTCCGTAGCTTTTTATATTCATCAGGAATCAGGTTCCA
>MEPB01000056.1 GCA_001769385.1 Bacteroidetes bacterium RIFCSPLOWO2_12_FULL_35_15 | reverse complement strand
GCGAAAGCTGGGATTTTTTTTTGAAAAATTTTTCGCGAGAAGCCTGTCCTGAGGGTTTCGCTTTTTTGCGAAACATCGAAGGAAGCCCCATTGGCCACCCAAAAAGTTCAGCATTTATGCTGGACTTTTTTATTTAGTTATTACGCGAGAAGCCTGTCCTGAGGGTTTCGTTTTTTTTCGAAACATCGAAGGGAGCCCCTTTGGCCACCCGAATGGGGTATTTTCCTGAAAAGGAAAGTCCCTTTTCACTTTCAATATACAACAATGGTAATAGGGATAAGCTATTTGCAGATACAAGTTTGTTGAAACCAGGTGTCTGATAACCCTCATTAGTAGCAGTTAAACACCCCGAAAAAATTGACTTTAAATAGCCGTGCTTATCTTCAATATGTATTTTGTTATATAGGTAAAGATCGGTTAAATACTGTATGTTATCTTCGTATAGCTTCGATAGTTGCTTGTAATTTATAGATAATTTCGGCAACTTTTTCTCTGATATTCATTTGTGCATGGTATTAATTGCTGATACAGCAGGAACAACACCAGAACAGGTCTCCAGACAGCTCCCATTTTTAAAATCAATTATTAATCGAGCTGCTCTTAGTTTGTAGTTTGTCGAATCCGCCTCCAGTTTTTTTTCGATTAAAGCAATATCAACAGAAGGTGACAATGATGCTTCCTCCATAATAGTTGCGGGTGGAGTCATTGCTACCTCTTTCTTTTCTTCAGTAGTATTGCATGAAAAAAAATGTCAAGCCAATTAAAAATAATAATGACAATAAGGATTTAGGTGTCATGGGAATAAAATTTAAAAATTATTTAATAAGTTTTGCTTCTTCCATAATTACATCATAGAAATAACCGAACCCAAAATCTTTGTCTAAGGTTATTTTACCTTCAAGAGTAATGTTATCGCCAACTTTTACTACCTGATCGGTGGTAATCGTCAAATCAAATTTTCCGGAAAAATCTGTTCCATCCTGAAGGTGTATCCAGTTCTTTTTCATAATTCCAGCGCTGAATTTTGAAACCTGCCCTTTGATTTTAATTGTTTTACCTGAATATGTTTTTTTGTTTTCAAATAAACTCGCGATGCTAATTTCTCCTTTATCTTTTTTTACTGTAACTTCTTTTTTCTCCAGAGGGATTGCTGAACCTGACGATACAACCGGTGCTTCTTGTGCATTGGCAGCAACGGGAGTTGTAGAAATATTATCAAGAAAAAATACTTCATCAAATGTTCTTTTTAATTCTTTGCTTTCAAATTTTGTCATCGGTAAACCGCCAGTAAAATAATAAGTTTCTCCTACTTTAGCATCCATTTTTTTAGCTGCCAACCAATGATCTGCATCACCTTCTTTGCCAAGAATATAGGTATATTGACTTGTTTGAAGCACTTCCTTAGCAACCACCTTGTGTGCATCTGAAGAAGTTGCAGTTGCATTTGAATTTGCTCCTTGATTCATTTCTGCAGCATCCATGCTGCCATTTGCAAGAGCAACTGAAGCAGGTGGAACGGCATTAAATGTCAAATTAGGATCTTTGCTAATGTTATCAAGGAATAAAACTTCACTAAATGTTCTGTTTAATTCTTTGCTTTGAAAATCCTTCATTGGTAAACCATCTTTGAAATAATAGGTTTCGCCAACATTTGCGTCCATTTTTGTTACCGCAAGCCAGGGCTCCGAATTTCCATCTTTTACATGGAGATAGGTGTATTGGCTTGTTTGTAAAACTTCATTTACAATAACGGAATGTACTCCTTCCGGAAGGGTTTGATCTGAACTTCCATTCGATTTGCATGCTGAAAATAATCCAACAATTGCTGCGATAAACATTAACTTTTTCATATGATTTATTTTAAAACTATAAACTGATTTTTGTTAAGGCTTTTATTTTTCTACTGAATCCAAAAACTTATTAATCATTGTTTCCTTGATTTTTGCTGCAATCATGAGTAATATGGTCGATAATATTAAAACCCAGGCCCACACTGGAAAAATAGCAGCATCACCAGCCCCATAGCTGTGCATTCCTTTTGATAAAAAATAATTCACACCAATAAATGTCATTAACACACTGGCAAAACCGAATACAGAAACAACATTAAAAAAATATTTACCACCTAATTTTGGAACAAATCGCAAATGAAGTATTAGGGTATAGGTGATAACAATCACTAATGCCCAAGTTTCTTTTGCATCCCATCCCCAGTATCTGCCCCAGGATTCGTTTGCCCATACTCCCCCTAAAAATGTACCTACTGTTGCTAAAAAAAGTCCAACGGCCAAATTCATTTCATTGATATAAGTAAGTTCCAAAATCAGTAAATCAAGACGTTCGTTGTTTTCTTTTGTTTTGAATAAATAAATAAACATATTCATAATGCCAAGGATAAACCCTAATCCTAAAAAACCGTAGCTAATGGTAAGAACAGCTACGTGTATAATAAGCCAATAGGATTTTAATACGGGTGTTAAATTAGTTAATTGCGGGTCGTAACTACTATGACTTGCAGTCATGAGAATAAAAAATGCAAGTAAGGCTGTTGCTGCCAGAGTGATTTTCGAATAACGTACAAAACTGAAACCCGCGAGTAATGTTCCCCATGCAACCAGAATTAATGCTTCGTAACCATTGCTCCATGGAGCATATCCCAGTAAATAACACCTAAGGGCCATTCCGAAAGTTTGATAAAGAAATCCTGCAGCCAAAATAACGATACAAATGGTAAGCAATATATTAACAAGTTTGCTCTTCTTAGTTCTCACGTTATCAATAAATGCAAGCAAAAGAAGAAACACACTTAATACCCCAAAAAGATTCCTTAGAACAATAAAAATTTGTGCCTTATTATAAAACACTTCAGCGTTTATTTTTGTTTCAGATGGCAATACGTTTGCGGGAGTTCCCTGATGCTGAATACTTGAAATATAGCCCAGTATTTTATCTGATTTTGCATAGTTCCCGGATTTTTTAGAATCAATTACATTTTGCATATATGCTTGCATGATATTACTATAATTCAATGTTTGCAACTGCAAATCCTGATTAATTACATTTATTACTCCTGCTAAAGGAATGCTCGAAGCAGGCTCGTTCCAGCTTACCCATTTATTATTTGGTGAGCCTTGTTCAGGAAACATTTTCAAGATACTTCCCTGAAAAAGCATCATGAACACATTGAGTCGTTCATCTACTTTTATTATTTCTTTATCGAAATTATTTTGCTCAACAGGTTTTTTACGAAAAGCTTCTTCTGAAAACTTTTCCAGTTTATATTTTCCATCTTTATCAAAGAAATCCAGAAATGAAGCTTGTTTTGTAGTAATTCCAATAATATCTTTTACCGACTGTTCTTTGATGTAAACTATTTTTTGCTGCTTCCAAAACTCAGGTTCTGCCATCATATCAAGGAAAACCTGCATAGCATCCATCTCACCCTTTCCTTCGATAGTAAATTTATCTTTCCTGGTTATTTTATGAAGCACATCATAAGCTAATGAATGAACCGGCTCGAATCGCCCATCCACGGATTGGGTAATTAGATGTCCGAATTTATCTGCATGCGCAGCATCAACCGGAGCAAGAAAACCAGTTTGAGAAAAAGTAACAGTACTAAGTCCAACTAACAATGCAATGGTTGTAATAATTGCTTTCCGTTCAGTACGAATGTCCACAATTCGTCTTCTCAAAGTCAGGAAACGACTTTGTTTGTTAAATAAAGTGATGATGAAACCAATGGTCATCAGAATATATCCCACATAAGATATCCACGTTCCCCAAAAATCGTGGTTTACAGAAAGGACTGTCCCCTTTTCATCCTGATCATAGGACGATTGAAAAAACCGGTAACTATCATAATCCAATATATTATTCATAAATATGCGATGATCTTTTTTAAAGTTGTTACGATTGTCAATAACTGTTACCTCACTTGCATAGGAGGACGGACTTTCTGAACCTGCATAGCGTTCTAAAATAAAATCATTCAGATGAAGTAAAAATGGTAATTCAATTGATTTTTTGCCATATGCAATTTTAAAATCCAAACCATCAAAATTAAAGTCATGATAGTTGGCTACTTGTCCTTCAGCAACGAAAATTGGAGCTTCATATTTTTTTTCATTAATCGTTATTTCAAGCAATAAAGCATCAGAACCGTTTATGGTTTCTTCGTTAGTTGCCCTGACTATTCTTTTAACAGCACTTTTATAGAATTTGGAAAACAGGAACATTGTTTCATTAATAGTATAGACATAATTACTTTTAAATTCAGCCAGGGAATCTTTATTTATTGTATCACTTGCCGTTTCTTCAATATTTGATTGAATTATTTGCCAAGGTGAGGTGATTTGCAGTGTACCATTATGCTCATGTATTCTGATTGCTTCTTTATTATCATCATTATTAAAAGCAATCGCAATTTTTTCCAGATTTATTATTTTTCCATTTTCAACAAACACGCTCTCCCTTCCATTTTTTGTTGCAACAATAAGTTCAATTAAATCGATTCCGCCTGCCACATTTTCCTCTGTTTTTTCTACTGCATTTTTAATATACTCTTTGCATTCTATATTTATTTTACCTTTTGATTCAGAATTTATTCCGGCTTGAAACGAGTTATCAGAATATTTACCAAAGGTTACCGGATAATCCTTTTGAATGTTTTTTCCTTGATCAGCAATTGAAATTCTCAAATACGGTTCGGAACTATACAGGATATTGGATGCTTCTCCTTCACGAATATGCATACTGCCTTCATGGCTAAAATAACGGGTTACACCTGCACCTAAAATCATTATTATAAAAGCAAGATGGAAAATCATTCCACCGACTCTCTCTTTCCGAAGCATATTAAACGTTTTGATATGTCCAATAAAATTTAAAGCGAGGAATAAAAACAAAAGTTCAAACCATTTGGCATTGTATATTAGTTCCCTGGCCTTTGCTGTATCATATCTATCTTCTATAATTGTTCCCGTTCCCATAGCAACAGCAAGTATTATCAACAATACAACTGTTGTTTTTGATGAGAAAAGAATGTCTAAACCACGTTTCATAATTATATTTTTAGTGTAGTACTTTTATTTTTTTTGTAAAATTCAAGATTAAAAAAGCGATAAAAAATGATAACTCTCATTTTTTATTCAATAAAACAGACGTTCCTTTGTAATGCAGAATTGAAAAGGCTTTGCGTCATGCTTTATTCAACTTTTCGCATGCTTTTAATTGAATGCACGGCTATCTAAGAGGATAGGAAATTTTTAAAATGATGTTTGACATCTCCTGTTATTTGAAAATCCTTACTAGCCACCAAAAAAAGTCCCAGCGAAAACTGAGATTTTTTTTTGATAATTTTTCGCGAGAAGCCTGTCCGCAGGGTTTCGCTTTTCGCGAAACATCGAAGGGAGCCCCATTACCCACCAAAAAGAGAAAGCTCAACAATTTTGCTGAGCTTTCTCTTTTTATAAGTTCTCCTACTATTTCTGCTCCTTTTTCAACATAGTCAACGCAAAATATCCGATCATTAAAATAACTGCTCCCATTATTACCCAAAGCCACTTTTTATTTTTGATCAGGGAATTATCAACTTTTTGTTCCTGCAATTTTACTTGCTCTGTTCCATAGTTTATTTCGGATAATTCAGAAGGGATCTTTTTTGTGAAATGTACCAGATCGTATGTAGGAGAAGCATCATTTTCTTTCCCGTAAGCAAGATATATATTGTCGGAGGCAGGCAAGTTGCTGATCACTCTGCATTGCTCAGCGTATGCTTTTATTTCACTCAGTTCTATGGGTTCATTATCATAGTTAATAATTTCGATTTTTAATTTTTTTGTCCTTTGGTTATTCAAATCAATTGAATTAGAATCAATAGATGAAAATACAGATGTGTTTACCAGGTACCAATTTTCCAGATCTCCTTTGGGAGTATGATAGGTTCCGCTCGAGGCATAAACGTTGATGTTTCGATAAAAATCAGCTTTGCTCCTGCTTTTTAATGTAATGTAATTTATAAGATAAGTGGATGGAAGATCAACTATTATTTCAGAGGTTTTTTCTTTTTTATTAGTAGTTTGTTTCCATTTTAAATTCTGTAATTCGGTATAATACCCTTGGATAGATTTGTTTTCATAAGCGTATGCATTGGTGACCTTTATTCTATTACTGGCATCATCATCAAATTTTAATCTGAAATAATTGTATTCTGAATTAGGATAATTCAGGGTCGTATAGGAGAAGTTGTCTTCTGAATTCTGAAAACGGACAATACGTAAATGCTCTTTTATAATATACCAATTCTTATTATCATTACTTCCTTCGATCCGTAAATTTTTATCAAAATTAAAGTCGGATACCTCCAGTTTGATCTGATTGATAGTTTCTTTTTTATTGAATTTTAGAGTTATATACGAACAACATTTTTCGTTGTAAGTATCGTTGATCAACTCAAATGGAAGGGTTGCCTGCTCATTTTTTGTTCCCCTCCATTCAAAAATGTAAGGCAATTCGGTTGTGTCAGTTCCTTTAATAGTATATAAACGGATATCGTTTATACTGTTTTTACAATGCCCAATAACTTCTGGTAATATAGGAATAGCGTAATAATTTTCCTTTTCAACTTTATTTAATTTTCGTTTAAATGTGTAAGAATTTATTTGCGAAAAAGCTGTGTAACTATAAAAAAATATAAACAGGAGGTAAGTAAACTTTGAATGTATTTTCATTTGAAAAAGTTTGTCGAATAATTTTTTTGTTTCATTAGTTAGTCCAAAACTATGCAATTCAGTGCAAGACGTTCTTTTCTATAATTTTTTTAACATTTTTTTTGTCATTTTGAGAGCAGCGAAAAATCTTGCTTCACGATTAGCAAGATGCTTCATTTCATTCAGCATGACAAAGAATTTCATTCTTTGCTTAAACCTCTGTACTTTCAGTGCAGGATGGTTTATCCATTTTGATTATCATCACCAAAAATAAGCACCTTGAATTTTTGATAAAGGAATGCAACTACCAATAAGATCACACCTAATAACATGTATGCAATTACCTTGTATCCGGTTGATAGATCCCATGTGTCGAAGGTGAGCAATTTTACCAGGGTAATTCCAAAAAGAGTAATGGCTGAAACACGCATGATTTTATTTTTCCGGTACATCCCATATGCAATAAGCAGGAAGGAATAAATACCAAATAAAGCAGTTAAGCCTAATTTATATGCGGCTTTGCTTCCATAGAAATAATCTTCATTTTCAGAAAAATTATTCATGATATTCAAGTGAATCAGTTCATTGCTTAAAACTACAATAATGAAAAAATGAATGATGCACCCCGAATAAAATTTGGAAAAAGTAAATTTTTGGAACGTATCTGTTTTGCATAATAAATGTGTGAGATAAAGAAATAGAAAAAATAATGCAAAACAGATGTATCGGCTATAAACGTAAACAGGACCATGATTAAAATACTCAGAATTAGTTCCTGAAAGATAATTTTGACGTAAATGCCCCAATTGATTTAATCCGAAAAAAATAAACACAACTGCAGTCAGTAAATTTAATCCCAGGTTGACCCAACGTGCTTCTGCAGTTTTAAAGAACCGAATAGTAAGTACTGTAAAAAGGATAAAGAAAATGAAATTATAAATAATAAGTACAACGCTTTTAAGCAGTAAAATACTTTCATCATAAACTTGTAAAAGAGCACCCGGCTCTGCCCAAACTTCCTTTGAAGGGACCGTGACCATTGATTGCTCGTATTTTAATTTGAAATAGGCAATAAGTTCGTTACTAAAAGTATAATACGTTAGGATAAACAAAAGAACAGGCAAGATGTATTCAGCCACTTTATAGATCATAAATGTTTTTCGTTCCGCTTCAGTAATACTTTTTTTGTGATGAATGTAAATTATTGTTCCAAGCGAAGCCACCACAAATAAGGATGTTAGCATATAAATGTTTGCAAAAGGAGTCATAAACTTATAGATGCCTAAATCAAATCTGTAAGAAAAATAAATTTTACTCCAGTCTTCCCATAGGCTGAGTGAAGCCAGTAAGATCATGATATAGGCTAACCATTCGTAAAAACGTACAGCTTTGAATCTGCCGATTGCAAATAATAAAACAGCTTCTGTGGCCCAGAAAAGTGTTACCCAGTTGCTTTCTAATTGAACAGGAACTGCTATGGTAATAAAACTCAATACCAATGCGATCAGTAAATAAAATAATTTTCGATCAAGCAATTTGTTCCTGAATACAATAAAGCTGAATACTAAGTGAACAACCGCATTACAGAGTGTAAATGCTCCGAGATAATCTTTGTAGTAAGGGTTATTTAGGGCAGCATATCCAAAAGCAAAAAAGATAAAACTATTTAAAACGAGGCGGATAATATCGATTGCACCAAACTTTTCCTGCTTCAGAATTTTATAGGACATATTACTGATATAAAAAATAATGAAGAACAGGAAGGAGAATGTCAGCATCATGGTGGCATGTACTTCATAATTGTATTTCGGTACAAACCATACACAAACAATCAGCCATGTAAAACCAAAAGCAATGTGGTTAAGCACTTGCCAGTATTTTTTGAAGGAAAGTATTAAAATACCTGCATTGATGATGACCATGTAAGAAAACATTATTTCGATTTTTCCTCTGCCATCGCTCAATAACATAGGAACCGCATAGGCCCCAACAAGTCCTATAATTCCTATTATTTCCAATTCATAGACAGTGGCTGCAAAAACGGTGAACAGGGTAAATATGACCATGATAATAAATGCAGGAATTTGATGAAAACCCAATTCATTTTCATACATGCTATAAGCGACATAAGTTGTAAAATAAAGCGATGCCATGCCACCGCTTAATAATACGGCACTAAATGCTTTGTATTTTGATTTTAATTTCAGCGCGACAGCAAGTAGGATGCCTGCCGCAACATAAGCCAGAACAATACGCGCCAGGGGACCCAGCATATCATTGTCAATGGCATACTTTACGCCAATGGCTAATCCGATTACTAAAATGATGATACCGATAACGGTTATTAGCTTTCCGCCAATAAACTCTTCGAAATTAAAATTAGATTCCGCTTTTTGTTTTAAAACCGGTGGTGGATTTTGAAAAGTCTGTTGAACCGGTTTAATGGGTTCCTGAATAGTGGTAACCGGAGTATTTTCAGGTTTAATTTCTATGATTTCTTTTTTTATTTCAGGAATCTCAATTAGTGGTTCCGGTGTTTTTAATATCGGTTGAACAACAACAGGTGGTATAACAGGCTGTTGTTTATATACCTGCCCTTGTTGAAGGGCATCTAACTGCTGCTTTAATAAATTTAGTTCGGCTTGGTATTTATCGAGGTTGTTGGAAAGTAGAAGAATCTTTTTTCCAATGAGGTTGATCTTTTCCTCGTTTGTCATATATTAAAAGTTTAATATTTAATACTGAGAATTTACATTAGTTCAAAAAAGGGATTATTTACCTTTGGTGATTTGATCTTCAAGTGCATCGATCAATAGATCTCTTTGGCGAATTTCTGCTTTTAATATTTCCAGTTCCTGGCGAAGTGCTTTTAGTTCAAGTGTATATTTTGATTCTTCGCTCGACCAGATATTTACATTGTAATAAGGCTCTTTTTCAAAATTAAAGCCTTCAAAATTTTCACGGAAAAAGCTGTAGAGAGGAATACGTAGTTCTTTCGAGATCAGTTCAAGAGTTCTGATTTCCAAGGTATTGTTTTCAAGAGCAAAATCTAATTCGGATTCAGAGATGTTTAAATAGGATGCCAGATCAGCATACGTAAACTTTTTCATCTCCAGAACTTGTAATATTTTTTCTTTCAAGTTCATTATTGCTACTGTTGTTGCCATAATTATTTTGGCTAAAGTACGAAATTTACTATTCTAACGAAATAAATCAACAAAAGGTTTATTTTATCTCCGGAACAAAGATTTTTTGGAACTCTTCAAACTGAGTATCCTTATATTTTCCGGTTCCAAAATACTTTAAAATTGGTTCAAACTGATCCGGTTTATAATAGCCGGTTACAATTTGAATTCGTTTAACTTCTTCATTCAAAAAAACGATGGAAGGATACATTAATTTGCCATCTAAAATGGATGCTGCAAAATCATGAACAGGTCGTGCTGTCCCGTCCGGATTATTATTCCTGAAAACGGTTCCATTAAAGGAAACACTATCCCGGGTTTCTGCATTAAACTTTACGGGATAAAAATGATCGTTTAAATATTTTGCGATTATCTCGTTTCCAAAAGTATTGGCCGACATCATTTTGCAGGGGCCGCACCAGCTGGTGTAAACATCTACCATGATAGGCTTTGGAACTTTTTTTTGCAATTCAACAGCTTCGCTGAACGTGTACCAATGAACAGGACCGGTTAATTCGCTGGCGGGAGCCTGAAACTTAGTAATAAAACTTTGTGCAACAACAATAATGGTGGCAATACCAAATGCGATAAGTACTTTTTTGATCATATTGTAAAGATATAAAATTCTTGATAAAAAAAACAGGTCAAACATTGAAATCTGCCTGACCTGTTTTGGGATATTTAAAGGTGATTATCTCACACCATGCATCATTTTCAGAATAGGTTTTTTCAAAAGTATCATTATCAAACCCAATACAATTACAAATCCTGCAATAGAGGCAAATATTGAAAATGCGCCCATACTTTCAACAAACCCGGCAACAAATCCACCAATAATATTAGCTAAGAAAGAAGATAAAAGCCAGACTCCCATCATCAAAGATGCCAGTTTTACCGGTGCTAGTTTTGTTACAACTGATAATCCAACCGGAGATAAAGCAAGTTCACCTATTGTATGTATAAAGTAGGTCATTACTAACCACATGATATTTGCTTTATATAATAAATCTTCGGGATGATTTGCACGTTCTGTAACGGCACCTAACATAAAGAAAAATCCAATTCCTAATAAGATCATTCCCATTCCCATTTTAACAGGAGTAGAGAATTTTTTACCGGTTTCTGTTGTCCAGAAATAAGCAAAGAATGGAGCAAAGGCAACAATAAACAAAGGATTTACCGACTGGAACCAAGCTGTTGGTATTTCAAAACCAAATACTCTTCTGTTAATAAACTCGTCAGTATATAAAGTTAACGATGAGCCTGCTTGTTCAAAACCGGCCCAAAAGAATATTACAAATGCTGTTAAAATAAAAATAACAGTAACCCGCTGTCTTTCTTCTTTTGTTAAAGATTTTTTAGACTCAATATCTGCATCACTTCCAACTTCAAGTTTAGCCGGTTTGGTACCAATATCACCCAAATGTTTCGCGGCAAGCATATTAAATAATACCTGACCGAACATCATTCCGATACTTGCAACAAGGAAACCATATTTATAACCATAAGTTATAACTACTCCTGTGGCGTCTTTTGTGGCAAATAAATTATCTGAGAAAAATCCAACAACCAGTGGGGCTAAAAAAGCTCCAAGATTTATTCCCATATAAAAAATGGAGAAAGCGGAATCTCTTCTTGGATCATTATCGGTATATAATCGGCCCACTAAAGTGGAAATGTTTGGTTTGAAAAATCCATTTCCAATAATTAACAAGAATAATCCTAAATAGAGACCAAAATGGGTATTTATTGCAAACAACACAAATTGCCCCACCATCATAGTAATACCACCTATTGTAATCGCTTTTCGCTGCCCCAGAAATTTATCGGCTAAAAATCCACCAATAAGAGGAGTAAAATAAACAAAACCGGTAAAGAAGCCATAAATTAACATGGCAGTTTGTTTTTCAATCGCTAAACCTCCTTCTAATAAGGATTTTGTAAGGTATAAAACTAAAATACCACGCATTCCATAATAACTGAAACGTTCCCACATTTCAGTGAAAAACAAAAGGTATAAAGCTTTAGGGTGTTTTACTTTTACTTCTGACATAAATTATAGTTTAATATTTATAATTGAACGGTGCGAATATATATAAATAAGTTATAAGTCCAAAGGATTTAGCACCAAGTACAAATTTGATCCTCTGATTAGCCTAATTTTATAGATTATTCAATATGAAATTTGTCATTTTTGTATATAGGTGAAGGCGAGTGTTGCCACCATAAATACTATGATTTTTATCAGGATATATGAACAGGTCAAATTGTTTATTGTCATTAACCAGGGCATTTACCATTTCCATTGTATTTTGAAAATGTACATTATCATCAGCAGAACCATGGATCAAGAGGTATTTTCCTTTTAATTTGTTTACATAATTGATTGGTGAATTATCATCGTAACCACTTGCATTTTCTTGTGGCAGGCTCATGAACCGCTCGGTGTAAATGTTATCGTAATAACGCCAGTTGGTAACAGGTGCAACGGCAATAGCCATTTTAAAATAATCGGCACCTTTGGTAATACATAAGGAACTCAAATACCCTCCAAAGCTCCAGCCAAAAGTTCCTATCCTTTTATTGTCTATATAGGGAAGTGTGCCCAGGTACTTAGCTGTTTCTATCTGATCTTCCACTTCTAATTTGCCAAGTTGTTTGAATGTTACATTTTTAAAAGCTTTTCCGCGATACATGGTTCCCCGGTTGTCAACACACATTACAATATATCCTTTTTCGGCAAGCAGCTGGTGCCAAAAATAATCGCGTCCGTCAAATGAGTTATTCACCATATTATTACCCGGCCCGCCATAAAAAGTAAGAAATACAGGATATTTTTTTGCAGCATCAAAATTTTTGGGTTTTATCATCCATGCGTTTAATTCAACTCCTTCGTTAGTTTTGAATATGAACAATTCTTTTTTACTCAGATTGTAATTCCCCATTATATTTTTCAAAGAATTATTGTCTTCCAGTACTCTGATTTGTTTTCCTTTTGAATTGCAAATAGAAATTACATTTGGGGTATTGGCGTCTGAAAAAATATTGATATAATATTTCATTCCATTGCTGAATTGCGCGTCATTTGTTCCTTTTGTTGCAGATATTTTTTTCTTATCGTTTCCATCAAAATTTATGGAATAAATATCCTTTTCAGTGGCGGTAGTTTCGGAGGCGATATAAAAAACAGTTTGTGTTTTTTCATCAATTCCGCAAAGATTTACTACATCCCAGTTCCCTTTTGTTATCCGGGTTACCAGTTTTCCATTGTTATTATACAGGTACAAATGATTGTATCCGTCCAGCTCGCTCAGTATGATAAAATTTTTATTGTCAGCAGTGAAATAAACATAATCGCCTTCTCCTTCATGGATATCAATATAGGTGTCACTTGTTTCTGTGTAAACGATAGAAGTGCTGCCGGTAATTGCATTTGCCATCATCAGGTCCAGTTTGTTTTGATGGCGGTTCATGCGAACAATAGAGAGTGTATTTGCATCCGGGGTCCATTTTATTCGTGGAATGTATTGATCGGTTACTTTGCCGATATCCATTAATTTATCTGACGTGCTTGCCAGATCGTAAACATGAATGGTTACTACGGAATTGTCCTCTCCGGCTTTCGGATATTTGAATTTGTACTCGGTTGGATATAAGTTCCTGTTAAATTCATTGAATGAAAACTCTTTTACTTTGCTTTCATCAAATTTATAGTAAGCAATTTTTTTGCTGTCGGCATTCCAGAAATAAGCAACAGAAAAAGCAAATTCCTCTTCATGTACCCAATCCGTTGCTCCATTTATGATGTTATTTTGTTTGCCATCAAAAGTGATCTGTGTTTCTTTACCAGATGAAATATCTTTTATAAAAATATTATTTCCGCAAACAAAACCTACTTTAGTTCCGTCAGGTGAAAAGGTAGCATACATTTGTTTTTCACCATCACTGACTTTTGTAAGTGATTTTGCTTTTCTATCATACACATAATAATTTTCACGGGTGGAGTGACGGTATATTTTTTCGGTTTCGGTGGAGATCAATAATTGATTTTCATCCGAACTAAATTGATAGTCATCAATAGTTATTTCTTTCCCATTTACTAATAGTTTGCTTTGTTTTAGAATAGTATCCGGCTTGGATTCTTTTGCATATGCGAAACGTAAAATTGCTCCGTCTTCGATGGTTGTATAATGAGAACCATCATTCATTGATTCTAATCCGAATACACCATTCGCACGGAACGTTCCTGTTTTCCAGATGTCTTCTAATGTAATATCTTTTTTTTGTGCAATGGTGGTATTTGCCAGTATGAAAGCAAATCCAATGAAAAGTAATTTTTTCATAATAAGTTTGAGTTTTTTAGACGGGGCGAAATTATGAAAATATAAAGACATTCAATAATGTCTTTTATGAAAGGTGAAATTTGAGGATGAGGTATTAATAGCTGTTTAAATAGTAAAAAAAACAGTCTGTTTTAAGATTTTTAAGTATTCTGTCAATTTCGACTCCTTCGACTTTGCTCAGGATAAACTCCGGGAGAAATCTCATCTCGGTAAACAGATTTCTCTCTTCATTTCATTGCGTTCTAAATGACAGTCCCTAATGTCATTGAAAATGACAAATAATACATTTTTCGTAAAATTTAAACTGGTTCTGAGAAAAAAATAAAAAACAGGATCAACTATTTTAACTCGTTAGCATTAATAACAAATAGAAAGATTTCTCCCTCTGGTCGAAATGACATTTAGGGAATGTCATTCCCCGTTAAGTCGAGGAATCTTATAATTATTCAAGTATTGCAAAAAAGTATTTACATTCCTCCGCTTCGGTCGGAGTGACATTCTTCACCGTATAAAATATCCTAAGAAAAATAAATAATTAAGAAAAGAAATAAAAAAAAGGATCAGCTATTTGAATAAAGCCCAATGTGATTCCCTTCGCTATCAATAATTTCAGCATAATAACCTACGTTATCATCGATCATGTTTTGGGCAATGATCGTATCTCCTTTGCTGGTAACTTGTTTCATTAAGGTTTTAGGAATTACTATTGCCCCGCCTTTTTCAATTGTATTTATAAGAACTTCAGACAAGTCAATTACTGAGAAAAAAAGAATTGTACTTTTTCCTGGTAAATAATTTTCTTTAACAATTAAACATCCTCCTATTGAATGTTTATTTTTATCAAAGATTCCATATTCTTTTTCAATGAAAATTATTTTTTCAATTTTTGTATATAAAATAGTCGAGTAAAAATCAATTGCTCTGTCTAAATTTAATACAGGGATCTCAAACCAACATATATTTCCAGGCTTCATTTTTTTGAATAATATTTAGTAAAGAAAAATATTTTTTTCATCCGAATATATTTTACAATACGTTGAATGATAAGGTGAAATTATGAAAAAAAATGGAGTAAAGAAAGAGATCGCCCTTTAGAAAAAATCAAAGGTTCAAATAGTGTTTAATAGATTAAACAAGTATTAATCAGCAATCGAATGCCAAGATCCTCATCAGGCGCCCTTATAATACCAATTGAAACAGGACTCCAATCATCCTCTCCTTTTTTCAAAGAGAGGGCTGGGCTGAGGTTTTAAAAATGAACTGTTTTATATTTCAACTGGTATAAGGGGATAAAGATCCGAGATGATATTAGGTTCTGAAGTGTTGATTTCAATTTATTCTTTACGAAGTAAAGCATATGAAAAATATTCCATATGCTTTTCTTAACTTTTATTTATTTTGCGGATAAAATGCGGCCAATTTAATTTGATGCATTACATGTATAAGCCCCCATTAACAGCCATATCTGCGCCTGTGATGTATTGCGCCTCATCGGATGCTAAAAAAGACACCATGGCAGAAATTTCATCTGTTTTTCCCAACCGTCCGAGTGGAATGGTAGAAATAATTTTTTCTCTGATCTCTTCTTTGATGGCCATTACCATTGAAGTTGCGGTATATCCCGGTGAAATTGTATTAACAGTAATTCCTTTTTTTGCTACTTCAAGAGCTAATGATTTTGTAAAGCCATACATACCGGCTTTTGCACTGGCATAATTTGTTTGACCGAATTGACCTTTTTTTCCGTTTACGGAAGAAATATTTATGATCCTTCCATAATTTTTTGCGATCATACTTTCAATCACTAAGCGGGAACAATTAAAAACACTGTTAAGATTTGTTTCTATCACTTCATTCCATTGTTCGGGTTTCATTTTATGAAGAGGTGCATCTCTTGTTATTCCGGCATTATTTACAAGAATATCAATTGCGCCAATTTCGTCTGTTATTTGTTTTATCATTGTTGAGGTAGATTTATAATTTGAAATATCTCCTTCAACAACTTTCACATCGATTCCCATTTTTAACTGGTCATCTCTCCATTGTTTTGCTTCTTCTCTCCATTTCATGGCCTTTGTAAAATCTCTGTAATTTGCAACCACTGAAAATCCGTCTTTATATAATCGTTCGCAAATTGCTGTTCCAATTCCTCCTGTTCCGCCAGTTACCAATGCAACTTTATTGTTTTTTGTTCTCATAAATTAAGAATAATGGTTTTTTATATAAAAATGAAACGTTTGTTTATTCTGCCTCAGGATAGCAAGTAAGGCACTTTTCTTTCACATAGCTGCCGGGAGCAGGTTCTATTATTTTATATTTTACATTTCCTACATTTTTTGGAGCAGGAACCAGCTTGCCGGAATTTTTTAAAATGCTTTCGCTCCATGGTGTCCACCAGCTTCCTTCATGAAACTTGGCTGTTCTTTCCCACTCTTCGAAACCTTTATTTAGTTTTCCATTTAAAAAATATCCATACTTATTTTTTGAAGGAGGGTTCGCAGCACCCATTACGTGACCGGATCCTCCCAGTATGAATTCTACCGGTCCGCTAACCAATTCTGTTGTTGTAAATGCGGTATGACAGGGAGATATATGATCATCTTTTAAACCGATAACATACACCGGAATATCAATTTTTCCGATATCAATTGGAGTGTTGCAAATTCGTAAAGCATTTTTTCTACTCAGTTTATTTTCCAGAACCATATTTCTTAAATAATATACATACATAGTGGCAGGCAGATTGGTATTGTCGTTTGACCAAAATAAGGCATCGAATGCGCTTGGCTGATTTCCTTTTAAATAATTATTCACCACGTAGTTCCATATCAGATCATTGGCCCGGATCAGGTTAAATGCCCTTTCCATATCATGTCCGTGCATCACACCCTGGTGTAATAATTCACCGCGTTCCAGTTTTCTTACCAGGGCGGGATCAATAACATCTCCCATAGGTCCAACATCAGAAAAGTCGATCATAGAAGCGAGAAAAGTGGCTGTATTTACAGGGTTTTCTGTCTTTTTATATCTTTCGGAAAGCACCGAAATACATACTCCTAATAATGTTCCTCCAAGACAATAACCAAGTGTATTCACTTTTTTTGTTCCCGTAATAGCTCTAGCTGTCTCTATTGCTTTAATGGCACCCATTTCAACATAATCGTCAAAACTAAAATGTCCCATCGAAGGTGTTGGGTTTCTCCAGGATATCATAAAGACGGTGAGTCCCTGATCCACTAAAAATTTTACCATTGAGTTTTTTTCCTGCAGATCAAGTATATAAAATTTATTGATCCAGGGAGGAATGATCAATACGGGTATTTCATTCACTTTTTTTGTGGATGGGGAATATTGAATTAACTGAATCAATTCATTTTCATAAATTACTGACCCGGGAGTTATTGCAATATTTTTTCCAATTTCAAAAGCCTCTTCGTTTGTTTGACTTATCCGGCCTTTTTCAATATCTTTCAGTAGATTTTTTAATCCTTCTTTTAAACTTTCTCCTTTTGTTTCCTGTGCTAATTTAATTGCCTCTGGGTTAGTAGCAATAAAATTGGAAGGTGAAAGAGCATCAATGTAATGCTTGGTATAAAAATTTAATTTTCTTTTTGTCCGGTCATCAATTTCGACCCCATCAATAACCTCGGTTGCTAACTTAGAAAAGAGAAGATAATTTTGTTTAATAAAATCGAAGTAATGAGGAGCATCATTCCATTCGGCTGCAAGAAAACGTTTGTCTCCTTTTTCCGGTGAAATAATTGGTGTGTATTCTTTATTGCCATCCGCCTGATGTTCTAAAATTTGTTGCCATAGCTCTTGTTGGTTTTTTAAAAAACCAAAATAAGTGCCTTGCACTTTAGCTACTTCAGTGGGATTTGCAATTAATTTGGAAATAAAATTTGAATACGTATTCACAATATCTCTTTCGTCATGAAAATATCCTGTGAGATTTTCAAAATAATTTTGAGTTATTTTTTGACCTGCTTTTGTAGCATCATTGATCAATTCCTGAACATTGTAATCTGTAGTTTCCGGCATATTATTATTATTTAATGATTAAACAATTTTTTTGAGAAGATTAAATCCTCGCTTCTTCCGTACTGTTTTTTACAAATTCGGAAGCCCAATGTGTAAGAACATTTATATTGCTGTTTTGGATCTTATGAATAGCTTCGATCTGAGAATTAAAACTTTGACCGAATGTTTTATTAAAGTTCAAAGCAAAATTGGTATTTCGATTATATGCATCTACGATTTTTTTCATTTCATCAGTTGATAATTTAATTGATGACTCAAGATTTTCCTGTATTGCATTCAATAGTTTTTCACTTTCTTCAGGATACTTCAGATCCAGATCTTTTACCATATCAATTAATTTACTGTTGAATTCTAAGGAAGTACCAACCTGTTTGTTGTAAGCCTCAATAACTGTATCAATGGTGTTTTCTGCCATTTCAACAGAATTCCCCAAAGCTTTTTTTACACCTTCGATAACAGAACCATCAATATTTTTATTATTGAATTGTTCCTGAATGGAATCAATGATGTGTTTATTTGAATCAAGTGCAACTTTTAAGTATCCTGTATTTGATTCAACTATTGCATGCACGGCTTCCTTATAATTCCTGGAAGTATTGTCAATTGCAGCTCTGAGAGTTTCTGCTTTTGTGTTAGATTTTCTATTCATGGCCTTTTTTTTTATTTATTATTTGGTTTTTGTTAACTGTGCTCTTTTTAGTGGCTGTTTTCCGGACTTTTTTTCTGTTTCCTTTTCTGCTTTATTTTCCTCAAAATATTTAATTGTTTTGGTCCAGAATTCTTTGTTGCTTTCAACCAATTTTTCAATTTGTTTATTTATATCCTCTATTAATTTTTTATTTGCATTAAGCGAAAAATCTGTTTTGGTGCTATATGTTTCAATAAACTTTTTTACAGCGTCTCTGGAAGTTTCGAAATCATGTTTCATTTTATTCGCTGATTTTTCGATCAGGTCATCCACATCAAAATGTTTTGAATGTAATTCTTTCTCTAAAGTCCCAAATAACTGTTTATTATAATCAATCATTTGCAAAATTTGATTTTCGTAAGTAGTCACAATGTTTTTAATGGTGCCTTCCGAAATGTCGTGTTTCTTATTAAAATCAGAGAATGTTGAAATTGTATTGTCTATAGTTTCTTGCGATTTTTCTGAAAACATTTTGAGATTATGTAAAAACAATTCAGTGTTTTTTTTCATTACATCCGATATTGTTTCATTTGGGTTCCATCCGGTTTTCCCAATAGGAAACGAGGCATTGAAAAACTTATTATATGCTTCTACTGATTGGTTAATTTGTTTGGAATACATTTCTGTCATTTTTAAAGTGTTATCTGTGAACCATTTCATGGCATTGTTTTCCCATTCATTAATTTTTCCTGTCGGATTAGTGTTTTTTTCTGTTTTCATAGTGTATAGATGGATTAATTGAGAACTTATTTTAAGTGGACAAAAGTCATTTGATTTGCCTCTTTTTTAAATGATTGTCGTCACTGGGTGGAGTGATCTTCGTCACACCTGTGTTTTTCTAATATATATTGATAAAAAAAACAGAGGTAGATTTTCATCTCCTCTGTTTTGAGATAGAAGCATATGAGGTTCTATCTTCCATACTCCATTAAAATAATATTCAGCTTAAATGCCTTGCAATTATTTTGCTGAGTACTCACTTTTACAGTTCCGTGACCTAATTAGTATTAAAATCTGTCTGCGTGCTTAAACTAAATATATATTTAATGATGCAAAATTACAATCATCATTAAATTACTACCATGACCTTTGTCACTGGAACCCTTGATCTTCGTCAAGATGAAAAAAAAACCATCTCAATTAAAAAATTCACTCCATTTGATTTGTTTTTTCTTTTATGACCGGCTTGCAATATCTTCCATAATCTTTAATGATAAGAAGCCAGGTCAGTATAATGATAATAATAATTAAAAAAATTATAATTATATTTTTGATACGATTGCTCATTTATTTATGAATTTTTACGATAGAGCAAGATTGGAATTTAGTAATGTTTTCCATTTGACGAGTATCAATTTTTCAGTTGATAGTTATCATCAGGGAAAAATTGTTTCCTGAATATATTTACAAAAAAATATAATTATGGAAACAGAACAATTACTAGAAGCAGAACAATTGATAAAAGAAAAAAAAACTTTTCCGTCAATTTCTATTATCATCCCAACAAACACTAAATACCCTCATTTTAAGCATGATGAAGAAAAGCTGAAATTGGTAATGAATAAAGTGGAAGAAAAAATTCTCGATGAGTTTCCGCCTTCCATTGCCGATCCCTTAGTATCAAAATTGTCTAAGGTTTATCAGGAGATTGATTTTACACACCTTTCAAAAGGTTTAGCTATTTATGTTTCTCGTGAGCAGGAAAAAATATTTCATTTGCCATTTTCTGTTGTTGAGAAAATTATTATCGATAAATCATTTGAGATCAGGGATCTTCTCTATGCAACAAAGCATACTCAAGATTATCTGGTGCTTTTGATCAGTAGTAATGGGAATAAATTGCTCAAAGGATTTGATCGTTCATTAGAAGAAATCAGATTAATTGATGCTCCCAAGGATGTAAAAGAATGGAAAATTGACCTGCCTTCAAAGGTTGGGAATTTCACGGATGCGGAAGATGTGAAAGAGGAAACACTTGAAAAATACTTGCGTGATATCGATAAGAGTCTTTCAGCTGAATTGAAAACATTAAATTTTCCTGTTGTAATCTGTAGTGCTGAACAGATCATATCTAAATATAAGAGTATTACAAAAAATCAGAAGTCTATTTTGGATTATGTTACCGGTAATTTCGAACATGCTACAATTCCTGAAATCTTAGCTAAAGTTGCTGTTGTGTTTGATAAAAAAAATGCAAGAGAACAGGAAGAATACCTGAATTTATTAGATGATGCCATAGGTAAGGATAATTTTGCTTCCGGGATAAATGAAGTTTGGAGAGTGGCCATGGAACAACGCGGACGAATATTGCTTGTTGAGAAAAATTATTCCTGTCCCGGAAAATACGGTAAAACGAAATATACATTAGTAACAAAAGATATTGATAAAGATTCCATGTACACTTTAAAAGATGCCGTTGATGATCTTATTGAAGTAGTATTAAAATTTGGCGGAGATGTTGTATTTGTGGAGGATGGTAAACTTATGGATCATAACCGCATTGCGCTGATTACCTATTTTTAGACAATTGTCATTAACAAAAAAACATCTTGTTTATTTAACAAGATGTTTTTTTTATAAATTGCAGCCCTACCGGATTAATATTCGGTAGGGCTTTTTTACGATTTATGATTAATCAATATTTTTCAGTTTCTTGTTGTCACGAATTTTACCGAAAAAAATAATTACCGAAAAAAATATGCATTTAAAAAAACAATATGCTAAAGATAAATTTCAAGTACAAAAAATTAATGAATGCAAATTACATTATATTAATAAGTTTTGCTTTTGCAACAAATGTTTATTCCCAAACTTGGTGCCCGACAGGAGCTACATAGCATTACACTGACGTGTCGGCATATTGGGATGGTTATTCCAAACTTGTATATTCGAATGATACAATAATAAATAGCATCACTTGTAAAAAGATTACCCATTACTATGAAGGATCAGATTTCATGTCTGTGCATAGTAGTGGATATCTGCAACCATATTATACCTATTCTCAAAATGGGGTTGCTTATCTATACAATAACAAATTTGGAAATAATAAATTTGATACATTATTTAATATTAATGCTCAAATTGGAGATAAATGGAGATTCCCATTAATAGATACTACCTGTGCCGATTCCGTTTATTTTATGGAAGTATTAAATAGTGGTACAAAAACTTTAAATGGCTTTAGTTTAAAATGGTTGCAGGTTGCAACGGGTCCTTTTCCCTATGGAGGGTTTTCTACAATTGATACAATAAGTGAACGATTTGGGTATAGATATGACGATCTTTTTTATTCCCCTTGCACTGGCAGTCCGGATGAGGGAAATCATGGCGGCTTAAGGTGCTATTCGGATGATGCTTTCGGATTTTATTCTACAAACATAAGCAGTTCTTGTGATTATTATTATACCGGTATTAGCTATTTGCAAATGGACAATGGAGTGTTAAAAATTTACCCTAACCCTGCAAATGATAAAATTAATATAGGCATATCTCTGGAACAAGGACAAACAGGAATATTAATGGTTTATGATCTAAGAGGAAAACTTGTGCTTTCTGAAAAACTGGACATTTCAAATGATCTTACAGAGGTATGTGTTGTTTCATTAAAGTCGGGATTATATATTTATAAATTGACTGTAAATGAAACTATTGTAAATACAGGAAAATTAAATGTAATTCGATAATAGATCAATCACTTTGGAGCTATCAGGCACAAAATGTGTTCTGAATTAATTTATTCCTTCGGAATATTTTCCTTTTCTTTCTTTTTGAAATATTTACGGAGTAACAAATTATGTTTTAATGCCTCCATATTTTCATCGAAACCGGCTGTTCCATTTTTTATATTTTCCATACTTTTGTTTAAGTTATTTACAAAGGTTGTGTCCATTATCAACGTGCCGATAGCTCCCTCTCCATTTTTTATTTTTTGAGTGATACTCCTTAAGTCTCCTGATACCAAAGCCATTGAGTCGGTAATTACTTTTATATCAACGATTGTTTGGTTGAGTTTGGTTGAAAAAATTGTATCTGTTAATAGTGCACCGATAGTTCCTTTTCCTGATTTTATATCCTGAACTATTTTACTTAAATCTCCTGTAATTATTGCTGTACGGTGTCCTGTCAGTTTAATATTTACGATTGCCTGTTTTACATTTTCTGCAACAACAGTATCCATTAATAAACTCCAGAGTGTGTTTGGGCTGTTAATTTTATTTGTAATGTTTTTAAGATCTCCTGTAATGTATTTTAAATTATCATTAGTGGCATTCAGTGTTCTGAACATTTCTTCGGTTTCGATGGGGCTTACTGTTTTCAATACATCTCCATCTACAACACTCTGCGAATGATTTTTAGATGAATTAATATTTACCAGTTTGTTGCCCATCAATCCGTCTGTTCCCACGCTGGCTAGCGAATTTTTCTTAATAAAGATCCTGATATTTTCTTCAATGATCATTGTTACATTTACGGAGGAATCATCTACTATTTCAACCGATTCAACTGTTCCAACATTTATTCCCGAAAACCTGACATTGTTCCCCGACATCAATCCATTTACGTTATGAAATTTTGCTGTGATTCTAAATGTTGACCCAAATAGGTTTTGTTTTATGCCGATAAGATATAAGGCGACTATGATCAAACACATACTTGCGATTACTAATGCTCCTAATCTTATATTTCTTGAAATTTCTTTTGCCATGGGTTTATTCAAAAAATTGTTTTATTTTTTTATCAGTAGAGTTTTCTAATTCCTCATAGGTTCCTATTGCGTAACATTTTCCTTCTATCAACATAATTATTCTGTTTGCAACCAGCTTTACACAATAGATGTCGTGTGAAATAATTATAGAGGAGGTATTGTATTTTTTTTGTATTTCAAGCATTAAATTCCCGATCTCTTTTCCTGTAATAGGATCAAGCCCTGTGGTAGGTTCATCGTATAAAATGATTTCAGGTTTCAGGATCAAAGTTCGGGCAAGTGCTATACGTTTTCGCATTCCTCCGGAGAGTTCAGCAGGCATCATATCTACTGTTTCTGCAAGTCCGACATTTGTAAGTGCTTCCATAACTAACCTGTCAATTTCTTCTTTTGTTAATTTCAATCCATGCCTTTTCAGTGGGAACTCTAAATTTTCTCTTACTGTCATTGAATCATAAAGGGCATTGCTTTGAAACAGGAAACCAACCTTCATTCTTATTTTATCTAATTTTGCCACATCAAGCTCAGGAATATTTTCTCCTAAAACATTTATTGTTCCTGAATCAGGTTTCATTAATCCAATAATACATTTTATTAAAACAGATTTTCCTGATCCTGATTTTCCCAATACTACGGCATTTTCGCCTTTCCGGAGATCAAATGAAAAATCTTTAAGAACATTGTTTTCACCAAAAGATTTAAAAACATTTTTTATCTGAATAACAGAAGTATCTGTATTCGGAATTATTTTTTGTTTTTCAGTATCAATTTCAGCAAGCATTTTAAGTCAATTTTAATAAGTCGCTGATTTGCACAGCGATCAAGTCAATAATAAAAACTAATAAAGATGAAATTACCACAGCAGAGTTTGCTGATCGTCCAACACCTTCTGTTCCTTTGTTTGAGAAGTATCCTTTGTAACAACCGATTATTCCAATCGCGAAACCAAAGAAAAATGTTTTTATAATAGATGGTCCTATGTCACCATAAGCAAGTGTATCAAAAACCTGGTTCCAATATAATTGCCAGCTTACAACTCCATGTATATTGGCACCAAGATATCCGCCATACAATGAAACTGCATTTGCTAATATTGCCAGAACAGGTATCATTAAGGTAGTAGCAAGTACCCGTGTTACCACTAAAAATTTAAAAGGGTTTGCACCGGATACATCCATAGCATCAATTTGTTCGGTTACTTTCATGGAGCCTAATTCGGCTCCAATACCTGAACCGATTTTACCCGCACAAATCAGTGCAGAGATTACAGGTGCAATTTCTCTTACTAATGAAACGGCTACCATTTTTGGCAACCAGGATTCGGCACCAAATTCAGCCAGCGTAGGACGTGATTGAATAGTAATTACCAATCCCATTATAAAAGCGGTGATCGCAACCAGAGGTAAAGATTTGTTCCCAATGTAAAAACATTGCCGAAGGAATTCTTTTACTTCATATCGTGGTCTGAAAACTTCCACAAAAAATCTGCCTGCAAATCTTGAGATCTTCCCTGTTTCCGAAAGGAAAGTTGTTATAACAGTTGTTTTCATAAACAGTTTGATAATTTTTTGCTAAAGCAGACCTGTTAGAACAAATCCGATTTGTTTGCTGTTTTTTTCTGTTTCTTCTGCTTCCGCTTTGTTGATATTTTCAATTCCTTTTATAAGAGCATCAGGAACAAAAGCAATACTATCAATATTTTGTTTTACCAGGAAACGTGCAAATTCGGGATGATCGCTAGGTGCTTGTCCGCACAGTCCGATTTTCTTTTTATTTCGTTTTGCAGCTGCAATGATCCATACGATCAGTTTTTTTACTGCTTGATTTTCTTCATTAAAAATTCCACTTACCATTCCTGAATCACGATCGATTCCAAGAGTGAGCTGTGTCAGGTCATTCGAGCCAATTGAAAAGCCGTCAAATATTTCTGCAAATTCATCTACAAGAATTACATTACTTGGTATTTCTACCATTACATATATTTCTAATCCATTTACACCACGTTTTAATCCATTTTCTTCCATCAGTTTCACAACTTTTTTACCTTCCTCAATGGTTCTGCAAAATGGGATCATTAATTTAACATTGCTTAATCCCATTTCATCTCTTACTTTTTTCATTGCTGCACATTCAAGGCGAAAAGCTTCTTTGTATTTTTCGCTGTAATATCTGGAAGCACCTCTAAAACCGATCATTGGATTTTGCTCATGAGTTTCAAATTCTTTTCCTCCGATTAAGTTCGCATATTCATTGGTTTTAAAATCACTCATTCTAACGATCACTTCTTTGGGATAAAATGCGCAAGCAATGGTTGCAACTGATTGTGCAAGCTTATCAATAAAATATTCTTTCTTATCTGTATAGAGATGGCTTAGTTTTTCAATTTCTTTTTTTGCTTCCTGATCTTTTAAGACATTGAATTTTACTAAAGCCATTGGATGAACTTTAATTGAATTATTAATAATAAATTCTATTCTCAATAATCCAATTCCGTTATTTGGATAAAATGAAAGTTTGAATGCTTTTTTAGGATCACCAAGGATCATCATTACCTGTGTTTTTGGCATGACAATATTTTTACGGTCTATTCCTTTCTTTTCCCAATCCAATTTTCCTTCATATACATTTCCAATTTCACCTTCAGCACAACTTACGGTGATCATTTCCCCATCCTTTATTTTTTCTGTTCCGTTGTCAGTTCCCACAATTGCGGGCAATCCAAGTTCCCGCGCTACAATTGAAGCATGGCTTGTCCGGCCTCCGCTATTTGTGATAATGGCGCCAGCTTTTTTCATGATCGGATCCCAGTCAGGATTTGTAATTTCAGTAACAACTATTTCATTTTTATTTAATTTTGCAGATTCTTTAGGCGAATTAAGTATCCGTGCAATGCCACTTGTGATTTTATCTCCGATAGCACTTCCACTGGTAAGAATTTTTCCTTTTTCTTTCAATTTGTATTCATTTATTTCGAACCAATCTGTTTTAGTATGGCCGGTTTCCGGTCTTGCCTGAACAATAAATATTTCAGCAGTAATTCCATCTTTTGCCCATTCAATATCCATTGGTCTGCCATAATGTTTTTCAATGGCAAGAGCCCATTCGGCTATTTTATTAATTTCTTTATTGTTTATTACAAATTGTTTGGTTTTTTCTACCGGTGTATCATGGTTTACCACCGTAATTTCAGGATCGTGATCAGTATTGGCAGAATAGATCAATGTTTTTAATTTGGATCCAAGCTTTTTAGAAACGATTGCATTTTTACCTTCTTTGAATGTTGGTTTGAAAACATAAAATTCATCCGGAATTATTGCTCCCTGAACAATATTATCGCCAAGTCCCCAGCACCCAGCAATATGAATAATGTCCTTAAAACCTGATTCCGGTTCAATGGTAAATGCTGTACCTGAGCAGGAAAGATCTGAACGTACCATTTTTTGAATACCAATCGACATGGCAACCTGCATGTGATTAAATTCGTTGTCTTCTCTGTATTTTATGGCTCTATCGGTGAAAAGAGAAACAAAACAATGATGCACTGCAATAAGTAAAAGTTCTTCTCCGAAAATATTAAGAAAGGAATCATGTTGCCCGGCAAAGCTTGCAGAAGGAAGATCTTCCGCTGTAGCGCTACTTCTTACGGCTACATCATTTATTTTATATTTTGTTTGTAAATCGCGATATGCGTCAATAATTTGTTTGGAAATGTTAGAAGGTAAAATACCACTTAACATAAGTGTTCTGATCTTTTCTCCAATTTCTTTAAGGTTAGCATAGTTTTTTTTATCCAGCTCCTTGAGTAATTCAGTAATTGGTTCCTTGAGTTTATTGAAATATATAAATTCCCAATAAGCTTCTATGGTTATTGCAAAACCGATAGGAACTTTTATGCCTAATGATGAAAGCAAATTATTCATTTCACCGATCGAAGCATTTTTTCCACCAACTATGTTGGTATCGCTGAGATGAATTTCATTAAAATATTTAATAAATTTTATATCTGAAGAGGTTTTATGAGCTTCCATTGTATATCTGTTTTATAAACAACAATATTAGTTCCCACTAAAAAATTTGGAAATGACAAAAATCAATTGACATTTTGATTAAGATCAATTTGCCTATTATTTGTTTAAGTCTTTTCAGTTTTTAGTTAAGGAATATTTCATAAAAATTGTTCAAATGTATTTTTAAAATGTATCTCAAAATAATGTTAAAGTTTTTGATAAGCCTGTTTATAATTTTGTTTACAGATCATATGGCATCTTTCCTTTTTATAAAGTCGAAAATGAGGATAGGCAGGAGAATATTTAATTTTGCGCTGTAGATAATTTTGAACTTTTTCACAACATTCTGTTTCTGAATTTAATTCGGTATGAAACACGTTATGCCTACTGCAATACGAATGTTTATTATCTGTTCAAGCATTTTGTGCAGATTTCTTGCCTTAAATATTCCTGAAAATCTTCTTTAAATATTTTTTCTAATGATGTAAATCAACGATGTGTTTGATCTATTGCTTTGAAAATAAGTACAGCTATATGGAAGTTTGCAATAGAAAAAATTCAATCGAAAAATAATAAATTGAATTAGAAATTAATCACAGAAAAAGATAAAAGGCTATGAAGATTAGCTAATAAAAACAAAAATTAAAAATATTTTATCATGAAAAAATATACTATTTATCCGTTAGTTTTGGCAACTCTGATATTCACTTCCTGTTCAAATTATTATGTACGGAAAGGTGATAAGACCTACGAGGCAATGGCTTACCAAAATGCAATTACTTATTATGAAAAGTATTTAAGTAAAAAATCATCTAATGATGTAAAAATTAAATTAGCGAATTCGTACCGACTGACTAATAATTTAACGGTTGCAGAAAAATTATATAGTGAGGTTGTTACTTTTCAAGAAAGCAAACCAATAAACATGTTCTATTATGGTAAAATTCTCATGAGCGTTGGGAAATATAAAGATGCAGTAAATTGGTTTGAGAAATATTTAACTGTTGAAAAAGATGATTTTGTAGCCGAATGTATGCTATCTTCCTGTAAATCGATAGATAAGTTTAAACAGGATACGTTGGCTTATGCAATTGTAAAGGCAAAGATGCCGGAAGTAAACTCTGCATTCGGACAAGTAAAATATGGCGAGGGGATTGTTTTTTCTGCCGACAAGACAATTAAAAATTCTGCAAATGAAAGTGGATGGACCGGAAGATCTTATCTGGACCTATACTATTCAAAAAAAGATACAAGTGGAAATTGGGCAAATCCTCAACCGTTAAAAGGAGAAATTAATGGAGCCTTTCACGAGGGACCTGCAACATTTAATAAAACACAAAATGTGGTTTATTTTACCCGTAGCAACTACAGTAAAAAACATAAGCTGAAAAAGAGCAGCATGAATGAGAATAATTTAAAAATTTTCAGGTCTGAACTTATTAATGATAAATGGACGAATTTGGAAATGTTGCCTTTCAACAGCGATGAGTATTCATGCGGACATCCTGCATTATCAGCTGATGGAAGAGTATTGTATTTTATTTCTGACATGCCGGGAGGATTGGGTGGTACAGATATTTACAGGATTACAGTTGATTCAAGCCAATATTCCACACCAATAAATCTTGGCCCCGAAGTGAATACACCGGGTAACGAAATGTTCCCCTTTGTTCATTCTGATGGAACCTTATATTTTTCTTCCGATTCACGTGATAATATGGGAGGTCTTGATGTATTTGAAACTACATGTAGCAGAACAACCTGTTTAACTTCTGAAAACATGAATTATCCTATCAATACCACCAAAGATGATTTTGCAATCACATTTAATGATGATAAAAAATCAGGCTTCCTTTCATCCAACCGGGATAGTTTAGATGCTATTTATGAAGTAAAAAAAATGGAACCATCTTTTACATTGCAGGGAAGAGTTTATTTAAAAGAAAATAATGCTGCTGTTGCAGATGCAATAATCGAACTATTAAATACTGAAACAAAAACAAAGGAGATAGTGAAAACATCCGGCAACGGAGATTACATTATTAAGTTACAACCCGGAAGTAAATACCGGGTAACTTCCTCAAAAGACGGCTTTATTACAGAAACCGCAGCAATTAATATAATTACTGTAGGAAAGAAAAAAACGGAAATGTTTATTGCTGATTTTATGTTGGATGATGCTCCAACAGCTATGCTTTCCGGAAAAATATTTTTAAAAAAGAGTAACGAATTAATCGATGATGCTACGATTGAACTAGTTAATAAGGAAACAAAAAAGAAAGAAATTTTGACAAGTGGTATAGATGGAAAATATAAAATGAAATTAGAACCAAAGAAAAATTACATCGTCAGAGCGTTTAAAGAGGGTTATTTTACGGTAACTGCACCCATATCCATTTCTTCTAAAGGGGGAAAGAAAAACGAACTACTTACTGCTGATTTCATGCTTGATAAAATTGAAATGGAAAAAGCTTTTGTGCTGGAAAATATCTATTACGATCTGGGAAAATGGAATATCAAGCCTAATGCTGCAAAAGAGCTGGATAGATTTGTAACTTTTTTAAATCAAAATCCAAAGATAAATGTTGAAGTAAGTTCTCATACTGATTCCCGTGCGAATGATCAGTTCAATATGACACTTTCTCAAAAACGTGCAAAATCAGTTGTTGATTATCTGATCTTAAAAGGCGTTAATTCTAAGCGCTTAGCATCAAAAGGTTATGGCGAAACAAAACTCCTTAATCCTTGCGGAAATGGCATAAAATGTACAGAAGAACAACATCAGCAAAACAGAAGGACAGAGTTTAGGGTTTTGAAAATTAATGAATAAAAAACTTCAGAATCAACTGAATTAAAATTATTTTAAAAAATTTAATGATCCTTTCGACAGAAGCGGAGATTTTTTTACTCTTTACAGATCAGGTAAATAATTAATTCCTTCGTGGAGTTTACACAGAGAAAAGACGATTGGTTGAAATAACTTTGTTATTGCGGTTATCCTAATTTTTAAAAATTTAAATAGTCTTCAATAAATAAACATTTTTCTTGTGATAATTATCAAATGACCTTTTGATTTGAGTCATTTCGATCATTGGTTTAATAAAATAGTTTTGTCCCGTAAATATTTTAAACCTACGTTTATGAAAAAGTTCTCCCAATTAAAAAAAGTTTTTGTCAGCTTTTTTTTCGGAATAAGTTCCATAGCTTTCGCTCAGTATCCAACAAGCAATGTTGATTGTGATCCCGGTGTAACCTATTATGCACATGATTTTACGGGTAATTCAGCGGGTGTCTGGTCAACTCCAAATGATTCCAGAAATGGACATTGTTGTGGAGTTACAGGTCCTGATCAATGTATCGCACTTGATATTTTATTAGATGATGATGCAGCAGGTATTCAAATTGATATGGTAGGGGCTGATCCTTCGGGTTCTTTATTCTATCAGATTAACTGTACCGGAAATTATCCGGGTGGTACTATTAAATGTATCACCGGTGGTGGTTTGCAACACATTACTTTTTGTAAACCGGGTTCCAATGCCAATATTTATATTGTAACTTCTATTTCAAAACCACTTTTCCCTTTTGATGATACCGTGAGAGTTGGTTGTACCACGCAACTTTCATCATTAGGAGTTGTTGATAATCAAACAAATTGGACCTCTATTTATCCGGGAGCCCAAGGGGCCTATAATTCACTTTTAAGTTGTACCAATTGTGCCAGTCCTATCTATACCCCATTGAGTTCTTCACCTCCTTATGTCGAATACCAGGTTTGCGGTTTTCCTCAGGCATCTGAGTGTGGTTTCAATGTTATAGTTTGTGATACTGTTCGCATTTATAATCTTCCTGCATTATCTGTTTCCGTTAGTCCTCTAAGTCCTACTTTTTGTGACTTAGGTCCCGGTAGTGGCGTTTTGCTTACTGCAACAGGTAGTGGAGGTTTACCGCCATATACTTATATATGGAGAAATAGTGCAAATGTTATTGTTGGTACAGGTAGTACTTATTTTGCAACACAAGCCGGCAATTATACGGTAGAAATAAAAGATGCTTTATTTAACTCAGCATCATGCCCTTCTTTTTCGAAAACTATCGCAGTAGTTAAAGGAAGTGAACCAATCGTAAGTGCAGGTGCTGATCAAAAAGTATGTGCAACGAGTCCTACAGTATCAATAAGCGGTGCTGTTCAAAATGCAACGGGTGGAGTTTGGAGTGGCGGAAGCGGAATTTTTAATCCCGGAAACACTTTTTTAAATACAAATTATACAGCAACGTCAGCTGAAATAGTTTCAGGTTCAGTTACCTTAACCTTAACTTCCATAGGTTCAGGAGGAAGTTGTGTCAATAAAACGGATCAGGTAACGATATATTTTTCTGATAGTATTAAAGTAAATCTATCTGCTCCTCCGATAAATTGCGGTGGTAATGGATCTACAACGTTAATTTCTTCAACAATAACAGGCGGTACCGCTCCTTTAACCTATGCCTGGAATACGGGTGCAAACACTACATCAATTACAGTAGGACAAGGAAATTATACGCTATCAATTACAGATTCACTTGGTTGTAGGGGAACAAGTACAATAAATATTGTATCACCACCTGCATTAACAATTGGCTTTACATCCATAGATGTAACTTTGAATGGAGGCAATGATGGTTCGGCAACGGTTATTCCGGGAGGAGGAACGCCTCCATATACGTATCTCTGGTCAACTTCTGAAACTTCAGCCACAATTGATTCACTGGTTTATGGTGCCTATACGGTAACAATAACGGATGCAAATGGCTGTATAATTTCAGGAAGTATCGTTATAAGTGAACCACCATGCTTAGGACTTAATGTTACTGCCACTTCAACTAACATACTGTGTTATGGTGCCAGCAATGGAATGGGGGTTGCCATAGCTTCGGGAGGAACTTTACCTTATACCTATATATGGAACGATCCTTTATCACAGGCAAATGATACAGCATTTAATTTACCTCCGGGTGCATATACCATTACAGTTCTGGATTCAGTAAACTGTACGCAAACTGCTAATGTTTCAATTACTCAACCGGAGAATTTGATCAATACCATGACTCAAACTGACAATACAATTGTTGGTGCAAATAATGGTACTGCTACGGCAAACCCGTTTGGTGGTACTTCTCCTTATTCTTATTTGTGGAGCACCGGTGGTACAACACAAACTATTACCAATTTATATGCAGGAGGGTATAGCGTAACAATAACTGATGCAAATGGTTGTAGTATTGTTGATAGTATCTATGTAAATGAACCTCCATGTACCGACCTTACTCTGAATGTTATGGCTACCAATGTTGCTTGTTATGGAGGGAACACAGGTTCGGCTACAGCAAGCGTTTCAAATGCAAATCCACCATTTACTATTTTATGGAGCAATGGTCAGACAGGTTTTGTGGCAACCGGGCTTTCTGCAGGTAATTATAGTGTTACTATTATAGATGCAATAAATTGTGCACAGTTTAAAAATTTTACAATAACGGAGGCCCCATTATTGAGTGTGAGCAATTCGTATAACCCGGTAATTTGCAATGGGGCACATAACGGAACAATTGACCTGGTAATAGCAGGAGGAACCTTCCCATATGTATTTAACTGGAGCAATGGCGCAACCACAGAAGATCTTATTAATCTTGGACCGGGAACCTATTCTGTGACAATTACGGATAAAAATGGATGTACTGCAACTAGTTCGGCTCAAATAGTTGAACCAACTTCTATGTCTTTGACATCTATTGTAACTTATCCTAATTGTATTTATGAATCTAATGGTGCAATTGATATAACCGTTACCGGAGGAACAGCACCGTATTTTTATGCCTGGTCCAATTCAGCAACCACTCAGGATTTAAATGTAATTCAAGCAGGGGGATATTCAGTTATTGTAACTGATGCCAATTCATGTACTCTAAATAATTCGCCTGTATTTTTCTCTGTTGATCAACCGGATTCGTTAGAGCTTGCATCTTATACTGTTGCGTGCCCAATACCTGGTGCGGCAACAACGCTGGTTACGGTGGTCCCTTCAGGTGGAAACCCGGGAACGTACCAGGTTTCTTTTGACAATGGATCAACCTTTTTACCGGCAGGCGATTATGATACCTATCTTCCAAATGGTGCTACCTATTATATTGTTTTAAAAGATAATAAGGCCTGTTCTTCCATAGTGGATGATACCATTGTTGTAAAACCTTTAGTGATCATATCAGGTGTTACGTTTAGTAAATGTTTCCCTGTAGGAACCACAACAACACTTGTTACAGTTAATGCAAGTGGCGGTGATAACGGACCATATAGTGTATCGTATGATAATGGTACAACGTGGCAAACAGCAGGAACAATGAGTTTTACATTGAATGTTGGAACAACTTATAATATCATTATAAAAGATGGACGAGGCTGTCAATCAGTTGTAACAACAATTGTGATACCGGCTGTATTGAATGCAACACTTACGAGTCCGACCGTAGCCGGTGGATATAATATCACCTGTAATGGTGCAACGAATGGTTCAATAAATTTAACTGTGAGTGGCGGAACAAGCTCTTATACTTATGCATGGACCGGCCCGGGTGGATTTACTTCAACATCGCAAAACCCTACCGGACTTTCAGCCGGAACATATACTGTAACCATTACCGATGCCAACGGATGTACCATCACAAAAGTCATAACATTAACACAACCTGCTGTATTGTCTGCAACAGCAACGAGTCCGACTGTAGCCGGTGGTTATAATATGACTTGCAGCGGTACATTGGATGGTTCAATTAATTTAACAGTAAGCGGTGGAACAGCTCCTTATTCATATGCATGGACAGGGCCGGGAACATTTTATTCGATCTCACAAAATCCTGCAAACCTAGGACCGGGTACGTATAATGTTACGGTAACAGATGCAAATGGATGTACAGCTACTACAAGTATAACTTTGACGCAGCCTGGTGGTTTAGGAGCAAATGCACTTAGCCCGACTGTTGTCGGAGGATATAATATCACCTGTAATGGTGCCATGAATGGCGCAATAAATTTAACTATAACAGGTGGTGCTGCTCCTTATTCTTACTCATGGACAGGCCCGAGCGGATATGTATCAACTTCTCAAAACCTTACGGGACTGGATGCAGGCACGTATAATGTAATTGTTACGGATGCAAATAGCTGTACCGCAACCACAGGTGCCGCTTTAACACAACCTATTGATTTAGGAGCAATTGCAATTAGTCCTACCGTAGCCGGTGGATATAACATAACTTGTAATGGAACAACAAACGGTTCAATTAATTTATCTGTAAGTGGCGGTACAAGTGCTTATACATATGCATGGACCGGCCCTGGTGGGTTTACATCAACATTTCAAAACCTTACTGCACTGGCAGCAGGAACCTATAATGTAATTGTAACAGATGCGAATGGATGTACTGCAACAACAAGCATCACGCTTACACAGCCATCTTCATTAACTTCCGGTGCAAGTGTTTCATCAAATTATAATGGACAGCAGATCAGTTGTTTCAATGCCAATAATGGTGCTGCGACTGTTGCACCACTTGGTGGAACTCCACCTTATTCATACAGCTGGTCAACTAGTCCAATTCAAAATACGGCTACGGCTAATAATTTAGGGGCAAGCACTTACACGGTAACAGTAACGGATATGAATGGTTGCTTAACAACAGCAACAGTTACCTTGACTCAACCGACACAAATAAGTGCATCAGCGACTGTTATTTCTAATTACAATGGTCAGAACATTAGTTGTAATGGAGCAAATGATGGTATTGCGAATGTAATTGTTAGCGGTGGTACAGCCCCTTTCAGCTATACCTGGTCAACAGTACCTGTTCAAACAAATGATACTGTATTTTCCTTGGGTGCAAGTACCTACACGGTAAGTGTTAGTGATATAAATAACTGTGCTTCTTCTGCAACCGTTTCTTTATCACAACCACCGGTGTTAACAGCAAATGCAGCCGCAACAAGTATGTATGGTAATTACAATATAAGCTGTAATGGTTTAACCGATGGATTAATTAATTTAACTATAAATGGTGGTGTTGGCCCATATGATTATAACTGGACAAATGGTGCAACAATCGAAGATCTAATAAATATTGGAGCAGGTACTTATTCTGTGGTGGTAACCGATCAAAATGGTTGTACTGCCAATGCTACAGCTACATTATCTCAGCCGGATGTTTTAAATACACAGGTAAATTCAACCTCCAATTATAATGGTTATGGTATCAGTTGTTTTGGCTTATCAAATGGAAGTATTGATATCGGAATAAGCGGTGGTTCTCCAATCTATCAATATACCTGGTCGAATGGCGCGAATACACAGGATCTCCTTAATTTATCTTCCGGAAGCTATACCTTATATGTGACGGATGCTAATAATTGCAAGGATACATTATTGGTAGGGCTTACACAGCCAAATCAATTGACTATTATAGTTGATAGTACATCAAATTATAATGGATATGGAGTAAGTTGTAACCAATCAACAAATGGATATATAAATATTTCTCCTGGTGGAGGGGTGCTTCCTTATTATTACCTGTGGAACAATGGGGATATTACCGAAGATATTTCAAATCTGGGTGCAGGATTATATGCCATAACCTTAGTGGATGCCAATGGTTGTTTGCTGGAAACGGATACACTGATTACAGAACCGGAACCATTAACATCATCTTATACCCATGTGAATCCGGGATGTAACGGTGCTTCAAACGGTTCAATTGATCTGACTGTTTATGGAGGGGTAAATCCATACTCTTATGACTGGAATATCGGAGCAGTTTCAGAGGATATAGCCAATCTGGGTGTTGGAGGTTACCAGGTAATTTTTACCGATCTGAATGGATGTATTGATTCTGCAAATATTCTATTAACAGAACCTAACATTTTGTCAAGCGAGATTACTAAAGAGGATGTAAGTTGTTTCGGTTATAATGACGGTTCAATCGACCTGAGTATTTCAGGTGGAGTAAAACCATATTCATTCTCCTGGTCGAATGGTGCAAGCACTCAAAATGTGGATAGTTTGTCCCCGGGAATGTATTATGTAACAATCACTGATATTCAGGGTTGCAGCAGAATAGATACCATTGAAATTTTGGAACCTGATTCGCTTGTTGTTTCTCTTTCTCCTTATGTATATGATAATGGGCATAATATCTCTACCTACCTGGGAAGCAATGGTTCGATAGATCTAAATATTAGTGGTGGCGTTGCACCTTATTCCTGCTTGTGGTCCTGCAATTCAACAGATCCAAACCCGAAAGGTTTACCTGCCGGTGAATACACGGTACTTGTAACAGATAGTAACAAATGTCCGGCAAGCGGATTTGTTCGACTCGACCAACCACTTGACCTCGAAATGCCAACAGGTTATACACCAAATGCAGATGGTAATAATGACTTCTTTGTGGTGCATGGTGTTGAAGCATATCCGGATAATGAAATTACAATTTATAATCGTTGGGGCAATATTGTTTATCAAAAGAAAAAATATTTTAATGAGTGGAACGGTACAAATACTAATGGTGATGAACTACCGGAGGGGACGTATTTTGTGATACTTGAAATTAATGATGGCAAGATTGTTCTAAAAGGATATGTTGAAATGAAGAGATAATAATATTCTAAAATCAAAATAATATGAAAAGGATACTTTTAATGATAGCAGCAATTTTGATAGGCATAATTGCAAAAGCTCAACAAGATGTAATGGTTAGTCAATACATGTTCAATGGATTGTTTCTGAACCCCGCTTATGCCGGAAGCCATAAATATTTTTCATCCAGTTTGCTGCACCGCAGCCAATGGGTTGGTTTTACAGGAGCCCCACAAAGCTCTATGATCTCGGTTGACGGACCATTATTAAATCAAACAATGGGTGTTGGTTTGATCGTTTCGAACGATCATATCGGTGTTACCGATCAAACAGATATTTTTGGAAATTATTCCTATCACCTTCCTTTGGGAAAAGGGAAATTAGCTTTCGGAATAAAAGCAGGTGTTTCAAGATATTATTCGAAATATGACCAGCTTACTTATTGGGATCAAGAGGATGAAGTATTTAGCTCCAATCTTACCACAAAATGGTTACCAAAGTTTGGTTTTGGAACCTATTATTATGCCGATAAATGGTATGCCGGACTTTCAATTCCAACACTTGTTGCCTATGATGCTGATAAGGATTTTAGTTTAGATGTAGAAAAATCGAGTGATGTCAGACGACATTATTTTTTAACAGGTGGTTATGTTTTTGAATTAAACAAATTATTAAAACTAAAACCTTCCTTGCTTTTAAAATATACACCAGCTGCACCGCTCCAGGCAGATATAAATGTAAATCTGCTCTATAACGATCAGTTCTGGTTTGGTGCTTCTTACCGGACAATGGATGCTGTAACTTTATTGATCGAATATCAAACCAACTATCGGTTCAGGGTAGGTTATGCATACGACTTTACCACTTCACGAATACGAAATTATTCATCAGGTTCACATGAAATATTGATCGGATACGACTTTGGAAAAGATCTGATTAAAGTTAAAACACCACGATTCTTTTAAACATAACGATTATGAAAACCAAGATAATATCTCTGCTAATAGTTGGAATCATTGGATTCTCCTCTTGCGCTAAGCAATGTTTACTAAACGGAAACAGAGCTTATGATGCTGCTGCATACAAAAGTGCAATTACTAATTATGAAAAGTACCTGACAAAAAAATCATCGAATGAAGTGAAAATAAAATTAGCTAATTCATATCGATTGAGTAATGATTATAAAAATGCGGAAATTTTATACGCTGAAGTTGTTACTTTTCCGGAAGCTGAACATGTTGAAATGTTTAACTACGCAAAAGTATTGATGAATCAAGGGAGATACGATGAGGCAAAAATCTGGTTGACTAAATATTTAAAAGTCAAAAATGATGATTTTGCTGCTGAAATGTTACTTGTTTCTTGTAATAATGTAAATAAGTTGAAGGAAGATACTACTTTATTTACCCTAAAGGAAGTGCATATCCCTGATGTTTCAACTGCTTTTGGTGGGACAAAATACGGGGATGGTATTGTTTTTACAGCGGACAAAGAAATAAAAAATGCTACCAAAAAAAGCGGATGGACAGGTCGTTCTTATTATGATCTATATTATTCGAAAAAAGGAAGCGATGGAAATTGGGAAAGCCCGCAAGTGTTAAAAGGTGAAATAAACGGAGAGTATCACGAAGGAGCAGCTACTTTTAATAAAGCAGGTGATGTTGTATATTTTACACGTAGCAATTATTTTACGAAACATAAATTAGCTAAAACAAGTAAAAATGAAAGTAATTTAAAAGTTTTCAGAGCTGAATTGGTTAATGGGAAATGGACAAATTTAGAGGAATTACCTTTTAATAGCGATGACTATTCCTGCGGACACCCAACCTTGTCTGCTGATGAAAAAAGCCTCTATTTTATATCAGATATGCCTGGTGGGTTAGGCGGAACAGATATATACAAGACAACATTAATGGGTGGAACAGATATTCCTCCTCTTGTACAAAGTGGTCCGGCTAGTGAAACTATGGCGGAGAAAATTTATAGTAATTCGACCTGGTCAAAACCAGAAAATCTTGGTCCTGCTGTTAATACAATTGGTAACGAAATGTTTCCAAGCATTGCTGCAGATGGCACCATTTATTTTTCATCTGATGCAAATAATAATCTGGGAGGACTTGATGTTTTTGCAACAACATGCAGTGCAACCAAATGTTTAGCTCCCGAAAATTTAGGTTATCCATTAAATTCATCAAAAGATGACTTTGGCTATAACCTGAATGAAGACAATAAAACAGGTTTTGTTAGCTCTAATCGTACAGGGGAAGATAAAATGTATGATGTGATCAAAAATGATCCAACATTTATTCTTACCGGTACCGTCACTTTAAAAGCAGATAATACTCCCATTGAAAATGCCATAATTGAGCATGTTAATGCCGAAACAAATATGATTGATAGAACGACCTCAGGAAAAGACGGGAAATATACGCTTCACCTGACAACTGATAGTGAATACAAAACAAGGTCATTGAAAGAAGGCTATTTTACATTGTCCAATCCGGTAAACACCACCACAAAAGGGAAAAAGAAATCAGAAACTTTTACCGCCAATTTTGTGCTTGATAAGTTAGTGATTGAAAAGCCAATAGTGATGGAAAATATTTATTACGACTTTGATAAATGGTTCATTAGGCCCGATGCCGGATTAGAGCTTGATAAATTAGTAACCATATTAAAAGATAATCCTAAAATCAGTATTGAGTTAAGTTCACATTGCGATTCACGTGGTTCGGATGAATATAACCTTGTCCTTTCCGATAAACGAGCGAAAGCGGCAGTAGAATATATGATAACAAAAGGAATCGATGCAAATCGTATGAAATGGAAAGGTTATGGAGAAACAAAACATGTTAATGGTTGCTCAAATGGAGTAGAATGTACTGATGAAGAGCATCAGAAAAACAGAAGGACAGAATTTAAGGTTACAAAGATCAGTAATTAAAAAAATGAAGATAAATTTAGCGACTCTTTTATTGTTGTAAAAATCCGGTATTTAAACGCTGGATTTATAGTTGGAATCAATGATTTCTTAATCCAGTGATTTTGATCACTATCAGAATTGATTTTAATCAAAATGAGGATATTTAATTGGATGTATTTTTGAAAAAAAAGTAAATGATGATGGAAACAATTATAAAAAATGATGTTCAGAGTGATTCGGCCCCAATGATAATTGATAAAATTATGACTGAGCATCATGATTATTTTAAATATAATTTACCTATAATATCAACAATTCTTAATTCAGCAATGCGCTTTGACAAAAAAGCTGTAAAAAATTTAGAGTTGATCAATAAACATTTTGTTGAGTTCAAAGAATTGTTAGAAGCACATATTGCAGAGGAAAAATATATTCTTTTTCCGGTTTTACAAAAATTAAGTCTGGAGGAAGAGAAAGAGTTGGATTTTAAAGCAGCTGAATTAAAAAATATATACCGTAAAATATGGAATGAAATAAATAAACTTTCTTCTTTGTTAAAACAAATAAAGCAATTGACAAATAATTATAACCCTGCTGATAATGTGTCACAATCATTGAAACAGTGCTTTTGGGATTTGAAAATGCTGGATCTGAATTGTGAAAAATATTTTATTATGGAGAAAAAACACTTATTACTCAAACTGATCATTAACGAAAAATTTTGAAAGAAAATATAAAAAACTGACTATGAAAACGATATTAATTCCTACCGATTTTTCGAAGACTGCAAATAATGCAGCCGATTATGCCATTGAAATTGCAAAACTTTCTAAAGCAACTGTAATCTTATTAAATGTTTATCATATTCCTCTTGTTGCCAGTGACATTCCTATTGTAATTCCTTCACTCGATGAGTTAGAGAATAATAGTATGAAAAGACTTACTAGTTACGAAAAGGAGTTACATGTAAAACATGGTAAACAAGTTGTAATTGAAAAAATAGTTAAGCCGGGTTTTGTAATAGACGAAATACGGGATATTGTTAAAGAAAAAAAAATTGATCTGATAGTAATGGGAATTACCGGAGAGGGGCGTATTACAGAAATTATTGGAAGCAATGCAACCGGTGTTATAAAAAATATTGATTGCCCGACATTAATAATTCCGCAGCATGCCAAATATAAAAAAATTGAGAATATTGCTTTTGCATGCGATTATGAATCAGTGACTAATTCGCCTGCAATAAAAAAATTGAAAACATTCCTTCAGTTATTTAATGCCAAATTAATGATATTTAATATTGTTGATCCTAAAAAAGAGCCTGAATACGCCCATGCTGTTTCTGGTGTTAAAATTGAAAATATATTTGAAAATTTTGACCATTCCCTTTACTTTCCTGAAAGTGAAGATATGGTTGTGGGAATCAACGAATTTGTGGACGAACATAATGTGGACATGTTAGTAATGATACCTAAAAAACATAATTTGTTTGCGCACATGTTTCAACGGACAAATATTAAGAAAATGGCTTTTCATACACACGTTCCTTTATTATCAATTCACGAATAGTAAATAACATTTTTTATCAATTTTACGTAGAATTGATTTAAATTTGTTAGAAGGCCGAAATATTTAAAAAATTAATCTAAAACATTTATACTTCCAATTGATGAACAATACAATACTTATTATAGAAGACAACAGAGATGTTCGTGAGAATACATCAGAAATACTTGAATTAGCAAATTATAATGTTCTTACTGCAAATGATGGTAAAGAAGGTTTAGAGATCGCAAGAAAAAACAAACTTGATTTGATCCTATGTGATATTATGATGCCTGAATTAGATGGTTATGGCGTTTTACGTGCTATTGAAAACACTCCCGATATGGCAGGGGTTCCGTTTGTTTTTATAACTGCAAAATCTGAAGCAAAAGACTTTCGAAGAGGAATGGATCTCGGGGCAGATGATTATCTGACCAAACCTTTTACGGGGAATGACCTGTTAAGAGTTGTGAGTGCAAGAATTAAGAAAAATCAACTACTGAAAGAAAAATTCAATAAAAATTTTGAAGATCTGGAAGGTCTTATTAATGAGGTAAAAACGAACAAGGAGATTGGTATTTTTTCGGAACATCGTACCATTAAAAAAGTTCAAAAAAAGGAACATATTTATATGGAAATTGATACTCCGAATTTCCTGTATTTTATTGTCAAAGGAAAAATAAAAACTTTTAAAACAAATGAATTAGGAAAAGAGTTCATTACAGAAATTTATAAAGAAGGAGACTTTTTTGGTTATCACGCATTACTTGATCATTCCAATCATAAAGAGTCTGCCGTAGCAATAGAAGATTCAGAGGTGTCGCCTATTCCAAAAAATGATTTCTTTCAATTGCTTTTCTCTAATAATGAGATCTCTTTAAAATTCATTAAACTTATATCCAATAATCTTATTGAAGCCGAGGAAAATTTATTGAAATTAGCGTATAATTCTGCTCGAAAAAGAGTTGCAGAAGCTTTGCTATTCATTTATAGCAGATACTTTCCAGAAGACAGGGAGAACGAATATTTTCCGGTGGCACGCGAAAATATATCCGCATTAGCAGGCATTTCACCGGAATCGGTTAGTCGCAACTTAACAGATTTTAAGGAAGATAAATTGATTGAAATTGATAACGGAATTATTAAAATTTTGAATTTCAAAAAACTTAGAAATTTGAAAAATTAATTTTGTTGGAATAAATAGTATCAAAAGAATAAAGAAAAGACTTGAAGCAAAATTTGCTTCAAGTCTTTTTTGCTAAAGTCTTTTAATGAAATTGTTAATATAAATTGCTCTGAATATATTTTGCCCAGCATTCGTTTTTTCATATCCGTTTCAACACATTATGCTCAAAATGCTGCGCAATGGTCAGTTCGAGTGTTTCTGAAGCGGTAGCAAAAGAAACGTATCGAGAACATTTCTTGAGATAGTTTTTTCCTGCAAATATTATCGATATAACATCGCGAAAAACGAACTGATCAAAGGCTTTGTATTAACTATATTTATAAAATGGTCCAATGTGTGAAGTCCGTCAGAGTTTGTCGAAGACTGTGCGCAGGAAATTGTTGGACCAAAATATATTTGTAATCGGTATTAACAAAAGTGCTGCACAGAATGCAGAGAGCATTTAGAAAGCCAGGTTCCTTTTTTCAGATTTCAGGTCCGTTCCCAGCATTTTGATAACTTCTTCATCGGTCACCTGAGAAAAGTCTTCATAAAATTGTCCTACTGCATAAAAATCCCCCGGGGTAAGTAAGCAAATAAGTTCATCCACTTCTTTATTTATTTTACGGGCAGTATCCGGTGGAGCAACGGGAACAGCAACGACCAATTTTTTTGGAAATTTTTTTTTAATCATATTGATAGTGGCAAGTATGGTGTTCCCTGTTGCAATACCATCATCTACCAGAATAACAATTTTGTTTTTCAGATCGCTTGGTTTTCTATCCCCCATAAATAATTTATACCTTTCTTTTAATTGTAGCTGGAGGCGTGCAGCTTCATTTTGTATATAGTCCGTTGAAATGTTCATTAAGTCATCATTAACAACCATTCCCAACTCAGAAACTGAGCCTATGGCAAACTCAGGATTTCTTGGGTGTCCAATTTTTTTTGATAAAATTATTTCAAGCGGAATATTTAGTTCATCTGCAATTTTTTTTCCTATTGTTACTCCGCCACGTGGAATAGCTAGTACAACTGCATCTGTGTTTTTATATCTGCTTAATTTTTCAGCAAGTTTGCTTGCTGCATCTAGTCTGTTTTCGAACATAATTTCTCAAATTTAGTGGATTTGCATTCTTACCGGTTCGAGTGTTTTATTAAACCACTCAGTAGCTATTTTTGCTACCATTTCCAAGGTTCCCGGCTCTTCAAATAAATGAGTTGCACCTTTTATCACCTTCAATTTTTTAGTACATTGAAGTTTATCAAAAGCTTTTTTGTTCAGTTCTAATACAGTTGTATCCAGTTCTCCAACGATCAGTAAAGTTGGGGATTTTACCAAGGGAAGCACATCCATTGCCAGATCGGGTCTTCCTCCCCTTGAAACTACTGAGTGAATGAGCGTATGTAATTCGGCTGCTGCTTTTAATGCTGAAGCGGCTCCGGTACTTGCCCCGAAATAACCAAAGTCTAGTACAGATGCCTGCTTAATAGTTGAAAGGTACTTGGTTGCAATTACCAGCCTTTCAGAAAGTAGATCAATATTAAATCTGTTAGAATATATTTCATCTTCTTCTTTTGTTAGCAGATCCAGCAAAAATGTGCCAATGCCATTTTCGTGTAATATGTTAGCTACAAAATTATTTCTTGGACTAAAACGACTACTCCCACTTCCATGCGAAAAAATCACGAGTGATTCGGCATGTTCAGGTATGGTCAGTTGTCCTTCCAGATTAACATCCTCTATGGAAATGTTTACCAATTTGTTGTATTGATTGACTATCATTTTAATTTATTTTTTTACTTACAATTAAACTTTCATTTTCAAATTTTGCTGAAATAGATTTCCCTGAAATAATAAATGTAATTCTGCAGGAATGATACTGGTTTTCTTGCATTTTAACTACAAATCCTTCCGTTTCAAAAGGTAGTAATGGAATATCAGATGTAGTCTCATCCAGATAATAAAACCGCACCTCTCCGATAACACCTTTATTACTAATAGGTTTGTAATTAGTATCCAGCAGGAAAGCATATAGATTTTCAGGAGATTGAATTTTTTCAATATTAAAATTTTCTGCTTTTTTTACTTTACCACCATGTGGACCGATGGGTACTTGAGGCTTATTCAACAGCAATAAATTCATTATTGCAAAAAGTAATAAAACACTTAAAATAACAACTGTTCTCAAAATTTCTGATTTTCAATTAATACAGAACAAATGTATCTCAACCTCCTTCTTAAATTTAATGATAATCATCAAAAGCAAGGTTGATAGTCGTCATTAATATTTTCAAACAGATTGATTTATTTTGCAATGAAAACTAAATCTTTTTAATTCATGCAGCGCAATTATTTAGAAAATATAATTTATGAAGAAAAAGAACTGGCAAAAATTGTGGGTAATTTAACTACGCCACTCGAAGATGCACATGATCTTAATCCATTGATGAATTATATTGGGGATGCGCGATATGTATTACTAGGAGAAGCTTCTCATGGTACCCATGAATATTATACCTGGCGCATGAAGATCACCAAGAGACTTATCGAAGAAAAAGGTTTTTCATTTATTGCTGTTGAGGGTGATTGGCCGGATTGCTATAAAGTAAACCGGTATATAAAAGGATATTGTGTTTCAGGGAAAAATCCAAGAGAGATACTTGATACTTTTAATCGTTGGCCAACCTGGATGTGGGCCAATTGGGAAATGATTGCGTTTACCGAATGGCTAAAATATTATAATGAAAAATTGCCATTAAATCAAAAGATAGGGTTTTATGGCCTTGATGTGTATAGCTTATGGGAATCAATGAATGCGATAGTTAAATATTTGAAAAAGGAGGATCCTGAAGCTATGGCAACTGCTTTGAAAGCGATGAATTGTTTTGATCAATATGGACAGGATGAAGGACAATCGTATGCAAGAGCATCCTGCATTGTACCGGAACCTTGTACCAAAGAAGTTGTATCACTTTTAAGCGAAATTCGTTCTAAAATGAAACACTACGATTCCGATCCTGAAAATGCATTTAGTACAGAACAAAATGCATTGGTCGCTGTTAATGCGGAGAAATATTACCGATCAATGATGCGTGGAGGGCCTAAATCATGGAATATCCGGGACAAACACATGGTCGAGACTTTGGACCGGCTAATGAATTTTCATGGAAAAAATTCAAAAGTAATTGTTTGGGAACACAATACTAATATTGGTGATGCCCGCGCGACAGATATGGTAAATGAAGGAATGGTGAACGTTGGACAATTAACAACCGAGGAGCATGCTGACGATGGAGTTGTTTTAGTTGGCTTTGGATCTTATAAAGGTACGGTTTTGGCTAGCACAGAGTGGGGGGAAGCGATGTTAAAAATGAAAGTTCCTCCTGCATCGGAAGGAAGCTGGGAACATATTATGCATATGGCCGGTGGTGGAAAAGATAAACTATTGCTGCTTGATAAATTAAAAAATATAGAACAATTAGGGACTCATATTGGTCATAGGGCTATTGGTGTTGTTTATCACCCGGAAAGAGAAAAATACGGCAATTATGTACCAAGTATTTTACCAATGCGTTACGATGCATTTCTTTTTATTGATGAAACAAAAGCCTTGCATCCTCTTCACATTACCCCGGATGGAAAGCAAATACCCGAAACCTATCCTTTTGGTTTTTAATTTTATTTTTATGAAAAATAACATTGCTGAAACTATTTCAGAATTGAATGCGGAAGCAAAAAAATTTCAGGAGGATACAAAAAATCAAAACTTTCGTGATATTAGTATCTGGCTGGATAGTTATGATGATATTTTTTCAGATTTTGATCCAAGACCTTATTCAGAAAGAAATATTTCAGATGATTTTCTTTACGAATTAAAAAAGGTTTGTAAAGAAAATAAATCTCCGATCAATAATCTAAACCTTTTGATTCCTGATAAATCCAGGAGCGATGTAAATGAAAATCTAATAATCAAACGATTACACACTCATCTTAAAAAAAACTATCATGATTTTCGGGAACTCCTGATGATACAAAAGAGAAATGGTTTTTTATCTGTCTTTGCAGGTGTTGTCTTAATGATTGGTGCGAGTTATATTTCTCTCCTTAAATCCGAAAATTTTTTAATGCATACCATTCTGGTTATTCTTGAACCTGCAGGATGGTTCATTCTTTGGACAGGTCTGGATGATCTGAGAAAATCTCTGAGAATTCAAAGATCCGAACTTGATCTGTTTATAAAAATGGCAAAGAGTAAGATCGTTTTTGTAAGTAATTAATTTCAATTTAGTTTTTTTCCTTTTTTGCCATTACCGGAAATTTTTCAAGGATTCGATATACCGAAGGATGAAGGTTGCTTTTAAGATAATTTATATCATATAGGTCACCCCAGGTTGTCCCGGTCCAAACTAATTTATTTTTTTTTCTATCAATAATATTTAGAGTAATTGCACCTTCAGGATACTCTTTTCCCTTAGAAACATAGCTGTAATCTGTTCCGTAATCATAATTGCAGGGCTTATCGTAATAATATGGGTTGGGATAAGGATAATAATAGGGGTTCAGATAAAAATAATTACAGGAAGTTTTGCTGCACATTTTTATAGTAGCAATTTTTTGTTTTGTAGATTTTGTTATTATAATATCTAAAAAAATATCAGGTTTCTCAATATCCCCTTTGTAGCCTCTTTCAGCCATGCAGTAGGTGAAATAATTTCTTGTGCTATTTAAAATAATTTTATTCGGATATCTGTTTACTGATGTGTCTTGATCAGGCAACCAGGCAAATGTTTTATAATGTAAAAAAATGATCTCATGGTCGGAGTCGGAATAGGTTTTATTGGAAATCTTGCACCCCCATGCAATCACTATAATCAGTAGTAAGAATAATAATATTTTTTTCATAACGTATTATAATAAGCAATGCCATTTCAATAATTTCATTTGCTAATAAATTTCTCTTTTAATATTCTGAAATAGCAGGTTCAAATTCTAATTCTTCAGCTTCTTTTTCTTCCGGAATACCAATGTATTTTTCTATAATTAACCGTGCAATTAAATAGGTAACTGTTGATTCGGCACTTTCATCCGGGTTTACCGACTCTTCTCCTAATTCATCATAGCAGCCTCCGGTATTATGGTTGTACATTACCTTAAATAAGTAATTATTTCCATTGAACCAACTAAATGCTATTTCCAGTTTTTCCCAATATTCTTCTTCACTAAATACCTCATAAAACAAATCAAGTGCTAAAATTGTATAGGAAACATCTATTGGGTATTCATGAAAAATAAGTTGATTGTTTTCATTTTTATAAAAATATTTATTTGAAATGATCTGTATTTTATTTTCATCAATTGTGATGGACAACAAATAGTCAAATGAAATTTTTGCAACTGTTTTATATATTTCATTCCCTGTCTCTAAGTACGCATACAATAGCGATTCAGGGAGGACGCAATTTTCAAATGAAAGAGAATCTTCAAACCATTCAAAATCAACATTGTCTAGTTTATGATATTTTGAAATCAAATGATTTGCAAGTGAAACAATGATTTGTTTTATTTCCGGACTTTTCCTGGTCAGATTGTAATGATATAAACCTTTTATTGAAAACGCAATTGCTTTTGGAGAATCAAAATCTTCGATATAGGAAAACGTTTTTTCCATAACTCTTTCGGCAGTTTTTATCAGGTCGGAACTAAATGAATTACCTCTTGAAATAAATTCCCCCAAAGCCCATATTGTTCTTGCAGTGGATACTTGATAATCTTCACCTGAATCATCAGGAACTGAATTTCCAAATTTATCTAAATTAGTTATAAAGCTTCCATTTGACCGTTGGTTGGATTCGATGAATTTTAAATAGATCTTGATAAGTGTAAGATCACTTTTTTCTTTTGTTAGTTCAAAATGAAGTGTTAATGCAATAAGTGCATGGGCATTATCATCAATAGAATAGCCCGAATTAATATCCGGTTGCGACCAGTTCGAATGTCTTAATATACCAGCATTGTTGGTTATTCTTTTGATATGCGCCAGAGAAATTTCATTCAAATTATATTTTAATGGTAACTTATCTTTTAACGTTTTTTTAAACATATTAGCATATGCAATTGCAGAATTTTGCATTTCATTAAAATGGTTGTTTTGATAAAAAGTTAAGTTGGATTTGCTATCTGAAAAGATGTCTAAGCGATCTGTAAATGGTATTACAGCAATCTTTTCGGATGGTATCTCATATTCTCGTTTTAATATTTCTGCATCATATTTATTCATTACTATTATTTTTTCTGAAACGGTTGCGATTCCTTTAACAAGTTGCTTGCAAATCACCTTTGGTCTTTCTAACACGGTATGAAAAGTTATAATAATTGGTTTTGTTAAGGTGTATAGAAAATAAAGAATATTTTCACCATACTCCCCACCAAACAGATTGAAATCATGTTGAATACAAACTAAATTGATCCGGTCGTTCTTATTGATGTCTTCCGCTGTAAGTACATACTGTTTGTGTTCTCCGGTTTGCATTTTGCATTTTACCAGATCAGAATAATTATAACTTATTTTACCACTTTCAAGAGCACAAACATTTATCGAAAACGAATCCTCAAAAGTTTCTCTCATCGTTTGAATTAACTCCTGACTATATTGAGCCACTTTCCCGCCCCGCGGAGTAAAAGGAGTAACAAATAATATTTCTTTTTTTTCAGTCATTGGAAATGGTTTTAAAAATATATGTTAGAGTTAATGAGTATTTGTTTTTACTTTTTAAAGAGTAAATATTTTCCTCAAATATATTGAGATGAGCTATTTCTAATAAATGATTAGAATCAAATACATGTTTGATATTTGTCAAAATGAACTTATATATTTATTTTGAATTATTAAGAGCCTGTTTAAATTTGTTTCAAAATATATTATATGTCGTCCCATACGGGACTATAACGTAATACGAATCTGATTTTCTACCAATTTCTGGTACCTCGGGACTATTTTTGCTCCGTTAGGAGCTATATATTGATAGTAAAGACAAAAAAAGAACATCAAAAACCCATTTAGGAGTGCTATAAATTATTAAAAATTAAATTTAAACAGGCTCTAAACTTTATACATTTAATTTATTAAAATAATTGAATGCCTATTTGGAACGTCATTGCGAGACTTTTTCAGTCGAAGCAATCTCAAACAATGATAGGTGTGAGATTGCTTCCCAATGACGTTCTGGATGAACCTTTTTTTAGAAAAAATACTGTTTTATACCTTATATAAAGTCTATTTATTAAAAAGAAATAGAGTATATCAGTTTAAAGTTATTTAAAAAAAAATCCCTCTCGATCTGGAAAGGGATTTTTTACGAAGTAGCAAGCTAATTTATGCAATTTTTATTTCTTTTTTTGGTTTAAGTACGGTCACTTCTTTTTTAGGAAGGGACAAATGTAAAATACCATTTTCATATTTTGCGTCAATTTTGTCGGCAATCACATTTTCCGGCAAATCAAAAGAACGATTGAAAGCATTATAGCTAAATTCTCTTCTTCTATAATTTTCTTTATCTTCTTTTCTCTCCTCTTTTTTCTCACCACTTATTGTTAAGCTGTTATTGTCAATTTCAATTTTGAAATCTTTTCTATCCATCCCCGGTGCTGCAAGTTCCACTTTAAAATCACTTGGGTTTTCAATAATGTTTACGGATGGAACTGAACCACTCGTCAGATTCAATAGATCTGTGTCAAGATCAAATACATCCGGAGTAAAAAATCTACCTGTATCCAATAAGTCACTCATAACTGATGGAATCATACTTCTGTTTTTTCTTAATGCTAGTGTCATAGTTTTATTTTTTTAATTGTTAATAAATTAAATAATATTTGTGAGTCAAATGTATGCTGATCACTAAATTTCAGTAATGATATTAATCAATTAATTTAGTGATCTTTTTCAAGATATATCAATCATCTTTTACTATCAATAAAATGTATTATTAAAAATTAAAAATGATTGAAAAATTCTAATAATTTCAAGTAATTGGCGGGATAAGAAGATATTATGTTTCCAGAAAAAAACCTTTAGCTTTTAAATTTATATTTTCCCTTGCCAGCTTTGTTAATTCAATATCGAACCATTTTTCTTCTTCCAATGATTTTTTTAACAAATCAATAATGTCTGTTTTATAGTTTAATGTAGCGGCAAGTGATCTTAGAGTCCCATAAGTAGCAATTTCGTAATGAACAATGTTTTGCATGGAGGAAATAAAACTGGCGTCTAAAATTTCACAATTATCACTGTATTTTAAAAGACTGTCTATTCTGCCAAGCAACTCTTCCATTACCAGATCTTCTCTTAAATGATAACCGTCTTTTAACAGTGTAAATATAGTTTCGATTCTTTTTTCATGATTTTTAGTGTCATTCAGATTTTGTTCTACTAATTTCTTTAAATAGTTGTTTTCTAATTTTGGAAGAAATTTTGGAAGATATTCAATTTGTTGTTTCTCGGCACTATACATATCTTTTAAATACTCCAAAAAAAGTCCTGATAAATCATATAATTTTTTCATCTTAATTTATTTTTATTACTTACAAATTTAGGTTGGATTACCTTTAGTTTTAATGATGAGAGTCAATTTTGAAGTTGATAGAAATCAGCAGACACTGCTTTTTTTCATTTTAGCTTTGTTAGCCTTAAGAGTCATTAATGTTTATTCTGCGATCGCAAAAACTAAAATATTTTGTAATTAGTAAAGATGAGTTTTGAAAAAAATAAAAAACTAGCACGGATATTTTATGAAATGTCCACTATTTATAAATACAAAGGTGCTGCTGAACGTTTCCGTTTTTTAGCTTATCAAAAAGCATCAAAAGTTATAAGTGCTTTACCAAAAGATATTTTATTTTATTCTAAAAATCATTCCTTAAACGAAATAAATGGTATCGGAGAAGGCATCGCTGAAAAAATTGAAGAGTATATTACGAGCGGCAGGATCATGAAATTCGAAAGGTTAAAAAAAGATGTCCCATATGAATTATTGGATATGATGGAAATAACCGGGTTTGGTCCACAATCACTTAATAGGATTCATGAGGAATTAAATATAAAAACAAAGGAAAAAGTTATTGCGGCACTACAAAATGGCGAAATAGCAAAACTAAAAGGCTTTGGTGAAACGAAAGTGAAAAAAATGTTACAAGGCTTAAAAATTCACAAAACAGTGGAAGATAGGATTTTGCTTTGGGATGCTTTAGAGATCGGTGAAAAAATTTTACTGCGATTAAAGGAAATGCCGGAAGTAAAAAATATTGAACTTGCAGGCAGCTTAAGACGCAGGAAAGAAACCATTGGAGATATTGATATTCTGGTTTCATGTGATGAAAAATTTCGAAAAAAAATTATGAAAACTTTTACCGATCCATTTTTGGCAAAACAAATTTTGGCGAAAGGTGATACTAAAGCAAGCATTATTCTTAATGAAAGTGAAAGACAAGCAGATTTAAGAATAGTTAATGAGGATGAATGGGGTTCCGCTTTAGTATATTTTACAGGATCTAAGGAACATAATATTCATCTTCGCACAATAGCTAAAGAGAAAGGGTATAAAATTTCGGAATATGGTGTTTTTAAAATTGAAAATAAAAAGCGAATTGTAAGTAAAACCGAAGAAGAAATATATTCGACTCTTGGGTTTCAGTTTATTCCTCCGGAAATGAGAGAAGATAAGGGGGAGATTGAATTAAGTAAAAAGAATAAGATACCTGAGCTTATCCAACTAAAAGATATTGCCGGCGATATGCAAATGCATAGTTTATACAGTGATGGCTTAAGTTCCATTGCGGATATTGTTCAACATATAAAGAAAAATTATCAGTATGATTATATTGTTATTACCGATCATTCTAAATCATCCAGGATTGCAAATGGAATGGATGAAAAAGAGCTTTTCAAACAGTTAAAAGAAATTGATTTCATAAATAAAAAATTAGGAAAAATATTTGTCAGATCAGGAATTGAAGTCGATATTCTGGCTGATGGCAAACTCGATTTTTCAGATGAACTACTTGCCCGGCTTGATCGGGTAACAGCAGCAATTCACAGCAATTTTAACATCGATAATACGGATCGTATTATTAGCGCCTGTGAGAATCCTTATGTTAATTGTATTGCTCACCCAACGGGCAGATTAATAGGTAAACGTGAGCCTTATAAAATTGATATTGAAAGAATTGTTGAGACAGCTAAATTCACAAAAACTTCTTTAGAAATTAATGCTCAGCCTGATCGGATGGATTTAAATGATGCATTTGCAAAATTTGCTATTGATACAGGAGTTAAGCTTGTTATAAATACAGATAGTCATTCTTTGAAAGATTTTAATTATATGAAACTTGGAGTCGATATTGCCCGAAGAGCGTGGTGCACAAAAGATAATATTTTAAATACAAAACCATGGACAGAGATAGAAAAATTTAAATCCTCAAAAGCAAAAATTTCATTCAATGTCATTTCATAAAAAATTTGTTTACTATATTTTAATCATTAATGACCTTCTGTTCTCAATTTATATTGTTAGAATCTGTTCGGGTTAAGCATTAGTAGTTTTGTATCTTTTTTTGACACATATCATTTTGAAGTATGATTTTTATCAAGTACAATTATTTTTTCTTTAAATAGCTTAGATGCGAAATATTTTTTGATCGGATGTTAAGAACCATTTCATCCAAAATAATATAAATTTTAATATATATAATTATGCTTTACAAAGAATTTTACTCAGAGCTCGGCAAATTGCTATATGCGGTTGCAGATGTTGATAAAGTGATTACTCAACAGGAAAAAACAGAATTACAAAAAATTGTCAGAAATGAACTTGTTCCTTTTGAAAAACATACGGATGAGTTTGGTACTGATGCAGCTTATTATTCTGAAATGGAATTTGATATTACTGACAATCAGATTTTAGATTCAGAATCAGCGTTTAATTCATTTATTGATTTTGTAACTGAACACCACACAGCATTTGATGAACGAATGAAAAAAGTTAGTATTCATGTAGTGGAGGAAATAGCTTCTTCGTATAGAGGAAAAAACAAAAAAGAAAAAGCTATAATCAAAAAATTAAAAAATAAACTTGCCAAAATTGAAATTATAAAAAACAAAACTTACTTTAAAGAGGTAGGTATTGATCCGCTTTTTTCATCAGAACCAATATCTGATTACCAAAATAGCGATGAAGCTGAACCTCAAAGTAATTATGGCAATTTAGACGATATCATTGAAGAGCATCAACACAAATTTGATAAACGGGTTAAAAAGATGAGTAATCGAACAGAGGGGAATGTTGTGGGCTCTGATATTTCTATTAAATAAGTGGATGATCCGGATAAATTCGGATGTGAATTTAAACTTTCTTTTGATCCCAGATTGGCCAAAACTTTATCAATAAATCAACTAAAAGCATGAAATGGTCTTTATATATTGGAAAACTATCTGGAATCAAGATTTTTATCCATTGGACATTTTTACTACTAATTGGCTGGATTTCCTTCATGAATTATTCTATGAGTAAAGATATTAAACAGGTATTAATTTCGGTTTTATTTATATTATCTGTATTTGCCTGTATTATCCTGCATGAAATCGGGCATGCTCTTGTAGCTCAATATTTTCACTATAAAACAAAGGATATTACACTTTTACCAATCGGTGGAATGGCACGTATGGATGAACTTCCGGAAAAGCCCAAAGAAGAGCTATTGGTTTCAATTGCAGGTCCTGTGATAAATCTTTTAATTGCTGCTATTATATATCCTTTGATGCACTGGTTTTCTGATGTGCCAAGTTTATTTACAACGATGTTTGTAACGGGGGAAAATTTTTTATTCACTTTGTACATTGTTAATATTGGCTTGGCTCTTTTTAATTTGCTACCCGCATTCCCAATGGATGGAGGGCGGATTTTCAGAGCCGGCTTGTCTTTTTTTATGGATCGTTTGACTGCTACCAATGTTGCCGTTAAGACCGGGCAGGTTATGGCGACACTGTTTTTTATTGTTGGAATTTTCTATAATCCCATACTCACTGTTATTAGCATTTTTATTTTCCTGTTTGCACAAACAGAAAATGATGCGGTCAGAGCAAAATATATTTTGAGCAATTATGCAGTGCGGGATATTATGTCAAAGGACGTCAATTCCCTGAGTCCGAATGATACAATTTCTGATGCAATGAAATCTGTACTTGAAAAAAATGCCGATCATTTTCTTATTCTTGAAAATAATACGGTAATCGGTACAATTAATAAAAAACAAATTTTAAAAGCATTAAATACAGGAGGAGTTGATTCAACTGTCAGATCATATATGAATGATAAAGTCAGGTTTTTAAGCTCTGATACTCCTATGGATAAAATTTATTCGGAACAATATTTTTCTGAAAATGCTATTTTTCCGGTAATTGAAAATGATTTATTAGTGGGTATAATAAATGTAAGTATGATGGATGAATTTATTGTGTTAAAGAGTGCGAAAAAAAAGTTGCCTGGCCTTTTTACAAAAAAAATAAATTCTGTTAAAACATAAAAAATTTAATTTTCGGTTTTAAAATATTTTGTTTAAAACTCCTCACTCATATAGGTGTTAACATCTATAATATCCAGAAATTTAGCAAACTTTGGATTGTAAAAATCAGGAACAATGAAAAGCGGGATTTGAGTTTGAAAGGTCATTTTTTTCACTGAGCTGGATCCGGGCTTGAATATTTTTTCAAAAAGAAATTTCTTTTCAGGCGACATAATCAACCAATCAACCTGGTTGCTGATGCAATAATTATTTAATCCCTCTGTAAGATTTTCGTTTTTTATTATTTGAATTGATAATGCACTATTATTGGTTTGGCTTTTTACTTCATTCAAAAATTCATTGGTTAATTGCTTTTCAAAACTTTTAGAAACAGAGTAATTTATTACATTGAGAATAGTTAATTCGGCATTGTATTGTTTTGAAAGGTGTGATAAGAATTGTATAATAGGGATTTCGCCTTCGCGGAATTCTGTGGCAAACACCATTTTTTTTATTCCTTTAAAGAGTGCATCTTGCGGAATGGCAAGAACAGGTATTTGGGCATTTTTAATTACAGACCAGGCATGTGTTCCAAAAAAAGTTTCCCGGAACCCACTTGCACCATGTGTTCCTACAATAATAAAATCATAATATATTTTTTTTGCTTCAGATAATATTTGTGTTCCTGCAATACCACTCTTTACGATACAATCACAATTTAGATCTTGCTTTTTTATTTTCAATGTTTTAAAAAGTTCATCGCGATGGGTTTTTAATTTTTTTAACTGGTTCTTTTTATATTTTAATAATTGACCTGCAACATCTGTTTCCCCGAATAAGGAAACAAAAGGTTCATCATATACATTTAACAAGGTTAAATTGGCTGCTGTATTTAATGCGAATTGAACAGCATAACGCTCTGCATTCATCACCGCTTCCGAATAATCAGTTGCTAATAGAATATTGTAATGTTCTTTCATCTTTTAATTTAGTTAAATATAAATTATCTTTTTCTCCCTTATAGTGATAAGCCATTACAGGGACTTTGCTTTGCTGGAGTATTTTCGTTATCCTGTTTTCAATCAGATTGGAGAACCAGGTATGATGAAGACTGGCTGATAATGCAAAGAGATCGGTTTTTTTCGGAATTAACTCTTGTTTAATGATATCGTCAAAATCACTTCCTTCAATTAGTTTGTAAGCGATATTTTTGTAGGATGTTACTTTACTAACCTTATTCTTAAAGTCATTAAGCATAGCCAGTTCGAAATCGATGGTTAGTTCACCATCAGATATATGTAAAACAAGTAGTTCAACCTTAAAACGATTCGCTTGTTCAGCTAAATTCTGGATGGAGATAATATCACTGCCATTATAATTGGTTGCAAATGTTATTCTTTGAATCTTTTTATAGTGGACTCCTTCCGGAATTACTATTACAGGACATTTTGCCTGTTCAATTATTTTGATCGTATCATTCTTAAAAAAATTTTGAACAAAACTGATTGTTTTTTTTGAACCCAATAGGATAAAAAAAGGTTTTACTTTATGGAGCGTTTTTAATATCAGATCTAATGGAAGTGAAAATTCTGTAATTATTTCATAATCACATTTCGATTTATATTTTTTTATTTTCTTCGAAATGATCGTTTGCAGTTTATTTTCTATGTTGTGTTTGGTAATTTTTGGATCTTTATCCACAAGTTTTTCGATATTCGTTTCTATATAACCACTTTGAATCGCATGCAGAAAAATAATTTTTGCATTGTAATCGTTATAACTTTTTAAAGCATAATTCAGCGCATTGTCTGAACATTTTGAGAAATCTAAAGCTGTTAATATTAGATTTTTTTCACTTTTCATTTTTCATTCTTTTGGCGCTTTCATTTATTCCCTGTTTATGCATGATGGAAATTTAGGTTGTCATATTTACTTTTATTTTTTTATATTCCAACCTGGTTTTAAGAAGGTCTTTTAATTCTTTCGGTAACGTGGCCTCAATGTCTTTGAACTCTCCTTCCGACACATGTTTTTTTAATACTTTGAAAACCGCTTTAGTAACTTTCATTCCATCCTCCATTTGCAAAAAGTCGTTTCTTAAAGCAAACCAATCATCTCTCATTACCTCTTCAATGAAATGATCTTTTTTTCTGGTAGTACTTTTTTGTTTTTGTGGAATCCAGCCGTCAACATAAATAGCTTTTAGCATCATTGGTAATTGTGATATCAACTGAAAACTTTCTTCCGGAGGAATTTGCATTCTTAATGCATGAAATACGGCTCTGAGTATTCTTCCAGCTTTATTTATATCTGACGAATCACCAAGTTCTGTTGCTAATTCCTTTAAGAAATCATTTCCTTTTTGCGCGTGTTTATTGAAGTTCATTGTTTTAGATTTTAGGTTAGCCAAAAATATTTTATTTTTTATTTTATAGTAATGATTAGCATCAAAATAGTTTTTGATTAATATCATATCAGGCAGAGAAGTATGTGTTTTCCTTTGTAAAAAAATTATTAATCCTAAAAATATACTTATGAAAACAGATTTAGAAATTCAAAAAGATGTGATGGATGAGCTTAAATATGAGCCAATCCTTACTGCTACTGAAATTGGTGTAGCAGTTAAAAATGAAATTGTTACTCTTTCAGGAACTGTGGATACTTATGCAAAAAAAGTTGCTGCTGAAAGAGCCGCAAAAAGAGTTGCAGGTGTTAAAGCTGTGGCTGAAGATATTGAAGTGAAGCTTACTACTTTTGGAAAAAAGAATGACACTGAAATTGCTCAAACTGTTATAAATGCCCTTAAATGGCACAGTGCAATGCAGGAAAATAAAATCAAAGTAAAGGTAGAAGATGGTTGGGTTACACTTGAAGGTGACGTAGAATGGGACTTTCAACGTATTGCTGCCCGCACCATGGTTGAAAATCTTTCCGGTGTTGTGGGAATTACCAATCTGATTAAAGTCACACCAAAATTGAGCTCGAAAGAAATTAAACAAAAAATTAATTTTGCATTTCACCGAAGTGCTACTATTGATTCTGAAAAAATAAATATCGAATCAATTGGGAATAAAATTATTTTAACAGGAAAAGTACGTTCCTGGGCTGAGAAAAAAGATGCTGAAAATGCTGCATGGGCTGCACCCGGTGTTAGTTCAGTGGAAAATAAATTGATAATTGATACGGAAGTATTTGCCTATTAAAATATTGATTTGGAAAATTGGAAGCCTGATGATTCATTTCATCAGGCTTTTTTATTGAACGTGGTCATTCCAATTTCGAAAGGATTGGTATAATTTTTTAAGTCAAAAAAATATTTTGATTAGAATCAAACCCTTCAATGATTAAGTTCATTCATTCAATTTTATTTCTGCAATAGTTTTGTCCAATAAATTTTAAATAAATATTCATATAAAAAACAAAATCATGAAAATTAAAAATACACTTATCGCTATGGCTTTCTTTTTAAGCCTTTTGGGATTAAAGGCGCAAACCAGTTGCATAGACTTGAATGGTTACGTCAACTCAAAAAATCAAGGAGTAACAGGATATTATACATTAATAAAAGGGTATGAGGAATTTGCTGCTCAAACTTATCATTATAGCGGGCCTGGCAAAGTCGGCCAAGTCAGAGTTTATGGTCAATATCCGGGAGCAAAAGGAGGCGTTGTGTTACGTATTTCTATCTATAATGTTGACGTGAATGGCAGACCAACATCTGCTTTACGTTCAGTAGATAAGCCCTTTATGACCAAGGATAATTTAGCCGGTTTCATTACGGCAACTTTTGGTGATGGCGGAGTTTCAGTTACAAGTAATTTTGCGGTGGTGATTGAACTTCGAAGTACATCTTTTCCATTTGGTGATTCTTTCCAATTAAAATATACAGGTGATGGAGAAGGACGTTTAGAAGACTTACCTTCTCTTGCCGGAACTTCTACAGGATTTAACTGGACGAGTGCAATGGATACTTTTGCGAAGGAAGGTGATTTTTATCTTGTACCGCAACTGACTAATTTTATTACTTCTAATTTTAATGCCAGTTCTAAATGTGTTATTCCTTCTGCAGCTGTTGCATTTACGAATAGTACCTTAATGAATAAAGATAGTATGTTTAATACAATTGGAATGGCGAATTACTCCGGTACAAATAATTATTATACCTGGAATTTTGGTGATGGTTCTCCTGTGTCTTATTTGCAAAATCCTTCACACTCTTATTCAACACCGGGAGTTTATACTGTGAGTTTAACAGCAACATTGGATGGATGGAATAGCGCTTGTACTGATGTACATACAATGAATATTTCTGTTGGACTTGGAGTTAGCGCATCATCAATTGTAAATGTAACTTGTAATGGTGGAAATGATGGAAGTATAATAGCTGTTGGAACTGGTGGTGCACCACCTTTTTTATACAGCCTGGACGATTTCAATTTTCAATCGAATCCTGTAATGAGCAGTTTACCAATTGATAATTATACATTACATATAAAAGATGCATTAGGATGCACTAAAACTACCCCTTTTACAATTTCAGAACCGCCTGCAATTCTTTTTTTAACGTCATCATCAACTAATTCAAGTTGCGGAAATAATGATGGTTCAATTCTGGTTGTTGCTACCGGTGGAACCGGTGCCTTACAATATCAATTGAATTCAGGATCCTTTCAAAGTAGTGGTGCTTTTTCTAATGTAACTTCCGGGTCACATGTTGTGACTATTAAAGATATTAATTCGTGTACAAATTTTACCCCGCTTAATGTAAACGATCAGGGAGCTCCTGTTCTTAGTGTTTTAAGCACAACTAATGTTAGCTGTAATGGTACCAATGACGGAAGTGTGGTTCTTCTTGCAACCGGTGGTTCAGGTACATTACAATACAGTGTCAACGGAGGACAAATTTATCAAACAAGTGGAACTTTTCCTGCTTTGATGGCCGGAAATTATTCTCTTTTGGTTAAAGATGCTGCAGGTTGTAAAAATGGAAGACGTTTAACAATTTCTCAGCCTCCTATGATTGAGCTTGTAGCAACATCAAGTGCTGTTAACTGTAATGGAGGAAAAAATGGTGTAATAGATGTTGCTTCGGTAACTGGTGGCATTGGAACATTTACGTATAGTCTTAATGGTATCAACTATCAGTCTGATCCGCATTTTGATGGTTTATTAGCCGGAACCTATATTGTTTACGCAAAAGATGCTGCTTCCTGTACTGATACTACAACTATTGATGTGACTCAACCTACAGCCGTATCGGCAACGGTAACAACAATGAACGAGACATGTAATCTTTCTAACGATGGAAGTATTGCTGTTGTCGCAACCGGAGGTTCAGGTAAGTATAAATATAGTATCAATGATTTTGAATTTCAACCTACCGGAATATTTAACAATCTTGAAGCAGGAACATATAAAATTACTATAGAAGATGCTTTTGCTTGCCCATATGTAACATTTGTAACGTTAAATCAGCCTGCCGTCATTGCAGTAACTTCTGTTACAGGAAATGCTACCTGTGGAAATAGCAATGGAACGATACTTGTTTCCGCTTCAGGCGGTTCAGGAGCTGGTTATCAGTACAGTCTAGATGGACAAACATATAATTCTACCGGTTCATTTACCGGAAAATCGGCAGGAACATATTACATCTATCTAATGGACGGAACAGGATGTCAAAGTATTGCTTCAGCAACTATCAATGATTCCAATGGACCGGTTTTAACAAGCACCAGTCATACAAATGTTGCATGTAACGGTATAAATGATGGTTCAATTACAATCAATGCAGTAACTGGCGGAACAGGAACATTGGAATATAGTCTTAATGGCGAAAACTGGTCAACTTCCAGCTCATTTAACGGTTTATATGCCGGAACATATACTGTTACCGTTAGGGATGCAAATGGTTGCGCAGGAACAGAAGTTATTACTTTAACAGAACCTAACGCATTTGCAATAAACACGGCAGTAAGTAATGTTCAATGTAATGGAAGTGCCGGAGGAGCCGCAACTATTTCTGCTGCCGGTGGTACAGGAACAATGGCGTACAGTATAAATGGTGGATTTACATTCCAATCCAGTCCAAATTTCACTAATTTAAATGCAGGAATATATACTGTTATTGTTCGTGATGCAGCTAGTTGCATGGGAAGTAAGGTTTTTGCAGTAACTGAACCTCTGGCATTAAATGTATTTGCAGGAGTGTTGCATGTAAGTTGTTCCGGAGCAAATGATGGTGAATTTTCTATCATTGCAGATGGAGGAACAGGAGCATATCAATATAGTATTGATGGATCTACCTACCAAACCTCAAATGTATTTATCGGTCTAAACGGGGGAGCATATACAGTTTACGTTAAAGATGCAAACAACTGTGTAAAAACAAAAACGGTAACAATTATTGAACCTGCAGCAATAACTATTAATTCAAACGTGTCAGAAGTTGCATGTCATGGTGGAAACAATGGCGTGATAGATCTTTCTGTAACAGGTGGCGTTTCAGGATATAGTTATGAATGGTCTTCAGGAAATGTAACAGAAGATGTTTTCAATCTTTATGCAGGTGTTTATTCTGTAATAGTAATAGATGCAAATGGTTGTGCAAAAACAAGTTCATATACTATTGCTGAACCATCGCTTCCGCTAAGTGTTAATGGAGTGATTACTCCTGCAACTTCACCAACTGCAACAGATGGAGCTCTTGATATTACTGTTGGTGGTGGTACTCCGCCTTACAGTTATACCTGGTCAAATTCTGCAACAACAGCCGATTTATCAAATCTGGCTGCAGGAACATATACGATCACTACAACAGATGGAAATGGTTGTTCAGTTTCCAATGTGTTTACAGTAAACAGTTCATTAGGTATTGATAATTTCAGTAATCTGAGCGAGAAAATTTTGATCTTCCCAAATCCTGCAAATGAGAAAGTGATGATCGAAAACAATGGCTTAATAATTCAAAAGCTAAAAGTGATGAATGTACTCGGCCAGAATGTATTTGAAGCAGAGCCTCAAAATTCAAAGTTTGAGATAAATATATCTGCATTTGAACAAGGTGCATATTTTGTGCAGATCTATACTGAGAATACAATTGTAACAAAAAAATTAAAAATTATTAAATAATAATTGATTTATTAAAAGGAGCATCCTGTTGAAAACAGGATGCTTTTTTATTATGATTAATAGAATTATACATTTAATTTATTAAAAATAATTGAATGCATACCTGGGGCATAATAGAAACTTTTTCAGTCGAAGCAATCTTAAATAATAAAAGATGGAAGATTGCTTCATGACTCCCAATGGCGTTCCGTTTGTTCTTTTTTAATAAAAAAAATAATATTTTATACCATTTTAACTTATATAAAGCCTAATAATTTTTATCAATAATTCTTTTGATAGGCATCATTTAGTTCTTTTGAAATACAACGTTATTTTACTTAAAAATTACTCTTCATGAAAACTTCAAAAAAAGTATTTATCACCTCCTTGTTATTGATTTATTATACTTCATTTTGCATTGCACAGGACAAATCTAAAGTAAGCATCGGCATAATGAATATTGATTCAAAAGGAATTATATATGATGCGCAATCGGTTGGTTATATTACCCGATTGGAGGTTGATAAAACAGCGGTATATAATGTAATTGATAAATATGAAATGAATGATATTTTTAAAAAATCGCATTTTAAGATGGATAGTTGTTTTAGTAAATCATGCCTTGTTAATGCGGGTAAATTACTTAATGCAGATAAAATGCTTACGGGTGACATCGAACGGTTTGGCGAAAAAATAATTATTACGCTGCGATTGATCGATGTAAAAACCGAAACGATTGAAAAAAGTGATGCGACAGAATATTTGAACTTACAGCCCGAATTACAAAGAATGATAGAAGTTTCTGTAAAAAAATTATTTAACCTCCCTCCCAATCAGGCATTAACAAATCAATTAATAAATTATGAAGTACCTGTTGCAAGTCCAAAAACAACCTTGCGTTTAAATGGTCCGCGAATGGGTGCCTCTTTTACTACTGGAGATGCCGGAGACCGGCTACAGGCACCCAAAAGTGAAGGAGGTTTTGAAATGTATCCGGTAACATTTCAGGTTGGTTATCAACAAGAAGTTCGTTATCTGGCAGCCGGAGACTTTCAGGCATTGATTGAATTTGTTGGTTTGATTGGAGGCTTGGAAAGTGGCCGGTTTATTCCATCCATTTCTTTTTTGAATGGATTCAGATGGGGGAAATCAGGTTGGGAATTTGCTTTCGGACCTACCATCAGATTAATAAAAAAAGCGGATGGATTTTATGATACACAAGGTTTGCTGGGAGGGAATGGAAATACAGGTGCCTGGCACCTGGAAACTGATTGGATGACATCCGGACCAAAAGATAGCTTAGGGATGTATCAGCCCAATCCATACCCAATTGTCAGCCGTCTTGATACACGGGGAAGCCTTGAGCCTTCTGCCGGATTGATCATTGCTGTTGGACGTACCTTTAGGTCGGGATATTTAAATATTCCTGTTAACCTGTATGTATCTCCTCGAAAAGATGGTTGGATCGCAGGATTTTCATTCGGTTTTAATGTAAGTAAGAAACCTAAAATAGAATGATTCGGGATTTTTCCGATACCATGAAAATATACTTATTTCTGATTTTATTTCTGGGAACAGTTTTGTCATTTACTATTTTTTATCCTGATAAAAAATATTCTTTTTTATCAAATTCCAATTATCTGAATCAGAAAGATACAGTGATAAGAAAAATATTCGATGAAAGTACCGGTGATTCGATTGATATACTTAGCCTTGGTAATTTACGAATTGTGGAAAAGGATGGAACAATAAAGAAAAACACAATATTAAAAGAAATTCATTCCTATTGGATAATATATGAGAAAGATGGAAGTCTGCATGATTTTTTGATCTCTGCTATTGATAGAATTGAATTAGGGAATAAAAAAGGAAAGGCTATTTATTTTGATAAAAAAGGAAAAGCTACAATTAAATGGATCCCATAATGTTCTTATCCGGAAAGTATATTTAATACCAATTGAATTTGTAAAGTAGTCTAATGTGTGCTGTCTGTCAGAGTTTGTCGATTGTGCGTGGAAATTTGTTGGACTAAAATATATTTATAAATGGTATAAGTAGAAAAAAAATCAACAGTCCCAGAATTTTAAGTAAAATACAGAGCCTTTGTTTATCTGGCTTGTAAAGCTGATTTCTCCATCCATCATTGTAATTAGTTTTTTTATAATATTCAAACCAAGACCTGTTCCTTGAAATGTATCAGCATTTTTCGCTCTGAAAAATTGTTGAAAAATATGTGGCTTATCATTTTCAGGTATTCCAATTCCTTCATCCTTTATTGCGATATAAAAATTATTTTCTTCACTTTTGCTTTCTGCCTTAATTTTTATAGTTTTACTTAACGGTGAATATTTGATAGCATTTCCCAGCAGATTTGTGACACAAATCTTTAATAATTTTTTATCCAAAAATACATCTTGCTTTTCTCCTTTGTGAATAAATTCAAAAGAGTGATTAGGGGCCGAGGTTTTTGTTTCTTCAATAACATCCTCTATAAATCTCAATAAATTAAATGTTTCCGGATTATTTTTGATCATTCCTTTTTCAATCTGACTCAAGGAAAGGAAATCAATCAATATTTCATTTAACCCTTGTACTGAGTTTTTGATCTTGTTAATATGATTCAATCTTTTTTCACCCGATTCAAGTTCATTGTATTTTTCTAATAAATAAATGGAAGAAAGGATGGATGCCAATGGTGTCCGGAACTCATGTGAAGCCATTGAAATAAATCTGGATTTTAATTCATTTAATTCTTTTTCTTTTCCTAATGCAATTTCCATTTTTTTTGATTGTTCAATTTTATCTGAAATGTCAAATAACAAACAGTTGAAATGTTTGAAATTTCCTGAATCATCCCTGATCATACTACATTCCATCCTTGCACTAAATACCGAACCATCCTTTCTTTTTAATTCAACATCGCAACGTTGTAATGTGTTTTTTTCGATGAGACGTTTTCTATGTAAATAAAATTCATCTTGTTGTTGTTTTGAATTGATAAATATGGAAAGAGGGTTCCCGATCAATTGTTTTTTATCAATTCCAAGTTGTTTACTTCCTTCGATATTTACATTGAGGATATCTCCTTTATTATCCAATATAAAATATCCATTCGGGGCGAAATCAAATAAGTTTGAAAATTCAATTTGTGATTTTTCTGATGTCTGCTGGATGTAACGTAATTTATCAATTTCAATTTCCAGTTCCAGATTTTTAATTTTAGCCGCCTTCAGCAGTTCAAGAAGTTCAATTTGGGTGAGTTTTTGGTGATTTTCTACATTTTTATCTGCTTCCCAATTTGTTAATTGAGATGCTGTGAAATCATTTTCGGATGGTTTTATAGTGCTCATTTTTATTTGGAATTAGAACGACTAATTAAAACAAATGTTCGATAAAAAGATTTTATGTATCACGAATGCTTGCTTTTTACATAAGCAAAATATTTTTTTAATTATGGATTCAGATCAATTCAATTATCTTGACAAAACAACCGGAATTAAGGATATATAAAAAATCTTCCCATCTTTTGCATTGAAAAGATGATTTAGAAGGTGTTATTTCATTAATTCTTATTATATATTAATGATTTTCTGATCGGTTTTTGAGTAATTTAATTTGCATTTGAGCCACATGTGGGTTATAAGTACCACCATTGATGCAAACCAATTGGTATGCTAATACAGACAGTTTCCAATCGTAAATAATTCCATCATAGGAACTTTTATAGATACGTTTGAAATTAAAATCAATAGGGATATTCGCTTGTCTGCATAGTTCCATGGATCGTTTTACAGCCTCATCTAATTCCAAATGATCTTCAAATTCCATCTCCCTGGCTAGATCTGAAGCATAATAAATTAAATTCAGATCCTTCATTTGTTCCAGGAAATAGTCGATAACCGGGCTTTGGTAGGAATGAGTGATTAAGAGTTCCATGGCAATTGTTTTTATAACAAATGTATTTTCCATAGGAAAATTAAGCTATGAACTTTATCAAAAAATAGAGTGACGAATATCACTGAGTAAAAAAACAGGAGATGAATTTGGTTAGTAATAACCTGAGTTCGATTAATAATTAACCGCATATCTCAATGAAACAGGGCAATCTAGTGCTGGATTGTTTTTTATCATTCCGACCGGAGGGAGAAATCCTGTAAAGCCAACATCATTTTTGAGATTTCTCAATCTTGTCGAAAAGACATGCTCCATCTATTAATAGTTAGAACCCGAGTTCGATTAATAATACCTTCGAAATCAACAAAAGAGCTATTTATGAAATTATGTGTTTGTTGTTTTGTCATGCTGAAGCATCTTGCTAATAAAAAAGATTTTTCTCAGAGTTTATCTTTAGCGAAGGGCGCAAAATGACTTCTTGTAAATAAAGTACAGCTCCATTTTTTTTATCAAATATTAATCGGACCAGGTTAATTAATGTTTTTTTTATTGAAAAGAGCTGGAATGTCTTCTTTTTCATTATTTTTTAGAGGAATATCAGGAATGGCTATTTTTATAGATGTTCCTTCCTTTAAGCGGCTATTTAATTCTATTTTCCCATCAATTAATTTGAGATATTCAGAAACAATACTTAAACCAAGGCCTGTTCCTTGAATATTAAGAGTATTGGATCCCCTGTAAAAACGTTGAAATAATTGTTGCTGATCTTTTTCTGAGATACCAATTCCATTGTCTTTTATAATTATTGATAGTTCGCACTTGTTTATTTCAGAAGTTACAAAAATATTTTCGCCTTCTTCCGAAAATTTGAGTGCATTTGAAATTAGATTGGAAAAAATATGTTTCAGGATCTTTTTGTCATTCGTTATAATGAAATTTCCTGAATGGGTGTAGATTATATTCTGATTAGCCTTTTTTAGTACGTTCATTTCAAATATTATATTCTGGATAAAATCTCTAATATTAAATGTTTCAGGGTGAATTGTAAGTTTTTCTTCTTCCAAAATATTCATCGCAAGCATGTCGTTAAGCAGATCGGTAAGATAATTTACGGAAGAAGTAATTCGGGTAATATGTTTGTTATGGTTTTCAAAATCATTTCGTTCACAATATTTTGAAACAAGAAAAAGGGAAGATAAAATGGAGGTAAGTGGCGTTCGGAATTCGTGGGAAACGGTAGAAATAAAATGTGATTTCATCTCATTTAATTCATGTTCTCTTTTTACTGTGTTACTCAGTTCTTTTCTTGATAGTTCGAGTTCTGCTAAAATCTCTTCCAATGCTTTTGTCCTGTTCGTTACTCTTCTTTCAAGCTCAGCATTGAGCTCCTTCATTTCTTTTTTATGATTTGCATTGGCAATGGCATAACGAATTGTTGTTTCCAAAGACCGTGAGCTAAGTTCACTTTTTACTAAATAATCTGTTGCTCCTGCATCCATGGCCTTGTTGTCTGCCATAAAATCACTTTGCCCGGTTAAAATTATGAGGGGTTTGTCACAACCATTTTTTTTGGCCTCAAAGATCAGGTCCAATCCGGTATTCACTCCTAAAAAAAAGTCAATAAAGTATAAGTCATGTTTTTTTTCTAACAATGTTTTTAATCCTTCTCTATATGACGACACCCATTCAAGCGTATATTTATGACCCGCAATTTCTGTTATAATATCATTCATGATGATAAAATCTTCTTCATCATCATCAACCATCAGTATTTTTATATCTGTTTTCATTGAATATTTGTTGGGAGTTCAACCGTTTCAAGCCAGTATTTACTTATTGATTCCATAACATTAACCATGGAAGAGAATGTTACCGGTTTTGAGATAAAGGAGTTTGCCCCAAATTTATAGGAGTGGTGCACATCTTTATCATTCATGGAAGTAGTAAAAATAATTAATGGGATTGAACAAAGATTTTTATCTCCTTTAATTTCTTTTAACGCTTCTCTGCCATCCATTTTTGGCATGTTTAAATCGAGCAGTATCACCCCGGGTAAAGGATATATTTCCTTGTTTGAATAGTTTCCGGTGTTTTTAAGATAATGCAAAAGTTCTTCGCCATTTTCTACAATTTGAACTTTATTTTTAATATTGTTTTCTTGCAATGCATCTATAATCAGCATTCTGTCTTCGCTGTCATCATCAGCAATTAAGATTTCAATTTTAGTTTTCATTGTTTTATGTATAGTTATGTTTTATTGTTTTATAGGTAGAGTAACCAAAAAGATGGATCCTTTATTTATTTCACTCTTTGCATAAATTGTTCCATTATGTCTTTCCACTATTTTTTTACAAATAGAAAGTCCTATTCCGCTTCCTTTATATTTTTTGCCTTCCAGTTTTTGAAAAATATTATAAATTCTGTCATTGAATTTTTCTTCGAATCCGATTCCGTTATCTGCAAAATAAATTTCAGCCATTTGTTTTTTATTGTCTTTTTTATCCGGTACTATTTTGCTGTATATTTTAATAGCCGGACTTTCATTTTCTTTCCTGAATTTTATTGCGTTTGATAGGAGGTTTTGAAATAATTGCCTCATTTGAATTGCTCCTGCTTCAATTGTCGGAAGTTCTTCTGCATTAATTACAGTATTCGTGCTTTCAATTCTAAATTCCAGGTCTGTCATTACTTCAATTAAGATAGAATTTAAGTCAATACTTATAAAATTAGGTATGACACTTGTTTGGCGAGAAAAATAGAGAAGGTCATTAATTAAAATTTGCATGCGACCTGCAGCATTTAACATTCTGGAAAGATAATCCATTCCTTTTTCTGAAATTACATTTCCATCTGACATGGTAAGCCTATCACCAAAAGCTTGAATTTTTCGAAGAGGTTCCTGCAGATCATGAGAGGAAATAAATGCAAAATTTTCAAGTTCTGTATTTGATTCTTTCAGCTTTGCATTGAGCAGTTCTAAATTTTCTGATTGTTTTTTTACTTTCGATTCTGTGTCCCGATACTTCGTAATTATATACGTTGTAAAACCCATTGCTAAAATTGAAATAACGCGCATGCCTGTTTCATCAGTCAATAGTTTATCTCCGGTATAAAAAAACTCAAAACCAATAAAAAAAACAGAGAGGAAAGCTATGATATATGTGAAATTTATTTTATCAGTGAGGATCGTGAATAATAAAATTGGCGGATAACAAACCCCTTCCACTAAATGATAATTTGAAAATAGGTCAATAAAAAAAATTGAAAAACATAACAAAAGGCAAATTATAAAAATAAGAAAGGATCTTGAATTCATAATAAAATATTCTTAAATGCTAATTTGAAATCTAATTTAGGAAGCAATAATATTATATTTAATGACTTTTGTCATAATTCTTTATTTTCTTCGTGTCATGCAAATCAAAAAGAACAATTAATAAATAAGAAAATGAAATTTTCTTATCTACCAAAATGAAATATATAAAATAGTTCATTTTTAAAACCTCAGCAAACCCTCTCCTTGAAAAAAGTAGAGGAAGATTGGACTCCTATTTTATATTTCACTAAGTATTAATTATTGCCAAATAAAAATATCTTTTTGAGTCAGGGGTCTGCTTTCTGCTCTCCAGATGAAATCTTTTAATTTTAAATCTTTTAGTTCTATTTTATCTAAGGGATAAAGTGTTGCATCTGGTTTTGTCAGGAAAGTAATATGTTCTACTTTTTTATCTTTTAAAAATATATTTAAATCACTGCAATCAGCACGATTTACGGCTTTTATTTCTTCCTTTTCTTTTTCAGCTGCTTTATCTTTAGCGTAATATATTGTTTGTCCATTTCCAACTACATTAATCCGATACATTTCATTATTTTTAAAAAAACCTTTGATATACTTGCCACGTATTTGATTGTAATGTAAACTATCTTCTTGTGAAACAATAAATCCGGTACCCTGTATTTCAATGGCTCGAATTGATTTACTACCGGTTAAAACCCTCATGCTGTCCCCTGTTAATTGATTTTCCTGGGACCAAAGTGTAGGTTGCCCGTATAATTTCATGGTCGAATCATTTATTTCATAGACAAGCGAATCGCATTTTCCTTGTATATCATGTTTAAAAAATTTCACTTTATGGTAAGCGAATAATCTTTTGTTATTGCTTGTTTGATTAGTATCTGTTGCGAGTTGCCGGTTGTTAGTTGTTAGTTGTTTGTTGTTAGTTATTGGCTTATTGTTTTGATTCTTATTTCCTGAATCTTGTTTCTTGATTCCTGATTCTTGATTCTTGATTCTTGATTCTTCATAATTTTTTTCTTTGGTGCTTCCTATCGCTTTAAGAGTATCCGCATGTAAATACAGCGTGTCTTTTTCATACATCTGTGTTAGTAAAGTGTTTCCTGTTACAATGGATAGATCTTTTAATTCGTAATGGATCGCATATTCCCCTGTGATAGTTATTTTTTGAGTAGTATCAATGAGCTGAACATTTTTTATTGCTCTGCCAATTCCTTTTTTTCTATCGTAATACAAACTATCGCCAAACATTTTTTGTTCTTTGGTAATGATGTATGAGTTTTTGCTGAAACGCGATTGATCCGTTGCGGTATTGTACCATCCATCTTCGCAATAGATCAGATTTTCTTTGCTTTTTATTGTGGTTGGCCCGAGGAAGTAGGTGACCTTAGAGGATGAATTGTATCGCATCGTATCACAATTGATCACAAATTGTGGGTTGGTAAGCACTACATTTTTTTTAAAAGTTAAATCATTTGTTTTGGAAAAAAAATAACCGGTTGTACTGGTCAATACATTTTCTTTATTGATAATTTTTGCCGGAGTAGTATAATAACCAATGCTTGTAGATAAGTCATAATTTAACTGATCGGTTGTTAATTGCATGTCGCCTTTGTTTACAACAACATTTTTTGTGAGAAGCGCCTTTTTTGTATTCCCGTCATATTTTAAAAGATCGCCATACAAATGAACACTATCGTCTTGTTGAATATGAACATGTCCAAATGCATCCAGGGCATTATTCGAATAAAAATAGGCACTGTCGCAAAACATTACCGTATTCTCCTGCCTGAATTGAACATTGCCAATTAAGCGTTTTGCACCATTTCCAAGATCTTTATCGAACTTTAAAATATTGGCATTTACAATTTCAACCTTTTTTTGCGAATAGGATAGGAGGGGAGCAAAAAAAATAATTAAATAAAAAACAGAAAATAAAAATGATCTTTGTTTCATTGAAATCAAATTTTTATTTTCTGTTTTATTCATCTTGGTATAATTAACGATCTGCCGAAGGCAATTATTATACCAACTCCTTTTTACGAATTAATGTTTGAGTACGGTCAGGGCCAACGGATACAATTGTTATCGGAACACCTGTTTCACGTTCAATGAATGAAATGTATTCATTAAGTTCAGTAGGCATCTGGTCAGGGTTATTTAATCCTGTTAAATCATTTTTCCAACCTTTTAGATCAGCATAAATTGGTGATAGTAATTCAGGCGAATAATCATAAGGTAAAAAGTCAATTTGTTTTCCATCATATTTATATGCGATACAAACTTTTATAGTATCGAATCCACTTAAAATATCAGCCTTCATCATTAATAATTCGGTAACCCCATTAATCATAACTGCATATTTTAAAGCGGGAAGATCTAACCAGCCGGTTCTTCTTGGGCGACCGGTAACCGATCCAAATTCCTTACCGTTGTTACGGATGGTATCACCTGTTTCATCATGAAGTTCGGTTGGAAAAGGCCCGCTACCTACACGTGTGCAATATGCTTTGAAAATTCCAAAAACATTGCCAATTCTATTTGGAGCAATTCCTAAACCTGTGCAGGCACCTGCACAAATAGTGTTTGATGATGTTACAAAAGGATAAGAACCGAAATCGATATCCAACAAAGAGCCTTGTGCACCTTCTGCTAATATTGCTTTTTTATTTTTTAAAGCATCATTGATATAATGTTCGCTTTCTATTTGCTGAAAGGATTTTAAAGCATCAATTGCTTTGAACCACTCCGGCTCCATTTCAGAAAGATTATATTCGAAGTTATGATGACTCAGTATTTGTTTATGTTTTTCTACAAGGGCAGTGTATTTATCTTTAAAATTTAGGAGCGAGATATCACCTATACGAATTCCGTTTCTTCCGGTTTTATCCATATAGGTAGGTCCTATTCCTTTTAAGGTAGAACCTATTTTTTCTTTTCCTTTCGAAGCTTCTGAAGCTGCATCTAATAATCTATGAGTAGGCAAAATAAGGTGGGCCTTTTTTGCAAACAATAATTTTGATTTTACATCAACACCCATTTTAATAAGTACCTCAATTTCAGCCATCACTACAACAGGGTCGATCACAACACCATTCCCGATAATATTGATAGCTGTTTTATGAAAAATTCCGGAAGGTATTGTTCTTAAAACATGTTTGATTCCATTGAATTCCAGAGTATGTCCTGCATTTGGTCCGCCTTGGAAGCGACCAATAATGTCATATTTAGGAGTTAATACATCTACAATTTTTCCTTTTCCTTCGTCTCCCCATTGAAGACCTAATAATACATCTACTTTCATTTATCTACGAATAACGAATTAATACGAACCTGCCTGCGGTAGGCAGGTTTACGAATATGTGTTTTGAAATATTGTTTAACTTATTTGTCAATTAATTTTTTAAACTTTTTGTGTTTTTCTGAAAGTTTTCTGTTTTTTTTTACTCTAAACTTTTAAACTTTCCAACTAATTTAATTACTTATTAAAAACTTCAATAGCATTTTTTTCACTGGAACATACGTTGAATACCTGATTGAGCTTTGTTATTACCAAGAGCTCATTCACTTTTTTTGAAACATTACAAACAGCAACATCTCCGCCACCTTTTCTTGCTTTGGTTAAAATAGTAATAATTACATTCAGTCCGGTGCTATTTAAATATTTCAGGTCTGCAAGATCTAATAATATATTAAATTCATTGTTTGCGATACATTCATTAATTTCTTCAAGCAATGACATTGCCTGGTTTTTATCAATAAGTTCACCTTGAAGTTTAAAAATGGAAATATTGTCTTGTTTTTTTGATGTGTAAGCAAATGTCATAATTAAGATTTTTTATCTTTTGTTTTTTTATTTTCACAAGTTCCTTTTGTTGCAATTTTATTGCACTTCCCATATAAGTTAAGAGAATGATGAGTAATCTCAAATCCTAAAATTGTGGATGCAGATTTTTGTATTTCCTGAATTCTTGGGTCACAAAATTCAAAAACTTTTTCACAATCCACACAAATTAAATGATCATGTTGTTTGTACTCATGAGATTTTTCAAATTGGGCCAAGTTTTTGCCAAACTGGTGTTTGGTGACCAAATTGCAAACAAGTAATAATTCGATTGTATTGTAAAGTGTAGCTCTGCTTACACGATACTTTTTGTTTTTCATTTGAATGTAAAGCGACTCAATATCAAAATGCCCTTCATGAGAGTAAATTTCATTAAGAATGGCAAAGCGCTCAGGTGTTTTACGGTGCCCATGAGTTTCGAGGTATTCCGCAAAAATCTGCTTTACTATTTCCTTAGTTTCAGTACTTGACATTTTTCTTTTAAATTAACGTCTAAAAGTACAAAAATTATTGGTTTGCTTTTTTTAATATTCACAAAAAAAACGACTACTTTATTACTGGATGTGATTTCGACTCCTTCGACTTTGCTCAGGATAAACTCTGGGAGAAATCTCATTTCATCGAAACAGAAATTATCATTTAAAGGGAGTAGATTTCTCTCTACACTTCCTTTCGTTCGAAATGACACCACCAAAAAATAATTCTAAAGGGTTTCCTGATATCCATCAATGGCCACCATCAATTCGGGTAACTGAAAATACACCATTCACTTTTTTTAGTTTTTGCATTAATTCGGTCAGGTGATTGGTGTCGTGAACAAATACCATAACAGTACCTTCAAATGTACCGTCATTGGTATCAAAACTGATGGAACGCATGTTTACATTCAATTCGTTTGAAATGATCTTTGTAATATTGTTCACCAATCCTACTTCATCAATGCCCGTAATTTTCATTCCGGCAAGGAAAGAGATCAGTTCCTGACTGGTCCATTTGGCTTTAACAACGCGATATGCATAGTTGGATAATAATTGTAAGGCATTCGGGCAATTTACACGATGAATTTTTATTCCTTCGTTTATTGTCAGGAAACCAAATACATCATCTCCTGAAATCGGGTTGCAACAGGGCGAAAGTTTATAATCAATTTTTTGCAGATTTTCACCGATCACTAGCATATCAGATTTGCCGCGGGCAGCAGTTACCATTTGCTCCAGGGATTTTGGTTGCTCATTTTTGTTCAGGCTACCCGACTTATGGGTGATTTTCCCTTTTTCCTGACGGAAATCTTTTAAGTGCTTCAGATCAATGTTGCCAACAGCTATTCGATAAAATAATTCCTGGCTGCTGGGTAATTTAAAATAATTTGCGATCTCGTTAATGTTTGGAATAGTAAAATCAATTTTTAAATGATTGAATTTGCGTTCTAACATATCTCTGCCATCTTCTGCAATCCTGCGCCTGCTTTCTTTTAAAGCATCTTTAATCTTAGATTTAGCACGCGCGGTAACAACAAAATTAAGCCAATCTTCTTTTGGAGTTTGTTTGCTGGAGGTTAGCACTTCTACCTGGTCGCCACTTTTAAGCTTATAGCTAAGAGGAACTAACTTGTGGTTAACTTTAGCACCAATACATTTTTCTCCAACCTTGGTATGAATTTCAAACGCAAAATCAAGAGCCGTAGAATTTATAGGAAGCGTTCTGATCTCCCCTTTCGGAGTAAATGCAAAAATTTCTTCAGCAAATAAATTCAGTTTAAAATCATCTAAGAACTCAAGTGCATTTTCTTTCGGGCTTTCAAGTAACTCACGAATTTTTCTGATCCATTCATCCAACTGACTTTCGGATGCACTATCTTTATATTTCCAGTGAGCTGCATAGCCTTTTTCAGCAAGTTCATCCATGCGTACGGTACGAATTTGCACTTCTACCCATTTACCATCCGGACCCATTACGGTTGTATGTAAACTTTCGTATCCATTCGCTTTCGGAGTAGAGATCCAGTCTCGTAAACGTTCCGGACTTGGATGATAAAAATCGGTTACAGTGGAATAGACCCGCCAACAATCAGATTTTTCATTTTCAGGAGGCGTATCAATAACAATACGGATCGCAAATAGATCGAAGATCTCTTCAAAATTTACACCTTTTGTCTTTATCTTATTGTGAATAGAATAAATTGATTTCGGGCGGCCAAATATTTTAAATTTTAAACCTTGTTCCTCCAGAATTTCTTTGATCGGAATAATAAATTTCGAAATAAATTTTTTGCGTTCAGGTTCCGTTTCCTTCAGCTTTTGCTCAATATTATTATAGTTTTCAGGTTCTGTATATTTTAATCCCAGATCTTCTAACTCTGTTTTTATCGCATTAAGTCCCAAACGATGAGCTAAGGGTGCATAAAGGTAAAGAGTTTCGGAGGCAATTTTTAATTGTTTGTCGCGCTGCATACTGTCCAGTGTGCGCATGTTATGTAAGCGATCGGCAAGTTTAATAAGGATCACACGCACATCATCAGAAAGGGTGAGGAGCATTTTTCTGAAATTCTCTGCTTGCTGTGATGATCCCTGGTCAAATACTCCCGAAATTTTTGTCAGGCCATCAATTATCTTGGCTTCCTTTTCACCGAATAAGCCCCGAATATCTTCTAATGTATAATCGGTATCCTCCACTACATCATGTAAAAGAGCACAAACAATGGATGTTGTTCCCAAGCCAATTTCTTCAGCACAGATGAGAGCAACAGCAATAGGGTGGTAAATATAAGGTTCACCTGTTTTTCTGCGCATATCCTTATGTGCTTCCAAAGCAAGATCGAATGCTTTTCGGATAAGTAATTTGTCACCTTTTTCAAGTGTTCTTCTACAAGCACGTAGTAATGCACGATAGCGCTTTAATATTTCTTTTTTCTCGACTTCCAGGTCAATAATCAGGTGTTCAGGCATAAAGGGGTGTTATTTGATGCAAAGATAATAATAAATGGAGTTTTACGAAATAGGTATTTAATATACTCTTCATACATACCTCTGCTTTATTTATGCCTTTTCTATACATAATCAAAATAATTATTGGGTTTAAATTTTTGAAAAATGCAGACTATTTTTTTACTTTGATTAAAGTAATTAATTGTAAAAAATAGTCCCTTGACCAAATGTCAAGTGATTTTTTGTCTTTGATGAAATTAGCGACATCCTTTTTTGCTAAGTCAACATCCAAAGTCTTTATTCTATTTTCTAATGTTTCAATGAATTTTTGTTTTGTTATAGTTTTGGATAAAATATGTTTGCTTTGAAATGCACGGTGAGCAAAATGGTTTAAATTTAGTTCAACTCCGTTTCTCACATACCACTCGAAATCAAACCAATCTCTTCCTTTTACTCTGTTTTTCCAATTTCGAAATAGCAATGCATGCATTTTTCCGGCAAATAAATCAGATAAAGTGTAAGTATTTACAAAAAATGAAAATGGTTGAACTAATAGTTTATTTTCAGTAGTAAAACCAAGCGGAGGATTGGTATCAATTTCGAATTTTATTTTTACCTGCCTGTTGTTTTGAATATTTAAATTATAAATCGGACTGTTTTGTTTTAAAAATGCCGATTCAATATTAGTTTCAGTTATTTTTGCTTTTTGAGTGATTTCTATTTCAATACCTAAGGCATTAAATTCTGTTTCAATAGATTTAAAATAAGGCTTTAACGAAAAGTCCTGATTTGCCATGAGCAGCGAAAAATCTAAATCTTCAGAGTATCTTTCCAGCCCGTAAAAAATTCTTAAACAGGTTCCTCCATAAAATGCGGCAACATCAAAAAAACCACCACGATATAATCCGGCTAATGCTATTTCCTGCATTATTTCTCTTGTGGCATTTGTATGGTCCGCATTAGTTTCCAAGGAATAGTTGGATAACATTTTTTCAAACAGGTTCATTCTGATTTTTTAATTGTTTTTAATAATAATTTTAATTCGTTTTGCTTTGGACCCACTGCAATGCACTCTTCAATTATGGAGAGATCAAGTTTTTTTATATTTTGAAAATCAATTCTTAAATCATCGAATAAAAAATACCGCATCGATGAAACAGAATATAAATTAAGTTTTTTTGTGAACACAATTTTGTCGCACAATGCTTTTTCAGGTGATGCAATCAAAAAATTAAATTGATTCTCATTTTTTTCCTGGCTAATACCTATATGATAATAATTAATTGGTGAATGGGTATAAGTAAATTCTCCGAATAGTGTGCTAAATATTTTTGATCGTTTTGGAGTAATTGAAGTGGTGATCATTACTCTTTCCGGAATCATCCCATAATATGACAAAGCGAAATCTAATGAAACATAAGAGGGGCCGTAAATTAAATTTGCAAGAATTTCTTTACTGATATTTTGGTTTCTATATTCGCTTGAAACGATATACATACCTTTTTTGATTTGCATTATTTCGCCCGAAGCCATTAGTTCCGAAATTTTATCATTCGGAGACTTGTAATTGCTTAATAACAATTTTAGTGTTCCTGTTGAAAAGGGAATTATTCCAAATTGTTTTAACTGATTCATTCAGCAAAAATACAAATATTTACATAGATAATCGGATTATTTCCGATTATCTATGTAAAATAATTAAGTTTTTTGGTGCGGGAAAAGCAGTTTTTAATGAAAATGTTTGTTTTGTTTTTTTTGGATTCGTTTGGCGTGTTAAAATGCACGATAGCGCTTTAATATTTCTTTTTTCTCGGCTTCCAGGTCAATAATCAGGTGTTCAGGCATAAAAGGGATGTTATTTGATGAAGGTAATAATAAATGGGGGGGTTAAGAAATAGTTATTAGGGGTGTTTTTCTTTTTACTCTTTTGTTTGCATTTGCTCCCATTTCCATGCAGTTTCCATCATTTCATCCAATGTGAATTTTGTTTTCCATCCCAGTTCTTTTTCCGATAAGGTTGTATCGGAATAAATGGCTGCCACATCGCCTGCTCTCTTAGGACCAATGCTGTATTTTAATTTTTCATTTGTTATTTTTTCGAAAGCCTGAATCGCTTCCAGCACGCTTACGCCATTTCCTGTACCTAAATTGAAAATGGAAAAATTATTCTTTTGTTTTTTATTTAATATGTATTCCAATGCTTTGATATGTGCAATGGCAATATCAGTGACATGTATGTAGTCACGGATGCAGGAGCCATCTCTTGTAGAATAATCAGTTCCATGCACAGTCATTTGTTTGATCTTCCCAGTAGCTGTTTGAGTAATTACAGGAACAAGGCTTGTTGGCTTATTAATTGGATCTTCACCAATTAAGCCGGATACATGTGCTCCAACAGGATTGAAATAACGCAATGCAATAATTTTTATAGCAGGAAAAGCTTTTGCATAATCTTTTAGGATTTCTTCTCCAATTTGTTTGGTAAAAGCATAAGGCGATTCGGCTTTGCCCAAGGGAGTAGTTTCTTTTACAGGTAATTCACTAATATTTCCGTAAACAGAGCAAGAGGATGAAAAAATAAAATGTTCAATTTTATATTTCAGGCAACATTCTAAAATGTTAAGTAAGGAATTAATGTTGTTTGAGTAATATTTGTATGGATTATTTACCGATTCAGGTACTGATTTAAATGCAGCAAAATGTATGATTCCGATAATATTTTTTTCTTTTTCAAAAATCGCTTCTACACTTTTTATGTCACAGAGGTCAACAGCATAATTAACTACTTTCTTTCCTGTTATTTTCTCTATACGCAGGAATGTTTTTGCAGAAGAATTGGAATAATTATCAATTGAAATTACGTTATAATCTGTGTTTTCGAGTAATTCGATGATGGTATGTGAGCCAATGTATCCTGCTCCTCCGGTAACTAGTATTGTTTTAGCTGCATTCATTTTTTTAATGATAAACTTCGTAAAGATAAAAAAAATGCCACAGATTATCAGATTAAAGAATTACTCTTTTAGTTATTAACGAATTATCACCAAAGTTGACAATTAAACCTAAGGGGCATTTTGATATTGCAAGGTAATTAATTACCCAATTGTAATGTTCATCAACTATTCCTTTCTGAGCTTTTATTTCCAATATTATTTTGTCAAAGACAATAAAATCTGCGTAAAAATAATGGGGTAGGATAATTCCTTTGTATTCAACTTCGTATTTCTTTTCGCGTTGATAAGAAATGTTTCGTTTTTTTAATTCGTATTCAATAGCATCTTTATAAACTATTTCTAATAACCCTTTTCCTAAAATACGATGAACCTCCATACAGATCCCAATAATTTCGTAGCTCTCTTTTTGTAAGGGGTAATCTTTTTCTGAATAATTCATAAAATTAATTTGTGAATCTGTGGCGGTTTATTTTACTTTTCTAATTTTCTATAAACATCCGCATAAAGTTGAACACCTTTTTCGAGTGAAAAATAATTTTCAGCAGCTGTTTTGATCATTGTTTTATCTGTTTTCAAGAGAGCATCCATCTGATCAATTATTCTAAGGTATTCCTTGTTCGAAAAGTCGTTAATGATCATGCCTGCTTTGGAATCAGAAATAATCCGATCGCTATCGCCAATACCGGAATTGGTAATAATTGGAATACCCATTCCCATAATTTCACCTGTTTTTGTAGGGGAGGATGCTTTTTTTGAATACAAAGGCTTAATAAAATAAACAGAGATATGTGAAAGGCTAAGATATAACGGAACTTCATTTCTACTTGCCGAATGAATAATTAGTTTTTCTTTTGAGATCCCTTTTAATTGAGCTTTTGATAAAATTAAATTTTTATCATCTGGAGTAATAAATAAAAACTTTGCATTTGACTTTTTTGAAGAAAGCAATTTGAAAAAATCCAACATTTCATCCAGCATATACCAGGTACCAATAGAGCCGAGATAGCTTAGAATAAGATCATTTTTTTCAATTTTCAGTACTAATTGCAGTTCATTCAGTTTTGTATGGGAGATACTTTTTTCTGAAAATAATTTAAGATCAACACAACATGGAATGACGTCAATGGGAATTTCTTTTTTTTGAAATGAGGGCCAGGATAAAATTTCCTCCTTTGCATTTTGAGTCAAGCTGACAGTGTAATCAGCGTTTGTAAGAAATTCAAATTCTTTCTTTTTGAAAAAATTGTAGATGCGTTTATGGATCATGTTTTTTAGGTTCCAGATTCCTCCGTCAATACGTTCATCAGCCCAAAAACCACGCATATCAAAAATGAATTTTATTCCATATTTCTGTTTTAATTTTAATCCGATCAATGCAGCCATATAGCTTCTGCTATGAACAAGTTCAAACTTTTTTTCTTTGTATAAGGCAAACGCTTTTTTATTAATGCGATTTAAATTAAATTGTTTAGCAAAAACAGAGGGTAGTTTTGAGTAGGAAACAGGATGCCATGCTATATTATTTGATTTTAATAATTCAACTATGAATTTGTTTTGTTTTTCAAATCTATCTTTCTTTTCACAGCTAATGATAGTAATTTGATGCCCCAATTGAGATAAGCCTATTAAATAAGGTATTACCTGGGATTGACCTAGCGGGTCTGTCATTCCATCGTAGGATATATAGAGGACTTTCATTGTTTATAATATACTTTTTTTCATAAAATTTGATTTCTCCCCGGAAAGAAATTGACAATTATGACTGTCAACTCGAACGCAATGAAATGAAGAGAGAAATCTGTCTTTTAAAGATGAGATTTCCCCCACTGGTCGAAATGACATTCAAAAGATTTACATTGCCATCACAAGTTTAAACAATATTTAAAAACATTGTGTTATTTTTGTTTAAATAAAATCAAATACCTAGTTCGAATGCTACTTTCGGTTTACAATATTTACTTTTTTTTAATTTCTTACAGCTACTATTTTTATTCTGACTGGATACTTTCCATTTTTGACTTATTACTTGCACCAATATATTTGATTGTAATATTTTTTATTGCCAGCTACATTCAAAATCGAAATATTGACAAACACCCTTTGTATAAATGGTACACAAAAGGATTAATGGTTAAATTGTTTGGTGCTGTCTCAGTTTGTCTGATCTATCAATTGTATTATACTGGTGGTGATACAGTAAATTATTTTATAACCTCTAAGGCACTATCAAATATGTTGTTTAAGAATTATAAAGTTTTTTTTGATATTGTCTTTAACGGAAATAATTCGTATTCAAATTATATGGCTTTTGATAATTCTACAGGATTTCCTGTTTTTTGGAGGGATGAAAAAGCTTTGTTTGTTTCGCGTTTGGTTACACCACTTTGTTTATTGTCATTTCAAAGTTTTGTTGTTACCGCTATTTTATTGGCATGGTTATGTTATACTGGAATTTGGCGCTTTTTCCAGTTGTTCAATCAACAGTTCCCTCAATTGCAAAAGCAATTTGCTATAAGTATATTATTTGTTCCTTCTGTTGTTTTTTGGGGCTCCGGATTATTAAAAGATACCATCACACTTTCAGCAGTAGGTTGGTTCACATTTCATTTTTATAATTTTTTTATTCGAAAAAAGTATAAAATATGGAGTGTCTTAAGTATTCTTGTTGCGTCTTTTTTATTGATAGCCATCAAACCCTACATTTTATTTGCATTATTACCAGGAGCAATTATTTGGCTTACAAATGAAAAATTAGTGAAAATAAAGAGCAAAGTGTTAAGAGCAGCAGCCGGTCCTTTTTTTATCTCTATTGGAATAGGTATAGGCTTTCTTGCGCTATCTCGAATGGGAGATGTTTTGGGGGTTTATGCAATTGATAAAGTTTTGGACAAAGCCGTAGAATCAAATTGGGATCAAAAACAGGCATATTATGGGGGCAATAGTTTTGATATAGGTGATGTTAAAGCAGATCCAATCAGTATGTTAGGAAAAGCCCCTCAGGCATTAGCTGCAACACTTTTTCGCCCCTATTTATGGGATGTTCGTAATCCCGTAATGTTGATCTCAGCTATAGAAAATACTTATATAATGTTATTGACTATTTTTTTAATGTTCCGGTTAAAATTTTTTGGTTTTTTTCGACTCATTGGTAAAAATCCCTTGGTGCTCTTTGCAGTTCTATTTTCTTTGTTTTTTGCATTTTCAGTAGGGATTTCCATTTCAAATTTTGGTACATTAGTCAGGCTCAAAATACCCTGTATTCCATTTTTTGTTTCCAGTTTATTTATTTTGAAACATTTATACGAACAACAGTCGAAGAAGAAGTTAGGGGTATAGGTCTTATTGCACATTTGCTTGCAGCCATTTATGCAATACAATTAAAATCCATATTCGATTGTAATAATAATCTTTCCCATTTAAAAATTCTTTTTTTAGCTTTTCCACCGAAGCAAAATTAACGTATCCAAATTTTTCAATCACTTCTTTTGAAAGGTTTTCTTCTATTAAAAAGCGTAATTCATTCTTCAACCATTTTTGTAATGGTATGGCAAATCCTTGTTTCGGACGGTCAAAGAATTTTTTAGGAACATATTGAAATAGGATTTCCTTTAAAAGATATTTTGTTGTCCCATTTTTGTATTTTAATTCGGGTGAAAGATTCAAGGCAAATTCGATTATACGATGATCGAGATAGGGAACACGTGTTTCTAAGGAAAAGTGCATGCTTGCTCTGTCAACTTTAGTTAGTAAATCGTCTTGCAAGTAAAAATTTAAATCGAAAATGGCTTGTTTCTCCATTGCAGTTAAATTTCTTCCCAGATGATTTATTTCAATCCAAAAATTGTTGAGTCGTTCGGTGTTTAAATTGTTTTTTGTTTCCGAAAATTCATTTGTAAATAAACTTTCGAGTTCAGAAAGTGAAAAATAATACTGCTCTTGTGAATGAATATGGCTGTATTTTAAATTTTCATTTGGATATCTGAAATAGTTGGCATGTCGTTCAAATTTTGAATTAGAATTGGAAAGCAATTTGGCAATCGGATTTCGGAAAGCTTTAATTAGGGGGTGATTCAATCGTTTGGCCCATTGGTAAGCTCCGTATCCTAAAAATAATTCATCCCCGCCTTCTCCCGAAAGGGTTACTGTTACATGCTGTTTTGCAAGTTTTGAAACCAACATGGTCGGAATGCAGGAAGGATCGGCAAATGGTTCGCTGTAGGTATCAAAAACAGTATCAATCAAATCTATTGCATCTTTGTAAGTTACAATAAATTCATGATGATTGGTACCTAAATAATTGGCAACTGCTTTGGCATAAATAGATTCATTGTATTTGTTTTCTTCAAAGCCGATTGAAAAAGTGTTTACTTTTACTCCTGATAAATTTACTGCACTTGCAGTAACTAAGCTGGAATCAATCCCTCCGCTTAAAAATACACCAAATGGTACATCGCTTCTTATTTGGTATTGAACAGAGCTTAATATCAAATCACTCAATTTAGTGAGGGCTTCTTTTTTATTTGAAATTGTTTCATCCGTAATTTGTTTATTGATTGTCCAATATTTGTGTGATTCACTGTTTTTATTGGAAATTTTTAACCAAGTACCGGCTTCCAGCTTGTTAATGGATTTATAGATGGATTGTGGTGCAGGCACAAAACCAAGATGTAAAAAATGATAGATCGCATTGTTGTTTATTTCTAAAGGAATAGCCGACAATTTAGTTAGTGCCTTGAGTTCGGAAGCAAATGCGAAATTTTCTCCATCCCAGAAATAATAGAGCGGTTTTATGCCAATTCGGTCTCTGCAAACAAATAATTCTTTTTTTTCTTTGTCATAAATCGCAATAGCAAACATGCCGTTGAATTTTTCTATAGCAGCGGAGCCTAATTGCACATAGGCTTCCAGTATTACTTCAGAGTCGGAAGAGGTTTTAAAATCAATTGTGGATTTTTGTTTTAATTCAGAAGCAATTTCCTGATAATTATACACTTCTCCGTTATACACCATTACATATCTGCCATTAGCAGAATGCATAGGTTGGTTGGCATTGGTTGATAAATCAATAATGCTAAGTCTTCGATGTCCCATACCAACAGTTTTATCTGTATAATAGCCAAAGGCATCCGATCCGCGGTGAGCAATAGCATTTGTCATTTCATGAAGCTCTTGCTCCGAAAAAATGTTGTTAAAGGAATAAAATCCTGAGATGCCACACATACTTATCAATGGGGTATTGCGATTTAAATACGAAGATATAAATTATATAGGCAATCGCGAGTTTTTTGATACTTAATTTCAGTAGTTTTTATCTCAGAATATTATATTAATTTTACTAATCAAACAATCTAATTCGAAAGGAGTAAAATGGTACTAACAATATTCGATTTATTACTCACGCCATTTTATTTGTTGTTGATTTATTTCATTTCTCAAAGGATTCAAAAAAGGCATATTCAAAAGCAACCATTGTATAGGTGGTACACTCAAGGTTTATTTGCAAAATTAGGAGGTGCAATTGCTTTGTGTTTAATATATCAATTTTATTATATAAGCGGTGATACTGTCAACTATTTTTATACAGCCAATGCGATCTCAAAAGTTGCATTTAAGGATTTTGATGTTTTTTTTAAAATAATGCTTGGGTTCGTTTAAAAATCTCATGCATCCCATTTTTTGTAACATCTTTGTTTGTTTTACGTCATTTGTATGAAAAGCAAAGTAAAAAGAAGTTGAAATTTTGATGTCGTTTTTGCCTATTATTGAAAAAAATATACTAATAAAATATGATTCATAATTTCTTGTTCCATCGTGTTCATCCTCAACGAGACAGACTTTGGGATCCTATGAGTGTTGAACATTTTGATAAATGTATTCATTTCATCTCCAAAAACTATGATGTTATGCTTTTTGAAGAACTTGCTTTTTTCGAATACTATAGAAATTCAAATAAGGCAAGTCATAAAAGAAAAATTGCAACGATAATGTTTGATGATGGCTATAAAGACAATATTGAATATGCTGCACCGATTTTAAAAAAACACAATGTTAAGGCGTCTTTCTATGTTGTAACGGAATGTATTGATAAAAATATTCCTACTTGGACACACAGATTAGAGCACCTATTTCAATTTACATCAAAAAAAAGTATTGATTTAAATTTTGACTTTTTGCCCCAAAACATAAAGGTAAACACATTAAACAATTACGAAGAGCGTATAAAGTATGTTAGCATACTAAAACCATTTTTGAAATCCATCTCACACAAACAACGACAAACTGTTCTAAGTCGAGTGATTGAAACATATAATGATATTCAGTTTCCACAATTAATGATGAATTGGAGTGATTTACAAAAATTGAAAGAAGAAGGACATTACGTTGGTTCACATACAGTCACACATTGTATGCTTGGTACCATGGATAATGAAAATGAGATTGTTTTTGAATTAAAACAATCAGGAAAAAGAATCGAAGAACAGTTAGGCTATTTTCCATTAACAATTTCATATCCTGTGGGAAGTTTTAACAAAAGAACCAAAGAACTTGCAAAGGAAGCGGGTTATAAAATAGGTTTAGCCGTCAAACAAAATGTACACGATAGAAGAAAAGACGACTTGTTTGAAGTTTCAAGAATAGAATTATATAATGAACCTTGGTGGAAAACAAGGTTAAGAATTACAAACACATTAGAGAACATTAAAAAATTTATTAGATATAAATGAGAATTGTATTGTGGATTGGTAATGAACCTAATCAAATTGCATTAGCTAATAAGTTGCATGAAAAGTTTCCTGTTACTGCAATTATAACGGAAACACGTCAGTCAAAAACAAAATTCACTATCCGTTTAATTGTGGAAAAAATAATTGAAAAGCTTTTTCTTTCACGTGTTGGGAAAGCGTGGCGGAGAATGTTGAGCTTTTACAAAATAAAATATCCAAAATTACCGGATACAGCTATTTTAGATGTGGAAAATATCAACTCTAAAAATGCATACGATTTTACAGTTAAGCAAAAGCCTGATTTAATTTTGGTTTCAGGAACACGACTTGTTAAAGAGAATATGTTTAATATAAATCCATTAATAGGTATTTTAAATCTTCATACAGGTCTTTCACCTTATGTTAAAGGTGGACCAAATTGTACAAATTGGTGTATTGCCAATAAAGAATTTCATTTGATAGGTAATACTATTATGTGGATAGATAAAGGTATTGATACAGGAAGCATATTGACAACAGAATTTACTTTATTAAGTGGAACTGAAAGTTTATACGAGCTTCACTTAAAGGTAATGGAACACGCTCATAATTTATGCATTAAAGCAGTTGCTTATCTTTCAACAGGCAAAAGACAAAGCATTCTTCAATCAGACATTGCAGAGGGGAAAACATACTATACTAAACAATGGACACTCAAAAGAAAAATAGATTTTGTTAAAAATTATTCGCAACTAAAAAAACTTTCTATTATGGGGGCAATAATTGACAAGCGAAAGGCAATAAGAACTATTGAAATTGAAATGCCGAACCGCTAACCAGAGTTGTAACTTTTCTGATCGGGATATATCTTTTGTTCGATTTTTGCCAACTATTTTATTTGAAATAGTTATGCGTTAAGAAACTTTTATAAACCACCCCTTTAAACTATCTCCTTTTCCAAATAATGTAAGCATTTTATTGACGCCATTTTTTGCCAGTTGAAGGGATTTTTTGTTCTCAATTTTATTTCGAATTTTTTCATCTTCTGAATCGGACGAAACTCTTTTTCGAGCGATAGTTCCTTTAAAACGAGTTAAGCTTATGCCCGTAGTTTCAATTTTTAATGTTTTAAATCCGTTTAATTCAAATGATTTTCTAAGTGTTTTAGGAGAATAATAACATAGATGTTCCGGGTAGTTTATAATATTGTATTTATCTTTTAAATAATAACGCAATAAGGAATTAAAATTAGGAGTAGTAACATACACTAATCCCCCCGGACGAAGTATTTTTTGGAAATGAGTCAATTCTTCTAAAGGGTTATTTATATGTTCAATCACTTCGAAAGAAGTAATCACATCAACAAAATTTGATGTGTAATCGTTAGCATTCAACTCTCCCTTTTTTATATTAATCCCCTTTTTTTTGCAAACATCTACTTTATAATCACTGTATTCCGTTCCATAAACTTCCCAGCCACGCTTTTTTGCCACTTCCAGAAAATAGCCGGCTCCACAACCTACATCTAATAAACGTCCTGTTTTTCTATAAACTTCAAATTTATCTAATAACTCATTGTATCGTTTAATCGTGGTAGGTGATAAATAATCATTTCTGCCGTAGCAATCATAATACTTTTGAAGTTCTTCTATACTTGGGATCGTTTTAGAAAAAATGAAACCACATTCTTTACATTTGCATAAATGCGCTTTTTCGTAACCAATTATTTTTTTTAAATTATCGCTTTTGCAAATTAAGCAGTAATGATGTTCGTTCATAATTAATTACCAGATATGAATAAGGCTAAAAATAAAGTTTTGGAATGTTATTGACTACTTTAATGACTTCTTTAAAGTCCATTCCTAAGGTATCCAAATACCACCTTATATTTTGATACCTTGGTGTGTTTTCATCTTCAACTAATTTAAGAGCCATTTCTCTTGTTAAGTCACCTTCACGAATTTGGTTGCTTCTAAAAGTATCATGTTCTGTAAATCCAGCCACGGTATAATATACATAATTATAAAAGGCTGCAGTTCCATCACCAATACGCCATGTTGTATTTGTATCTATGGCTTTTTCCCAATTATAATAAGCTAATGTATCATCAATAATTTTTTCGTCCCACTTCCAATAATCGAATATATGAAAATAATCTTGCTTTTGTCTAAAGCTTCTGTAGTATTCACCCGAAAGAGTATCCCATAATGAAGAATTAAAATATCCGGGGCTCTTAAGCATAGATACAAATCTTCTTTTGTGGTATTGCATTTGTTTACTCCAGCCACTAGAATATACTCTGCTCTCTTCAAAGTCAGGTGGAATACCTAAAAAGCCTGTTTTAAAATGAGTAACTTCTAATGGATTAACGCCCCATAAATTTAAGTTTATGCCAGTTTGCTTTTTTACTGTTTCTATATGTCTAAAAAAATGCTTATCACCAGCAGTTAATAGAGCAATTAATCCTAAATGAGGTGCTTTAAGCCAAGCTTTTAAATTCATAGAAATATTTTTTCTTTTCTTTTCAATATCATCCGCAATAATAATATTCTCTACACCTAATTCCGCACACATTCTGCTGATATTTCTTCTTCCTAAATCTGTGACCATTCCCCAATCATATGTATAAGTTATAGGCTTCATTTTTAATTCATTTACAATTAAATGTAAACCATAACAACTATCACGACCACCTGAAAAAGGAACTATACAATCATTACCTTCTTTTCTTCTATATTTTTCAACAAGTGAAAACAGCTCCTCTTTTGGCTTAGGCCTATTTCTTATCTTATAGTGATGACAATAATTACAAACTCCTGCAGTATCAAATTTAATAAATGGCATAGTTTCAGGTAAAATACAGCGTGTACATCTTTTTAAGTTTAATTTTTCATAATTCAAAAGCGCTGCCTCGTTTTTATTGAAAATGAATTCTGGTATTAAATTTCTCCTTTCTATATTGTAATTTATTATTTCAATTTCAGAATTCACAGTAGGGATATTAATTATGTAAACTTCGTTTTTAATCTGAACAATGTTTTCACATTCTATAAGTGTTAATGGATATTTTTCTGAGGCAAAACAGATTCCGGTTTTGTTTTTTCCTACATATAAACTACCATTGTTAGAAAATAGCAATAATTTTCCCTTGTTTGTTAATGTTAATGCACATGCTGCAATGCCTTTACATAAAGACAATATTTTTTTATGTACATTTTCAATCTCACCTCCTTTATTCAAATAATCTTCAGCAATAGCAATAATTGTTTCTGAATCTATTTTTAATTGTTTTTTTTGATCAATTTTACTCCAAATCTCTTCTTCATTTACTATAATACCATTGTGAATAAGAGCATTATTATTTCTAATTATAGGTTGATTATCCGACCAGCTATTAGTAATTAATCGACTATGACCCAAAACAAGTTGAGAATGGTATGGTTTTATTTTGTTTAAAAGTTTATTTATTTCAAAATCAGCTTTTGCAACTTTATATTTGAAATTTTCAAAATAAACTAATCCACTTGAGTCCTTTCCTCTCTGCTTAGATTGGTTTGCTAAAATAGATATTTCAGATTTATTTATTTTAGATGAAGTTATTTGACCAAAAATTCCGCACATAGATTATTTTTTAATAGTTTCATTGAAATTGTCTAATACATTCGCAAGAATTTTTGCTTGGTATTCTCTAGTATAAATTTGAGTCTGTGTTTTATTGATTTCTAATTTTAAAGGTTCGTTCAATGATTTTTTCTCTATCATTTTTTTTATAATTTCAACACACTCCTCGTTAGAGTTTGCAATATATCCCGTATTAGTGTTTTTTATAAACCAACTCATTTCGTCATCATCACTCGGACATAGAAGTATCGGAACTTCTATTGCTAAATAGTCAAATATTTTTACAGGTAACCAGCCTTTAATTGTTCCATAGGAAGTAAGTAATAGTAAATCGGAGCTATTCAAGATAGCTATAACTTCGTTTTTATTTATTCTTTTTGTGATATTTAAATTATTCTCATACCCATGAAAGTAATTTTTTATTTTATTCGACATTTCAATATCAGACCCTAAACCTACGAAATTAACTTGAATTTTAATGCTTGGATACTTCCTAATAATTTGCTTTAGAGAATTAATTATAATTGAAAAGTCTTGTGCTTTATAAATCGAACCATTATAAGTAATGATAAACTCTTTTGGATTTTTACTTGATAAATTCTTTTGTGTTTCGAACATTGTAGGTTCATATCCATTCATAACCTTATAACCTTTTTTGTTATTTAAATTAGAAATTATCTTTACTAAGTAATCTGTAACGGTTATAAATCCATCAGCATTTTTTGTCCATTTTTTTTCAAAAAATCGATCAAAATGACACATTAAATTCTTAGAAAATGTTTGGTTTTTCTTATCTTGAATTATAGTCCATTCATCTCTATAGTCTGGAAGCCACTTGATGTTATATCTTTTTTTTAATAAATAACCAAATTGAAATGATTGAAAAGGTGAGCCTGAAATTATTAGGTATTTATACATTCCCGGGTTTGATTTAATCATATCTTGTGCATAATGAAAAAGATTAGAGTAAGGTAAAAATGAAATAGAAAAATTACCCAATATTTTTTCACTTATAGTTAATACCTTACGAAAAAAGGACAACAATATGCTTTTTTCATATTTAAATAACTTATCTCTCAAATTTCTGTTATAGGGTAAACTATGTAACTCATGTGTAGTAAATACTTCACGCTTAAAATCATTTTGAGCTATTTTTTCAAATGAATTCGATTGCCCTGCATTCCAATTTCTGGTTATAATAACTGGGTAATATCCATATTTATGTAAATGCCTTACCCATGAAGATGTACGCTCTGCTGCCACAAAATTAGTAGGAGGGTAATAATATGATATTATAATTATTTTTTTCATTTTAAATTATTAAAGGGCATTAAATATATTTTCTTCCAGTCGAAAAATTTACATTGTGTTATTTTAATTTCCCTTTCATATATTTTGTATTAACTGTGAGATAAAGTCGTTTTTATTAATTTAGATAATTTTTCGATTTGATATTTTCGTGAAAAATCTTCAGTCAAATTTGTTTTACAATCTAACATGCCTTTGTTTTTTAGCTCGGTATATAATTTATCTAAAACATCTTGTAAATGTTTTTGGTTTTCAATAATATATCCTGAATTAGTTCTGTTTATTATTTCTTCTTGTACATAAGGAGTTTCAAAAGTTGAGACATCATATTGGAAATGTTTTTTCATTAACGTATTTGCATTGTCATCATTTTTGAAGCAAAAAAGTATATTTTTTTTTAAGGCCAGATAGTCATAGATTTTAGTACCGGGTAAATAGTAATCGTTAAACAAAAGAAAAACATGGTTCTTATTTAATTCAGATACTAGCTTGTCATAAGAAATTTTATTGTGAAAAAAGATTTTATCTTTTATTTCAGGCACTTCTGTTTCCAGGATGTGTTTGATGGTATCATTAATATTAGTGCCATACAAATTAAGTCTGATTTTATAATTTTGTTTGTTAATTGATATCAAAAATTGCTTAAATGGATGGTATTCGTATATAGTTCCAATGTAACCAATATTTAAAAATTCTCGATCATCTGATGGCGTTCCCTCGTCAGGATTGATTTTGCAATCATATCCATTTGATATTAAATGAACATTGTTGTTATTTAAAAAATTTGAAATAACACTATTGGTGAATTGACTTGGGGTTGTAATAAAAATAGAAGTATTACTTATTTTTCTTTCGAAATAACTATTCCATAAATATAAAATGATGTTTTTTTTAATGTTTTTTTTTACAGACCAGCCATCTCTATAATCTGCAATCCAAGGAATATTGTGTTTCTTTCCTAAAATTGAAGCATATCTGAATAATACAAATGGGTTTCCTGTGGCAATAATTACATCCACCTTGTTTGATTGTAAATAATCTTTTGCTGCAAAATAAATTCTAGATTTAGGTCCAACAAAAAAAAGAAATTGAAAAAAATAATAGTAAGCAGTTATGATTTTCCTTACAATTTTAAATTTGTTTCCTCCATACTTTAGCAAAAGTCTATTACTTAAATTTGATTTGTATGGTGTTCGTATTATTGTTCCTGTTTCCGTTTCTTCAATTTCAATTTTATCAGAATATCCATCCGAAACATAATCTAAATGATTACCATGTTTATTTTGCCATTGGCGTGTTACGATTATTGGATAAAGGCCAAATTCATGCATATGTTTTCTCCAACTAAAAGGTCTCAAGCCTCCAACTGAAACATAGGGTGGGAAATCATAAGCCAGAATAAGTACTTTTTTCATTCGAATCTGTTATAAACTGTATTTGACTTAAATATAATGAATAATTCATCTCTGCATTGTATTTTTCGCTCCAATTTTTGAATGCCGCTATCCTTTTTTGCCTTTGTGTTTGAACATCAGAACTAAAATATTGTGTAATTAAATCAGCAACTAATTTAGGGTTAAAATCTTTCTCTATTAAAAATCCGTTTTCGTTATTTACTATTTCAGATGTTCCTCCTACATTTGTAGCCAGTGTCGGAATGCCAAAAGACTGCGCCTCCATAATACTTACCGGAATACCTTCTGTTTCGCTTACATTAATAAATAAATCTATAAAGTTTTCGGAATAGAATTTAATAATTTCTTCATTGGGCACTATCCCCTTAAATGAATATTTAATATGAGAGAGTTTTTTTTGAGCATACTTTTCCATCTCTTCTTTTAATATCCCGCCTCCGAAATGAATCCATTCAATGTTAGGGCTCTTAATATTGCTTAAAATATCAATGATGAGATGTATTCTTTTTAAAGAAATAAAATCGCTGCAACTGCATATAACAATATCCTTATTTTTTTTCTCACACTGAGGTGAATTATAGTTTGTTTTCCCTAAACGAGAAATAAAAATTTTTGGTTTTAAGTCAGCTTCAATCAAATTGAAAAATAATTGCTGACTTTTTTCTGAAATAGCAAATACTCTATTTAATTGAGAAACAACATAATTTTTAAAAGGCAAATACGGGAACTTATGGCGACTATAATCAACATCCCAGCCATGGACTCTTGCAAAACACAGAGCAGATGGAAATTTGTTTTTATATAATGCTAATCCCATTGATTTATAATCACTCCAATAAGAATAGAAAAGGGTTTTGTTGATATCTAGTTTTTCCTTCCTAACAACTTTAATTATTTCCTTTTTCAATTTATTTCCCCATAGTAATTCTACTATCATTATTTTTATTTGCAGAATAGAATAAGATATTTTGAATAATTTTTTTGCTCCAAAAAGTTCTTTTATGAAAAAAAAACGAAAACAGAGAGGAATTACTCCAAGATAATCTAGAAAATTATTTGTATTAGGGTAAATATAGAGTGTTAGATTTTTAGGAGTATAGTGCTTGCAAGAAGGCTCATTTGATTTCTTTTGAATAACAATTATTTTCTCAAAAGATGGGGCAATAATTTTTAGCTCATCATCCAAAAAAAACTCACCTGCAGTATCCGGATAATTATCAGTTAATAGGACAAGCGTTTTTTTGTTCATTAATTTACTTTTTCTCTTATTTGATAATAAAAATCAATCAATTCTTTCGTTTTGTTTTTGATGTCATATTTTTTTGAATATTCGATTGCATATTCAGAAATCGAATGATATAAACTTTTATTGCTTATCAGAAGTTCTATTTTATCAGCAAACATTTCGGGGTTTTCTTCATTAATGATAAAGCCGTTTTTACCGTTTTCTATTAAATCTCTATTGCCTTTTCCGTCAAGAGTAATGATAGGAGTTCCGGAAGCCATTGCTTCCAAAAATACTAATCCAAAAGGTTCGTATTTAGCTGTATGTATATATATATCTACCTTTTTATACCAATTTTCAACATCATTAATATTTCCGGTTAATATGATATTATTTTGTAGTTTATTTTGTTCAATAGCATTCTTTACATTTTCAAATTGTTCTCCTTCGCCAATTAAATTAATAATGAAATTTAATTCTCTTTTTTTTAAAATTTTAGCAATTTCAATAATAAATATTTGGTTTTTTTTAGATTGAAAACTCCCTACATTAAGAATATTGATAGCTTTTGATGTGTCTATAATTTTTGCTTGTTCGGATTTAAATCTATAGTAGTTAAACCCATAAGGAATAAGTCGGATATTATTTTTTAAATATGTCGGTATGTTTTTATTGCAAAAGCTTTCAGTATGGGTTGAATTAGCAATAAAAAAGGAAGGAGCTTTTTTGTATTTATTTTTTATGAGGTGATTTCGTTCTAATGCAAATATCAACTTTTCTTTATTTAATAGGTTCTTTACTTTTGGCTTTTCCAACTGAATCATATTGTCGTGAAAATGACAGACATATTTTATTTTCGGATTTATATAATAAGAACTTAAGAATTCCCCCAAAAAACGGTGAGAATGAATAATATGAGGTTTAAATTCCTGAACTAACTTTTTGTATTCCGGATTTTCATTTTTTTTCCTTAGAGAAAAAGTTTGAAAATTTAGATTAACTATTTTGAATTTGTGAGAGAGTTGAACATATTGATTATTGTCGTATAAACTTCCAATTATAAATTCGATCTCATGGTAATTAAGTAATTCGGTGCATAAATCAATCAAATATCTTTCCGCACCACCTTTGCCAAGGTCGGTTATCAAAAATAAAATTCTTAATTTATTTTCCCTGTTAATTTTCTCCATCGGGGTCTAACTCTATACATTAATTGCACAAATATATGATTAATTGGGTTAACTGTTGTTTTCCACTTTGTGGCATATTTATTAAAAATAGATTTGCCAGTTAATTGGTACAAAGCTTCCAATTGAGGAGTATGAACGTTTTTCTGGTAATAATACTTTACTAGTTCTTTACGATATAAATCATAATACGACCAATAACCCGAATCAAAATGTGCAATGTTTTTTTCAAGGGTAAGGATGCATGCATCCCATAGCTTTTTAGCTTTTTCGGAATTTGTAATTCGATAATAATCATACACTCCAAACATGGCATACACAAATCCGTTTAAAACTTTCGATTGCGGCTTAGAAGGATATTCTTCAAGCCACACATCTCCATACTCGTCCAACATATATGCACCGCCTTCTGAAAAGGGAACAAAAAGGAATTCAAAAATTTGTGTCGCTTTGTGTAATAAATTAGTATCATGGTTTAGTTGATACATTCTTAAGTAAAAAGACAAACATTCGCCTTGTGTCATGGCAGAAGACCAATTTGAGCCTGTATTATAGCGAACAGAAGGTTTTTCATCACACCAGGTAATCCCTCTATCATCAGTAAGTTCAAGTTTCTCTAGTTGTTGTAAGCATGCTTGTAACACATTCCAAATTTCATCGTTTTTTTGTTCAAGAAACATGGCATGCAAAGCAAAGCCATATTGAGCGATATTTACGGGACTGTAATAGGCATTTTTCCCCCATCCAACCATTGGAACACCCAGCTCATCAAAATCTCCAAAAATACCTGCATCGTACTGTTTAAATGCTTCACGCATATCCAGGTAATAACCTTCTAATGAAGTTCCTGAGGTAAAATAAGCACACGGAATCGTAATCGAATTGAATTCCTTTGTTTCAACATGGGACTTGTCTTCTGAAAAACGAGACTTGGGTAATTTAACTTCCATGAATTTCATAAAAAAATTACAGTTTTCTTTTTAGATTAAGGAATTTTGACTCAATAAGCCAGTAAGAAACACGGGCAAAAATAAAGCTTAAAATTAATGAACTAATTGGAATAATTAGTAAAATTAAACTAAGTGATTCTTCCATTTTTAAAATTTTACGAAACAATGAGTGAATAATAAAAATGGCAATACTGTGATATAAGTATAGCCCATAGGTATATTTTCCATTTCGTTCGAGAAATTTTATTTTGGATAAATCTAATTTTGTTGTATGTATTTGAAATATAATAATAACTCCCCACGCTATTGAGAAAAATAAGCCATAAAGGGGACTAGGAATTATTTTTATCCAATAAAATGCACAACTTACTGCAAAAGCCAAAATCATAACCCACCAACCAAGTTTGTGTATCGTGCGAATTGAAAATGTATTATAGTAATATAAATACCCGAATAAGCTACCTACTGACAAAAAAATCATCGAAAAAGCTGTATGTGATTGGCTCCTAATGTTTCCAAATTGAGAAAAAAGAAGTGAAAAAGTTAAAACGGATAAGATTAAGTAAATAAAATACTTTGGTTTTACAACTAAAAATAATAAAGGCCAAAATAAATAAAACTGCTCTTCAACACTCACAGACCAAGTGGGGCCCAATCCTGCTCCAAGAGGCAAGCCGTTATAAATTTGGTCAAAATTACTCAAGAAGCCAATATACATCCATACAGTCGCATTTTCAATTTTACTATTATCTAAAAATAAATTTTGTAAAAACGGAAAAATTAAAAAACCAAAAATGATTACTATATAATATGCAGGCCAAATTCGAAGTATTCGTTTTATGTAAAAATTCCTGATGCTAAATAATCCGTTCTCACGATCTTTAATCATTAAAAAAGTAATTAAAAATCCACTTAACACAAAAAATACAGGAACACCAAATCCATATAAAGTTGCGATTTCTGTAACGGTAATAAAAATGCTGTTATTGCTCAGTTCTATCGATTGCGTTGAAATGGAGTGGGCTAGAAATGTTGAAATAAATGCAATTGTTCTAATTGCATCTAAACCTTTAAAATGAATTCTTTGCATCGTTAATTTTCATTTCTAATTCCGGAAGAATCAATGACAATTTTTTTACTTATATCTTTTACAAAATAAATTTTTTCTTTTCCTTCCCATGGAGCATTTGTACCATCGTGTCTCCATTGTTTACTTTTAAAATTCATGAAATGAATATACAAAAAACTTCGATCTTTATCCCGATGATTTGTTACATAACCATTTTCGTAATACCAAACATCAGGATGCTGGCTGTTTACTGTCCCATCTAACCAGCGGATTGAAATAAATGGTGTTGTGTATTGTTCCTTAAAATAAAAACGTTTAGTTTTTTGTTTTTGAATAAATAAAAAGAGTTTTGAAATCCATTTTTGCTTGAGTTTTTCACTTACTTTATCCCAAAAAGTCATCGTTAAAGCATTTGTAATCCCATGTTCATCAATACCTACGAAATCTGGATTTTGCAAAGCTGTTTTCCAATTGTAAATTTTATAACCAATTGTTCGATAGTATAAGGTGGTTTTTAGAAGAGCCAAATGGCCAGATAAGCGGTTTTGGTGAGTTGATAATACATCACTCTTTTGTAAAATTTCATCATTGTAAAATGAACGAATATTTCCAAAAAGCAAATCTACATCCGTCCATCCAAAAAAATCATATCCTTCAATATCTTTTTTGTGTATTATTCCGAAGAAAGGCCGTAAATCACAAATTTTATAGGGATTTGGAATTTGAATATCCGAACCCAATACATCTTTATATCTCCCAATATATATTTCAAAACTTGATTTTTGTATAATTACATTGGAAATGTTTTCCAGTGCAGAAGTTTCACAGTCGGTAATGAAGAGAAAATGAATTTTTGGATTTCTACGAATAGAATCAAGATACAATTCCATCCATTCAGGCCATTTGCCAAAATAAGGTATTAGTAATATGATTGTTTTCAAGTTGTCAAATTCAAATTAAGGTTATTCAACAACTTTTTATTTATACCCATTCTGCAATGTTTGTTTTTATCAATTATTTTAATCATTATTTTGAGTTTGAGCTAAAAAATACACAATAAATTAAATGAATTTATTAGATGTATGTATTAAATTTTTATTGATTGCAATTGTTAATTCGCCTGAATAACTGAGCTCAAAACCATTGTTTGATAAATGGTTTTCGATATGTGTTCTACAATCAAATTCATCATGAATTTCAATTGCCAATAAACAAATTTTTGGTAACCAATTAAGAAAATTAAGGTTTTCAAAAATGTTTTTTTCTGCACCTTCTACGTCAATCTTTAAAAAATCAATTTGTTTTAATTGATGTATTTCAATCAAATCTTGTATTGAAAAAGTTTCAATGTCGGCAATTTCATTGTCATTTGCTTCAACAATACGAAACGACCAATCTTCACCATCTCTAAAAGATCTTTCGGCTTTTAATCGAGTTGTTTTAGACCACAATCCTTTTTTGTGTAGTATAACATTTGTTAAATTGTTATTGGTAATGTTTCGTGTTAATTTTTTGAAGGTACTTGGACTTGGTTCCAAGCCAATTATATTCAAATCTTTAAATTGATTCTTAAAATACAAAATTGTAAATCCAACATTGGCACCTGCATCAATCATGGTTTTTATGGATAAATTATGCTTGGCAATTACATCAAGTACTGCATGGTATTCTTCATGCAGGAAAATTTGTTGATATACCATTGAATCCGAAGAGTTTTGTTCTAAAGAAATCAAAAAGTTAGTACCAGGATCTGTAAACTCAACAAAATCTCTTTTTTTGTTTATTACAATCCCTTTAGACTTCATTTCCTGTAGCAAATGATAAGTGTGTTTAAGCCCCTTAGGGATGCTATCAGCTAAAATAGAACCAAATGAATATTTAAAAATTCGGATTTTATTTGTAAAAGAAAATGATTTTATTTTATTTAAATAACTCAATTTGCGATAATTTTATTTTTTAAAAACAAAAATAAACGTAAGCAAAATGACACAAATTGTACTTGAATAGGCCTGTGTTTTTTCATGTTTTATGTATAGATGTACAAGTTTAATATAAAATAGGGATATAATCTTAATTTTTTTTTGAAAAAACAAAAGTTTTTTAATATTAGAAATTTTTGCATTGGTCTCTTTTAGGCGGTCAAGTGGGGTCTATTTCGCTGAAATTTCCACATTGCTTAATAAAATAAAATTCAATCATATAGTTTTGATTTAAAGTATATCAAAAAATAAATTAAATATTTTTTTTGTCATTTTTATTTTACAAGAAGACTATAATTATTATTGTTATGAATGGCATAAAATAGTGCTATGCTTTTCGTTTGATTTTTTTTAATAATTCATTCTTTAAATACATAAATTCTTCAACTTTAAATAAATATGATATTCCAACATATACTATAATTCCTGAAGAAATTAATATAGATAATTCTAAATATATAGAAGAAAAATTAATTTTAGAAATTGAAAACACGCATACTGCCATAATTATTGATAGAATTAAACTTGACCTTGTTGCAATTAAGTAGCTAAGTGGATTAATTCCCAGAATAATTTTAGAAAATAATATAGAACAAACAAATGTAATTACTGAGCTAATTGCTATTAAAAATAAAGCCTCGTTTATTCCCCATTGTATTCCAATTAATATTGATAACGCATATAACCCTCTGTTAATGATACTTATAGCTAAAACAGTGTTCGATTTACCCCTTGATAATATTGTTTGTTGTATAATAACTATCAGTGGCATTGTAAGGGCAGGTATACATAATAATTTAAAATATAATACCGATTCACTCCATTTTTCTGTAAATAAAATAATTATAAGAGGATTGGCGATAAGCAATAGCCCTACTGTAATAGGGAAATTTATATATGTCAAAAGCTTATAGAATTTTAAATGAACTCTTTTTAGTTCTTCATTATCATGAATTTTAGAAAAAATCGGGAAAATTATGTTCGTTAAAATGTTAGATGTATTATCTAAAGACAAATCTCTAGTGCTTTTAGCTCTTGAAAAATACCCTAATGTAGAAGGATTAAATTTTTTACCGATTAATAAAGTATCTACATTGCTTAGTACCTTCTCAATCAAATATGCAATTAAAATATTCATGCCAAATTTGAATAGTCTTTTAAATGATTCGGCAGAAAACTTTTCTGTGGGTTTCCATTTGCTATAATAAATAAGTAAAAAATTATTTATTAAAGAATAGCTTATTGTTTGAAAAACTAAACTGTAAACTCCCATGCCATTAAATGCGAAAATAATTGCTACAGGGGCAGACAATAATACGCTATATAGTGAAATTATATTAAGTCTTTTAAATTCTAACTTTTTTACAAGCACATAATTGGGGGTCATTCCAATTGCATTGATAATAAATATTAAACATAAAATGTAAATAATATTTTCTAATTCTGGTTGCTTGTATAGTCTTGCAATATAAGGTGAAGCAGATAACATAATTAGATAAATGGCTACGCTTATGGCTATATTAAAATAAAAGACGGTAGAAAAGTCTTTTTCTGATGCATCTTTCTTATTTATCAGCCCAGCCCCTAGTCCCGAATGAATAAAAACTTCTCCAAAGCTAATAAAAACTGACAGCATAGCTATTAACCCAAATTCATTTACGCTAAGTAATCGAGCTAAAATTAAAGAAGTTATGAAGAATATAATTTGTCTGCCAAACTGACCAATGAAATTCCATTTTATTCCTGACGATATTTGATTTTTTATTGAGGGCATTTATTAGTAAAAGACATTAAATTCTGAATAGCTTAAACCTTTTATTAGCTTATCATATTATTTAAAGCGACTTTAAAGGGTTAAATTAAGTAGTTTTTCAATTATTTTTCATTGATTATTAATTGCCAAATATAACCAATTGATTGAGTTGCATATAATGTATTAATTTGTATATTTATTGTATGAAATTGAAAAATCAAGGAGTATTGTTTTTATTTTGGATAATTTGTGTTAATCTGTTTTCGCAAAATACGTGTAAATTATTTACTCCTGCTAATAATTTTGTAACTAAAGATACAGTGTTAATTTTTAAATGGCAACAAGATATTAATGCTCTTAATTACAAGCTTGAAATTGCTTTTGATGAAAATTTTTCTGGCATTTTTTACTCTGCAACAAATATTCATAATTACGATACGGTTAATGGATTTAGTAGTGCAACCTTTTTTTGGCGAGTTATTTCTAATAAATCTTTAATTCAAATAGATACATCAGTAGTCAATAGTTTTCGAGTTATAGATTTAGAAGGTTTATCAACAATGACATTATGGTGGGATGCAAGCGATAGCTTAATTAAAGATGGAAACAATAAAGTTTCACAATGGTATGATAAATCGGGTAATGGAAATGATGGATTACAAGCAGATGTTTCCAAACAGCCAATAGTGCAGGATAGTGTTTTAAATAATTATCCAGTATTAAAATTTGATGGATTGAAACAATCCATCAAAACAACAGCTTTTAGTATAAGTCCCCCAGCTCAAGTGTTTATGGTTTATAATAAGGTTTTGAGCGATTGGAATAATTATATTTTTGATGGTGGTAGTGCAAATCAACTAAGATTGAGTCTGACAGGCTCTAATACATATATTTTATATGCAGGAAGTCCATTTACACCAAGTGTTAATGCAGGCGCAATAGGTTATAAAATACTAACAGTTAAACAAGGCTTAAGCAATTCTTCAATAAGGAGTAATATGTCGAATCTAGGGACGGGAAATCCTGGTAACTCCTTGATTGATGGTTTTGTATTAGGGACATATGGGGATCTTAATGCAAATTCAAGTGAACATGGAGAGATTGATGTTGCAGAAATTCTTATTTACAGTGATACATTAACTTCTCAAGGAACACTGGATATAGAAAATTATTTGCGATACAAATATGCCCCGCCAGTGGTAATTCAAGCTTCGGAAAATAATTATTTTTGTTCAACTACATTATACCCACAAAAGGATTTTGTTTCTTATTTGTGGAGTACAGGAGCCACTACTAAGACTATTTCTACAGATACAAGTGGAACCTATTATTTAACAGCAGAGGATGATTTTGGATTTACAACAATCGATACCATACATTTAATTATCAATAAACCAAGTTACCAGCAACTTAGCGACAGTTTATTGTGTATAGGCAACATTTTGCCATGGGATATAGGTTTATCAAAAAGTATCTATACGTATCAATGGCAAGATGGATCAACGGATTCGATATTTACAATAACCACAGCTGGTCAATATTGGGTAAAAATAACAGATAGTTTAGGTTGTTTTAAATATTCAGATACAATTACTATTTCTTTTGATAATTATTCAAATAGTACCACTTTAGGGCCCGATGTAAACTTATGCTCCGGTAATTCTATTTATTTAACAGCAGGAGCAGGCGCTGGAGTGACTTATGTATGGAATGATAACAGTACAAACGATTCGTTGCAAATAACTGCCACAAGTGGCACTAGTCCCTATTGGGTAACAGCAACCAATGCCAATGGTTGTATAAAACAAGATTCAATTAATGTAACGATACTGGGGGTAGCACCAACAGCCAACTTCTCGAGTACAATCACTTGTATAAACAATGCAACTAATTTCACCGATTTGTCAGTTCCTCCTTCAGGCAACTCAATAAATACTTGGAGTTGGAACTTTGGTGAGCAATCAAGTGGATTGAGTGACACATCTACATTTCAGAATCCATCTCATACTTATGCAGATACGGGTACTTATGTAGTTAGACTTTTGGTTACTACCAATGTCGGTTGTTCGGAAGCAATTAATAAAATCATAAGGGTATATCCAAATCCGGTAGCGAATTTTACAGGCGTTTTATGTCAAGATTCAATTTATAATTTTACAGATTTATCTTTGAGTTATAACTATTCATTAAGCGATTGGAGTTGGAATTTTAATGATCAGCTTAGTGGAGTAAAAGATACTTCTACGGCTCAAAATCCTTCTCATATATATCAGACAAATGGAAACTATGCTGTTCAATTAATTGTAGAAAATGTCCACGGTTGCATTGATTCTACTACTAAAAATATTTTAATAGCTCCAAGCCCATCTTCTGTGCAAATTCCCATCAAGTTATTGATACCTCAAGACAGTAGTATCTGTTCTAGTAATTATGTTATTTATAAATGGAATAATGTTAACAATGTAGTGTCATATACTCTAGAAGTGGCAAATAACCTTACCTTTACTCCAGTTACTTACTCTGCTATAAACTATACTAATTCAGATACGATTTATAATATGCCTTCTGGCCAATACTATTGGCGTTGTGTAGCAAATTTGAACTGCTCCCCGCCTCTAACATCATTTATCAATAGTTTTCGAGTTATAGATATAGATAGTTTATCAACATTGACATTATGGTGGGATGCAAGCGATAGCTTAATTAAAGATGGAAATAATAAAGTTTCATATTTATATGATAAATCGGGTAATGGAAATGATGGACTACAAGCAGATGTTTCCAAACAACCAATAGTGCAGGATAGTGTTCTAAATAATTATCCAGTTTTAAAATTTGATGGATTGAAACAATCCATCAAAACAACTGCTTTTAGTATAAGTCCACCAGCTCAAGTGTTTATGGTTTATAATAAGGTTTTGAATGATTGGAATAATTATATATTTGATGGCGGGAGTGTAAATCAACTAAGATTGAGTCTAACAGGCTCTAATACATACTTGTTATATGCAGGCAGTCCTTTTACACCAAGTGTTAATGCAGGTGCAATAGGATATAAAATACTAACAGTTAAACAAGGCTTAGGCAATTCTTCAATAAGGAGTAATATGTCTAATCTAGGAACGGGAAATCCTGGTAGCTCTGTGATTGATGGTTTTGTATTAGGGACATATGGGGATCTTAATACAAATCCTAGTGAACATGGAGAGATTGATGTTGCAGAAATTCTTATTTACAGTGATACATTAACAGCTCAGGGAACACTGGATATAGAAAATTATTTGCGATACAAATATGCCCCGCCAGTGGTAATTCAAGCTTCGGAAAATAAT
>MEPB01000055.1 GCA_001769385.1 Bacteroidetes bacterium RIFCSPLOWO2_12_FULL_35_15 | reverse complement strand
GAGAAGAAAAAATATTTGAACTCTTCCTCTATAATGCACTACTAACAAACAAAGTTAAACCAATTGCTACCTGTTAATATGACATTGCCCTCGAAAGAGTGGGGTTTTTATATGGAAAAAAAATTAACAGTTGATGTTTGTTTATCACCTCATTTGTATCCGGTATATCATAAGGATGATGCAATCGTAGTGATCATTGACATTCTTCGGGCCACATCTGCAATTTGTACTGCTTTTCATTATGGAGTTGATAAAATTATTCCGGTTGCGAGTATTGATGAAGCAACCGAATACAAAAAACAAGGATTTTTGGTAGGTGCCGAACGTAATGGAATTGCATTAGATGGTTTCGATTTTGGAAATTCACCTTATTCCTATATGTCTGAAAAAATAAAAGGAGAAGTTGTTGTTATTTCAACAACTAATGGCACTCAGGCAATTGAAGCATCGCGTCATGCTTATAAAGTGGTGATTGGTGCATTTACAAATATTACATCTTTATGCAATTGGCTTAAATCACAAAACAGAAATGTTTTACTTTTATGTTCCGGATGGAAAAACCGTTTTAATATTGAAGATTCATTATTTGCAGGTGCTGTGGCGGATAATCTTTTATCTGAAAGTAACAAATATAAATCAGGTGATGCAGCTTTGGCAACCAGTATTTTATATCAATCGGCTCACCTGAATCCCTATAAATATATCAGGTATTCATCGCATGCCGAACGTTTGGCGGCATTAAAACTAAAGCACGATATAAAATATTGTCTTACACTCGACCAAACAACTATTATTCCTGTTTTAGAAGGGAAATATCTGGTAAAAATGGTTTAAGAATACTCATAAAACAAATATATAAATGCGCAAATTTATTTTAATACTTTTCCTTGCACTGCTGTTGTTTTTTATTCCCAATAATCAACCTGCCTATTCCTGGGGATTTTATGCGCATCAAAAAATAAACAGGATGGCGGTTTTTACCTTGCCGGCAGAAATGATCGGGTTTTACAAAAAACACATTGAATATATTTCACAACATGCCGTTGATCCTGATAAGAGAAGATATGCAAATCCTGATGAAGCACCGCGCCATTACATTGATATAGACCATTATGGGAGTTTTCCTTTTGATTCAGTACCGAAGTTTTGGAAATCGGCAATAAAAAAATATTCGGAAGACACACTAAAAGCATATGGTATTGTTCCCTGGCACATTGAGAAAATGGTGTATCGGTTAACCGAAGCCTTTAAAGATGAAAACCTTGATCTGATCCTGCATTATTCTGCCGATCTGGGTCATTACATTGCCGATTCACATGTCCCGTTACACACAACAGAAAATTATAACGGCCAAATGACGAATCAAAAAGGAATTCATGGTTTTTGGGAATCAAGGATCCCTGAAATGAAATCAGAAGGTTATGACTATTGGATCGGGAAAGCAAAGTATATAGATAAACCAATCGATGCAGCCTGGAATGCAGTAAAAACAAGTCATGCAGCAGTTGATTCCGTACTAAGATTCGAAGCAGAATTAAATGCAAAGTATCCTCAGGATAAAAAATACAGTTTTGAAAACCGTGGAGCCACAATCATGAAAGTATATTCAAAAGAATATACCGAAGATTATGATAAATTATTAAATGGCATGGTGGAACGGAGAATGCGTGCCGCAATTATTTCTATTGGTAGTTTGTGGTACACAGCTTGGATAAATGCAGGCAAACCGAATCTGAATAGATTCAACGATAAAGATATTTCCGACTCCTTAAAACTTGCACAAAAAGCAGAAGAAGAGCTTTGGAAAAATGGAAATCGTTCCGAAATAAAAGGACATAATGATTAATTTCCTTCAAACTGTAAATTAAGTCAATCCCCATGCAGGATATAAACATATGAAGCATTTCAAAATCTTAACAATTATAGGAGCTCGTCCACAGATCATTAAAGCAGCAGCATTAAGCAGAGCTATTAAAAGAAAATTTGCTGACCGGATCAAGGAAGTAATTGTTCATACCGGGCAACATTATGATGAAAACATGTCGCAGGTGTTTTTTGATGAATTAGCTATCCCCCACCCCAATTACAATTTGAATGTTGGTTCCGGAAGTCATGGAAAGCAAACAGCAACGATGATTGAAGGCATCGAAGAAATTTTACTAAAAGAAAAACCAAACGCAATTGTTTTGTATGGAGATACAAACTCTACATTGGCGGGCGCTATAGCAGCATCAAAAATTTCGATCCCGGTGGTTCATATTGAAGCGGGATTGCGGTCCTTCAACAAATCAATGCCGGAAGAAATAAATCGTATCCTATGTGATCATGTTTCCACCTTGCTATTTACACCAACAAAAGCCGGTTTCAATAATTTACTAAAAGAAGGATTTAAGGAAAACAATCAGGCACCTTTTTCAATTGATAACCCTAAAATTTATCATTGTGGAGATGTTATGTATGACAATAGTCTTTACTTTTCAGCCATTGCAGAAGAAAAAACAAGTATTCTGAAAACTCATAATTTACAAAAAGGTGAATTTGTTTTAGCAACTATTCACCGAAACAACAACACTGATGAACCTATTCGCTTAACTACTCTTTTCAATGCTATAAATAAAATAGCAACCGAAAATAAAATCAGGTTCATCATTCCTTTGCATCCGCGTACAGCAAAACTATTACCCAAAAACCTCTCTTCCCAATTATATACTGCCATTAAAACAAGTAAGTATATTAATATAATTGAACCTGTTTCATTTTTAGAAATGATCGCATTGGAAAAAAATGCAAAACTAATTATGACCGACTCGGGAGGAGTTCAGAAAGAAGCCTTTTTCTTCCAAAAACCTTGTATTATTTTACGTTCAGAAACCGAATGGGTTGAATTAGTAAATTGCGGTTCAGCAAAAATTGCTGATGCAGATGAAACAAAAATTGTTGATGCCTATAACTATTTTTCAAAAACGACCGCTTTACAATTCCCGGGTCTTTTTGGAGAAGGAACAGCAGCTGAATTTATTTGTGAAAAAATCTTAAAATATATAGTTTAAGCCTGCATGTCATTTCAACCGCAGGGAGAAAACTCATGAATGAAAAAAAACACGAGATTTTTTTTACATTAGAAATGACAAAAAAAAAGATATGTTACTCCTATACACACATAAAATAACTCATCGTAACAAGTACATCTTTAATTTGGTTTTTAAAGATATACTTGGCGTTGATTTTACTTTGATTTCGGATACCGAAGAATTCAAATTATTCAATGGTGCAAAATTAAGTTATACAAACCTGCCTGTTTGTGATGAATTATTTTTTTCTTCCCGCAATTTATTATTTGAAACAGGAATCAGCGAACAAAATATATCCATATTCGATCACAATAGCTGTAAAGTATTTTTTGCAACAGGGAAGATCTCGGCATTACCTTTTGATATTTTTGCTGCCAGTTTTTATTTGGTTAGTCGTTACGAAGAGTATTTGCCCCACATAAGAGATGAACACGACCGTTTTGATGCAAAAGACAGCATTGCTTTCATCAATGGATTTTTACAAAAACCGGTCGTAAATATCTGGACAAATTGGGTCAAAGAATTATTACAAAATAAGTATCCACACTTAATTTTTCCTGAAAAAAAACATGAATTTGTATCTACGATAGATATTGACAATGCTTATGCTTACCGTGAAAAAGGGTTTACACGTAGTATTGGAGGATATTTGAAATCCATTTCAAAATTCGATTTTTCGGAAATTGCCGAGCGAACAAAAGTTTTATTACGAATCCAAAAAGATCCTTACGACACGTATGATTTTCAATTGGAAGTCTTAAAAAAATACAAATTCAGAAGTATCTATTTTTTTCTGCTTGGTGATTATGGAGTAAATGATAAAAATCTTCCGATCGAAAGCAAAAAATTTCAATCCCTAATTAAAATGATAGGTGATTATGCGTATGTTGGAATTCATCCTTCTTACGGCTCAAACAAAAGCAGAGAACAATTAAAAAAAGAAGTAGGAAGATTATCAAAAGTATTGCATCGCGATGTAACAATTAGTCGCCAACATTTTTTAAAATTAACACTGCCGGAAACCTATCGTAACTTAATAGATCTGGATATTACAGATGATTACACGATGGGATACGCATCACAAATTGGATTTCGGGCAAGCATTTGCACGCCTTTCAATTTTTATGATCTGGATATGGATATAGAAACTAAATTAAAAATTCATCCTTTTGCAGTCATGGAAGGTACCTTAAAATATGCGATGAAAGTTCAACCGGAAGAAGCATTCCAAAAAATAAAACCCTTGATCGATGAAACGAAAGCTGTAAATGGAGTTTTTATTAGTTTGTTCCACAATGATTCTTTGAACAATCAAAAATTATGGTTAGGCTGGAGATCTGTGTATGAAAAAATGGTTGAATACGCTGTAAAATAATAATGATAAAAAAAATCCTTTTAAAATATTCTCCCAAATTTGTTCTTGAATGGGCAAAGCAACTGAAAAAAAATCAGAGAAGAAAACAATTGCTGAAACAGCAGAAAAATCAAAAAGGAATCACGAAACAAAAATTAATTGAAGATCTAAAAAAAATCGGAATTAAACAGGGTGATTCAGTTTTAGTACATAGCAGCTTGAGTAAAATTGGCTACGTTGAAGGTGGAGCCAAAACTGTTGTAGAAGCATTATTTGAAACCATCGGTGCAGAAGGAACACTATTGTTTCCAACATTTCCGGCAACCGGACGACATAAAACCTATTTAGAAGAAGATCCTGTTTTTGATATAAAAAATACACCCTCCCAAATGGGAAGCGTCACCGAATATTTCAGAAACCTGGATGGTGTTTATCGAAGTTTTCACCCAACAGATTGTGTTGCTGCTAAAGGTCCATTGGCTGAATACTATACCAATACACACTTTGGTGAATTAACTCCCTATACCGAAAATTCACCATTCCGAAAACTATGTGCAAAAAACGGAAAGATCTTAATGCTCGGGACTACACTCAATGGAGCCTGCACGAATCTACATACACTTGAAGATGCTGTTAAATTTAAGTTTCCTGTTTATGATCAAAAAATATTTGATGTAAAAATGATCGATGCAGAAGGAAATAAATTAATGATGAAAACAAAAGTTCACAATCCAGATTTTTCTGCAAAACGAAATTGTGATGCCTTAAAGCCAATGTTTGAAAAAGCAAATGTTTTAGTAAATGGAGAAATTGCTGAAGCAAAAAGTATGTTGATCGATGCCAACAAAATGCTGGAGGTGATGATAAAAAATTATAATGAAAGAGGAGTTACGATGTACACTCCGTTTGGAAATAAGTAATTGGGTAATTAGGTTAAATAAGTTAATTTAGATACACTTTTCCACATTTAACTCATTAACTATTTTACAAATCAAATAAAATGAATATATACATCACACTCGATTATGAAATTTACTTTGGTGAAAACCATGGTACAGTTGAGAAATGTATTATTTATCCTACTTCTGAATTGATCCGGATTGCTAACAAACATCAGGTATTTTTTTCATTTTTTGTTGATTGCGGTTTCCTGTTAAAGTTAGACGAATACCGTAAAAAATATCCACAACTGGAGGGTGATTATAAAAAAATAACAGAACAGGTTAAATTACTTTCAGATTCAGGACATGATATTCAATTACACATTCATCCACATTGGGAAGATTCTTATTACAACGGTGAAAAATGGATCATTGATATTAAACGTTATAAACTCATTGATTTTTCGGAAACAGAAATTGCGGATATTGTTTACCGTTACAAAAAAGTTCTTACTGAAATTACAGGAAAAACTATTTTCGCTTTTCGTGCCGGAGGGTGGTGTTTGCAGCCATTTTCAAAATTAAAAAAAGCTTTTATTGAAAATCAGATAAACCTGGACAGTAGTGTTTTTAAAAATGGATCATTCAGTTCTGAACATTATTCCTATGATTTTAGAACTGCTCCTGATAAAGATATTTACCATTTTGATGATGAACCAACAATTGAAAACCCTGACGGATATTTTACTGAAGTTCCAATCAGCGGAATTCGCAATTCCCCACTTTTCTTTTGGAGATTATTTTTTTTAGGGCGAAAAAATCCGAAATTACATAAACCTTTGGGAGATGGCAGGGCAATGCCGGCTCCCGGTTACCGAAAAAATCTTTTAACTAAGTTTACAAACAATCCTGCTTCCCTTGATGGTTACAACGTGCATCTATTAGGAAGAGTATTAAGTAAGTTGCTAAAAAAGAAAAGGGAACACATGGTTGTTATAGGTCACCCGAAAGCACTATCCCCCTACTCTATTAAAAAATTAGAACAATTTATTGAAAATAATAAAGAACATCATAATTTTACAACCTATTCAAAGCAATTTTTAAAACATTAACAGAAAACAAAAACTGTAACATGATAATAATAACAGGAACAACAGGAGGAATTGGGAATTATTTATTTAAAACGTTTGTTCAAAAAGGCGAAGAAGTAATTGGAACTTATCATTTAACAAAACCTGTTGGAAAAGAGTTCGAACATACAACACAGGTGGACATTACGGATATTAAACAAATTGAATTATTTGTAAAAAAAACACAAAAACAATTAAACAACATTACGCTTATTAACTGTGCAGGAATAACATACAACTCCTTTGCTCACAAAGCGGATCTGAATGAATGGGCGCATGTAATTAATGTGAATTTAAATGGAACATTTTATATGATCCATTCTCTTTTATCTTTAATGCGGGAACAAAATTTCGGAAGAATAATTAATCTTTCATCCATCGTTTCACAAACAGGTGTTATGGGAACCAGCGCATATGCTGCTTCTAAAGCGGGTATCAACAGTATGATAAAAAGCATTGCAATAGAAAATGCACAAAAAGGCATTACTGTAAACAACATTAATTTGGGTTATTTTAAAACAGGAATGATCAATACTATCCCTTCTGAACTACAGGAAAAAATTAAATTAAAAATTGCTTTGAATGATTTTGGCGACCCTGAAAACATTTTTAAAACAATTGAATATATTCGTCAAACTCCTTATCTAACAGGCGCTTGCTTAGATTTAAATGGAGGATTATTCTAAGAATGATACACTATATTGAATATAAAAATATTAATAAACATAAATGGGATGCCTGTATCAATGAAAGTACAAACGCTTCCATCTTTGTTTATTCCTGGTATTTAGATATCGTTTCCGAAAATTGGTCGGCATTAGTATTAAATGATTACGAATATGTTTTCCCTTTAGCTTCAAAATCAAAATATAAGATTAATTATTTAATACAACCTTTTTTTACACGTTATTTTGGGCTGTATTCAAAACATAAAATTTCAGAAAAAATAATTTCAGATTTTTTTTACTCTATTCCTGAAAAGTTTAAATTCATTGAGTTTTGCATTCATGAATCGAACCCCATTATTAAAAACAATTTTGACTTAAAGGAAAAGAAATATCAGATCTTGAGTTTAGAAAAAGAATATGACTTCATTCAAAAAGAATTTTCAGATAATGCAAAACGAAATATAAAAAAAGCAATTAAAGCCGGACTGACTGTTCATTCAGGTATTTCTCCCGAAAAAATTGTGAATTTGTTCAAAACCACAAAAGGAAATGAACTGGAGGTATTTAAACCTGAACATTATAAAACATTAATAAAATTAATGAATGAATGTGTAAGACAAAACAAGGGACATTCTGTTGCTGTGTATGATGGAGATACATTGTGCGCAGCCGGATTTTTCATGAAAAGCAATAATAGATTTGTATTCCTGAAAAGTGGTGTTACAAATGAAGGAAAATCAAAGGGGGCAATGCATTTTCTATTTGATCATTTTATAAAAGAAAACTCTAATAAGGGATACCAACTGGATTTTGGCGGTTCATCCGTTGATTCAGTTGCTCGTTTTTACAAAAATTTTGGAGCAAAAGATTGCGTATATTTACAGGTGAAAAAAAACAAGTTACCCAAATTTATAAAATGGGTTAAATCATTAAAATCATAACAACAAATGGTGCGCATTATAGGAAATCACAATTCGATATTTAATCATTTCATTTCCGAGATCAGGGATGAGAATATTCAAAAAGACAGTATGCGTTTTCGTAGAAATATCGAACGCATGGGCGAAATAATGGCTTATGAAATAAGTAAAGTATTTACTTATGAAATCCGTGAAGTGGTAACGCCACTTGGCATTTCAAATATTTCATTATTAAAAGAACAACCGGTAATTGCATCGATCTTACGTGCAGGTTTGCCCTTGCATCAAGGTCTTCTAAACTATTTCGACAGGGCAGATAATGCATTTATTTCGGCTTATCGCAAACATCATAAAGACGGCACCTTTGATATTCAATTGGAATATGTTGCCAGTCCCGAAATTACCGACAAAGTATTGGTCTTGTGCGATCCGATGTTAGCTACAGGAGCATCCATCGTTCATACCTATAAAGCATTGTTGCTTAGAGGAAAGCCAAAACATACTCATATCGTTTCATTAATAGCCAGTTTAGAAGGAGTTGACTATGCTAAAAAACATTTGCCTGAAAATGTTACTATTTGGTGTGGAGCAATTGATGAAGAATTAACAGCGCAATCTTACATTGTTCCCGGCCTAGGTGATGCAGGAGATTTAGCGTATGGTAAAAAAGTATAATTAATTGAAATGGAATCACTCTGGGAAATTATACTTGTATTTTTATTGAGCACCGTAAAATTTGTTTTTGGCTCTGTTCCACTTGCATTAGGTTTCGGATTTTCTTTTTTTGAAGCCGTAACAGTCACTTCTCTTGGTGGATTTACCGGGGCTATTTTTTTTGTTTTTATGAGTGACAAAATTCTTTCTTTTTTTAAGAAAAGAAAAGCTCGCAAAAAATTAGAAAATCCGGACACGCCACACAAAAAAGTTTTTACAAATAGAAACAGAATGATTGTACGGGTAAAAAAACGATTTGGTCTTCTCGGTATCGCTTTCCTTTCTCCTTTTCTCTTTCCATTGCCGCTGGGATGCTTTCTTGCTGTACGGTATTTTAAAAACAAACAAAAGATATTGATTTATATGTTTGGTGCCATATTATTCTGGTCCGTTACTGTTTCCTCGTTAAAATTATTATTTTAGTGAGCGATTACGAACATATTTTTTTTGATCTCGACCGTACCCTTTGGGATTTTGAAACCAATTCACACGAAACTCTTTCCGAGCTTATACAGAAACACAAACTGCCTGAAAAAGGAATTGAATCTGCATCTGACTTCATCACAGAATATCTGATAATAAACGAACAATTGTGGGATGAATACCGCAAAGGAGATGTTGATAAAAACACCTTACGTTACGACCGGTTTTATAGAACACTACTAAAGTTCAAAATAGATGACCGGCTCTTATCTCAAGCTATTGGGAACGACTATGTGATAACCTCACCACTCAAAACCGGATTATTCCCTCATACAAAAGAAGTGCTGGACTATTTAAATGCCAACTATAACCTTCATATAATAACAAATGGTTTTGAAGAAGTGCAGCATGTTAAAATTAAAAATTGCGGGATAGAAAAATACTTTGATCAAGTGATTACCTCTGAACGTGCAGGATTTAAAAAACCTGATGTTCGAATATTTGAATATTCGTTAGCAACAGTAAATTGCAATGCCACAAACAGTTTGATGATTGGAGATAGCCTGGAAGCGGATATTATCGGAGCAAGAAATGCGGGAATACATCAGGTTTATTTTAATCCAAAAAAAGAACCTCATTCTGAAGATGTTACTTTTGAAATCAGCAGCTTGAAAGAATTGATTAATTTTCTTTAAAAAAACCGAAAAAAAAAGTCTGATAAAAATTATCAGACTTTTTCTATAAAATACAATTGTATTATTTTTTCTCTTCAGGTTTTACTTCTGCAGCTTTTGATTTGCAACACGATTTTGTTTCTTTTTTCTCATCATGAGAACAAGCCTTTGCTTCTGCTTTTCCTTCAGTACACCCTTTTGCAGTAGCATCTTTTTTGCAACAATCTTTTTTCTTTTTATCACCTTTCTTTTTGTCATCACCTTTTTTCTCGTCACCACCAAGTGTAACAACAGTTCCTTTTGTAAAAGAGATAACGGTGCTTGCAGATGCTGCAGTAAATATTCCAGCTAATGCAGCTATTAAAAATAATTTTTTCATGTTAATTTGTTTTTAAGGGTTTAAATTTATCGGATTAAATATACAAAAAATATACCAACTATTCATTAAAAAAATAATATTCAGGTGATCTTCATCAATTAATCAAATGTTGCTATTACCGTTTCCCGTCCACGAACAACCTGTTCGAGCGTTACGTTTATTTTTACCGAGGTAGGCAATAACAGATCAACGCGAGAACCAAATTTTATAAATCCGAATTCATCACCTTGTATCGCCTTATCACCCTCTTTCGCATTATTTACAATACGTCTGGCCAGGGCTCCTGCAATTTGCCGGAACAAGATTGATTGTCCGTTCTTATGTTCAACAACAATTGTTGTACGCTCATTATCTGTCGATGATTTTGGGTGCCAGGCCACTAAAAACAAACCGGGATGGTATTTTACGTATTTCACGATCCCACTGATCGGATAACGATTGATATGCACATTGGTTGGTGACATAAAAACAGAAACCTGAATACGCTTGTCCTTAAAATATTCTGTTTCCGTTACTTCTTCTATTACAACAACTCTTCCATCTGCAGGAGCAATAATATGATTGTTGTTGATAATTATATTTCGTGTTGGATTACGGAAAAACTGAATAATAACAATTAACAAAAAAGCAGACAATAAATAACCTGAATAAATTACAATTGGATAATTTCTTAAAAAGTAAAGTGTCAGAAAATTTATAATTGCAACTATACAAATTGTAATTAATAATGATGGTATTCCCTCTTTGTGAAATTTCATTTATTTTTTCTTTTGGCCTTGTTGCTGCTGACGATCTTTTGTTATTTGCTCTAATTTTTGCTGAAACTTTGAAACTTTAACGGGTTTCTTTTTATTCTCCTGAATCTTCGCATGCAAGGCATCCGAGTCAATTACAAACTTTTGCATTACCCATGTTTGACCAAATGTGATCATATTGGCGAGAAAATAATACCAACTTAACCCGGCAGAATAACTGTTCAAAAAACCAAGGAACATGATAGGCATTAAATACATCATATATTTCATGCCGGGCATCTGATTTCGTGTACCCATTAATTGGCTGTTACTCCAGGTATATAGCAATGTAGAAGCTGTCATTAACAATGCAAACAAACTTACGTGATCTCCATAAATACTGTCAATAATCGGAACATAACCATAAGTCCAGACTGAATCGTAGGTTGAAAGATCATGAGCCCAAAGGAAGCCTTGTTGACGTAATTCAATTGATGCCGGGAAGAAACTAAATAATGCAATCAAAATTGGCATTTGTAATAATACCGGAATACAACCTGCCATTGGATTTACACCTGCTTTTTTATAAAGTGCCATGGTAGCCTGTTGCTTTTTCATCGGATCCTCATCCTTGAATTTTTCATTCAATTCATCGATCTCAGGTTTTAACACACGCATTTTTGCGGATGAAAGAACCGTACGATAAGCAATTGGCAATAATAATAATTTAAGGATAAGAGTTAGAATAAGAATAATGATACCATAATTCAAATTAAAACCACTTAAAAAATTAAAAATCGGAATTGTTAAAAAACGGTTAACATAACCAAATATTTTCCATCCTAAATTAATTTGATACTCTAATTGAATGTCATACTTTTTTAAGGTCTGATAATGATTTGGACCAAAATAAAAGCGCATACCAAATGTTTCATTCGCTTTATGATTATACGGAATTGATAAGGAAGCTAAATAATTTTTCACATATTTTGTGGAACCTTTTTCATTCTCCGTTACTATATAACTTGGCTTTTCAAATGACGCATCGGCTATGATGGCAGAAGTAAAAAACTGTTGTTTAAAACCGATCCATTTGACTTTTGATTCCATCGGTAAATTTTCTTCACTGGTTTCAGAAATTCGATCCGGATCTTCCTCTACATATTTATAATAAATAGTGGATGCCATTTGTTGTGTTTGATGATGCTGTTCCTGCACTGGTGTTCTCATTTGCCAGTTAAGAGATACATCCTTTGCATTTGATTGAATAATGTCCTGCATTCCAACCATATTTAAATGGAATCCCATCATATATTCATTGCCTGTTAAGGAATAAACATATTCAATGTACTTTGCTTTACTTCCCGCATATAACCTCATCGAAAGGCTTTTAGAATCTTTTTCACCTGAAACGGCAAAACTTCCTCCCTCAGGGGTGAAATACAAAGAATCCGTGGAAAACGTTTTTGAATTTGAGGCAAAAGTTATATTTTGTGTGGAGGAATCAGCATCAAATAAAATCAATGGTTTACCGTCATACGTTTTATATTTTTTCAGTTCCACAGAAGAAATACGACCGCCTTTTGTGGAGACATTTACTTTCATAAGATCATTTTCAATAGTGATGATTTTGTTTTCTCCTTTGGAAGCATCAATAAAATCAGCATACACTTGTTTACTGATCATTAATTTTGCAGAATCACTCAGAACACTAGTTGAATCGTGACTTACGCCAGAAGTTGATGAAGCTTTTGCTGCTGCTGTAACAGCTATGTTTGTTTTTGCTTTTACTGTTTGATCATATTTTGCAATTGAATCAAGTTCGTATTGATGTTGTTTTTTTGCAAGCTCTTCTTTTGAAGGTTGTGCTAAAACTAACCAGCCTACTAAAATTCCGCCAATTAATAGTAAACCAATTATCGAATTTCTATCCATTTTTATTAATTATAAACTATTTTAAATTTAGGGCGCAAAGATAATAATTATTTGAAGGAGGGATTTAAAAAAAATAATCTGAAATGGAAATCAAAAGCCGAAAAATTAACTAGTAGGAAGCCCGAACTAATATGGAAAGAGTTATTAAAACCACTTGAAGTATAATATTGCCAACGTGAAGTCCCATTTCTGCTTTATCCCGGCTGGTAGTACCCTCCGACTTGCGTTCTTTTGCCTCCGAAGTGCGTTCACGATTCGTTTCTACATATTCATTCGGTTTTTTAGAATCTACTTTCGCAAACATTGCATCCAGTTCATTTGTATTGACAGGTTTTTCGAAAACCTTTCCTGTGATAGTAGTAAAACGGATGGCATACGTGGAATCGTTATATTTTAATATTTCTGCCGACTCAAAAATACTGTCCTTATAATCGGGAAAAAGAAAGAACTCCTTCTTTTCCTGTGCATCAATAGATTTTCCAATTGAAGGATGAAGTGTAATTATTTTAATACCATCAGAGGTTTGAGCTATTGATAATAGCGGTAAAAATAGTAGTACGAAGTATATTAATTTTTTCATGTCCCTTAAAACGAATCCTTAAATGTATGAAAAGCTTTTCAGAGCATAACAAGAAACAAAAATGATACCGCTTTAAGAGTCCTTCCAACCGATAATTTTCCTATTTTTGCAGCTCTAAAAATATCATACAAAATGAAGATCTCATACAACTGGCTGAAGAATTATGTAAATACTGATTTGCCTGCGGAAAATATTGGCAAATTGCTTACTGATTGCGGACTTGAAGTGGAAAGCATTGAAAAATTTGAAACCATTAAAGGTGGCTTAAATGGAATTGTAATTGGAGAAGTATTAACCAAAGAAAAACATCCTGATGCAGACAGATTAAATTTAACTACAGTTGATATTGGAACAGGAACATCCTTGAACATAGTTTGTGGTGCAAGCAACGTAGAAGTTGGTCAAAAAGTGGTTGTTGCCACCATTGGCGCTCATTTATATCCTATAAGCGGTGAATCTTTTGAAATAAAAAAATCAAAGATCCGGGGTCAACTTTCAGAAGGAATGATCTGTGCCGAAGATGAAATCGGATTGGGAACTTCACATGCAGGAATTATGGTGCTTGATGCCGATGTTAAGATCGGAACCCCTGCAAAAGATTATTTTAAAGTTGAAGAAGACTTTATTTTTGAGATCGGGTTAACTCCGAATCGTGCTGATGCTGCTTCGCATGTTGGTGTTGCACGTGACCTGGTTGCAATATTAAATTTAAATGCTGAAGCAAATCAAACTCTGGAATTACCTAATGTTAACTACTTTGCACCGGATAATACAAACTCAACGATAGAAGTTATTGTGGAAGATGCGATAGCTTGTCCGCGTTACTCCGGAGTTTCAATCAGCAACATAACTGTTATTGATTCACCCGAATGGTTAAAAAACAGGTTAAGATCAATTGGTCTGCGTCCTATCAATAACATTGTAGATGCCACCAATTTTGTGCTTCATGAATTAGGTCAGCCATTACATGCTTTTGATGCAGATAAAATAAAAGGCAATAAAGTAATAGTAAAAACACTTGCCGAAAAAACCAAATTCAAAACATTGGATGAAGTAGAACGCGAATTATCTTCAGAAGATCTGATGATCTGCGATGCTAATGGCGGAATGTGTATTGCCGGTGTATTTGGCGGAATGGAATCAGGTGTTTCTGAAAACACAAAAAATATATTTTTGGAAAGTGCCTATTTTAATTCGACATCAGTACGTAAAGCATCCAAACGTCATGCATTAAAAACTGATGCCTCCTTTCGTTTTGAGCGAGGCACCGACCCAAACATCACTGTTTTTGCATTAAAACGTGTCGCTTTATTAATTAAAGAAATTGCAGGTGGTGAAATCTCATCCGAAATAATTGATCACTACCCAAGCAAAATTGAAAATACTAAAGTGCCATTTTCATTTCAAAATTGCGAAAATTTAATTGGGAAACACATTGATGTGGAAACAATTAAAACAATCATTACTTCGGTAGGGATTGAAATTGAGCACCAAGGGAATGATGCGTTATTACTTTCCGTCCCCCCATTTAAAGTAGATGTTCACCGTGAACAAGATGTTATTGAAGAAGTATTGCGGATTTATGGGTATAACAATGTTGAAATCCCTACAACATTAAAATCATCCTTAGCCTTTGCAGAAAAACCTGATAAAGAAAAAATACAAAATATTATTTCTGATTTGCTGAGCAACAACGGGTTTTCGGAAATGATGTGTTTATCTTTAACAAAAGGTGAATATGCAACAAAGCTGCATTCATTGGATGCCGGGCGAAGCGTGGAAATGATGAATCCTTTAAGCAGCGACCTGAATGTATTGCGTCAAACTCTTTTATTCAGTGGATTAGAAACCATTGCTTATAATCAAAACCGTAAAAATGCTGATCTGAAAATCTATGAATTTGGTAAAACCTACCTGGCCATAAAAGGTGGAGAAGCAGCAAAATATATTGAAACAAGACATTTATCTTTATTTATTACGGGTCAAAAAAATGACGAAAACTGGAATAAAAAAAATGACACCGTAAATTTTTATACGCTAAAAGGCATTGTAGAAGCTATTTTGGAACGATTAGGAATTAAAGATGTGAAAATAAACGAAACTAATTCTGATATTTTTTCGCAAGGGTTAATTTTTAATTTGAATAAAAAATCAGTAATAGAATTTGGAACAGTTTCGAGATCCGTATTGAAACTAATGGACATTAAACAAGAAGTTTTCTATGCCGATTTTAATTGGGACCTGATCATTGAATCCGTTAAAAAAACAAAAGTGATGTACACGGAAGTGCCTAAATTTCCTGAAGTAAGACGTGATCTGGCATTACTTATTGATAAAGCTATTCAGTTCGAACAATTAGAACAATTAGCATATCAATCAGAAAAAAACATGTTGAAAAATGTAAATTTATTTGATGTGTATGAAGGTGATAAATTACCTAAAGGAAAAAAATCTTACGCTTTGAGTTTTACGTTGCAGGATGAGAATGCAACGCTCACTGATAAACAAATCGAAAAGATCATGGAGAAGTTGATGAAAACCTATCAGGAAAAAGTGGGCGCAGAAATACGCTAATTATTTTAGCATTTTAAACCTACACACTTTCTCGACTCCCCTCGAAATTGACCAAACCGAACTATGCGTTGTCATGTTGAGCTTGGCCTGTGCTGAGCTTTTGTCGAAGCATCGAAACATGTGTGTTGGCTTTCCCGCCCCTTCGACAAACTCAGGGTGACCACCACAATCGACATTTTGCTCCTTCGCCTGAATCACGCTGTCATTTCAAGTATTTTGCGTTGAAGCAGACATATCGAGAAAGCGTGACAGCATGAAATAATTTTTTCTTATAAAAATAACTTCATATTTTTGAATTAAATACAAATACTCAATCCATGAAAAAAATTATCACATCAGCAATTTGCATTTTATTAATGCAATTTACAACAACAGCATTTGCCCAATACTTATATGATGCTACAGGCAGCACTGTAGGAAGAATTGACGGCAATTATGTTTACGATGGTTCCGGTAGTACGATCGGGAGATTTGATGGCAATTATATTTACAATGGTTCCGGTAGTACAATTGGAAGAATTGATGGCAATTATATTTACGATGGCTCCGGAAGCACAATTGGTCGTATTGATGGTAATTACATTTACGATGGTTCCGGTAGCACTTTAGGAAGAGTTGATGGCAACTATTTATACGACAAATCAGGCTCCACCCTGGGAAGAATTGATAATGTGGATACACAGAAAGCCATACTGTTTTTCTACTTTTTCTTTTATAAATAGGAAAGTTTTTTTGTTGATAAAAAGAGGAGAATCTTAAACGCTGTTTAAATTTTATTCAAATGTATTAGATGTCATTTCGACCAGAGGGAGAAATCTCATTTTTAGCTTAATTTTATTGAGATGTCTCCTGAAGTTTATCCTAAGCTAAGTCGAAGGAGTCGACAGAATGGTTAAAACGCCTTAATTAGACTCTTTTATTAAAACTTTAACAGGATCCAGACTATTAAGAATTATATATCCAAAAAAACTATAATTAAAAAAATGAAAACAAAAACCCTCTTCATCACCGCTACTTTACTTCTGCTCGTTTCGATAATTAATGCTCAGGTAAGTGGAAACTCCGTTTATTCTCAGAATTACAATTCGACAAATGCGAAATTGCAAACAGTTAACAAACTTTTTCTTACCGACTCTACATTTATAATCCAGGCAAACGTTGCCCTTAATGTTATTGCTGATAATTATGTGGCCATATTCGGAGTTGCCGAACAGTCTGCAACTCTTATGGAGTGTAATGATAAAATTGAAAAAAGAATTCAAAATTTTATTACCGATCTATCAAAACTCAGTATCGCTCAAACAGATATTTATGTGGACATGACCACTCAAAATAAAATTTATGATTACAAAATGAGCTCCAGTATTGCTGAAGAATATTTAAAAGGTTTTGAATTGAAGAAAAATGTTATCGTAAAATTTAAAAATATAAAAGACTTAGAGAAGATGGTTCTTTCAGCATCCACTTTTCAGATCTACGATCTTGTGAAAGTAGATTATAACGTTACAGATATTACTAAAATTTATACTCAATTGTTTCAAACAGCAACAGAAATAATTAATCAAAAAAAAGGACTTTATGTAGGTGCGACAAATGCAAAACTCTCTTCTGTCTCGCAAATTTATGGTGATGAATTTTATAGTTATGCTCCTTCACAACTTTACAAAAGCTACACAGCGTATGAAGGCAGTGATGTTTATGGGGGATATAACAGTTATACAAAAAAAGATCTGAGAAAAAGTGTTACCTATTATTATGACAAAATAAACTACTCAGGGTTTGATAAAGTAATCAATCCAATAGTTACTGAGCCCGCAGTTGAATTTATTTTGACACTTCAAATAAAATTTCAAATTGAGAAAACCAAAAAATAAAACATTTAGAGCCTGTTTAAATTTTGTTCAAATTATTTGTTATCTCACTGCGGGTTGTCATTTCGAGTAGCCTTCCTTTTTCAGGAAGGCATATCGAGAAAGTGCGAGAGCTTATTGTTTCGCAATGCTCCCCGCCTTCTCGATACGCTCCCTGAGTTTATCCTGAGCAAAGTCGAAGGGGTCGCAACGAAGTGACCAAGCAGTTTATGTTATATTGTATTTTATTTTAGGGAAATTTAAACAGCCACTTAATTGTTGAACATTTAATTTCGCGGGAATCGATTTAGCTAACAAGCAATAAAGGTTAAAATAAAAGCACACTTTTTTCGTTTTCTGTAATTGCTTACCTTTATGCTATGCCTTTAAAAAGAGTTTGTCTCTTCCTTCTAATAGTACTTTTTTTGCCAATCATTTTGGTTGCACAGGCACCTGCTGAGATAAAGAGAGAAATCTCTACCCTTCCGCAAACTTTCACGCTTACAATTCAATCATTGAATGATGCCGCACTGTTAACTAAGATCACCTATAAAAAAACATTCTCTTTAAAAACAGACCGTGATAAAGAATTACAAAGTGTGTTATTCACTTGTTTTGACAATGCATATTTAACTGCTTCCTATGATAGTTTAATAAATGATTCACTAAAACTTACCGCCTTTTTAAATTTTGGCGCACAATATAAATGGGCATATCTGAAAAATGGAAATGTGGATGAAGGAGTATTGAGTGAAATTGGCTTCCGGGAAAAACTATATACCAATAAACCTGTTTCATTTAAGGATGTAAAACGGGTTCAGGAAAAACTGATCACCTATTACGAGAACAATGGTTATCCCTTTGCTTCTGTAAAGCTTGACAGCATTATCATTACGAATGAAAGCATTGCAGCACAGCTCCACTTAACAAAAAACCAGTTAGAAAAAATTGATAGTGTGGTGATAAAAGGAAATGCAAAAATTACAGCTGTTTATATGTATAATTATTTAGGCATAAAACCGGGTAACTTATACAATGAAGCGCAACTAAAAAAAGTAAACACACGTATTGCCGAATTGCCTTTTATTCGATCTACAAAGCCTGCCGCTGTAACATTTACAAATAAATACAACAAGCTGGAATTGTTCCTTGAAAAAAAACGTGCCAGTCAGTTTGATGGAATTATTGGAATTTTGCCCGATGATAAAACAGGGAAAATTTTATTTACGGGGGATGTCCGATTGAAATTACAAAACGGTTTATCACGTGGCGAACTGATCGATTTAAACTGGCAGCGTTTGCAAACGCAAACCCAAAATTTAAAGATCCGATTTGTCTATCCTTTTGTGTTGCGCACACCGTTTGGTATAGATTATAACTTTTCCCTTTATAAAAAAGACACTACTTTTTTAGATGTAAAACAAAATATTGGGATACAATATTTATTGACAGGAGGAAATTATTTTAAAATTTTTTACGTCAATAAAACCTCTTCCTTGCTTTCTACCAAAGGCTTGGAATACATGACCACTTTGCCTCCAAATGCAGACATACGAAACAACATGTATGGTGCCGGACTCAAATATGAAAAATTAGATTACCGTTTGAATCCTCGCAAAGGCTTTTCTATACTAATGAATGCTAGTGCAGGAACAAAAAAAATCATCAAAAATGCAAAACTAAATCCGGTAGTTTATGATAAATTAAAATTAAATTCAACACAATATACCGGAGACTTTGAAGGAAGTATATTTATTCCTTTTTTGAATAGAAACACAGTAAAGATAGGTGTTCAGACAGCCTTTTTGGATGGAGAAACTACTTTTCAGAATGAATTATTTCGTATTGGCGGATTAAAAACCTTGCGTGGTTTTGATGAAGAATCGATTTATGCAACAGCTTATTCCATCTTTACTTTAGAATATCGTTTTATCTTAGAACAAAACTCCTATTTATATGTTTTTGGGGATGGAGCCTGGTACGAAAAAAACAATATAAGTGATTATGTAAGGGACACGCCTATTGGCTTTGGCGCAGGCATCAGCTTTGAAACCAAAGCTGGAATTTTTTCCATCAACTATGCCCTTGGTAAACAATTCGCTAATCCTATCCAATTAAAAAGCGGGAAGATCCATTTTGGTATTGTGAATTATTTTTAATGCAAAACAACTAATTAATCATCCTTATGTGATTGCGCAAACGCTAACCTGTTTTGTCAATTATGAGGAACGAAGGGGAGAAATCTTTTTACTCTTTGTAGATAATAAATATAAAGATTCCTCTACGGAGTTTATACCAATCACAAATATATTTTGGTCCAACAAATTCCTGCGCACGGTCTTCGACAAACTCTGACGGACTTCACACATTGGACCATTTTATAAAATATAGCTGGTAGTACACTGAGTGAATCCGAAATGGTTGGAATAGCTCCAGTTTATAAAACAAAAAAAATTATTTATAGAATTCTTGTTACAACGATTTTTTAACAAACTTCGTAAGAATAACGATTGTTTGGTCGTTGATCTTTCCCTCTATTTGCTCCGTATTATCATGCACTAATTTGATCTTTTTTACAACCGTACCTTTTGAAGCAGAAAAACTTGTTCCTTTTACATTAAGCAATTGGGTGAGTACCACATTATCACCACTTTCAAGAATATTACCAAAAGCATCCTTGTGTACATCCGGCACTTCAAAAGCGCTTAAAGCCCACTGTTGAATGTTTTCATCCAGGTCAACAGAGTTGATCAGATTATTTGCCCAATCTTTCTCTTTGTATTTATTTAAAATCCGATAACTTAATGCCTGAACACTTGGTTCCGGATTCCAGATGCTTCCTTCCAAACAACGCCAGTGAAAATCCGCATCTTCAGCATCCATTGCTTTTAAACACGTTTCACAAATTGCTACTTGATTTTCGATTGAATCATCGTTTTTAGGACTTACGGTATATTCAACAGTTGCAGTTTCTGCATTGCATAATTCACATAAGTCTTGATTTCGTAGTTTAAGTTTTGCGCTGATTGACATATTTTTAAAATTAAATTTTGATTACTAAATAGAATGTTTGTTACAAATGTATTTTTTAATGAGTCTGCAAAATTAGGAGATTATTTGTAATAGCAAGAGATTCTATTTAAGAAGCATTTAAAATTGCCATATTGCTTTTGTACTTGCCCAAAAGTCCATTAACACTTATTTTAAAATTTTATCCATTAAAAACAAGTTAACAAATATTTAAACAGCTATCATTCATTCTTACAAATCAAAAATCAGACTTCCTACCAAGCAAATTAATGTGTAAATTAGCGTTCTTAAAAAAGGATAATTTGTAATGGAATTTTTATTTTTAATTATTGGTCTTAGTTTAGGTTTTGTTATCGCATTTTTGTTTTTTAAATCGAAGAACAATGGTATAATTGATACAAGCCTTCAGGATGCAAAAATCATTGAATTGGATAAACAAAATGCAGTATTAAAAACACAGCTCGAAAATGCTGCAAAGGAATATGAACGCTTGGATTATGACTTTAAAACCTCCAAAGAGCAATTGATTCATGATTCCGGCAAGGAAAAAGAAAAGTTACAGGTTGAATTAAATTCGGAGAAGGAAAAATTAAGTAAAGCAGAATCCCGTATCGCCAGAGCAGAAGAGATCTTTAAATCGCAGGAAGAAAAATTTACCACCTTAAAATCTGAGCTGGAGAACGTACATAAAAGATATACTACCGAATTTGAAAATATCGCCAATAAAATTCTGGATGAAAAATCAAAAAAATTTACCGATCAGAATAAAACCAACCTCGACATTATTTTAAATCCGCTCAAAGAGAAAATAAAAGATTTTGAAGATAAAGTGGATAAAGCCTACAAAGCAGAATCAACAGAACGTACCACTTTAAAAGCGGAAATTAAAAATCTGATCGATCTGAACAAACAAGTAAGTGAAGATGCCAACAACCTGGCAAAAGCATTAAAAGGCGAAAATAAAACGCAAGGCAATTGGGGTGAACTTATTCTGGAAAAAGTATTGGAACGCTCCGGATTAGTGAAAGATCAGGAATATCGTTTGCAGTTCAGCACTAATAATGATGAAGGTAAACGCATTCAACCTGATGCCGTAATTATGCTTCCTGACAATAAACACATTGTTGTCGATTCCAAAGTTTCCCTGGTAGCTTACGAAGCAGTTGTAAAATCAGAGAATGAAGAAGACCGGTTAAAATTTGTAAAAGATCATATTGCATCGGTTCGCAATCATGTGAAAATGCTGAGCGAAAAAAATTACCAATCCTCGACTGATTTTAATACTCCCGACTTTGTATTATTATTTATTCCTATCGAATCCTCATTCAGCATTGCTGTACAGGCCGATCAGGAATTATTTAATTTTGCCTGGGATAAAAAAATTGTCATTGTAAGTCCATCTACATTGCTTGCTACTTTACGAACGATCGCATCAGTTTGGAAGCAAGAACGACAAACAAAAAATGCCATTGAAATTGCAAAACAAAGTGGCGCTTTATACGATAAATTTGTTGGTTTTATTGAAGACATGGATAAGATAAAAAAAGGAATTGATTCTTCCGGTTTAGCCTATGATAATGCAATTAACAAATTGCAAAAAGGAAGTGGCAATTTAGTAAAACGTGCCTTGGATATTGAAAAACTCGGAGCAAAAACTACTAAACAAATCTCTTCGAAATTTATTGAAAGTGATGAACCCTCCCAATTAACAGAAGATACTGAATCATGATAAAAAAATTCTGTTCCTATCTTTATCGCAGATTTACTACTGCTACTAAAACAACAAGAGTCGATGTTTCGCAAAAATCTCCATTTTTTTCTTTGCGCCTTCGCGCCTTCGCGGCATCATTTTTTATCTTATTATTTATTGTTACTTGTACCTCCTCCCGCAAAACAACAATTGATACAAAAACAAATACTTACAAACGCGATGTTAACGCATTGCATCCGCAATTTGTAGTGTTTAATACCAATGATACATTATCTGAATTACATTATAAGATCAATAGCAAGGAGTTATTATATACCCGTCCGGATGGAATTAATTTTTCATCCAATGTTTTAATTACCTATCATTTACTTCCTGAGTTCGACTCCAAACAAATTTTGGATAGTGCATCCATTCGATTAATTGATCAGAATAATGACAATGCTGATAAATTCCTTATCGGAAAAATGAATGTGAAGGCAAGATCACCGAGAACTTATGTTTTAAGAGTTACAGTTTCTGATCTGAATAGAAATACAACGGTAACAACTATAATATCCATGGGAAAAGAGAATGACCTGAACCGTCAGAATTTTTTAATAAAATCAAAAACTACAGATGTTCCCTTGTTTCGCAACTATGTAAAAACAGGGGAAGAAATTTCAATCAATTACAAAGCAAAAATGGCAGTCAATTTATTTGTACGTTATTATGATCGTGAATTCCCTTTGGCTGCTCCACCATTTTCATTAGTTGATCCAAGACCCTTTCAATACAATGCAGATAGTACTTTTGCGCTTCAATTATCACCCACAGGAAGTGTAAATTTTAAATCACTAAAAAAAGGATTTTATCATTTTCAATTAGATACAAATAAAAAGGAAGGCGTTACACTCTTCAATTTTTCAGATAATTTTCCGGAAGTAAAAAAAGCGGAAGACATGATCTATCCTTTACGATTTATTACCTCCAAACAAGAATATGATGACCTAATTTCGAGCACCAACAAAAAAGCATTGATAGATAAATTCTGGCTCGATTGCACAGGAAACCCTGATAGAGCAAAAGAAGTAATTCGTAAATTTTATAATCGCGTGCAAGAATCGAATACTAATTTCAGCTCTTACATCGAAGGATGGAAAACAGACCGGGGAATGATCTATTTAATTTACGGATCACCAAATGTAATTTATAGAACAGCAACTTCAGAAACATGGGTTTATGGCGAAGAAAATAATATTAATTCTCTTTCCTATTCATTTTCAAAAGTAAACAATCCTTTTACTGACAACGACTATGCATTGGAACGTTCAAGTGTTTACAAACAATCGTGGTACACAGCCGTTGATATCTGGAGACAAGGAAGAGCATACTTACAGGATTAATAAAAAAATTATTTAAATTTCATAGCAGGATCTAGGAAAACAATTAAATTTTAGTAATACAACATACTATAAAAACATGCAAACAAAAGAGCAAAAACAAGAAGAAGAAAACTTAATATTCGGAATAAGATCTGTTATTGAAGCTGTACGTGCCGGAAAAGAAATTGACAGATTATTTATTCAAAGTGGTTTAAAGAGTGAATTATACAGTGAGTTGATGAGCTTACTTAAACATCATGAAATAGTTTTTCAATATGTTCCGGTAGATAAATTAAATCGGATCACACAAAAAAATCATCAAGGTGTTGTAGGATATTTATCATCCATATCTTATCATAAGATTCAGGATATACTACCAACACTTTTTGACAAAGGAATTGTTCCATTAATTTTAATTTTGGATAGGATCACTGATGTTCGGAATTTTGGTGCCATAGCGCGTACTGCTGAATGTTCGGGAGTGGATGCGATTGTTATTCCATCGCGTGGTGCTGCACAGATTACTGCTGACGCAATAAAAACCTCTGCCGGTGCTTTGCATAAAATCCCTGTCTGCCGGGAAGAAAATTTAAAAACTGTGATAGATTATTTAAAAGAATGTGGTTTGCAAATTGTTTCCTGTACTGAAAAAGCAACTGAATATTATTTTCAAATTGATTTTACAATACCAACAGCGATCATTGTGGGTTCAGAAGAAAATGGAATCTTAAATGAATACCTTCAAAAATCGGATGCGAAAGCAAAAATTCCGTTGAAAGGTAAAATTGCATCCTTAAATGTTTCGGTAGCAACCGGAATTATATTGTATGAAGCTGTTAGTCAGCGATTGGTAAATTAGTTAAATTGAGTCATTGCGAAGGCTTTTCGCCCGAAGCAATCTCTTCATAACAAATAAGATTGCTTCAACTGTTCGCAATGACGCTAACGATTTTAAAAAATGAAATCTTTTCTCAACAAAAAACATTTCCATTTTATTGCACTTTTCCTTATCGTATTTATTTCACGTGTTCCTTTCTTATCAGCAGGTTATGGTGTTGAAGAGGACTCCTGGGGAATAGCATTAGCAGCTTTTCACACCAACATTTCCGGCATATATGAACCATCTCGTTTTCCCGGTCATCCTGTTCAGGAATTAATTTACTCAGCACTTTGGGGATATGGGCCACTATTATTTAATGGATTATGTGCGCTTTTTAGCGCAATAGGAGTTGTATTTTTTGCCATGATCTTAAAACATCTCCAGTTCAAACATTTTTTTATTGCAGCATTGGCTTTTGCTTTTATTCCCGTGTTTTACATCAGCAGCACATACACTATTGATTTTGTTTGGTCTGAAGCCTTTGTTTTAATAAGCATATATTATTTATTAAAAGATAAATTAATTGTTTGCGGAATTTTTCTTGGATTAGCTCTTGGATGCAGAATTACAACCGGGGCAATGCTCTTTCCTTTTATGCTGATCATTTGGCAACAACAAAATTTCAAACAAAATTTTATCAACTTATTAAAGATTGCAATCCCGATGACCACAATTGTTGTCCTTGCATTCCTTCCTCTTTTTAAACAATTCGGATTTTCTTTTTTTATGTATTATGATCAATTTCCGTATCCTCCTATTACAAAAGTTCTCTATAAAATGATTCCGGGAGTGTTTGGATTTGTTGGTGTGATTGCTATTGGAATAAGCTTTTTGATGATCTTTAAAAACAGAAATAAAAAACTATTCGGAGAATTATTTAATTACAACCTGGATAAAAAAATAATCACTGCAAGTTTCATTGTCATCATTTTATATTCCATTTCTTATTTTCGTTTGCCGCAAAAATCAGGATACATGATCCCGATACTTCCATTCGTGATCTTGCTTTTGGGGAATTATTTATCAAGCAAACAATTTATATCAGTATGTATCGCATTCATCATTTCTCCATTTATTTTCAGCATCAATTTAACCGATAAACTGAGAGGAGCCGCATATACAAAGTTTGCGATCACTTTTAAACTTTCCGGACAGGAATTGTTTTTTGATGCATTCTCAGGTCCACTATTTTCTGATTACTCAAAGCGAAAACAAAAAATAAAATTTGTGGAAACTATTATTGAAAAAACAAAAAATATAAATTCCAAAACAGTCATTATTTCCGGGTGGTGGTATAATGAAATTATGGTAACTATGATTCCGCACCAAAAGAATAATAATGTTAATTTTGAGCCTTATATTGATTCGGTTAAGATAACTAAATACCTTGCAGAAGGGTATGAAATTTATTATTTACCGGAGCAATATATATATAATGATCAAATGTATAATATGAATATTACTAATAGTCTATCAAAAGAATTTAAATTTTAATTATCAGATCATGAACAAATTATTTTCCTCTACACTTTTATTGACTTCCGTTTTTATCTGCAGCAACTTATCTGCTCAAGAAAGAAAGGACAAAGCGTCTTTCAAACCAAAATCGAATGACTTTTATGAACAAATAAAAAAAGGAGTTGATGTATTTCAAGAACCTGAAAAATCTGAAAAGCCTTTAGTTTTGCGCATGGATTTTACCGGTGTTGATGCTCCGAAATCTATTTCAGAATTTAAAACCGTATTTGCTCAAAAACCAGTTTCACAAGGAGAGACAGGCACTTGCTGGTGCTTCTCCACTACTTCTTTTTATGAGTCGGAGATCAAACGTTTAAGTAATCAGGATATTCAACTTTCAGAATTATATACTGTATATTGGCAATATGTTGAAAAAGCAAAAGAATTTGTTCGTACACGCGGCACTTCCGTTTTTGATGAAGGGTCGGAAACTAATGGAGTTGGACTTATGCTGAAAAAATATGGCATCGTTCCACTCGATGCTTATAACGGGATGAAAATTGGACAACCTTTTCATGACCATCGGAAAATGGTAGATGAAATGAAAAACTATTTACAAGGAATAAAAGTTGCAAATAATTGGAACACCGATGAAATCGTTTCAACTATCAAATCTATTCAGAATTTTTATTTAGGAGAACCTCCTGTTTCAGTTACTATTGCAGGAAAAAAAATGACACCACTTGAATATTTGAAAAATATAACAAAATTAAATCCTGATGATTATGTAGATATCCTGAGTTTAATGGAAGCACCCTATTGGACACAAGCAGAATATAAAGTAGCCGACAATTGGTGGCATTCAGCTGATTATTATAATGTTCCATTAAACGACTTCATGACCGTCATAAAAAATTCCATTAAAAATGGATATTCAATGGCAATTGGTGGTGATGTATCTGAAAGCGGAATGGATAATAAATCAGGAATTGCAATGGTTCCGACCTACGATATCCCTTCCGCATACATTGATGAATATGCCCGTCAGATGCGTTTTTCAAATGGTTCTACCACCGATGATCATGCAATGCATTTGGTTGGATATGAAGAAAAAACTAATGGAACATGGTATCTGATCAAGGATTCAGGCAGCGGTGGACATAACAATCAATCTGCACCGGGTTACTGGTATATGCATGAAGATTTTATCAAATTAAAAATGACAAGTTTTACGATTCATAAAGATGCAGTGAAAGAAATTTTAGCTAAATTTCCTAAGAAATAAAATTACATTAAATGTCATTTCGACTGGAAGGAGAAATCTCAATAATGTTTAACAAAAAATAAGATTTCTCCCAGAGTTTATCCGGAGCGAAGTCGAAGGAGTCGAAATGACAGAATGCTAAAACAACTATTTTATTAAACCTATAATTTCTTAACATGCCGACTATTCAACAATCATACGAAATGAACGCCCTGCCAGAAGAGGTTTTTGAAGCTTTGGTAAATCCGGATATTATTCAGATCTGGAGTGCTGATGAAGCAAAAATGGGTGCAACAGTAGGTGCGAAATTTTCTTTGTGGGGCGGACAAATGTTTGGAACAAACTTAGAAGTAGTAAAAAATAAAAAATTAGTACAGGAATGGTGTTATGATCAGTGGGAACATCCTTCGAAAGTTACTTTTATATTAAAAGCAAAAGGTAAAAAAACAATAGTTGAATTACTTCATGAAGATGTTCCTGAAAAGTCTGTAAACAGCATTGCTGATGGCTGGGATGCTTATTATTTAGGAGCCATGCAAGAAATGTTCAAAGAAAATAAATTAACAAAAAAAGTCTTGTAATTCTACAAGACTTTTTTTTAATTTCAAAAATAATTACTTCATTTATTTCACACCATCCATCTGTCTCAAATATTCAAAAACAGAACGCACATCCTCCTGATTAAGATCCTGCGTAACCATTTGAACTTTCAAAACTTCAAAAACACTTTTTGCAATTGTATCCGTTTGTGTCATTTCAACAGGGTTTAACATCATGTTCATGGTCCACTCCGGAGTTCTGCGGCTTGTTATTCCTTTAAGCGGAGGACCAATTAATTTCATGTCAAACTTATGACAAGCAACACATTTCGTTTCAAAAATACCTTTCCCCTTTTCTGCTAATACGGCATCAACTGGATCGAGTTTTATTTCTTTAACAGGTCCAATTCCTTTGCTGTAATTTTGGTTTTTAAACTCGAACACACCCGGGCTTGTTTCTGTAAAGATCTGTTCTGATGCAGTACTTGAATTAGTACAACTGTATATTGAAACCAGCGTTAATACGGAGATTCCAAATAAAGTAAAAATCATTAAATTTAGTTTCATACTAAGATTTTTTTTTGTTAAATATTATTTTTCTTTTCCCATAATACCATGATAATGCTATAAAAGCGGTTGTCATGGAAATCCGAAACAACATGGCTTTTACGGTTTTCGGTTCATAAATTCCACCGGATTTAATATGCAAGAGTAATCCCAAAAAGGTGATTATTAAAATGACAACCGCTACGACCAATATTAGTGTGGTCCATCTTTTTTGGGTAAAAAAGCCATAGGCTGCCACTAAATAAATAACACCACAAACAAAATTAGCAAGAACAACAAACAAAACATAATTGCCTTCTTTTGCACGAATACCAAACAGATCAAAAATTACAGAAGCACTCATAAAAAGTGTCAGCAATGCGAAAAGTGCGATGATGACTCCTATTACTTTTGAAATAATTAAATTCATTTCTATTTTATTTAATATATTTTAATCCCCTTAAATAATTCCATGTAATGATTTCCCTTTTGCTCTTAATGCATCAACACGTTTTTCAATTACCAGATCTTTTATTAATAAAGGAGCATGATGAGTTTTTATTCGTGCATCAATGATGAGAGAACCTTTACATCCCCAATGTTTATGGTGTACAAAACTATTGGTCCCATAAATATCATGAGAAGGATTACTTCTTGTAAAAGTCGCCCATAAAAAATTATTCAGATTTGCTGATAGAAAATCACTGTCGTCACAAACAATGATCAATGGAAAACCGTGTAAATTTATGCCATCATACCCTTTCAAATGGCTTGTTAAAACAGCTAACTCTTCTTCCGCCTTCTGTTGGTCAGAAAATTTTGGTCCGGTAATAGCAATTATTCCGGGCATTACAATTCGAGGATTTGTATAGTTACCGGGCAAAGAAAAATCACTCAGCAATTCCCCTGACAATTTGCGTTTTTTATCTCCCGCAACAGCAATAACCACCTTACTTCCGGAGTTTAAATTTGTTCCGCTATAATCAAGTGTATCAATTGTTGTGCGCGTTTGAAAATGCAAATCTCTTGTCCAGTCAACCCTTTCCAACACATGATTAAAAAATGCCGGCATGTTATGAGTTGTCAGATCAGGATCATCTTCTCCTGCAACAATAAATAAATATTTTGCCAAACTTAATTGTCCGGAACCTAAAATATGATTGGCAATGGTTAATATTTCCTGCGGCTTTCGCTCTTTGGCAAAAGGAGTATAACGTTCGCTTCCTATCGCCAACAATAAAGGATGAACACCTGCTGCATCCACCGCATGAATATCTCTTAATCCGGGAATTTCCTTTGGAAGCGCATTTCCGGTTAAGTCGTGGATCAAGGCGCCAAAACTTGTATCCTCCTGTGGTGGACGACCAACAACCGTAAAGGGCCAAATTGCATTCGTTCGATGAAATACTTTATGAACACGCATTACAGGAAAATTATGCGTTAAGCTATAATATCCTAAATGATCTCCAAAGGGACCTTCAGGTTTAGTTTCGTTCGGATAAATCTCTCCGGTGATTACAAAATCCGCATCCGAAGCAATGCAGAAATCATCCTCATAAGTATAACGGATCCTTCTATTTCCTAATGCCCCGGCAAAAGTTAATTCGCTCATTCCTTCAGGCAAAGGCATTACTCCGGCTAATGTTAATGCCGGTGGACCACCCACAAATATGCTTACTTTAAGCGGTTGACCTTTTGCATTTGATTTTGTTTGATGAACACCAATGCCTCTGTGTAATTGATAATGCAAACCAATTTCTTTATCATTTATATATTCATTTCCGTTCAATTGAATCCGATACATTCCAAGATTTGAATTCATGACACCCGGCTTGTCAATATCTTCGGTATATACAAGAGGTAGTGTTATAAAAGCACCTCCATCATTTGGCCAACATTTTATTTGTGGCAAGGATGAAACGGATGTTTGATTTTGTAAAACCGGATTTGAAAAACCTGACCTTTTGGGTAATGAAGAAAAAGCTGTTGAAGCTATATTGGCATATTTTAAAGGATGTTTAATTGCTTTGATCGGATCATTTTTCAGATCGATAAGTATTTTTATTTTTTCAAGAGTATCCCTGAAAATAAATTTACTACGATCAAGCGTCCCATATATATTTGAAACGGCTTTGAATTTACAACCTTTGATATTTTCGAATAATAGAGCGGGTCCATTATGTTCAAACACCCGCAAATGAATGGCAGCCATTTCCAATTCAGGATCCACTTCTTCTTTGATACGAATTAAGTACCCGTGCTTTTCCAGATCATTGATGCAATCCTCTGTGCTTTTATATCCCATATATCAAAACAGATTTTCATCTGTTCACTTACTAAATTAATGCGCAACAATAAATTTATTTTTTGAGACCACAGCCTCTTTCACTTTAACAGAAACAGTATATATTCCACTGCTGTATGCAGAAGTATTGATATTTATGGTATTTCGATGTGGATCAAGTTTTTCTTTGTAAATAATTTTTCCGGAAGAATCAAAAATGACCAACATTGAATTAGTTGACGATTTTAAAAGGACACCATCTAATTCAACAGTTAATATATCTTTGGTAGGATTTGGAAATACTTTCAACAGAGGCAATGTATTAACTTCGGCCGGATGCAAAATTCCCATGGTATAATCTTTCATCGCAAAAACATATTCCCCTAATTGCAATGAATCAATAGTAATGATGCCACGTTTATCATTATTATTTGTGATCATATTTTTGGTATAATAAGGATAAACACTCCATTCATTTCCTGCATTTTTGCGATACATCAATACAAGACTATCTTCAACAGCATTTATTAAATTATTGTCCAGCCAAAAATTTCCGGAAAAAGACGATGTCCTTCCTTCATAATTAAGAGTAGCTTTTGCTTTAAAAATGGAAGACAAAAAGCCATCTACTTTCCAATAATGATTTGGTGATAACCGGTACGTGTTGCCAAAAGATTTAAACCCATCCGGTGCGGTATAATTATGCTCAACGCGTACAAATGCTGAATCAGAAAGGCTTTGAACATTGATAGTCATTTTTGCATTGGTAAAAGAATAGCTACCTGTAGTCTTTATTTTTTTATAATCCGGTGCAACAGCATGACTTATTTTTTCACCCATATTTACCGCAACAAAAATAGGATCAAATGGAACAGTAAAATTAAATGATGAATTTGCTCCGGACATTATGATATTTTGGTTTTGCTCCGTCCAGTTTGCCGATTTAAAAGTAATTTCCAATGGAACATTTGTAAAATAATTAGGAGCATCTGTTAATTTTTGCTTCACATAAACAGTCACATTGTAATTAGCACCGGCAGGAACAACAGCTGTTGAATCAATTGAAAAATGAGGCCATCCGGGATTAAAGACCCAATCATTAAAAAAATCAGACATGTTCATTCCGCTAGCTGTGGTAAGTATATTCATAAAATCTGCACTCGACATATCTGTAAACTGGTTTTGTGCAAGATAAATTTTTATCGAATAAAAAAACAAACTATCACCCATGTAACCACGCATGGTATGAGCAATATCAGCACCTTTGTTATATACATGATCACCATAAGTAAAATCCTGTGGGATGTTTGCCAGCGTTAAAACCCCTTCTTTAGGAGTATTGAAATGTAAATTATCTTCATGATTTGTTCGAACTGCATTTAAATAACCGGTATATCCACTCAATGCTTCATTAAAAATAAATTCACAATACCTGGCCCATCCTTCATTTAGCCACATGTCTTCTGCAGTACGGCATGTTATCAAATCACCAAACCAATGATGCGAAAGTTCATGAGCCATTACATCCTGATAGGTTAAATTTCCTGTAGCCAGAGATTTTGGATACGTAATATTGGTTGCATGTTCCATTGCACCCGAACTAAATGGCACCATACAGTATCCAACACGATTCCAAACGTAAGGCCCAAAACGATTTTCGAATGTAGCTAATGCTGTATTCAAATTTACAAATGAATTTTTCACATTTGTAGTATCTGTCGGAAGTGCAGCAATTATAATTGGAACAGTACCATTTATTCCATTAAAAGTTTTATTTATTTGTGCATAGGCTGCAACAGAAACAGATGCCAAATACGTAGGAATTGGTTCATTCAAAATCCATTTACGTGTTCTGTTTCCTCCTCCATCTATTGTATCATTGGCTAAATACCCATTACAATAAGATGTTTTTCCGGCATTAGTGGTAATATTAAATTCATAAGATGAGCGCTCTACAAAATTATCAAAACAAGGAAACCAAACTCTTCCATACACATGCGGATTTGCAGAAAAGCCAACTCCTAAATTATATGCATATCCACTTTGAAAATAGAAACCTCCCCACCCAGAAGGATGATCTATTTGAGGAGTTCCATGATAATAAACAGTTACTGAAGAAGTATCATTTATAGTATAAGCAACCGGCAGATCGACCTGAAGCAAGGTATCGTTGTATGAATAAGTGAGGACCATATTGTTCTGTCTCACAGAATCAATTATCATAACCAACAAATCTAAATTTAATTTTGTGATGCCATTTATTTTAGGAGTAAATTTAACAACGGTGTTTCCGGCAATAATGTTGGTAGTAAAATCAGTAATGTTTAGGTTGATAGTATATTTTAAAACATCAACCGTATCACTTCTTGTATTCGAAGCCTGGACCTGTAAGAGCTGCCACGTTGCCTTCCCTGATTGTTCGCTATTTTTATTTTGCTGACACACTTGTGCATTGCTATCAAAATAATTGACTACAAAAATTACAGAAAAAATAATAGAATACAGAAATTTCATTACGGTTTATTTGAGGCATAAATTTATGCAAATCGAAGATAATAACCTAATAGCATTGTGAATAGATCCTAAGGTTAATTAATTCATTATTATTCAAACAAAGAACAAAGGTTATCATATCATTTTATACCTTTATTCTAATAATTGGGGTTCATACAATTTGTTTAAATTTTCAAATAAATGAGATCAAAAACAATACTTTTCATAATGTTATCTCTAGGAATTAATAATGACTTCTTCGCTCAAAGCGGACTTACACAAGTAAGTGGTTTTGGCAGCAATCCCGGTAATTTAAACATGTACACACATATCCCTAGTGGTATAAGTTCTGCTGCACCCTTAGTAATTGCAATGCATGGCTGCACACAAAATGCAGGTATGTATGCCATACAAAGCGGCTGGAATAAATTAGCGGACCGACACAAATTTTATGTGGTGTATCCGGAGCAATTGAGTACTAATAACAGTAGTTTATGTTTTAATTGGTTTGATACATTGGATGTAAATAAAAATCAAGGCGAAGCATTATCAGTTAAACAAATGGTGGATTATATGACTTCGAATTATGCAATCGATCCTTCAAAAATAATGGTAACAGGATTGTCGGCTGGTGGAGCAATGACCGTAGTAATGCTTGCTGCCTATCCGCAAATTTTTAACAAAGGCGCTGTAATGGCAGGATTACCATACAAAGCAGCAACATCAAGTTTCGCATCCTTTTCGGCAATGAACGGAAGTGTTATAAAAACACCACAACAATGGGGCGATTTAGTGCGATTGCAAAATCCGGGATATACAAACCCCTATCCGCATTTAGCAATTTTTCATGGCACACTGGATTTTACAGTTAATAGTAACAATGCATTGGAACTCATTAAACAATGGACCAATCTGAACAATGCTGACCAAACAGCTGATTCAACTATCAATTCCTTTCAGGGAAATGCCGCAATAGTAAAAACTGTGTATAACGACAATTTGAATAATCCTGTTGTTTATTATTATAAAATTACAGGAATGGGTCATGCAATAGCAGTGGATACAGGATCTTGTCCTCGCAAAGGTGGTGCAACAGGTACGTATGCCATTAAAGAAAACAACTTTCACTCCACCTATTGGGCGGCTGATTTTTTTGATATTCTGACAAGTCCGTATTTAATTACCGGAGCAATTTCACTTTTCGAAAATGCGACAAACAATGTTTATAGTGTGCCTTTTCTTGCAGGTTCAACTTACACCTGGAATGTTCCGCCTGGAGCAACAATTATTAGCGGACAAGGCACCAACAGCATTACCGTAAATTTTGGAACTTCAAGTGGAAACATTAGTGTTACTGAAACAACATCAAATAACTGCGTAAATGATGTTGCTGAATTGTTTGTTACTCTCACAGCTATAACTTCTATCAAGTCAATAACTACTGAAGAAGCAATCCTCTACTTTTCGAAGGATGATAACAGTATTACAACAAAAGGAATTAATTTAATCGAATTAAAATCTATAAAGATTTATACTATTAGCGGACAAGAGATCATTCAAAACTATTCGATACAAGGAAACAAAATAATTTTTTCCTTTACTTTGAAAACCGGGTTTTATATCATTAGTTTAAGCAATTCTGAAAACACTTATAACGTTAAAATTGCTGTAATTTAAGGGAAAGTAAAACTCTATACTTTAGTTGTGTTGTGGAATGAACAAGGAGGAACCAACAGAATCCATTTTCATTTCATAGTAATTTTTTTATTTCTTTCTTCCAGTTTTTTTCAGCTTTATCAATCACTATAGTATTACATCCATTAAATTCTGCAAATTGTTTTAATTTTTCTGCAAAAAGACGATTAAATTTTCCATCCAGTTTAAACCCTTTTTCAAAATGAATTGATTTTACATAAAACGTTTTTGAAGCACGATCAGCTTTGGGATCTAAACGGGCAACAAATTTATCATTATACAAAACAGGTAAAGTAAAATAACCAAACTTGCGTTTTGCTTCGGGAACATAACACTCAATCTGGTAATCGAAACCAAAAATTGTTTGCAAGCGTTTTCGTTGTATCACTGAATTATCAAAAGGTGAAAGTAAATGAAGGGAATCAGGATATTCTATTTTATTTAGTGTTTTTAATTGTTTTTTGCTTGTATAAAAAAGTTCATTTTGTAGATCTTCAATTTTCACTTCGAGTAACTCTCCTTCTTTTAATAGTTGTCTTAAACACTTGCTAACAGAATCTTTTAAGCCGGGCTGCAAATAAGTGATCTCTTTTTCCTGAACCAGACCATAGGCACGAATATTTTTCATGATCAGGTGCTCCGCAATTTCCTTTTGAGTCGGGAATGAAATATCAACAGTGTTTGGCAAAACACGCTCCGTAAGATCATATACTTTCTGAAACCCTTTTCTCTTAGCCACCATTAACTTACCTTCCATAAAAAGTTGTTCCAAAGCTCGTTTGGCAGGTTTCCATTCGTACCAATTTGCATTCGCACTTCGTTTGAATTCAAAATCTTTTGATTGCAATTCGCCTTCTGCTTTTATTCTGTCAATAACATACGTATTCATTTTTTTATCCTGTCCGAACCAATGCGATTTACCATCCGCATAATCTTTTTTCCGTGGCAACGAAAAACGGTAATCGCTCATTGGTAAATAAGATGCAGCATGACTCCAATATTCGAAGATTGATTTATCTTTTTCTAAAAGTTCGGTAAGAATTTGCTCATTATACTCCGAAAACCGGGTCCAAAGTGTGTGATGATGGGCCCGGGCAACAACAGCCAATGTATCGATTTGTACATATCCTAAATGTTCAATAATAGACAATGCAGTCATTTCCGCTTTACCAGTATGGAACTTCAGTAAGCCTTGACTTTGCAATAAAAGCATACGCGCTTGTTCGGGGGATACTATTTGAGTTTGTTTTTTCGTAGTTTTTTCCTTCTTGGGTTTTATTTCATAGCCAAATTAACATTTTTTTAAGTAATTTTGAATTCATAATTTTTATCTTATGATAAAACACATCGCATTTGCTTTTTTGTTTTTTGCAGTTAATATCTCATTTGCACAAGAATTGACTGCAACACAAAAACTACCGGCTAACGCTGCTGCCAATTCTGAATTTATAGTTGAGGTTACTATCAACAAAGGTCAAATAAACGGCTTTATGAAATTTTTTCAACCACTTCCGGAAGGATTTACTGCAAAAGAAATAGATAGCAAAGGAGGAAGTTTTACTTTTTCAGAAAATGGAGCAAAAATAGTATGGATTGCACCTCCCGGTGAATTAACATTTACTGTTAGTTATAAAATTATGGTGCACGAAGCAGCAAACGGGGCAAAAATATTAGGCGGGAAAGTATCCTACATTTATAATAATGAGCGTAAAGCTTTTGATCTTGAAAACAAAACTATTATTATTGACAATTCAGCTGAAGTTGCAAAGTTAGCGGCTATAAGAAAAGAAGCGGCTAAAATAGATGCGGCAAATGCAGAAGCGGCAAAAGCTGCAGCACTGGCTAAATCAAGAGAAATGTCAAAAAAGGAAGCAAAAAAAGAACCCACAACAAAAACACCTGTGCTGCCACTTAGCTCTAAAACACCTGTTACCGCTATTCCTTCATCGCCAGGCAAAACATTTCGTGTACAGGTTGGTGCCTATAACTTAAAACCAAAAATTACAGGTGTTCCGGAACACTCCACCATTACTCTTGACAATGGAATGACTAAACATTTCAGTGGTAATTTTTCATCCTACGAAGATGCTGCAAAACGTAAAAAACAAATGATTGATAAGGGCTTCAATGGAGCATTTATTGTTTCTTTCGAGAATGGAAAAATTGTGAAGTAAGAATTTTAAAGTCAGAAAGCTCATCGTCCAATTTGTGTTCTTTAACAATAAAAAAAAGTTCAAAACCAAACAAGGCTTTGAACTTTGAACATTTTTTTAGAACCCTAATTTCTTAGCAATATCTTTCTTTACAGCATCTTTATGCAACATAATGTCTGTAGTTTTATATTTCACAAAAGCTTCAGAAACATAAAAATAACCATCACAATCATTGTTTTTTATACCCCATGAATTTTTTACAATATAATATTTTGTACCATTTTGATCTTTAACAATTCCAATAATGTGCATCCCATGATCATCTTGAGTTTCGTAATTATCAAATGCTTCCTGGCGCATTGCTTGTGTAATTTCTTTTTGCTTGCCTGGATTAAGGATAATAGAATCAATTTTCTCTTTCTTCACATCAATCCAATCCAGATCAGGGACAATTGCTACTCCATTCTTAAATGAAAATCCTTTTTCGCTAACATCAGCACCCCATGCAACAGAATATCCATTCATAATTGCATTATCAATTACATCTGTTAATTCATTTAACGGAACATTGTACACCTCATCCCAGGACCAGTTATCCTGAACTTCAATTGCAAATTTTGTATAAAACGGATGGTGCGTAAATGAAGTTAGTTCAACGTAATTATTCATGTCCAATCCCAAAGATTGTGCAAAAGATTTTGGAGTATATTGTTTACCCATATAATCAAATGTTTCAGGAGCTTTCCCTAAATAGGCATCTAACGTTGCATTTACAGTTTTTGCCCATCCTCTGGTGATTTTATTTGCCTTTACAACAACATCTACCTCTGCCTTGAGCATTGCATCAAGTTCATTATGATTGATTTCTTTCTCTCCATTTACGAAACCATTATATGCTGCTTGTGGCACAATACCATAATTTTTTATTACATAGGCAACATCATGAAATGCGCCACCAGGGCCAAAGTTAATAAGTCCATGCATACGTACATATTTATCTGCTTTATCAGGATATGAATTGCGGACTATGAACATTTCAGATAAGTTCACTTTTGGTTTTCCCATGCGTAACAATTCCGATTCGAAAAATGAAAGCGAGGAAAATGTCCAGCAAGTGCCTGATTGAGCTTGATTCTGAACTTCAGTAGCTTCTAAATTTTTAACTACCGTAAATTTATAATTACCATCTTTTTTGTTGGTAAGTGTCTGAGCAGTTATATTAAAACCTAAGGTTACAGCTGCCGCAATAAAAAAGTATTTATTAAAATTCATTCGTATTTATGTTTTTGGTTATGCGAATATGCTAAAAGAAATAGATTCAACAATTACAATTTTGACAAACGGTAATTATGAATTACAACAGGCAGCCTCTCACATTTTATAAATCAAAAAAAAATTACGCCTGAGCAGTTGGTCCACCAAAATTCATTGGCAACACATTTGGCATATCGGTATCTTTAATAGCGCCATGAACCTGCTCAAATTTTGAGATGTTATCTTTCAAAGCTTTCATCAAACGTTTTGCGTGTTGAGGAGTTACTACAATACGTGATTTTACTTTTGCTTTTGGAACACCCGGCATCATTTTAATAAAGTCAATTACAAATTCAGAATTTGAATGTGTAATAATAGCAAGGTTTGAATAAATTCCGTCTGCTATTTCTTCGCTTAGTTCAATGTTTAATTGATTTTGATTTTGCTCTTCCATGATTGTATTTTTTAAAATGTGTGTAAAGTTAAAGTTTTTATAACAAAAGAGGGACAAACATTTCTGTCGTCCCTCTTTATTTCCCTCCCCCTACCCCCTCCAAGAGGGCAATGTCATATTAACAGGTAGCAATTGGTTTAACTTTGTTTGTTAGTAGTGCATTATAGAGGAAGAGTTCAAATATTTT
>MEPB01000054.1 GCA_001769385.1 Bacteroidetes bacterium RIFCSPLOWO2_12_FULL_35_15 | reverse complement strand
ATTTTGAATGAATCGTTCTATTAATATTAAATCCCTTCGGGATTTTTTTTAAATGAAAAGGATTAAAATTTACTCCACAATATCATAATTTTGAATGAATCGTTCTATTAATATTAAATCCCTTCAGGATTTTTTTCAAAATGAAAAGGACAATATCCTAATTTTGAATGAATCGTTCAATTAATATTAAATCTCTTCGGGATTTTTTTTCAAAATGAAAAGGATAAAAAAACACTCCACAATATCCTAAATTGAATAAAATCATTCTAGTAATATTAAATCCCTTCGGGATTTTTTTCAAAATGAAAAGGATTAATATTTACTCCACAATCCGCAACTTGGCAAACTTTATCAACAATTGTTTTTGGCCAATTCCTTCAAAAAATACAGTAGCTTTATTATTCGGGAAAGCTCCTTCCATGCTAATTACTTTTCCGCTTCCAAAACGATCATGTTCCACATCCATTCCAACCTGCAAATTGCGCAAACTTTCGGTATCAAAATCAGACGTTGTTTTGGCGGCAGAATTTACTTTTACTAATTTTTTTCCAAATACAGGGCGTTGAACAAATGTTTCTTTGGGCTTCGCAGAATAGGATGTAGATTTCCTGGTATATTCTTCGTTGGCAAATAAACGTTGATTATTCTCCATTGGAAGTTCAACATATTTCGAATCTAATTCTTCAATAAAACGGCTTGGTTCACAATAAATTAAATTTCCCCAGCGGAAACGTGTTGCCGAATATGAAAGTGTAACACACTTTTCGGCTCGAGTAATAGCAACATAAAATAACCTACGTTCTTCTTCCAGATCACTTCTATCAGTTAATGCCATTTGAGATGGGAATAAATTTTCTTCCAAGCCAACAATGTAAACATACTTGAATTCCAATCCTTTTGCAGCATGTATGGTCATTAACAAAACCCGGTTTTTATCTTCCTCTGTTTGGTTTTCTTTATCTGCATCGGTCAATAAAGCAATGTCTTGCATAAAAATATCGAGGCGTTTTTCTTTTTCAATTTCCGGTCTTTGATTTCCTATTTCTTTTTCTTCAGAAGCAAACATTATCTGATTTTCAAAATTTTGATCCTTACTACTTGATTCCTGATTCTCGCTTTTAGATTCTTGGTTCTCCTCTCCCGGCTCCTGGCTCTCTTCCTGGCTCTCCAAATCTTCTATACCAATATCATTTACTACAATTTCACTTTCTGTAAATTCTTTTAATCCATTCAATAATGCTTGAATATTTTCGTGACGACTAACACCTTCAGGTGATTTATCAGCATATAGATCCTGCAATACGCGAGAATGAACAGCAATATATTGTCCAAGATCATAAGCATTATGTGTTTTCAGCATGGCGGAAAAGCTTTTTATCATACTTGCAAATTCATCTACTTTTGCTTTAGCTCCTGCATTTAATCCTATTTCAAATTCATTGATATTTTCAATAACTTTCCAAAGGCTGATATTGTGATCATTCGCTCCAACAATAATTTTATCGATTGTTGTATCACCAATACCACGCATAGGATAATTGATCACACGCTTCAATGCTTCCTCATCATGATTGTTTATGGCCAAACGATAATAAGCCAACAGATCCCTGATTTCCTTGCGATGATAAAATGATAGCCCACCATAAATACGATAAGGAATATTTTGTCTGCGTAAACCTTCCTCCATAGCTCGTGACTGTGCATTGGTACGATAAAGAATTGCAAAATCTCTATTTTGAGCCTGCTCATTCATTTTTGTTTCAAAAATAGAATTGGCAACAAAATTACCTTCTGCATTATCGGTATCACTTTTTACAACTTTAATCTTTTCACCTTCTGCATTTTCTGTAAAAACAGTTTTTTTGATCTGCTCTTTGTTCTTCGAAATAACAGAATTTGCAGCTCCAACAATAGTTTGCGTAGAACGATAATTTTGTTCCAGCTTAAAAGTAAACAGCTCCGGATAATCTTTTTCGAAATTTAAAATGTTTTGAATATTTGCTCCGCGAAAAGAATAGATACTTTGTGCATCATCACCAACTACAGCAATATTACGGAATGCAGCGGCAAGTTGTTTTACAATCACATATTGCGAAAAATTAGTATCCTGATACTCATCCACCAAAATGTATTTGAATTTATGCTGATACTTATGTAATGCTTTGGGATGATCACGCAATAAAATATTGGTATTAAAAAGCAGATCATCAAAATCCATGGCACCTGCTTTGAAGCAACGATTGGCATATATCTGGTAAATAATTCCCATTTTTGGTTTCAGTGCTTGCCGGTCTTCTTCCTGTATTTGTGCATTCACTAAATACGCTTGTGCTGAAATTAAATTATTTTTTGCAGCTGAGATTCGCGATAAAACCATTCCTACTTTATATACTTTATCATCCAATCCTTGTTCCTTTAAAATGGTTCTGATAAGGCTCTTGGAATCATCGGTATCATATATTGTAAAATTGCCCGGGTAGCCTAGTTTTTCAGCTTCACTTCTTAAAATCCGTGCAAATACAGAGTGAAATGTTCCCATCCATAAATTTTTCGATTCGCTTTCTCCAACAATTTTTGCAATTCGTTCCTTCATTTCACGTGCTGCTTTATTTGTAAACGTAAGTGCAAGAATATTAAAAGGATCGACACCTTTTTGCATAAGGTGAGCAATACGATAAGTAAGAACACGTGTTTTTCCGGAACCTGCACCTGCAATAATCATGACCGGACCTTCGATACATTCAACGGCTTTACGCTGTACCGTATTTAATTCATCTAAATAATTTTTGGACATTCTAAATTTTTGATTTTTTTTAAAAATGGAAAGCAAATTTAATCATTGTCATCAATGTTTTTTAACTTGTTGAAAAGTAAGGAAAGAAATAAAATCACTCTTTTTTAAACTTAATATTTTTGCCTCGGGTGCCACGAAAACGGTGCCAGAAGGTTTGTGTTTCAACAATTGATATGAAATTTTTATTTATTGCGGAATCCGCATTGATGACCGGATAAATATCATCCATTGTAGCAAGTGAATCAATAATAAAAGGAATATGGTCAATTTTTATTTTAAATCTGCGTTTTGAAAAACCCATCAAAAGGGTTGATTGAACAGGGTCAGATGCAAATGCTATTTTTGTAAAACCCATATTTTTTGCCATCCAATAGGAGTTATAAATATTTTCGGTACCATGTTGGGCCCTGTCTTCAATAAATATTTTTTCTTTTGGAATTCCTATTTTTTCACCAAATAATGCCATCACTTTTGCTTCCACATAAGGTGTATAAACTGCTCCTCCGGAGAAAATCACATTTTTTGCAATTCCTTTCTTTATTAAATAATTTGCCCAGATCACCCGGCCTTTCATTACAGAGCTCCATTGAGTTCCATCGTAAGGTGAGCCTGGGACAATAATTACATCATACGGTTCATTCCTGAGCGCATGTTTAAACAATTTATGCGGGGAAGGTCGGAAAAGGAAACAACTGCTCAAAAAAAAAGCAAATACTATGTAAGGCGTAGTGTATTTTAATTGAATACGCTGCATGATTTTATGAATAATAAGATACAAGAAAATAATTACAAGGATAAAATATCGATCATTCTTACCAAATCGGGATTTAATCGTTGATGATGTTTTACTGCATTCTGAAATGGCGTGTAGGCTATTTTTTTATCTATTATCCCGACCATCACATTGCGTTTTCCGGCTAATAACGCTTCTATTGCTGCAAATCCCATTCGACTGCTATTCACTCTGTCCATCGCTGAAGGATTTCCTCCTCGTTGAATATGTCCGAGAATGGTAACTCGGGTATCATAATCCGGCAAACGTTTTTTTACTTGTTCTGCAATTACAAAAGCGCCACCAGCTTCATCACCTTCTGCAACAATAATTATTTTTGAGGATTTACTTTTTCTGCCACTTTCCAAACGTGTGATGAGATCTTCAATATCCGTTTTTGTTTCCGGCATAATGATCGCTTCAGCCCCAACACTAATGCCTGAACGTAAGGCAATTAACCCGGCATCCCGTCCCATCACTTCCACAAAGAATAAACGATCGTGACTTTCGGCTGTATCTCTTATTTTATCAACCGCTTCAACTACTGTATTTACAGCTGTATCATAACCGATAGCAAAATCTGTTCCTATCAAATCATTATCAATAGTGCCCGGACATCCTACAAAAGGAATATCGCAAATCTCAGAAAACTCTAATGCTCCTCTAAAAGAACCATCACCACCTATAACTACAACTCCATTTATTCCATGCTTTTGTAAATTCGCTAATGCAGATTTTCTTCCTTCGATAGTTAAAAATTTTTTGCTGCGTGCTGTTTTTAAAATGGTACCGCCTCTATGAATAATATTTGCGACAGATGAAGAATCCATTTTACTGAATTCCCCTTTAATCATTCCATCGTATCCATGCTTGATACCTAAAACTTCTATTTTATGATAAATGGCCGTTCGCACAACTGCACGTATACAAGCATTCATCCCCGGTGAATCTCCTCCTGATGTAAAAACTGCTATTCGTTTCATTTTTTAAAATTTATTCTGTATTAAGCAAAGATACGTTTTTGTGAAAGTATTTTAATAAAAATTCGAATTAATGTGCAGTCGCATTTGCTGTTTTATTTATTTAATAACCATGAAGGATGGTACGCAGATTTCGCTGTTTTTTTTAAGATCTAAAAATAATTTTTTAATGATGTGTTTATTATATTCTGCGAGCAAAATTCCGGAGTTAAACCATAATAATTCCTAACATTATCAGCGTATTTAACCTTTAAATCATTTTTTATCATAAAAATCTTAACAAATCTGCGTACCATCATGTACAGTATTTAACTTCTTTAATTATAGTTATTACAAAATTTATATTTTACATTTATCGAAATAAAAAAATCTCTCTATGAAAACACCCAAACTATTTTTGATTCTATTACTAACCACCACTTCCGCCATTGCTCAAACTGCAATTATTGGAATTAACCCTTGTGCTGCAACACACATTTCTGCTAAAACACCAATACGTGCTGTCAATGCGGCTCAGGCAAGCTTAATGGATAATTATGATGTTAAATTCGTGCATTTAGACATAGATGTGGAACGTACATCAACCTATATCAGTGGGAATGTCCGCAGCATAGCATCAGTCACTTCTATAACACTTGATACATTTGGTTTTGAGCTACATCCGGATTTATTGATCGATTCAGTAATTGTAAATGGAGTTACTATAACTCCCGTTCGTACCGGAAATTTTGTTACTTGCGGATTACCTTCCACCTTAATTACCGGAGCAACAATTGATGCAAAAACTTATTATCATGGAACACCTCCTAATGGTGGAGCTGCTGCTATTGGGAATGGTTTCACCAACGATACCTCACCTTCATGGGGAAATCAGGTTACCTATTCTTTGAGTCAACCGTATTCTGCCTATGAATGGTGGCCATGCAAACAAACCTTATACGACAAAATTGATTCTTCCTATGTGTATGTTACCACGGATAGCACAAACAAAGCCGGTTCAAATGGATTACTTACAAATGTTGTTGACTTAGGCAACGGTAAAAAACGTTACGAATGGAAAGAGCGTCATGTAATTGATAACTACCTTATTTCTGTAAGCGTTGCAAAATATGTTGATTACAGCATTTATGCGAATCCGGCAAATTCACCGCAACCCATTTTAATTCAAAATTATGTGTATGATAATCCGGCTACACTTACAAATTTCCAGGCCGAAATTGATCAAACAAAAGATCTGCTAGAACTTTATTCAAACTTGTATGGCTTATACCCTTTCTGGGACGAGAAATACGGACATTGTATGGCACCTTTCAGTGGTGGAATGGAGCATCAAACAATGACCTCACTTGGTTTTTTTGACTTCTCACTTATTGCTCATGAATTAGGACACCAATGGTTTGGAGATAATGTTACCTGTGCAACATGGAGTGATATATGGGTAAATGAAGGATTTGCTTCGTATTCAGAATATGTTGCTTATGAAAATCTAGACCCTGCAAACGCTGCCGGACACATGAATTCGCAACATACAAATGTAATGAGTCAGCCAGGTGGCAGCATTTGGTTTACGGATACAACAGATGTGAACCGGATCTTTGACAGTAGATTAACATACGACAAAGGTTCAGCAATGATTCATTCCATACGATTTGAAGTAAATGATGATTCGGTTTTCTTTCTTGTGTTGCGCACTTATATGCAACAATACAAAGACAATGTTGCTACCGCATTGAATTTCAAAACGGTATTAGAAACAGTATCAGGTAAAAATTTCACAACATTTTTTAATCAATGGTTTTATGGTGAAGGCTATCCGACATTTAATGTAAAATGGAACCAAACTGGTGGAAATTTCTTTTTAAAATCTACCGAAACGGTTTCCATGGCAAGCGTTACGTCATTGTTTGTAACACCATTAGAATATAAACTTACACGCAGTATTGGTGATACTATTATTAAAGTAAATCAAACCCAGGCAGCTGAATTTTACACCTTGAGTATTCCGGGAACTGTAACAGCGATAACTGTTGATCCAAACAATTGGATCTTAAATAAAGTGATCGGACCTATTCACGATCTAACATTAACGGACATTCATGAAAACGACAATCAAGTTGGAATAGAAATTTATCCAAATCCTGCAACAGATAAATTGTTTATCAACATTAGCAAAATAGGCCCATACAACGTTGCTATTTATGACATTACCGGAAAAATTGTAAAATCACAAACGGTTTCTCAAAACGAAATTATTGATTTGAGTACCATTGAAAGTGGATTGTATTTTGTTAAAATCAGTGATGGTAAAAATGTGATTTTGAAGGTTAGTAAGTTGGTGAAGGAGTAAATAGTATTTTAGCCCTTGATGGTGAAATAAAGGAAACAAGGTTCAATTAAATAAAGTAAAAAGTTTAATCTTGTAAAACAAAATTTTAAAAAAATGTCAAAAAATAAAAACACCATTTTCAGAATACTTTTTTTAATAATCATTTTATCAGCGAACACATTCAATTCTTTGGGACAGAAAACCGTGCTTTTCGATGAAAATCATGGCCAATTATTTCTAACAGGAAAAACTGGAGACTTGACCTCTCGGAGTTTGCTAGCCTTTTTAAGAAAGAAGATTGGCTAATCAAAACATCCAACTCAGAAATTACCGATGAGACACTATCGGGAGTGGAGGCCTTAGTTATTTCCGGAGCATTCAAACCACTAAGCCAACCTGAAATTGAAGCCATCCTTCGCTTTGTCAACAAGGGAGGTAAATTAAGCATTATGCTCCATATTGGATTTCCAGTGGCCGACCTCTTACATGCTTTAAATGTATCTATCTCCAACGGAGTAATTCATGAAAAAGAAAATATTATTCAAGACAACGATTTAGAGTTTAATATTGTGAATCTAAAGGAACACGGGGTAACTGATAAATTAAAACAATTTAGTTTATATGGTGGATGGGCATTGCTACCAACAAAAGAAAATACTCAAATAATAGCACAAACAAGCGATAAAGCATGGATAGATTTGACTGGTGATAACAAAGCTGATGCACAACAAGCATTTGCAACAGTCGTAGCAGGGACAATGGGATCCGGGCAGTTTGTGGTATTTTCCGATGATGCCATATTTCAAAATAAATTCCTCAAAGAAAATAATTATTTGTTAGGGCGAAACTTATCCATCTGGTTAAAGAAATAAAGAAAAATTATTCTTTACACTTTAATGGATAGAACTACATTGATTTGAATTCGATTGAAAGTGGATTGTATTTTGTTAAAATCAGTGATGGTAAAAATGTGATTTTGAAGGTTAGTAAGTTGGTGAAGGAGTAATTGATAATGAATCTTTGTTTGTGAAATAACACCAACAAAGGCAAAAACATTAAAAAGAATGAATTAGTAGTCAGTAGTTCCGTTGATTATAACGAATTAGTTGTTTACCTCAGGCATGAAGAGCAGTATCTGGCTTTGATACAAAAAGAAGAGGGTTTTGACAAAATGAAAATTGAATTCTTTGAATTGGAAACAGAAGCTAAGTTAGATTTAAAAGAATTTTTGTCTGCTATACAGGAGGCGCAAAAAGAATTACTTAAGTAAACAACCCTCCCGTTAGTCGTAGTGTGAACTCACAAAGTTCGAAATCTCTTAATTTTGCTACTCTTCTTTTCTCTTAAATGAAAAGAAGCAAAAGTTCAAGAACAAACGATCGCTACCCACATGCAACACGGCAAAGCTTGTCCTGAGCATTTGACGAAGGGCGTTTGTTCAAGCCTTACGCGCTCCTACCAAATTAATTTTGCACAAAAAATAAGATGCGTGTGCGGCTGATGTCCATTAAAAGTTTGGGAACGAATCTTCAGTTCTTTTATTCATTTCCGGGATTCTACAAGCTCTTCATATAAAACACAATAGTAAAAATCATTTCAGTAAATTTGTTTTCACTTGCAAAAGAGTTTTCTGCAAATAAATATTGACAATTATATTCATGCGGTTATTTACTTTTTTATTTCTTCTTTTTTTCTATTACACATGTTATTCAAAAGATACCCTAATTGTTAAGCAAATAAACGGTATTGAGGTTTCAATTTTTTCATCTACTGACACGAAAGATGGGAATTGGGAAAGCTATGGCTCAGGTATCACCTATCTTCCAATAAAAATGAAGGATGTAGATAGTGTCATTAATAGTTTAAAAGAAGTACTTAATAAATACCCGCAATTATTGCTAAATGAAAACTTAAAAAAAATTACTTTATTTGGCAGAATGAAAAAGAAAAAAGCTGACCTGAGTGGTTTGTACGTTAGTAAATTCAAGTTTTATTTGACGATGCCGGAATTTAACAAAGGCAATAAGCTGATTTTTGAAAAATTGTTTCATCATGAATTTTCACATTGCCTGTTTGAAAATTATAAAAAACAACTTAACAAACGTGAATGGAAGAAACTTTGCTTAAAAAAATATCATGGCAAAATATGGGAAATGATACGTTCTAATAGCAATATGAGAGAGTTTAACCCTGACTTGTATTCAACAGGTTTTTTAAATTTGTATGCTACCATTAACATTAAAGAAGACTTTGCATCCTTTGCAGAAAATATATTTTTAAGCGATGTAGTCTTTTGGAAAGCGGTCTCCGAAAATAAATTATTACATCAAAAACTTATTCTCACAATAGGGTTTTATAAAAAACTGAATCCTGATTTTGACGAAAAATATTTTGAGAAAAACAATTCAGCAAAGTAGCCTGTCAAAATATTTCAATTTGTTTTTTGTTTATACCTATTCTATTACTAAAAATATACCCTACAAAATCCTTTTCTGATTCGTGGCAAATTAATTCTTCATTTGCCCTCATAACTGCTGACGTAACACAGGTCAAGCATTCCGGTTTAAAAACTAAACAACCATTAAGTTCCGGTTCTAGGCGATGGAAAAAGCCTTGTGAACGATAATGCTGATCTATAATATGGAATGCGTATAATTTCGCTTACTCAATCCTTAAACAGTTTAACATCAAATGAAAATTCACAAACATATATTTATTGTTGAAGACGATGAATTATATTCCTTGATGCTGGATTATATACTATCGAAAGATAGCGTATATCAATTCGTGAGTTTTACATCCGGAGAAGAATGTATCAAAAATTTGTATTTGAATCCCGACATAATCATTCTTGATTATGGATTACCCGGGATCAATGGTTATGAGACCCTTCTGAAAATCAAGGCATATAATTCTAAGATCCATGTCATCGTTTTAAGCAATCAAACAGACCCTGAATTGGCTCCCAAATTACTTGAAGCCGGTGCTGACGATTTTGTTTTAAAACAAGGGCATGGGGAAGCTCAGATCATTGAAAAAAAAGAAATGTTATTAACATTGATGAATTGAAAAAAAAGAAACATCAACGGACAGAACGTAAATCTGCATTCGCCAAAATGTTTGGGGTTCATTTTGATTCTCATTATTCTATTCTTGGGACTTATTTTCCTGAAATAGAAAATTAATTATTAAATACAGATTATACCAAAATAATGAAATGATGGTAGATCAGAAGGAGGTAATAGTGAATAAACTAAAAATATTAATTTTATTATTTTGCATACTAAATTATGGATCAGTTTTTTCCAAAGAGTATTTCGGGAACACAAATTTAATGAAAGAAAAATTCCAGGAGGATTCTCTTCCTCCCAAAAAAAATGTATCTGCAAAGGTTGCCAAACCATTTTTATCTGGTAAAGACACCATCTTAGATTATACAATGGAAGGGATTTTTAAAAACAAATCAGGTGATTTTGTTCAGGCTATTGCTTCCTTTACAAAAGCATTGGAATTAGACTCCAGTTCAGCCACGGCTTATTTGAACAGAGCATTTGCTAAAAAACAGCTCCTTGATTACAAAGGTGCCATTTCAGATTATAACCGAGCCCTTCGATTACAACTGACCTGGGAAGAATCTTATGAAGCATATTATAATAAAGCGCTTGCTCAGGTTTCATTAAAGAACCTAGAAGGAGCAATGTCCAATTTCAATTATGCCCTTAAATTAAATCCCGAATATGCAGATGCCTATTTTAACAGGAGTCTTGTAAAAGGGATGATTGGTGATTATCCTGGCGAACTATCGGATATCAATAAAGCTATTGTATTAAACCCGCGTAATGCTTTAGCCTTCAATAGCAGAGGGATCGTTAAAAGTATCATAGGAGATCTGGATGGGGCAATAAAAGATTATACACAGGCCATTTTTATAGACAAGACCAATGCTTCTTACTATTTTAACCGTGCCCTGATCCTGTATGAGTTGAAACAATACATCGATGCGTTAAATGACTTTAATACCGCTATTGAGATCTCTCCGGATGCTGAAATTTTTAACCGAAGAGCAAATGTAAAATGCAGGTTAAATGATTTTCGGGGAGCTATAGAGGATTGTAATGCGGCCATAAAAATCCAACCCGGTTATTATGTTGCCTATCTAAACAGAGGTTTTCTGAAATTTGATTTGAAGGATTATATTTCTGCTATAGAAGATTATACTTCCGCCATTAAATTAAAACCAGATTATTCACTTGCCTATTATTACAGAGGAGTTGCCAAAGGGAAACTCGATGATCATAAAGGAGAAATAGAAGATTATTCGCTGGCAATTGAATACAAACCGGACGATGAAAAAGCATACACTCAAAGAGGATTGGCCAAATATCAATCAGGGGATAAAAAAGGAGGTTGTCAGGATCTTAATAATGCGGTTAAGTTGGGAAGTGATCTGGCTTATGAGAATCTTATTTTATATTGTAAATAATGGTAGGCCTAATGAATATAAAAATTTACACGCTGATCTTTTTTCTGCTCTTTTTTCAATTAACTAAAATAGTTGCACAGTTTCAGACTCACGAAGAGCCTAAACGGCTTTATTTTGACAGAACAAGGCGTATCACTAATTTCTGGGAGATGAAGGACATGCGCGATGTGACTCATAAAGACAAATTGCTGATGGGAAAGAACAGGATTTCCGGCAACATCTCCTACAATACGGGAAGAATATTGATTGCTGATGGTCAAAAGAAACAGGAAGAAATTAGATCTGCATTAGGTTATTTTATACGCGTTCGCTTCTTTGAAGAATTCAGTTTCAATGCGACATTTTATCAGGATTTCAATTCTCGTGCTTCTGCTAAATGGACTGCTAACTATACCTACTCCCTTGCACGTTATGCCTGGAAACCCAATAGTTTTAATTTTGGTTATGAAAATTATGTAAATAACAGATATTCCGATAAAATAAAAACTATGGGCGACAAATTTCTGGAAGGATATTACTTCTTATCCTACAGCAATAATTTTACTAAGCTTGAAAAAAAAATAAAATTAGATACAACCAGTAATATAAAAATCTCCTATTTAATTCGTTATTCCATAAAATATGTGGATAACAATGAAGTCCTGCATGGAGGTATCGTTTCAGGAAAAACAACTCTGGCAGTAGGATTTCATTATGTTATTTTCAAAAATATTTATTTTGAATCGGCCATATATTATTATCTGGAAGAAAAAATCAAGAAGCAACCCTGGGATCCTGATTATACCTACGGCTTTGGTTATTTTGACTGGCGCTCTTTCCGGCTTACTGCTACTTATGGAAATTGGGCGGTGAATCAATTTCCATGGCACAAAAATTATTATCCAAATTATGATTTTTGGGATGGTAATTTTAAAATCTCTGCCAGCTGGATCTGGTAAGCAAATTCAAAAACCAAGCTGAATATGAAAACAATTTTATTCCTTTTTCTTTTATTAAGTTTAAATGATCCACTTCTGGCTCAATTGAAATTTGTAGTGGAAGATTTTGAAGGATTTGCAGATGGAGTCTCCGATCTGAAGGCCAATGGAGTTTTTGCATATGGAAATACAAAAGTAACCGTGGAACAAAATACATCTCAAATGAATTATTCCGGTGACCGGTTTCTGAAAATAAAAAAGGAAGGGAATATGGATTATGGAGGATGGGGAAAAGGCCTTAACTTATTTGTTGATTTGGATCCTAGTGTCGATTATCTTAATTTTTATGTTTATCAACCTGAAGGAAATGATGCCAACACTATTAAATTAGAATTACAGGATGATGATAATTTTGATAATAAATTTGAGAAGGACAATGATGATTCGTGGACATATCTTCAAAAATTAAATAATAAGAATGACTGGCAATTGATCTCGATCCCTTTAAATAAATTTATTGATGGGAACAAAGGTGGTGATGGAATCTTCAATATTAGTTATAAACAAGGAAAGCTACTCACATTCATCATTAGTTTTATTGGTTCTGATCATTTAAAAAAACAAAACTGGTCATTCGATTTTATTTGTTTTTCGAAAGGGGAACTCCCAACAGGAAAAGGCATTTTCGATGCTCCTTCCTCTTCTTTAAGTGATTTTTGCACCTTAGGAGCCTGGTCAAAAGAAGATAATTCGGCCAACTTTATTGATATTGCCACCAACTTTGAAAGCTATTTCAATTCATCCTCCGACAAAAAATTAGGTGTAATCCATTTTTTTCAACCATTAGCTTTTGCTGGTGGTCACACCCAAAACTCATATCCTTCCATAGAAAGGATTAACAAATTAATTCAGGACGGTTATCTCCCAATGATCACACTGGAAGATCACTTTGTAAACTACAATCCCAAGGTGAAGCAACCTAACTTATACAGTATTGTGGAAGGACATTTTGACTCTTTTTTTGTTGTCTGGGCAAAACATATAAAGCAGGTAAATGGTACTATCCTACTGAGAATTCTTCATGAATTTAATGGAGATTGGTATCCCTGGTGTATCGCTAATAATGATAAAAACCCACAATTACTGATAAGGGCATATCGACATATTCATGATATTTTTAAACAAGAACTAGTAACAAACGTGAAATTTATCTGGTGCCCCAACTCCACTTCCTTCCCACAGGAAAAGTGGAATTTTATTATGGATGCATATCCTGGCAATGAATATGTTGATCTTGTAGGATTGGATATCTATAATGGTGCAGGTAAAGGAATACCCGTGTGGAGATCTTTCAGGAAAGAAGGGATTGAAAACTATTTTATTTTAACACAACAATTACCCGACAAACCTTTATTTATTTGTGAAACAGCATCCCGGGAACGTGCCGGCTCAGAGTCACAATCAGCTCAAACTAAGGCTGAATGGATTAGAGATATGAGTAAAGCACTTAGTTCAGATATGTCGAAAGTGAAACTGATAACCTGGTTCAATGAAAAGAGCACATTTAAAATTAATACTTCCATGGAAGCAGAAAAAGCTTTTTCTGTTTTCATCTGGAAGAATAGCTATTTTAAGTCCGGAACAAAATTCATTTATCCAATGCTTATTCATTAATTGACAATGTCTTCAACTGATTTTAGGTGACCAATTTAAAAAAATAATTTAATGAAAAAATATTCCCTTTTATTGATTTTTTTGATTCTGAGCTCTTTTCACTTGATGAAGGCTCAAGAAAGTGACACTGCCTGCGCTACAATAACTGAAGTCATTGAAAACAATTCAGTGTTGCGTGTTTTTCCAAATCCATCGGATGGTACCTTTCAAATTTATTATGGCTCCCTTAACTCATGTCCACCTGCAGGGTGGGGTGGTATTCTGATCATAAATATTATAAATTCCCATTACGAAACGGTTTACTATGAAAGGGTACTCGTTTTGGAAGATGAATACAACAAAACCATTGATCTGAGTTCTTTTGAAAAAGGCATTTACATCATTGAAGTAGCTGTTGGTAAGCGATTGAGAGTAAGAAGGGAAGTTCTGAATTAAAAGCCTTTAAAGGCAAAGAAGCATTTCACTGAATAAAAAAACATTCTTCTTCTTCCATACAATCAGAATATGTTTCGTGATCGCATTCATTCCATTTTCTAATACGATAAAATAAATTTCTTTTTCTTGTTTGGACAAATCAATAAAATAATCTTCCGGTTTAATAAGTTGAAGATCATCAATTCATCTTCCATAGAGATCGAAAATATGGATCCCGGTAATTTTCCATGGGGCATCTAAAACTAATGAAAATTTCCCTTTCGAAAGGAATAAAGAAAATTAAAAAATAAAATCGCAGCATTCTTGCATTGAAGAATACCATTCAGATTATTGAATAATAATTTTACCGGTTTTAGTAGCATTATTAATTTTCAATTGGTAAAAATATATTCCTGAAGCAGTTTCTTTTCTGTCAAAAATCACTTTGAATTCTCCGGAATGTTCATGTTTATTTAATACCGAAATTTCTTTACCCAGTATATCTATTAATTTCAAAGACACATCGGCATCTTCAGTGAGCCTGATCGAAAATGTTGTACCGGAGATAAAAGGATTAGGATAAACAGACATATTATTCGGATTGTTTTCGTTTATTCCCACTGCCAGGGTACAATTACCTAGTATAAATTCATCCATCCAGACAATGCGATTGGAGATCCATATTTTTAGATCATCCACCTCGCTTTGGTAAGAGGCACCAATTTGATTTTGTGGATTAGGATAAATGTATGCTCCTAAAATTGGCCACTGGGTAAAATTTCGTTGCTGTGATTCATAAAGCCAATTGGCCGTTGAATCAATATAGGCATTCAGATTATAGACACTTAAAATACCTTGTCGTAAACTGTTCCAGCGACAATAAAGTTTGTTCACAAAATTACTATCCTGAGAAAAGCGTCTCCACCAATTAGGCAGCGGATGTATGCTATCATATATTTGATATTCCCATCCTGTTGGATTAAACGAATTACCGTAATTACAATTATGCCATGCAAGATCGTAATCCCAAACTGGTCCGATATGCAGTTTTCCACCCTGAGCAATATTATCTTTATATAAATAGGTACTCAGCCTGTAAGCATCCACATTTTTACTCAACTCATTAATTATAAAATAATCAATAAATGAAGATTCATCTATATAATTCGGATATCCGGTAGTAGAATTGCCAAAAGAAGGAGAATTCATTACAGTTTCAAAATTATCCATATAACTTTGAATGTAATTTTTTTGTTGACTCGTAATATTTGCGTCATTGGGATAAACAAATTGATAATAGAAATGTGCATTATCGCAGGAGTCCCCTAGTAAAAAAGAATACCATCCACCCACACCATTATTTCTGTCAATTTTGAAAATATACCCTCCCGTAACTAATGGAAAAGAATTATCGGAAGAAGTAAGTTTTGGAATATCAATTCTATATGGCCCCCATTTTGGTTTTTCAACTAATAAATATACCCCTTGGTATTCATTATTAATCACCACCTCCACCATTTTAAAACGAGTTGAATAATGCCCCATTTTACGAGAAAGATCATACGTAAACGGAACCCGGATAAGACTCTTATCCTGATACATGGCGATTAGATCCCAATCATTTTCAGGTGGCATACCCAATAAAGAAGCATTGAGTTCAATCCCGGCCGCATCCACCGTTTGTACGTTAAAAGCTTTCTTTTCGAAATTTTTTGTAGAATTTCCTCTCCAATGCATGATGGCTTTACCGTTGTAATTATTCATCGCATCAGTGACATTATTTCTTTGCCCAGCTCCATTGTATATAATTCCGAAATTTACCGTAATGTTCAGATCTGATAATACCTGATTATTCGTATTGATATCAATAATTGGCAAATTGGAAGAAGTAAATCGCACCGCAGGAGAGGGAAGGTTACCAAATTTAATACTCCAGTTGATAACAGCACCCGAATCTACAAATGCTAGATAATCATGAACGATCAGTTGCCAGGTGCCATTTCCGGCTTGTCCTGAATTGAAACGTCCAAGATATCCTGTCGGTCGGTAATTTCCAGTATATGGTGATGTACCCAAGGTAATGGAGTTGCTCAAATGACTATCAAAAACGGTATTTGAATAATTGTTGCCATGGCAACTATTCCCTTCTGTAAGCTCAACAACAGTACCGGATGGCGATCGAAGATAAATATACAACTCTTCCACTTCAGGGTGGCTGATGTTGATGCCCACTTGTTCAATACCAAATGTGCTATCCAATTGCATGGGCATTAAACCTGAAACAGGAATATTAAAATAAGTGTATTGTCCATTATTTTGAATGCCGCCCCCTCCACCTGTAAATAGTTGTGCATGCGAATAAAAGAAAAAAAACAGAGGAAAGATTGTAATTATTTTTTTCATGTTGATTTGTTAATTTTTAAGATATTTTTTTTCTGTAGAACTAATATTTCGCTTTGCATTAATACTCAAAGTGGAATAGGGAACACTTCGCATCATTCTTTTGCAATTAAGTTTCGGGTGCTTCTGCATATTCCGTAAGTTTTAGTTTCAGTACAGATCAAGGCATCATGGAATGCTGGACAAACCTTTCCTGACGCATAGCAATCTGTGCCATTTCTTTCTGATTTTCTATGAAAGTAGTCCTTCTAACAATGGTCTTTCTTCTTAATCGTTTAAATTGTTTTTTAAATAGCCAAAAACTGTTAATTAATAGCTCGCTGGTAAACTTCATTCAACTATTTTCGTTAACTTTATAGTAACGTTAAAAAAGTAATTAAAATCGCCAGAAGAGTAAAAAAACAATAGCCAACTAAATCTACTAAAAATCGTTGGCAAACTTAATAAAGAGAAATATCTTCCTGCTTGAATTTTCAGATTTACGCACAGCAGGATCCCACAAAAACAACTATTAAAAAGATTTTCCAGCCCATTCGCTATCAAATGACTTCCTGTTAAAATAAGTAAAAACTGTTAAATCTAAAACTATAGTAACCTATGCTCATTGAAAGAAAAGGAAATCGTTAAGAAGGGAATTTAAATAGCCAAAAACTGTTAATTAATAGTTCGCTGGTAAACTTCATTCAACTATTTTCGTTAACTTTATAGTAACGCTAAAAAAGTAATTAAAATCCCCAGAAGAGTTAAAACAATAGCCAACTAAATCTTACTAAAAATCGCTGGCAAACTTAAAATAAAGAAAATTATCTTCCTGCTTGACTTTTCAGATTTACGCACAGCAGGATTCCACAAAAACAACTATTAAAAAGCTTTTCCAGCCCATTCGCTATCAAATGACTACCTGTTAAAATAAGTAAAAACTGTTAAATTGTTAAATCTAAAACTATAGTAACCTATGCTCATGAAAGAAAAGGAAATCGTTAAGAGGGGAATTTAAATAGCCAGAAGAAGTAAACGAATAGCCAAGAATTTCTTAATTATTAATTATTACAAAAACCTTAACAAATGAAAAATATAAAAAAAATTATCCGGATAAGTTTAGTAACAGGAATACAAACTATCACTAAAACAACCTATATGAAAAAGACAAAAAAAATGTTTCAGACGATTTTTTTATCGTTGAGTTTATTGTTTGCCGCCAAAGGAGCATCAGCGCAAGCTATTTCCAGTCATTTCTTCGGAGAGAATGCTTGGATGCCGTATGCGATCGGTAATACCATTTTAGGCGGTAAACTGGATCAGCACTGGGGTGATATAAAAAACAGTAACGCGTCCATGATTCGTTATGGAGGTATTGCAGTTGATGAAAATATGCCGACCAATGCTCAGTATATTGCCATCATTGATTCTATACGGGCAAATGGAATGGAGCCTATCATGCAAGTGCCATTTAATAACTACACTTTTACAGCGCAGCAAGCTGCGAACATTGTGACGTATATAAATGTGACTATGGGAAGAAACATTAAATATTGGATCATTGGAAATGAACCTGAGTTAGGTTATTCTTTTACGACCTCATCGCAAGTGGCAGGGTATATAAAACCATTTGCTTCCGCGATGAAAAATGTGGACCCCTCTATTAAAATTATCGGGCCTGAAAGTGCCTGGCTCGCTCAAAACGTCATAAATGGTTTAACCACTGCCAATGGTCCCGACGATATTACAGGAAAAGATGCAGCAGGAAGATATTACCTGGATGTTATTTCATTTCACACGTATCCTTTTAATGGAACTCAAACCAGAGCTCAGGTTCTTACAAAATTAACTTCCCCCGGTTCTTTGCAGGATAATTTAACTTACCTCAACGGAAGAGTTTCTGCCTGCAACACTGCGCATAACAGAACAGGAGCTGCAGCGCTTAAAATCGCAATCACCGAAATGAATATTTGTTATAAGAATGCTTCTACAGATAATTTACAAGGTGTGGGCGCAAACAGTTTTATTGGCGGTCAGTTTGTTGCGGAGATGATGGGCATTTCAATGAAAAACGGTGTTGACTTTATTAATCTATGGAGTGTAATTGAGGGCAACTCTACGGAACTCAACATCGGTTATTTAGACCGCACTACAGGAAATAAAAAACCCCTGTATTATCATTTTAAAATGATGGCCGAAAATTTTAAGGGTAATTCCGTAAATGCTACTACTAATCAATCAACTGTGAAATCATTCGGAAGTAAAGATGCTCAACAAATTTCTGTATTGATCTTAAATGAAGACCTGACCAATAACTACAATTTCACGGTCAGCTTAAATACCACAGCAATAGCAGGAAGTGCAGCACTTAAGATCAATATAAATGCGGGTCTACAAGGAGAATACAATGGAGTGATCAGCAACCAATCATCCACATTACTTAAGTTTGACGTAAATGGAAATATCCTTGAAAAAACAGAATATAAACTTAACGGAAATGCGGATGCTAATCTTCCTCCAACAGTAACAGTATTAGCCACTACAACAGGTATTGCATCTAATACGATCCCGGAAAGGGGTCTTTTTGAAATAACAAATTTATTTCCAAATCCAAGCCCCGGAAAATTTACAGTTCAATTGAATAAAGAAAATACAGGAATAAAGGATTTTGAAATTACGATATACAATTTGATTGGACAGGAAGTATATAATAAAAAAGCTGTTTTCCTAAATGGAAAAGAAGAAATAGAATTAGACCCATCTATGGCCAACGGTGAATACATTGTAAGGATAAAAGAATCTGAAAAGGATAATTATCTTGTAAAAAAGATAATTCTTCAGAAATAATTTTAATCTAAAATTCCGTTTAAACCTCATTCGGCTGATGGGAAAGATCTTCAAAGCAATAAAATGTTTTGCTTCAAAAGAGATCTTTTCTTTCGGCTAAATGAGGTTTTTACCTGCTACTCATGCAAAGTCATGTTCCTGATGCTATTTTGCCAACTTGACAAATCGGTGTAATAAAAAAATAGTCCTTAGAATAATTTCTAATTTATCGTATAAATGAAAACAAATGTGTTAGCGATGTTGTAAAAAGATTGAAGGGAAGAACTTCTAGAAGAATTCAGGAAGAATTTCCAGACATTGGTAAAAAATATTGGGGCAGACCTTTTTTGGGCTATTGGATATGGAGTTTGGAGCATTGACAATATTACTGATGAAATGGTGCAACAATATCTTGAACATCATAGAAACCTTCTAATATTGACACTGACACAATAATATTAGAATAAATATTTTTAGAAACTGAAAGTCTTGCACTGAAAGTGCATAGTTTCAACTAACGAACTGAAACAATGAAATAATTAATTTTTTTACCTGTTGTTTTTCTCTTTTCGCATGTTCCATATCGACTGGAATAAAGGCCCAAACAAACAATACTGTTGTTTCGGAAGCTAAAACAAAACGGAAGTTAAGAGCAATACTAGTCTGCCAAAAGATCCTTTATGGAACGTTATTACGGTTTAAAGAGACATACCCAACTTTGGCCGGTGCATCCGGGAAATATGCCGCTTCCTCCTTCTCAAAAGAAAAATTCGTGGAACATTATAACGAAATAGGCTCTTTTTGTCAACCTCCAGATAGCTATGGAGATTCCTTTTTTGGCTATTGAAAACGGGCCATCAACGAATACGAAAATAAATATACCCATTTCATAATAAGTTTACACTCGCTGAAACAAATACAATTCCTATTTAAATAATAAGAATTGAAAAGTACAATGAGAATTAATTTACCAAAAGTCTTGATGCTGGGATGGGAATTTCCTCCAATAATTAACGGAGGGCTGGGGGTTGCATGTCATGACCTGTCCCGTGCAATGTCAGCTTTGGCTAACATCACCATGATGGTGCCCAAATCCAGTCCTGATTTTAAAATGAAAAATATGAATATTGTTGGTATTAATAATGTTGATATCAACTCTTTTGATCCAATACTTTCCGGGAAATTACCCTTCACATTGCATTCGATAGCTTCAGATCTGAACCCTTATTATTCTGAACCATTACGGTATTTTAATAAGAATAACTCTCAAGGATTGAATATAACTTACAAAACCGGAGGTTTCAATATTGATAATTTATATGGTAGGGATGTAATCAGCAAAGTCCTTCAATATGCAGAAATTACCTCTTCTCTGGCGTCTAAAATGGACTTTGATGTTATTCATGCACATGACTGGATGACCATGCTTGCGGGAATAAAAATAAAACAACAAACCGGGAAACCGTTAGTAATGCATATACATTCCTTGGAAGTTGATAGAAGTGGTGAAAACAGTAAAGGAGGGGTGTATGAATTAGAGAAAAAAGGAATGGAATATGCGGATTTATTGATGCCGGTGAGTAACTTTACTGCAAATAATATTCACAAATATTACGGTATCGATAAAAGTAAAATGTCGGTGATCCATAATGGAAGCGTTCTTGTAAAATCATTTAAAAGCAAGAGAAAATTCAAAGAAAAAACAGTGTTATTTGTCGGTCGTCTGACACGACAAAAAGGACCTGAGAAATTCCTTGACATTGCTTCGAAAGTATTGGAAAAAGATCCGAACGTTCGTTTTGTTATGGCAGGAGCCGGAGATTATTTCCGGGCCATGCTCGAACAAAGTTCGTACAAAAATATCGGGAA
>MEPB01000053.1 GCA_001769385.1 Bacteroidetes bacterium RIFCSPLOWO2_12_FULL_35_15 | reverse complement strand
TTTTTGTAATTTCTATTAGTTCCATTTTACAAATATAATAATTCTACCTTATCATATGACGTTGCCCTTCAAAGGGGGACATAATCCTGCAAGCAATGAAATAGACGTCATTTTTATATTGCTTTTTTTGAAAAAAATTATCCCTCGAACTGACAACCCAGATTATGAATAAATAATTTGAACAAAATTTTAACAGCCTCTTAAATAAATTATTTTTTTTGATACCCTTCCGGTTTCAATTGAATATTTTTTGTTATTTCAAATTTGTATGAACTCTTATCCAGAATAGTTATTTTTTCTGTATAGGTTTGAAATCCATTTGCTTCAATACTCATTTCATATTTCCCCGGAGAAAGCACAATTACATATCTGCCATTATTAGCATTTGGTAAATAGGTTCCAACCATTTCTTGTGTTTTGTCATCATTAACGATAATAAAAACATCCGCATAATTTAATTTTTGTGTTGAATCAGCCGAAACAAGATTCCCTTTTACAACAGAATATTGTGGTTCTACCTCATTAAATGTAACACGATAAATATCAAGATCACCTAAGCCACCTTCTCTCAATGCTGCCATGTATCCAAAGCGTCCATTACTTGACAAACGGAAATTAAAATTATCTTCAGGAGAATTTATTGGAAAACCTATGTTTTTGGGATTTGAAAATTGTTTTGTTGTAAGATCCTTTTCTGCTTTAAAAATATCATACCCTCCCATAGATGTATGTCCCGTAGAACTGAAATACAATACTTTTCCATCTGCAGTAATATTAGGAAAATCTTCATCAAATGGAGTATTAACATCAGGTCCTAAATTTTGTGCAGGCCCCCATGTACCACTTGGTAACACCTGGCTCATATATAAATCAGTTCCTCCAAATCCGCCATCTCTATTGCTTGCAAAATAAATAATATGTCCGTCACTGCTAATTGATGCGGCAATCTCTTCTGCTTTCGTGGAATTGATATTTTCATCTAATTTTTCAGCCATTTTAAAACTTTTATTTTTATCGGTGCTGGTCATGTAAATATCACCAATTCCTTTTAAATTGGTATAATACAAAAGCATAATGTCTCCAGCCGGTGATAATCCGATAACTTCCTGATCGCCTTCTTTTTTTGCAATGGGAGGACCGATATTTTTTGCTTTTGAAAAATTCCCATCAGCAACTTTTGAGATGTAAACTGAAGAAGGATACGATCCATCTTCTCTAGCTATTTCAGAAGCTGTTGCAGGTCTGCGCGAATTAAAAACAATGAACGACTCATCACTTGGTACAAATGAATAATAATCTGAATAAGGAGAATTAATATTGGAACCCAAATTTTCAAATGTTACATCCAAAGGAAATTTCATTAACTCTTTCGCATTAATACAAAACTGTATCTGGCGATCAACATCTTTTAAGTTGTCAGCATTCCCTCTACCCGTTTGCTTAAATGAATTAAAGGCTTTTATTGCCTCATCAAAACGATATGCGTACTGATAGGATCTGCCTAACAAATACATTGCATTCGGATCATATTTGGGTTTGTGAGTAAGGATTTCTAGATATGGAATTCCTTTTGTTTTATTAATATTTGTATTTAAATAACAAATAGCAATGTTATAATTGTATTTGTCATTTTTTGAATCTCCATCAAGCAGGCTCAAATAATCCTCTAATGCAGCTTCATAATTCCCGGAAATAAATTTTTGTTCCGCATCAAATGGATCTACTTTTTTTCCAATGGCATCTTGAGCAGATAGCGATTGATATAAAAACAACATTAGTACACTAATGAAAATGGAATTTGTTTTTTTCATAATGAGAAATTGCTATAAATTATTTTTGAATAACAAAGATAAAAAAAAGCCTTACATAGCCTAAAACTGTTTTCGGAAATTCCAAATTTGATAAAAATGAATAATCCTACTGCAGAGCTGCGAGGTATCGCATTAATCAGATAAAATCAAAATAAATTGATCCACTCTAAGTAATACCAATAAAGATATTTGAATTAGTCCGTTTTTTTTGACCTCCCGGCAGCCCTTCTCAAAAAGAGAGGGGAGTATTGGATTAATTCAAATAAGAAATGGTATAAATCCATACAGAAACAGCCGCAGATTCACTGATTTTAAAAAGATTAATTGCAAGGCAATGATTAACTTATTTTTAATACTAAAAAAGAAGAGTTTAAAAATCAGCTGCAAAAAAACACCTGGTAGCAAACTGCGTGGAATTCTTTAGTTTAAAAACGGCCACAACGGTGAGGACGATATCTTTTCGGGCGTTGGGGCAACCATGCCTTTAATCGTTTTTTGATATTGAATTTAAATTCTTTGAACGAGAATGAAGATTTTTTGATTTTCTCCATATTCCCATCACTTGGAAAATAAGGTGCCGAGCTCATTTTATCTACTGATTGGGATGAACCAAGCTCAAAACGCGCATGAAAACCATTTTCAAGGGTAGGTTCTATTGTTGTTTTATCATGAGAACTTTGCTGTTGAACTACCGGATTATTACTTTGTGGATAGGGATCGGTATTGATAAAATCGTTGGAATTATCGGTTTGAACCGGATTTCCAATTACCATTATCAATGCCTGATTCTGATTGTTATCATTATTAGGTTGTGCATTTAGATAACAAGAAATGAGCATAATAAAACAAGACAAAAAATATTTTGATCTTGAAGTTTTCACTTAAAAATAGATTTATTTAGTAAAATAACACTATTTTTTGAATTAAAGCAAGGACTTTAGAGCTTAAATGTCAATTGGTTTATACGAAAAAAATAAAATCAAAGTAGGAACTGATAGTTTGAAAGTAAATTTTGATAGTATTTTTCTTCTATTAAACTACAAAAATTGTCAAAAACGCTTATTCAAAAATCCATTTATTGTATATTATTGATAAATCCTTTTTCTTCTTCTTCGTCAATTTCAATAAATGGTTTTTGGAGCATTTCTTTTTTGCTGATCCTTTTGTTTATAGAAAGAAGAAGTGCTGGAAGTAACACAAGGTTCGTTAACATGGCGACTAATAAAGTAATTGAAATTAAAACTCCCATTGCCACAGTTCCTCCAAAACTTGAAGCTGCAAAAATTGCAAAACCTGCAAAAAGAATAACAGCGGTATAAATCATACCAATACCTGTTTCTCTTATTGTAATTGAAATAGCTTCAGGGACAGAATGTTTGTTTTTCTTCAATTCATGACGGTACCTAGTGAGAAAATAAATTGTGCCATCTGAAGAAATACCGAATGCAATGCTAAAAATTAATATGGTGGATGGTTTAAAACGGATACCCAAATAGCCCATAATTCCCGCTGTTATTATAAGAGGGATAAGACAAGGCAATTTTGAAAGTAAAATGATACGAACCGAGCGAAAAAGAGCAACACCAACAAGTGCAATTAATAAAATTTCTATAAGTAAACTTTCAATCAGATTTTTTAGCAGATAATCATTTCCTTTTAAAAACATCAAACTGTGCCCTGTAAGTTTTACATTGTAATCTTTGGGATCGAAAATGGAATCTATTTTTGGTTTTATTTCCTTTACAAGTTCTTTAGTTCTTTGTGAGCCGACATCTGCCATTTGAATACTAATTCGTGTGTATTGTTTGCTACTATCTATAAACTTTTGAAGTTTGTTTTCCTGCCCTTTTACAGTTGAATTGTACTGGCTCAAGTCAATCAATTCAGTAGCCCCGGGAAGGACATAGAACTTTGGGTTGCCATCTTTGTATGCCTGATAAGAAAATTTTATCCCTTCAATTACAGATAAGGGTTTTGAAAATTCAGGATATTCAGCAAACACCTTTTGTAATCTTTTTATTTTATAAAGATTTTTTCCATTGTCGGAAAAAACACCATTTTGTTTTTTTGTATCAACAGAAATTTCAAAAGGCAATACTCCGTTAAAGTTTTTTTCAAAAAATTTCAAATCGGTATAAATGGGATCTTTTTTCGGTAAGTCATCCACTACAAAACCAATTACGTTTATTTTACTCATTCCAAACAGTGAAATAATGGTGATAATAGTGATTCCTAAATAAACGGCTTTCCGGTTATTGTGAACGAGGTGATCAACAAATGTTAATATTTTATTTATCCGTGTCGCATCAAGGTGTTTTGTTTGTTTTAAAGTTGGGACAGGTAAAAAACTAAGAATAATAGGAACCAGGATTAAAGTAATTAAATACGTTGCCATTACATTGATAGCGGCAATTACTCCAAACTCAACAAGTAAAGAACTATTTGTGAAATATAAAACACCAAAACCAATGGCAGTAGTTATATTGGCTAGAAAAAGTGTTATACCAATAGTTTCCATCATTCTTGCCAATGATTTTATTTTATTTCCATGTTTGGAAAATTCGCTGTGGTATTTATTGATCAGAAAAACGCAATTGGGAATACCAATTACCATAATGAGAGGTGGTATCAAACCTGAGAGAATGGTGATTTTGTAATTAAAAATATCAATTGTTCCAAGAGACCATATAACACCAATTGCAACGATAATAATTGAAAAAAACACAGTTGTAAAAGAACGAAAGAAAATCCACAGAATAATTGCCATTACCAAAACTGCGAGTGCTAAAAATAGTCCCATTTCGTGTGATACTTTTTGCATAATTGCCGTACGGATATATGGCATTCCTGAATAATGAAGTTGCATGTTGTGTTTTTTTGCAAAAACTTCTGACTTTAATTTTATTTCATTAACAATTTCAATGCGATGTTTCGTATTGAGGTCTTTTTTTGTAAAGGTGATTGCCATTAAGGTAGCACCTGTTTCGTTGTTATAAATCAAGCCCTCATAAAATGGGAGGGAATGAATGATGCCTGCAACACTATCTAATTCTTTTTGCGAATGCAAAACTCCTTTAATGACAGAGGTAAAATCAAATTTATTTAAACTGTCGTTTCGAATTACATTATAAAGATTACCGGCTGACATTACATCCTTTATTCCATTAATGTTTTTAATTTCACTACTTAGAGAATACCAGTCGTTAAATTTTTCTAATTGAAAAAGATTTTTATCCTGAAAACCAATAACCATTACGCTACCATCTTCTCCAAACATTTTTTTGAAGTTTTCATAATCTATAAGTGTTGAATCATCATCAGGAAGGACTTTTGCAAATTCATAAGATAATTGAATTTTACTTGCTTTATACCCCATAAAAAAAGTAATGAGCGTAAGTATGATAATGAAAGTAAGCCTGTTTCGTAAAATTTTATTTGCTAAAAATCTCCACATAATATTTTGTTTTCAAAAGGGTTGACTTTTATTTAAAACTGTTTTTGCATGAATGGATGCAAAAATTGCGATTAACAATGTTCCAATGCTTGAAATTGTTATAAATAAACCAATCAGCATAAAAGTTATTGATGCTGTCAATAATAAATTTACGCGTGATACAAAAGGCTCCATATTATTTTTTTGAAGTTTATCCAAAATTTTTAAATCACATTGAATATTTACTATAACCAAAAACATGATCGACAATTTCAGTATAAAAAGCCCTGTATAGTTTATCCCGGGACGATCCAGCACTTCAATTGGCAATAAAAAATTATAGGTGGGTGGATGCATTCCATATATCACAGCAACCAAAGTTCCCAGAAAAAGTAAGGAGAGTGTTATTTTATTTTCTTTAAACAAGTGGGTAATTTCCACTTCTGAAAATATTTTCACTAAAATATTATTTCGAAGCTTTTTGTTACGAACAAAATTCCATGCAATATAAATAATTGAAAATGTTACTACAAAAATGGGAATAAATATTTCTAACCAGTTATTCATGATGTTTAATTACGTTTAAATTTATTTTACTTTCTTAAAATCGATTTTTGCTCCTTTAACAGCGTAAAATCACGTCTCTTAATTGTTTATAAAAAATTCAGTTAAAATAAAAATTATCCAGAATACAAATAAAAAAAGACCTTCTTTTTTAGAAATATTTTTTTCTGTATACATAAAGTAATAAAGAATGAAAGAAGTTAACAGCATGAATATTCCTGTAACATAGATAATTTTTTGTGGAAAAGAGAATGGATTAATTATCGCCATAATTCCAACTATTATTGTAGCATCTGCTAAAACAGTACCTAAAATAGCCGCCACAGCTAATGAATCTTTTTGTTTTTTTACTGCCTTGATGGAAAAAATTAATTCAGGAATAGTAGTACCAATCGCAACAATAAATATGCCGATGAGAATAGGATTGATTCTTAAACTATGTGCTAAATCTACAGCTGATGTCACAGTAAAATGTGATCCAACCATCAGTGATAAGATGCTTAGTATTAAAAATATTAAATTTTTTATACGCCTATCCCGGTTTAGTGCTGGCGTATTTTTATTGCCGGCTTTATATGTAAAATAAAAAAAAATAACACCGGAAGTAATAAGAATAGTCCCGTCTATACGTGAATAATATCCATCTAAACCTAAAATTACAGGCATAAGAAATAAAAAAGGATAAGCAATGTTATTTTTTAATATTTTACTTTCAATTTTTATACTTCTTCCTGATACAAAAATTATTATGGCAAAGACTATTGTAAGATCAGCTACATTAGAGGCAAATAATGTTGCCAGCCCGAATGCAGGGACTCCTTCGAGCGATGAGTTTATTGATATAAGTGCCTCCGGCAAAATTGAGATTATGGCTACAAAAATAAATCCAACAACATATTTTGATAGTTGAAAGTTTACAGCCAGTTGGTCAGCATATTTTACCGAAAGCATAGCTCCTTTTATAACTAAAAACAACGAAAAAGATAGAATAAATAAATTTTGAATCATATTCATTTCGATTAATCGTTTTCCTGAACCGGGTTTAATTTTTACTATTTTATTTACATATACAATCACAAAGTTTTTTTTGTATTTTAAAAATTACGATAATTAAATCTTAACAAGGTTGGTTTTTTATTTTGCCCTTCGTTTGTTATTATCAAATCTCCATTTTCAAAAAAAGTAATTCCCTCCGCTTTATTAAACAATGCAGGATTAAGAGGTTCAATATGTTCAATTTTTCCATCCATATTAAAAATGAAAAGGCAATGGTCAGAGGCGGAAAGCAAATATAGTTTTTTAGTAATCGGGTGTATTCCAATTGCTGAAGGAAGAAATTTTATTATAGGTTCTGTAATTTCACCTTTTTTTTTGGTTCGGGAAGGGAAAGGATAATTTTTTTTCTGAATAAATGTTTTAATTGCAGAAACGTCAAAGTTGAATATGGGTTCTGCACTTAATTTCTTAGTCCTTAAATCAAATGCATGGATTACTCTTTTGTCTTTGTATGCATGTCCTTTGGCTACTTTTCCTTTACAGGCAATTAAAAGTCTGTTGCCATCTGCATCATAACATAGCCCCTCATTATTTTTTGCAGGAATACCTGTTTGGTAGGTATTTACTTTAAAATCCTTAGTTGTAAAATTAAATATTTCAAACAGTGTTCCATCGCTTCTGAGAATATAAATTGTATTTTGTATCCGGGTAATCCCTTCATAATCTCCATCAATATTAAAAGTATATTGTTTCTTAATTTTGTTTTTCAACAGATCATAAATAAACAGGATGCCGTTTTCATCCTGAACACAAGCAATTGTTACAGAGTCAATAACCGTAAGTCCTGAAATTTCGAGTAGTATATCAGGTAAAACGAGAGTTTTATCGGGATTTGTAAAATCATAGCCCGTTATTTTTTCGTTGTTTTCCCATGTATTGCTATTGCAACCTGAAAAGGTTAAATTAAAGAGCATTAAATTGCTTGATAAAGCAATTATCATAAATAGTTGTCTGTTAATCATAATTATCGTCAATAATTAATTTTTATCAATAATATAATATTCTTTCAAAATACCTGTTTTATTCCGATTTATTGTATCGCCCTTTTGCAGGTACGCCTTTTTTTTGAGAAATCTTTCATGTTTGATCGGATGAAGGTTTTAATATTGTAATGGTCGTTTTTTAATCATCCCACCTTTGGTATCCTTAATCCTGGTCATCACAATAAAAGCATTCGGGTCAATTTTGTCAACTTCTGTTTGGAGTTTTGCTATTTCGAGTCGTGAAATTACTGTGTAAATAATATCGGTACAGTTCAAATTGTCACCATTTTTTCCAAATCCTCTTTTCCCATTATAGATAGTTACACCACGTCCAAGTTTTTCGATGATCATCAAACGAATTTCTTCACTATGAGAAGAAACAATTGTAATACCTGTATATTCTTCAACTCCGGTTATAACAAAATCTACCGTCTTTGATGCTGCCAGGTAGGTTAGAATCGAATACAATGCCGCTTCCATGGAAAGTAAATATGCCGCAAATGAGAATATGATAATATTGAAAACAAGAATAATGTCCCCTATAGTAAGACCGGTTCTTTTCCCAAGATAAATTGCCAATACTTCGGTTCCATCAAGAACCCCACCGCCTCTTATTGTAAAACCTATTCCAGCGCCAATGAAAAAACCACCAAAAACGGCTATTAATAATTTGTCGGATGTAATTACAGGAAAGTGAATGAACGTTATTGCAAGAGCAAGACCGGTAATTGCAACTATGCTTTTAATCGCAAAAGCTTTCCCAATTTGAGTAAAGCCGAGGATTACAAATGGGATATTGATTAAAATAATTAAAAGTGGTAATGGATATTTTGTTAACTCAGATGCCAACATAGAAATGCCGGTTACTCCTCCATCAATAAATGAATTTGGGATCAAAAATCCTTCAAGTCCAAACCCGGCAGATAAAATACCAAGGATAATCAAAAAAGAATCTTTCAGCAAATGTGATGCTGCAACTTTAAATTTGTACAATCTTTTGGCAAAGTTATAATTACTATCCTTCATTTTTGGATCCTCATTTTGAGTTCGTTTTACCGCTTTGATAATTACTTGTTGAAATAATGGATTCATCCTTTTATTTTAAATTTAGCACTGAATATTTTACACATTAGTTTTGAGAAATGAATTTAATCAAAAGAATTCCTCGAAGCTCTGCCTCGGGGTAAATAAAAAATATAAGCCACAGATTCACATATTATTTTTTTTGTTTTTGTATTCAATTCAATCTGAGAATCTGTGGCGCTTTTTTTGTTTTCAGATACCTCGAGGCTCTGCCTCGGGGTTATTCATTAAAATTCATTTATGGGTTGCTTCATTTTTACAAAACGATCACAAACAAATGAAGCAATCACATAAACAAAGAGGTTCATTATAAATTAAACAAATATTTTATTGCAAGTAATCCTGCAATAACACCTGCAATTAGAAGGATTATAAATCCTCCCCCTCCCATAAAACCCGAATTTTCAGGCGTTTTTCCTTGATCTTCCATAGAATATTTTATAAATTAATAAATAACTATTCCATAAAAATGGAATAATAGAAATGGACTACTCCATCCTTCGGAGAAGGATGAGTAACATTAAAAAGGGAAAAAGAATCAAATTATTAAACGATGATAGGTAATGTAGAAAGGAGAAATTCTAATTCTGTTTATTCTATTAGAACAATAGTTTTGATAATACGACTTTGAAAAAAGAAATGATTGCAAAAGAGAATTGGCGACAACATATTTTTTGCTGCTGTTGAAATTCTGAAAAGTTGGACTATTGCTTTCATTTTCTCTAATTACAACCTGTAGAATTCCTTCTAAGGAAATAATGCTGTAATCATTTGAAGGAGAACTTTGCGATATATTACCCGATGTCTCATGGTTTCTATGATGTGTTTGCTTAGCATCAATAGTAATTCCAAACCCATTTGTTGAAAGGAAAGCGAACAGACAGAAAAAAAAAGTAATTATGTTTTTTTTATGTATCATTTTATGCAAAAATACTAAATTTCTACTGTTATCTTTAATAATATAATAAATGAATACTTTTGCTAAATGACAATCTTTCCAACAGAATATTCCACATTATCTGCAAAAGCATTGCTGCAATTGATCGTTAAAAATTATTCCTTTAATGAAAAGGCTGAAATTTGTTATTTAAAAAGAGGTTTTAACGATTCTTATTTAATTAAAACTAAGAATGAAAAATTCATTTTACGTGTTTATAAATACAATTGGAGAAGTAGTGAGAGCATTGAGACCGAATTGAAATTACTACGTTATTTAAATGAAAATGACATATCCGTTTCCTTTCCAATTGCCGATAAACAAGAAAATTTTATTCAACTGATCAATGCTCCTGAAGGTATCAGATATGCTGTGCTGTTTTCGTTTGCCGAAGGAGAAGTAATTCGGAAATTATCTGTTGATCAATCCTATTTATTAGGAGTGGAAACGGGAAAGATCCATGCTCTTACTCAAAATAAATCCTTTGGACCAACAGCACAAGATTATGATATCAAATCACAATTTTCAAATGCATTAACTACATTGAAACCAATTTTGGTGGATTATCCAAATGAGTTTAACTATTTGATCCAATTGAAAGATAGCTTCATTCATTTATTTAGCACCTTAGAAAAAAATGAAATCTCCTTTGGGATTTGTCATGGCGACCTTCAATCAGAAAATTTTCATATCACAGAAACAGATCAATTTACATTTTTTGATTTTGATTTTTTGGGAAATGGTTATTTAGCCTATGATATAGGAGTATTCATGTGGTATGATCATAAAAATAAAAGTCCCAAAATAATGGATTCTTTTTTAAAAGGATATCAAACTCAACAAAAAATTAGTATCACTGAAATAAAATTAATTCCTTATTTCAGTACTTTACGGGCAATATTTCAAATGACCATGTATTGTACTATCAGTAATGGTGAGGTATTACCGCTATGGCCTGCTAATCAGGTTGCAGATTTTATAAAAAAAATTGATAAATGGGTGGTGCAAAATTGTAAAATACTTTAACGTAATTATTGAATGAATAGTAATCCGGAAATAGAATTAAAAGAGTCCGTTACATTTACACTGCAATTAGCAAAAGCATTGCAACAGAATGGGATTCCTGCTCATCGCATGGAAGAAACATTATTTAATGTGTGCGAAAAACTTAACATTAAAGGTGGATTTTTTACTTCTCCCGGTGGATTGATCATAAATATCGGTCAGGATGATAATCAGAAAACACATTTTATTAAAGCAGCCTATGGCGATCTGAACTTAGAAAAAATTGATAAAATTGATACGATCTATAAAAATGTAATTTTAAAAAAATTAAGTGCTGGAGAAGGGGTCAAGGAATTAGAAAAGATCAATTCGGCTCCCGACAGGTATTCAACCTTGATGGATATTTTATTTTTCGGACTATCTACAGGAAGTGCTGCCAGGCTTTTTGGTGGAGGGTATGCCGAAATTATCGTATCAGGAATAATTGGATTATTCATTGGAATATTAAATGAACTAGCAAATCGTTTTCCTCGAATTGGACGAACTGTAATTGTTATTTCATCCTTATTTGCCATGGCTTTCGCAAAATTGGCGGTTGCCTTTTTGGGAAATTATTCCATCGATATCGCAACTATTACAGGATTGATCATTCTTATCCCCGGTTTTTCTTTTACGGTTTCAATAACCGAATTAGTAAACGGACATCCAATTGCAGGTACAGCTCGCTTTGCAAATACGATCATCGCTCTTTTAATGATCGGACTTGGCATTGGAATAGGAAGTCAAATAGATAAAATAATTGAAATAGTTCCTGCAACTATTATGCTCCCTGCAATTCCTTCCTGGACCTTATGGATCGCATTAACAACAGTCCCATTGGGTTTTGTGGTTTTATTCAAAGCGATACCGAAAGATTTTATCTGGATCTTACTTGCCTGTTTATGTTCCTATTTCTCATTCAAATTCGGAAGCATTTATTTTGGGAAATATCTGGCAGTATTCATCGCATCCTTTTCATTGGGAATAACAAGTAATATTTTTGCATTGCTATTTGACAGGCCGGTTTCCATCATGCTGGTACCTGGTATTATTTTGTTGGTGCCGGGCTCATTGGGATTTCAAAGCATTTCCGATCTGATGACCAATCAGACATTACATGGAATAGAAACTGCGTTTTCAATGACAATTACAACGATTGCTTTAGTTGCAGGAATTGTTTTCAGCAATATTATTTTATCGGCTAAAAAAAGTTTTTAGAAAAAACAGAGCGTTTTAAAAAGCTCTAATTAGGGTCTATTTCTTCTTTGCTTATTATTTCTCCTTTTTCTGAAACAACTATTCTGTAAGTTAATTCTCCTTTTCTTACTTCCATTTCGTATTTAATACCATCGTTGGTTTCAACTTTTTCAGGATCTTCAATTTTGTAATCACTTAGTTCACCAAATTCTTTGGTCAAATTTTCTTTTGCCAATTTGGGCAGATCCGATGGCTTTAAATAGGTTTCTGTTTTCAACCATTTGCCATCTTTATCAAAAGTAGCGCTGTATTGGGATTTACTAACTTTAAATTCCGCTTTGTATTTATCATAGTCTAAATTCCAATTAACCTTTTCAGCAATTGAAAATTTTGACTTGAATGTTTCAGCTACCACCGTTGGAACATCAGTGCTGGAAATTTTTTGAGCAACAATAGTGTAACTTAAAGAAACACTAAATACAATTAATAAAAGGATACGTTTCATGTTTTTTTTATTTAATTATTTGGAGCACCTGCATTAACCCATTTCTCAATGGCATTTATATCGCAAGTCGATAACTCACTGTTTTTAGGCATTGGTTTATAACCGATTGAATGTTGTACCGAACCAAGTAACTTGGTATTCAAAACAGCAGGTAAAACACCATTGTATGTTGAAAAATCATATCCTCCACCTGCTGCTGCTCCTGAATGACAACCTACGCACCAGTTAGCTAACAGCGGTTGAATTTTTCCGCTATATGAAAAATTAGTAGTATCACAAATGCTGCAATTAGAAGTATTTTTTGCCCCCATCCTGATCCAGACTTTAATATAATTTACTTGTAGCGCAGTTAATTTATTTTGACCTTGGGGCATAGATGGATTTTTTCCTGCAATAGCTGTATATACCTCGCTTAACTGAGGATGTTTTGGAGTAACTTTCTCCATTATTCCATCGTAAGTTGTGAGATCAAAAGCTTCTCCATTAGATGAATTGTGACAGTTGGCCATTGTACAATTAGAAATAAATATAGGTAAAATATCTTCCTGAAAACAAACATCGGGAGTGGATAAATCATATGAACAGGTAGTGAATGTAAGTCCGATAAAAAAAATAACTGCCAAAATATAAATTTTCATTGATGGTATTTGTTTCTTCTTTTTATTGGATTTGCTCTAACATGTGTTCGTAAATATAGAAAACAAATTTAAGAACAAATTACTGAATAAAAAAGACTGCAATTTTCATCGAAGAAAATATGCAGTCTTTTGCATAAACAACCACCCAACGAAGGTTTATGCACTACCAATATATTTGTTATTTAATTAAGAGCCTGTTTAAATTTTGTTCAAATATAAAATTATTATGTAAAAGTGCGCGGTCACTTCGTTGCGACTAAAAGGAGCGTATCGAGAAGTTTTATTAACAATAAATCTTCGCACATTCTCGATACACCTTCCTAAAAAAGGAAGGCTAATCGAACTGACAACCCGCTTGCATAACAAATATTTTGAATGAAATTTAAACAGGCTCTAATTGATCAATTTTAATTTTGATTGATTATTTTCAGTAATTCAGATTTCTCAACTTCTCCCTCCTGCTTCCAAACGATCGTTCCATTTTTATAAAGTAAAATGGTTGGTAAACTTTCAATTTTCATCGCATTTGCTAATGCTTTGTTTTCGTCTGCGTTAATTTTTAACAAAATCAATTTATCTTTCATTTCCGTTGAAACCTCTTCAAACATAGGAGCCATCCTTATACAAGGAGCACACCAGGGTGCATTAAAATCAACCAAAACAAGTTTATCCGTTTTCAATTGAGCTTCAAAATCTGTAACAGACATCCCTTCTGAAACCGGAGCTGAATTTGCATCAGTTACCAAAGGTTTATTTGCATTAAGCCAGGCTCTTATTCCGCCTTTCATTTCATAAACCTCTTTAAATCCTAATTCTTTCATTTTGTCAGCTGCAGAAGAACTTCTTCCACCTGACAAACAATAAACAAAGGTTGGCTTAGTTTTATCTAACTTTTGGATCTCTGACTCAAATGAATCGCCATTCCAGTCAATGTTTTTTGCACCTTCCAGTCTTCCTTCGGCATATTCCCCGGGAGTACGAACATCCACCAATTGAGGATTTTCCGTTGCTTTCAATTTTTGTTCAAATTCATCAACAGAGATTTTTCCACCAATTCCACCTGTCCCTGAATCATTTTTACAGGATGAAAATGCAAACACAAATAGTGATATAAGGACTGCTGATTTTAAAAAGATTTTTTTCATATTTTAAGTTTAAGAATATAAATCAATAATATTTTTCAGGAAATCGGCTTGAACAACACCCGATTGGCGCCATTTCACTTCGCCTTTTTTAAATAAGATCAAGGTAGGAACACCTTGTATCTTATAAGCATTTGCTGCCTGTGGATTGCGATCAACATCTACTTTAAGAATACTCGCTTTCCCTCCGATTTTTCCGGCCAACTCCTTTAGAATTGGTGCCATCATTTTGCATGGACCACACCATTCTGCTGAAAAATCAACCAATACGGGTTTATCCGAATTTATTATTTCTTGAAAATTTGCCATAGTTTTAATTTTTTATTTTATTTCTTCGTATGAAATTTCAGTTTTATCCGAACTTACTTCTTTTGAATTGACTACTGTTGCTTTGGCAGAACAACTGCTGACTCCGCAACAACCAACATTAAATACTGCTTGTGCCGTTACAATTAAACCTAACAAGCCCATAAATGAATCGTGTTCACTAAAATAGGCAGCAAGTGCTGAAACCCCAATCACTAAACGTAAAATGCGAACAAAACTCCAACCTGTTAATACTGTATTTATCATTTATACATAGCGATTTACATTCATCCAACTTCCACCATTATAAACATTTTCATATCCTTTTGCTTTTAACTGGCTTTTCGCAACGCCACTTCTCATGCCGGATGCGCAGCAAGTAATAATTACTTTGTCTTTTTTAAGTTTTGCAAGGTTACTTCCTAATTGATCCAAAGGAATATTTATAGAACCTTTGACATGACCGGAAGAATATTCGCCTTTACTCCTAACATCTACTATTATTGCGCCATTGCGAATCAATTCGCCAAGGTCAACTTTTGGTCCAAAACCAAATAATTTTTTTAATGATTCGAGCATAATTTTTTTCTTAAGCGTTTTTATAGTGATTTACATCTAACCAGGAACCTGCATTGTAAGTTTCCTGAATACCTTGTTGAGAAAGATACATGTGAGCTTGTCCGCTTCTACCACCGGATGCACAACATAGCACTATCGGTTTTTTCATTTGTTTAAATTCTTCCAAGCGGTTTGGAATTTCATTTACCGGAATATTTATTGAACCAACAACATTTCCTCCTCTAAATTCTTCATGCGTACGAACATCAACTATCGTTGTGTTTTCTGATTTTAAGATCTCTTCAAAATTCATTTTTTTTAATTATAGATTAAACATTATTTTTTATTTGTCATTTTCGACCTGAGCGAGAAATGACATTTAATACATTATTTTTTACACGTTTTTATACCTGACAATGCGTATAAGGGACAAAAATTTATAAAACTTGTAACGATTAAAACTCCGGAAAATACCAGCAAAACAATTGCAATAGTACCAGAAATTATATTTGAAAAATAAAGTGCAATAATCATAACAGCTATCAGCACTCTCGTAATTCTGTCAATTGAACCCATATTTGTCTTCATAAATTTATATTTTAAAATTACGATACAAAATTAGGTTCAAATAAAAGGCTGGACAGTGACTAATGTCACACAAGGGCTAAAATGGTGATTTTATTACGTGAAAGGGTTATTTTTTTATCCCGTTCCAATTGCTTCAAAAGTCTTGATACCACTTCTCGGGCAGTACCTAACTCATCTGCTAATTGTTGATGGGTAATATTAATTTCGTTATTACCGGATAATTCACGTTTTTTTTCAAGAAGTTCAAGAATCCGTTGATCAATTTTTTGAAAAGCAATTGCATTTATAACGGATAATAATTCTTCAAATCGTTTGTTGTATAGTCGCAAAACAAATTCATTCCAGGCAGGAAATTTTTGCACCAACAGATTTGCCTTTTCAATAGGGATCATCAGTATTTCAGCTTTATCCTCAACAATTGCTTTTATTTTACTGGTTTCGTTATTGATTCCACCAAGGACAGACATTATACAGGTTTCGCCAGGTTTGATATAATAAAGCAAAATTTCGCGACCATCTTCATCCTCACGCATTACTTTAACGCTTCCGCTTAAAACGATGGGAATATTTTTTATGTATGAATTCTCACTCAACATCGTGCATCCTGCTTCCATCTCCTTAACGGTTCCAAGACTAATTAATTCGTTTCGTAAAGCGGCATCCATTTGGGTATTGCTGCCGAGAGTTGTAGTGTTATCCATTTAACAAAGTTAAATATTAAACTGTAAATTCGCTTTACAAAATTATGAATTCATCAGAACTAAAAATCAAACACGATCCTTTTGCGGCTTTGCGAATTAAGGAATTTATATTTTTTTTAAGCTCCCGCTTTTTTTTAACACTTGCTATTCAAATGCAAAGTGTGATTGTTGGCTGGCAAATTTACAATTACACAAAAGATGTGTTGGCTTTAGGAATGATAGGCTTAGCTGAAGCCATTCCTTTTATAATTGTCTCCTTATTTGCAGGACATGTAGCTGATGTGTTTAACAGAAAATACATTATTATTTTAGCAACATCCTTGCTTATCTTTTGCACCTCGTTCCTACTCTATTTTACATTGGATACGTCAACAGTCATTCAAGCTTATGGCACATTCCCCATCTTTATTGTCATTGCAGGTGTCGGATTTATTCGTGGTTTTGTTGCTGCGGCATCTCCTTCATTCATGTCGCAACTGGTACCACGTGAATTGTATGCAAATGCGGCCACATGGAACAGCACCTTCTGGCATGTTGCATCAATTATTGGACCTGCAATAGCCGGATTTATTTGTGCCGTCAGCTTTTCATCAGCATATACAGTGGATGTTGTTTTGATCGTTATTTCTGTTATTTTTTTCTTTTTTATTAGTTCCAAACCTATTCCAAAAAAGGAAAAGAAAGAATCCTTATTTGAAAGTTTATCGGTAGGAATAAAATTTGTTTTCTCTAACCAATTAATACTGGGAGCACTGACCCTGGATCTCTTCGCAGTTTTATTTGGTGGAGCAGTGAGTATGTTACCCGCATATGCTGATAAAATCTTGCATGTAGGTTCTGAACAATTAGGATTATTAAGAGCTGCTCCCGCTTTTGGTGCAGTAATAATGGCCTTGATCATTGCATATAAACCGCCAACAAAAAATGCCGGCAGGAGTTTACTGATTTCTGTTGGCGCCTTTGGGATCGCAACAGTTTTATTTGGTATCTCCACCAATTTTTATTTGTCTTTGTTTTTCCTGTTTCTTACAGGAGCATTTGATAATGTAAGTGTCGTAATTCGTCATACCATTTTACAACTTTCCACACCTGATGAAATGCGTGGACGGGTTTCGGCTGTGAATAGTATATTTATAGGTTCCTCCAATGAAATTGGCTCTTTTGAATCGGGTGTTGCTGCACGAGCAATGGGATTAAAACCTTCTATTGTTTTTGGCGGAATAATGACCATTTTAATAGTTGCACTAACGGCTAAAATTGCTCCGAAATTAAGGGGATTGAATTTGAAAAGTTTGCATTGATTATCTCAAACTTTTTCTTGAACTTGCTTTTCTGAAAATATTAACATAATATTTGCAAGAGTTTTTTTTTCTTAATATTGAAAGATTAAAAAATATGAAAATTTTAAGGCTTGTATTTCTTTTTTTGTTTTACTTGGTTATTAGTTCTTGTAAAAAATTAGGCACTGAGACCACCTCTGTAAAGGTTACTCACATTGACAATAATACTCAAAAAGGTGTACCAAATATTAAAGTAATCTTATACGAAGGCAAACATTTAGTCTCTGCAAATTATGACACTAAAGTATTGAATGAGATTTATACAGATGCTAATGGACAAGCTGATTTTGGAGAATTTGAAACCCATCGCAATGATAAATATTTTTATGGAGTAGAGCGTATTGATCCAGATAACACTAATATCAAAAAAGGAGAAATTAATAACCTTATATTCTCAGGTTCATTTTCAATTACTTTGACTCTAAAATTTATACTTCCTCCTCCTTATAATCCTAGTGATTCATTATCTGTCACTTTCATTAATGCAAATAACATTCATTATAATGTTACTAACAATAATTATGCGAACCCACAATTAATGTATTTACCTTCAGGGTATGAGTATATAAATATCGATAAATACAAATCAGGCGTTTATACCAACATAAAAGATACTGTTTTCTATCCTGCTAATAGCATTAATGAATATGATGTTTATTGGTAATCGATAGAATTTAAATTTTCGGTTCTTTTATAGAATAGATTATTACCCTGCAATTTTCTTTTTATGAAAATACTGCTTATACGAACGGAACACAACGTATTTAAATGACAATTGAAACACACCAAATCCCGGGCTCCTTTTATCAATAAAGTTTTTTGCTGACAGCGTATAACGAGCGGCCAACTCCAGATTTTTACTTAAATGAATTTCTGCCCCGAGCAATACCCCATAATCATCATTTAAATTACTGGAGAACGATTTTTTATGCATCCCATTTGCCTTTGCAGGATCAATATATAAATAGTATGAATTCGAAATTTTTGAATATTGAATTCCAATATTTGCTTTTATCCCATCACTGAATTTATATTGCAAATACAAAGGGATATCAATATATCCAAAGCGATATTTTATAAATGGTTTCTCTTTTCTTAGTGCTTTACCAGTATATAATAATTCTATTCCGCCATTTAATTTATCTGAAAAAGTGAGTGTATAAATAAGTCCGCCATTAAATAAAATCCCTTGCGTATAATTTATGGTATCGTTGTACAAATCAGAACTTGTTAATCCAAGTGTAAAAGAAAAGGTGGCCGATTCCTTGTTTGTATAAACATCTTGTGAAAAAACAGGTACAGAAAAAAAATAAAGCACCAATACGCTTATCAGTGCTTTGTTTATAGAAAGGAAAAAATAATTTCTGCACATTTTAATTTATTTCACTTTTATTTTCACGGTGTAGGAGCCGGTGTTTGCTGCACTATAAACTGTTTCGTAAATTGAAATATATAACATCCCTGTACTCTTTGCTGTACCATTAAATTTGGCACCTGCTTTTAAAACTTCTAATGAATTTTCACCAATTTTATATACCACATTCCCATAAGTTGGATAGGTACTCCCTGTATTATAATCACCTTCATAAGCAGGCTCAATAGCTGCTGCTCCTGAAATAGTTCCATCCGGTTTATATTTGCTTCCGGAAAGGCTTGCAAATGTGATCTCTCCACTTGCATTGATCATTAATTTTTGGCCTGTTTTAACCATGATACCTGTTTTAAACCAACCACCATTGGTATTTGAACTGATATGTTTGGAACCTATTAATTTAAACGTCATTTCATCAGCCGGGCCTCCACCTGTGTACATAACATCAATGTGTTTTATTTTATCTTTTGGGATACTTAATGTTCCATATTCAGTTTTCAAGTCAATTTTTGCAAAATCATAGGTTCCTCCCATTGTATATTGATAATCAATTGAAACGATATCTTTTGAGGAGACACTTTCATCTACTCCGTATTTCGCTTGTAATTCAGATAATACTCCATCAGCAGTATAATCAGTAAATGTAGAAGGTTCGTATTTCGAAGAATATATAAATTCTGCAATAGCGGGAATGGCTTTAATTTCCATTTTTACTAATTCATCATAAGCCGTTTTACGCATTTGTTCATTTGAATTAGCCAGTTGTTTTATCAAATTTCCAACCTTTTCAGTTATTGATTTATCAGGAGAAATGCCAAGATCAAGAGAAGTAACATTTTTTATCGGGACTTCTAATTTTCCAAAATCGGTGACTAAAGAAACATTTGCTATTTTGGATGTTCCGCTCACTACATTTCCATCACGGAGTGTTAGTTTTAATTCTACGTCAGTTTGTGCCTGAATTCCGGTTCCAATTAAAAGAACAGTCATCAATAAAATTATTTTTTTCATAGGAATATAATTTGTTTTTAAATTGTTAGAAGAATTGTAAATCAATAAATTTTCATTTTAGTAAACAAACAAATGCTCGGCAAAAATAGTATGAATAGGTTTCCTATTACTATTCCAGCTATTTAATACTTACTGTGGTTGAAGCTCTGTGCCAGAATAAAATTCAGCTTCAGTGATGGGTACATTGTCTTTGAAAAAATAGACCGGGCCAAATGAAGTTTCCTTTTTAATAAACAAATGCCCTTCATTACCGTTAACAACAATACGTTTTGTAACCTTAGCATTATTTTCAGTAGCATATTCCTCTGTAATTCCTTCCGGATATTTTTTTGCTAATTCATTTTTAAATTCATCTTTATTATCAACAACTATTTCCGTTATCGTAGTTTTCTTTTTCATTAATTCATCTATTTCGGCCACTTTATCTTTTGGATATTGTTCTGTTGGTTTAATTAATAATGCATCCTGAAAAGCGCTTTTCGATTGCTTATAATCTTTCGTTATAAATAATTTATCCCCTTTCACGATCAGATCTTTGTAGTGTTGCTCTTTTTCTTTTGAGCGGGAAAGAGCATCCAGTGTCCTGTTAATTTCTGCAATCTTATTTGTAGGATATGGTTCATTAGGCTTCATTGTTTGTGCTTCTTTAAAGGATGCAAGAGCTTTTGTGTAATCCTTTGATGTAAATAATTCATCTGCTTTAGAAATAAGGGCTTTATATTTTTCCTGATTTGCTTTAGTTTTTGCAATATCAGCCAGATTTTGGGCAATTATATCTAATTGTCTTTTAGGATACAATTCAGTTGATTTCAGGCCTAATGCTTCAGTATAAAAATCTTTAGCCGATGCATAATCTTTCGAATTAAAAGCGGCATCACCTTTTGATATAGCAGCTTTGTATTTCTCATTCAACTCCTTTGCTCCAGCCTCTTTTGCAATTAATTCGTCAATTGCAGTAATTTTATCTTTCGGATATTTTTCAGTTGGTTTTATACCCAATGCTTCATTATATCCTGCTTTTGCAGCATCGTATGTTTTTGTTTTTAACGCTGCATCGGCTTTTGCAATTGCTGCATTGTATTTATCATTCAACTCTTTTTCTGATGCATTTTTGTTCGCTAATGCTGCAAGTATTGTTTCTATTTCTGCCAGTTTATCTTTTGGATATTGTTCCGATGGTTTTACGCCCAATGCTTCATTGTATGCTGCCTTTGCCGCATCATAGGTTTTTGCTGCCAGAGCTTTATCGCCTTTAA
>MEPB01000052.1 GCA_001769385.1 Bacteroidetes bacterium RIFCSPLOWO2_12_FULL_35_15 | reverse complement strand
CCTGTACAGGTGCCTGAAGTCCCTGTAACTGTATATGTTGTTGTACTTGCAGGGGAAGCGATAACTGTTGCTCCGGTTGCTGTATTTAATCCCGTTGCATTTGCCCAGGTATAATTACTTGCGCCACTTGCTGTTAAATTTACGGAAGCTCCATTGCAAATAGTTGCAGCAGGAGGTGTTACTGAAATAACAAGGTTCGGTGATACAGTAACTGTGATTGTTGTATCACCTGTACAGGAGCCTGTTGTTCCTGTAACCGTATATGTTGTTGTGCTTACAGGTGAAGCGATAACTGTTGCACCAGTGGTAATATTTAAACCTGTTGCATTTGCCCAGGCATAACTCGTTGCTCCACTTGCTGTTAAATTTACGGAGCCCCCGTTACAGATAGTTGGGTTAACGGGTATTACAGCGATAACAAGATTTGGTGATACATTTACAGTGACCGTATTTGTTCCAGAACAAGACCCTGTTGTGCCCGTAACTGTATATGTTGTTGTAGTTGTTGGAGAAGCGATAACCGTTGCTCCGGTTGTAATATTTAACCCCGTTGCATTTGCCCAGGTATAATTTGCAGCACCACTCGCTGTTAAATTTACTGTCGCTCCGCTACAGATTGTTGGATTAACAGGTGTAACGCTAACACTTACCAAAGGATTAATAGTAACCGTTACCGATTGAACTGTAAAACAGGTAGCAATCAGTGGATCTTCAACTCTTATATAATATGTCCCGGATACAGAAACTGTTGAAGATGCCAAAGGATTGATGTCAGCTGTTGCATCAGCATTTGTTGCATGATAAGTAACACTATTTGTTCCTGTTCCAGAAACAGTAGTTGCTAAATTAATGGTCCCCGGTGCACAAACGGCAACAGGTGGCGTTACCGTAAATACAGGTGGTGTGCATACACAATTTGTAACAGTAATTGGAATGCTTTCGGTATAGGATGGACATCCAACAGTTGGATTGTTTACTGTTAAACTATATGTTGTAGAGCTTGTGGGACAAACAGTTGGAGTCAATGTAGTTGAGTTAGTCATATTTGTTGTTGGCGACCAGACATAAGTAACCGGACCATATATTGCAGGATCATCAAACGTAATGTTCCAGCCGGATAACGTTCCAACACCGATACCTATTCCGGGAGCATTAAATGATAACGTCCATACACCATTAGGGTTGCATCCATTTAATCCACTTATAGGTTGATTGGGATTAAACGAACCACCATTTTGAAAGCCCGGTATTAAAGCGGATCCGCCAACCGGTACAAAACAAACATTGTTATAATTTCCATTTGCAACACCAGCTGGAACCAAAGTAATAGAACATCCTCCCGGTGCAGTTAATGTAACTGTAAATCCACTTGAATTTAAGTTACAGGTTGCACCAAAAGCAATCGAACTTCCGTTACAAGAACAACCTGAAAAATTTGTGCATAATGAATTTCCCGAAAAACTAAAACTATTAATACAAACAGATGTGATGGAACCATTTACCAAACTGGTAGTATTTAATCCTTGAACATTAATGTTTATGCTGGCGCTTCCGCTGGTAACAACAGCAAATTCGTTATTAGCATAGTTAGGAGTACTGGCAGGACTAATCACCTCTTGTGCAGTAGCCGTAATATTAGAACAATCCCCTGAACAGATAGATGCCGGACTAGCAGTGATGTTTACATCAAAAACAGGAGGGATCACATTAACGGTAATACTCTGAGTACAAACAGTTCCGGTTCCGGTTGTTAGTTGAGCCGTGTAAGTTGTAGTTGTTACCGGGCTAACAGTATTTGGATTCGGGCCACCCGGGTTTCCTGTTCCATAAGAATAACCATCATGTAACCATACTAAGTTTGAGTTAATATCATTTTGATAAATCTGAACATTATCAATTCCCCAATGATCATAGTCAGCACCAGAATCAGCCGTTTGATGCCATCTAAATATGGTGTTTGCAGTAATTGCTCCCGGAGGAATTGCAAAACACCAATTGTTCCAATTTGTTAATTGAGGATCGTTTCCCCCATTAGGATCAAAGTAATGAATATCGATCCATGTGGTTCCGCCATCAGTAGAATATTGCAAATAAACTCCTTCATCAGGTTCATCAGGGCCTTCACAAGGGGCAGCATCTCCTTGTGTTGCAAACAACATATCAAAACAGATAGTAACTCCTGCTGTTGCTGAAGTAAGATTGTAAGATTGTGATTGAAGCGTTCTGGGCACAGTAGTATTGTTATCCATCCATGCATGCGTAGTTCCATCAACACCTCCGGGAGAACAAGGATTACTAAAATTTGTTGACCCTGGTGTTGAAGCCCAGCCTGAGCCAAAAGTTCCTGTGTTAAAATTCTCACTCAATACCACTGTGCCCGATGATTGACCAAATGCTGTCAGGATAACAACTTGCCCGCAAGTAATGGTTGTGCTGCTTGCAGAAGCAGTTACATCACATTGTGACTGAATGTTTTGAAAATAAAAGACCAATAAAATAAAAAGTAATATTTTTTTCATGCTTCGTTTATTTATTTTTTGCCCCATGGAATACGGCATGCTTCCTTCTCTAGTTTGCAAACCTTTTCGGATTATTTTATTTCATTAAAATGTTTTTCAATTTTTAAAATTTGAAATGAATCGAGTGTTTTTTTAATGGTATTATTTAAGTCTTTCGAAAAAATAAAATAGAGTTTATCCTTTGTTAAATCATCGTACGATTTTGTTTCAGAAGGATTCAAAAGGATTTCAAATCGCTTTTCCTGATTATCGCAACCATAGCATTTGCCATCATAATAAAGTGTTCGGGCAAATGAAAGGGTAAGTTTTTTGAATGTCAGGTTGGTATATTTAAAAACAATACGTTCCTGATTTGTACCATTAGTTTTGTCAAGAATAATAAGTTTTGATGATTCTATTTTTATTTCATTATCGACATATTCAATTTTCCAATCATTTGAAAGTTGATTTGATAATTCTGTTTTACTATAATTTTCGGATTCACTTAGGTTGAAGGTAGTGAACGAAAATAAAATTGTTAGAAATAGATACATGCGAATAATTATTAATTTTCCTTAAAGCTGGGTTTATACAATGCACTAAATAACATACCCATTCTGATTGATGTTATTTATGATAAAAATACAGTATTAAAAAAATACAAATAAATTTTGAACAATTGATTTTATTATATTTTCGGCTGCTAGTGTTTCAGATTCGCAACAAAAATATTAGTAATTATGTATGATTTATTCAATTAATTGAGTCAAAAAAAATAAAGAGTTCAACAAATGTAGTAAAATGTAACGATTTGCAAATTTTTTTAATAAATTCAAAACAAGAAAAACATCATTATACTGTACCATTTTTAATGCAGGAATTTTCAGAAACAGAAGTTGTGAAGATAAGATCAAAAATTTTCAAAAATATTATTGGGTTCCGGAGAAGGAGGAGTGTAATCTTTTTCTTTTTTTTCACCTTAGAATTTATTTTCTTGTTCCTTTTGTCTTGAAACAAAAGGAACCAAAAATTCAAGAATAGGTCATCGGCTTTCACACCTGCTGTCTCAGCCCCCGTTACCTATTCTGGCTTACGCGCCTTTCTGTATTCCGGTCTGTCTGCTGATAAATAAACTTGAATTTGTCATTATTTTCCGGAAACCTTACCAAGCAGTAAATGCAAATCTCCCATAAGACAAAAGTCTTTCTCGATATTTCCCTTCAGCTGCTTGAGTATGTTTCGGTTTTTTTACTAATGGATTTTTTTCCTTGTATTGCATCTACTGGGCATCAAGCATCGTGGCAATTTGCGTTAGTTTTTTTGTACTATTTGTTTATTTTTTTCGCAATCAAAATTATTAAACCTATAACAATTCCCAAAACTAAAAGCTTGCCGAAAATTTTTCCAATCGTATATCCCAAACTATAGGAATCCAATGTCTGTTCCTCATTTGAAAAACTTAATTGATTTTCTAAAGTGAAACCCTTACTTATTTTTAGAGACGAGAAAAAATTTTCATTTACTATCTTCATTTCATTTTTCATTGATTCTGGTTGCCAAAATTGAAGAATATAAGTATTATCCTGAAGAAATAACACTAAACAATTTCTTAATTGAACTTCTTCACCCATAGTTGCGATGTAAGAAAAGGAATAAAGTTTAAGTCCGTCTTTATTTACAAACTCTTCGTTTATCAATTTTCCATTTAATGATTTAATGTGACCAGCTCGAAATCCTTTATAAAATTTCAAAAGATCCTTTTCGTTCTTTATGGTAGCCGCTGTTTTACCTATGTTCGAGCTTGTTATAATTAAAATTAATCCATTGTCGACAAAAGCTTTGACTACTTTTTGTTCCAAAGTATCTTTGATTTCGTAATTCTCAGGTATTTGAATCCTTAAGTTATCGTCAATTTTATATTCTATTATTTTTTGTCCGAAAAAATTAATTGTCAAAAATAAAAAAAGGGTAAAAATTATTTGTTTCATATTTTTTGTTTGTAATGTATGCTGCCTAAGGATTATCAGGAGGCGATGTTTCAGGTTGACTTATTTATATTTTTAACGTGGTGTCCATTTTGGAGAAGTATAAGTTGGCATGGGTATGTGTCTAATTTGTTGGTCTTTATAGCTTGGGAGATTTTTATCTGTTTCTATACGCCCAGGATCTTTATCATACCATTTCTTTCTGTTTGGATTATGTTTCTCAGCCTTTTTCCTGGCTTTTATAATTTCCTTATAAGCCAATGGGTCTGTAGATAATAAAGAATCTGATCTTTTTTTCTCAAATTCATATTCTGTAAGCGGAGTTGGATTGGAGATGAAACTATAATTGTTTTGTGAATTTGTTGGGTCCTTTCCAATTGTGTTGTAATAGGTATTTAACTTTGTTATATTATTCAAGATTGATGAAACATATTTTAGGGTAACTTTTTGTTCAAGCGTATCACTTTTTTTATAATGAGTTATTATTGTATCAGTATTTTTTTCTGTAATAATTGAAAAATAATAATCGCTATTGGGAATCTCTTCAAACAAAACAAATTTGACTTTTTCTTCGTAATCAATTGTGTCTCCAACAATAGGCAGATCAAAAATTATATTTTGAGCTACTGTTTTTAAATAGAATAGAATAAATACAAGTGTAGATATTAAATAAAATTTGCTCCTCATTATATTTAGTTTAACTTTTCAATAGGCGGTGTAATTCGTTCGCCTTTTTTTCACCCTAATTTTGTCTAGGTTTCAGTTTGTCTTGTTTGTCCGATTGAGTTTATCATATTCAGTCCTGCTTTTGCTAGTCCGTTTTTGGGAAATTCAGTCAAGGTGAGTTCGTAGTATTCTTTGGCTTTCTGTCCATTATTTGTCTGACTATAACAAAATGCAATGTTGCATAACCCCATTTCCTTATAAGTCATTTTAGATGCACTCAAAATTGTTAAATAACGATATTTGTCCACCCAGCTATTTTTTGTAAAATATGCAATACTCTTTTCAAATAAAGGAATTGCTTCAATAAATTTTTCTTGTTTTACTAATTTCATTCCTTGTCTATGATCTTTTGCAACTAATTTCCTAAGAATTAAAAACATAATTAAATAAGACCATGTACCAAAAAGAAGCGGATCTTCAAATTTTAGCATGTAGAATATAAATATTATTAGACCCATTGCAAACAATTGCGGAATTAAAGATACCCATGCAATTTGTCTTGTTACAGGTACGTTCGATGCCATATTGTTTATCTGTTTAAATTTAGATTGTTTGTCGTTTCTCAAGGTGACGCCAACGAATGAAGCTAAAAGATTGTGTAATTAATTGCACTTCACTTTCCGTCAGAACAAATGTAAATTAAAAGCACAAAAGTTCATTGCAAATGTTTAGAAATAAATTTATACCGCTGTGACAAACATTTGCAGCTAGCACTTGCTCCGCATTTATAGGAGGTGGTGTTAGCTACAGTTATTTATTTATTTTATCAAATTTGATATCAAAATCACCCAAAGTGTCAGAATACGAAATTATTGAAACTGGCCGAGAATGTTGAACAATACTATCTTTAGGTTGTTTCGAAAGGTTAATATTACAGAACAATTTTGCAAATTCTTTGTTCCAGCGTTCTTTTGAAATGTTTTTGGTAGATACTGATATTTCTTTTTTTATATAGCCAGCTTTTTCAAAACTCACTAAATAATCTTTTTGATATTCAAACTGCAATTTGTTTTTGTAAGTATTGCTAAAGGTTTTAACTAATGTTTTTTTATCAGTGCTAATTTCAAATAAACTAACAATAGGGTCTTTATATTTATTATCATCTGTTTTGCATTTAAAAACAATCTCATAATTTTTTAAGATAGTTTGGTTTGTCAGTCCGTAACTTAAAAATGAAATAAAAAATAAAATGGATATAGTCTTTTTCATAATAATTGTAGCTAAGGAACGAAGCTAAAAGATTGCGGATTTACTTGCACTCAGCTGTTCGTTACCGCAAATATAAAAAAGCACAACCGATCCCTGCAAATGTTTAGAAATTAATTAATACCGTTGTGAAAAAAATTTGCAGCTTGCAGTTGCTCCGCATTTATTTTGGGTGATATTAGCGGTTCGTTGTTCTTTCGTCCCATTCTCGTTTCAACATTGCGTATTGATATTCACTTCCCCATTTTCCTTTGAAGAAAATATTTTCAATAAAATGTCCTTCTTGTCTGAAACCCATACTTCTTAGTAAGTTAATTGATGCAATATTTTCTGCGTCCACAGTTTCTGCAACCCGATGAATTTCTTTTATTTCAAACAAAAAAATCAAAATGCCCCCCATAACTTCTTTTGCGTACCCTTTTTGTTGTTCAAGGTGTGAAATAGTAATTCCAATTTCCGCAATTCTTGTGTCGTTTTGGTCAAATTTAATTGCACAATCGCCAATTAGTTTTTGAGTTTCAACATTTTCAATTCCGTATTGAACCCATTCTCCTGCTTTTCCAAAAGTCCTCATTGCATTGTACTTTATGAAATCTTCTGCTTGTTCCTTTGTCATAATATCAAAGCCTTGATATTTTGCAACTTCCGGATTTGAACGATAAACATAAAAGTCAGATAGGTCTTTTAATTCGAGGTGTCGTATGTTAAGTCTTTTAGTTGTTAATTTCAATATTTCCATTGGGCAAATTTCTGTTATTTTTTATAGTGCCGCTCTACAATGACCGCTAACGAACGAAGCTAAAAGATTGCGGATTTACTTGCACTCTGTTATTCGTTACTGTAAATATAAATTAAAAGCACAACTGCTTCCTGCAAATGTTTATAAATAAATTTATACCGCTGTGACAAACATTTGCAACTAGCAGTATCTCCGCATTTAGGAGGTGGTGTTAGCGGTAGTCTTTCTTTTTATCTTTGTCGTTACACCAGAGTCATTTTAGTCAACAGTTACGTGTCCCCAATTTTCACCTGATTTTATTCGGTATAATTGCATTTCACTAATTCCATATTGTCTCGCAATTAATTTCATTCTCGTCTTGCGATTAACACTCATTATTTTCCTTTTTATTATTTTGACTGTGCTACTGTTCAATTTGTATTTCCTTTGCATGTTATGTTCAACAAGCTTTTTCTTGGCCTCAATTACCATAGGACTTTTTTTGATATGTTCGTACATTTCTTCTTTGGTAGCCCATTTAAGGTTGTTAGAACAGTTATTACTGCGGTTTCTGTCTAAGAGTAAAACATGAATTTGGTCTTTGGACGGTTTTGGTAAAAAATTTTCTGCAACAATATTTCGGATATAAAGGTGTCGATTTACTGTTTTTTTGCCTACTAATAATTTATAATAAAAAGCTTTGTAACCGTCCACTGTAGCGCACTTCAATAACCTTCCGTTTTCAAATTTGTCGGTGTAACTAATTACTCTGCCGAAGTTAGAAATTGCATAACGAAATCTTGATTTGTATTCCAGCTTAAATTCTTTCCAATCTTCGGTCGGAAAAATTCTTAATAATTGTTGCTTGTCTTCGGTTTTTGGTTTCATTTTTTTTTAATAAAGTCGTCAATTTTGAAAACACTATTCGTGAATTTTATTTCCAATTCTTTCTATGTTGCTGTGTGCGTATATTTTTTTATAAAATTACCACTAACATCTTTATAAACGCTACACGTTTCGTTTATTCAATCAAATGCAAGTTCTTTATTTTATTACAAAAATATGAACTCAAATAATTACACTGTTGAACCTAAAGATCTTCGATTGTGGTAAATTCCTCCAAAGTCTTTCATCAAAAGCCATGCAGATATTTCTAATAAAAAAAATTCTGCATGGTCCTTCCAAATTGCAATTTGTCAATTTTTTGAAAACCAATAAAATAAGTTTATTTTTTTTGGTCGAAGTCGTAATTTACCATCCAGTTAATACCGAATTTATCTGTAAACATACCAAACAATGCACCCCAAAATGTTTTATTTAAAGGCATCGTAACTTTTCCACCGGAAGAAAGACCATTAAAGAGTTTAGTAGCTTCTTCCTCATTATCGGCATTGACTGAAATAGAAAAATTGTTTCCTATAATGGTCGCCTGTCCAAATGCATTTGAACTGTCACTACCCATTAGAATAGTTTCTTTTCCAATTGGCAACGAAACATGCATTATTTTTTCTTTTTCGCTCTCGGGAATTGGTTGTTCGGAGGGCATATCTTTGAATCTTCCTATATAAGGAAATTCGCCCCCAAAGACAGATTTGTAGAAATTAAATGCTTCTTCACAATTTCCATTGAAAGTTAAATAAGGATTTACTGCTGCCATTTTTTATTGATTTTTAAATTATTATTATTTTAAATTTAATTTTTTTATTGGTACCGGAATAGCTGCGAATTTAATATATTACACCGTTGAACTAAAGATCTTCGATTGTGGTAAATTCCTCCAGAGCCTTGCATCAAAAGCCATACAAATGTTTCTGATAAAAGGAATTCCGGCTTTGTTCACTTTCAAATGATATGGAGTTAACTCTATCAATTTATCATTTTCAATTTCTGTCAGACGTTCAATAGCTTCATAGATCGCTTCACATTGCATTTCTTTTTTTTCCCAGGATGTTTCAAATTTGCACATGATGTTGAGGATATGTCTGCGTATGATCAGATCTTCTTCATTCAATAAATGTCCTTTAAAAACAGGTAATTCCCCTTTATTTATCAGATCATAATACTCTTCTACTTTCTTAACATTTTGTCCGTATGCATACCATGTGTCGCTGATGGATGAAACACCTAAACCAACCATCAGCTGCGTATAGGAGTGCGTGTATCCCATGAAATTCCGATGCAACTTCCCTTTTTCTGCTGATTTATAAAGTGTATCACTTGTTAAGGAGAAATGATCCATGCCAATTTCAACATAACCATTTTCTGCAAACATAGCCTTACCAATTTCGTAAAGTGCACGTTTTTCTTCATCAGCAGGCAGATCAGCTTCGGTGAATTTCCGCTGACCCGGCTTTACCCAAGGCACATGTGCATAGCTGTAGAAAGCAATACGATCGGGCCTTAAAAGATTTACTTTATTGATGGTATCAATAACACTATTTCTTGTTTGCAAAGGCAAACCATAGATCAAATCAAAATTGATAGAAGTATATCCTATTTTACGGGCATTTTTTACAACTCTTTCGACTGTTTCAAATGGATCTATCCGATTTACGATTTCCTGAACTTTCGGATCGAAATCCTGAACACCCAGACTTAATCGTCTAAAGCCCAATCTATATAATGTTTCTAAATGTTCAGGTGTTGTATTTTTCGGATGTGCTTCAAAACTAAATTCGGCATCCTCACAAACCTCTGCATCTTTTAAAATAGCATCGATCATTTCTTTCAAATGTTCCGGCTTGAAAAATGTAGGAGTACCGCCACCCAAATGAATTTCTTTGATGCGTGGCTTTCCTTCAAAAACCTTCAGATACAATTCCCATTCTTTTAAAACAGCTGTTAAATATGGCTTTTCAACATTATGATTGATAGTGATTCGTGTGTTGCATCCGCAATACGTGCATAAACTTTCACAAAAAGGTAAATGGATGTATAAAGAAATTCCATCGCTGTCATTGGTTTCAATAAATGATCTTTTTACGCTTGCTTTCCATTGTTCAATGGTTGGAGGTGTTTCATCCCAATATGGAACGGTTGGATAACTGGTGTATCGCGGACCCGCAACATTATATTTTCTGATCAGATTCATCTTTGTTATTGTTGAATTGCTAAACTGTTAAATTGTTAATTTTTTATTGTTTACTGTCTGCTGAATATTTTTTTCAATTACTCATTATCTTCTGCAAACCACTCTGCATAAGAAGTTGGTGTTTCCCGTAACAGGATGTGATGCAATTTCAAATCGTGCGGCAATTCTTTTTTTATGCGTGAAGCAAAATCGATCAATAAATTTTCGCAGGTTGGCTGATAATTTACCAAGACCAATTTTCCAAACAAGGAATTTTCATTTGCTAATTCCTTATGGGGAGTTTCAGCATTTAAAAGTGTTGCATGGTCCAACTCTTCAATGATTGGTTTTACAATGGTTTTCATGACTGAAAAATCAACCACCATTCCACATTTAGGATTTGATTTATCCGTGATAGGTTCGCCAATAAATGTTACACTTAAATTATAGGAATGTCCGTGAATATTTTTACATGCACCATCATAACCAAATAATGCATGTGCCATTTCAAAATTAAATTCTTTTGTTAATCGTATTTTATTCATTTTTTGAGCCGGTTTTTATGAAGCTCAAAGGTACAGAATATTATTCTTTGCAGCACTTATGGCAAAGAGGTTTTGTTGAAGACATTTCCGGGCTGATATAGGGGATTCCAAGGTTCATTCCGCGCAAAATAAGTAGTAATGCCATGCTTACCACAAAAAAAGGAATTACTTTATTAATTTTATTTCTGAAATTAATGCTGATCGCATTTCCTAATAAAGCAAGGGTAAGCATTGCAGGCAAAGTACCGAAACCAAAAATAGCCATAAATAAACTTCCTTGTAATCCGTTACCGGTTGCTATGGCTCCTGCAATTCCTAAATAGACTAATCCGCAAGGTAACAGGCCATTTAACGTTCCTATTAAAAAAAGTGAAGAATAACTGCTCTTCTTAAATAAAGAACTTAATTTTTGTTTTAATTTTCCGATTGCAGAATAAATAAATGCAGTGGTTTTAAATTTTCCGGAAATTTTACTTGAAAACAATACCAGTATCAATATCGCAACACCAATGGTAATCGACAATGCTTGCTGATAACCGGCAATTACAAAACTTTGTCCGACAAGTCCAAACAACAATCCTAATAAAGCATAAGTAAACATTCTTCCAACATTGTAAAGAATTGCTCCGCTAATTTTTGATGTTACAGAATCACGTTTCAATGGCAATGCAAGTGCAATGGGACCACACATCCCCACACAATGGAAACTACCTAAAAACCCTAATGTTATTGCACTGAAAATAAGATTCATTTTATTTTTTGATCGTAATTATATGCTCCGAATAATAATCGGTATTATCCACTTTCCAGGAAATTTGCATTTTATATTTTCCTGAAATCAGTTCCTTTGAACTTACAAATTGATGTCCATTTTCATCTAATTTTAATGTGGCACTAAAATCTCCAGAAGAACCAGACGGACGAAAAAATTCAATTTTACCGTTTACTGTTTTACCTTTAAATTCCGAAGGGAATTGCAGATCAATTCCGTTCAGAGTAACTGTATTTATGATAGTATCAGACAATGCATTTGCATTATTCGAGCTATTTATCTGATTTTGAAATACTAATTCTTTGGGATAATAATCTTCACTAACTAATTCGATCTTTTGACTCATGCTTATTACAACCATTGCAATTACAAGCACTACAAAGCCAATATATAAAATTGCAATTTTTGTTCCCCAGCCTATTTTTGACATTTAATTATATTTTAAATTTATTTTTATAAAATTAACCACAAGACACAGAGAACACTGAGTTTCACGGAGATTAATTTCACATGAAATATTACCTGAGGTTAAATTATTTCTACGAAATTTCATTTATATGCTTTTGAGTAATCATTTCTGTGTTCTCTGTTTCTCCGTGGTCTCCTTGATCTTTATCGGGAGATCGGACCTAAAAAATTAGTGCTCACTGTTGTGATCTTTTCGCCATTTGAATAAACTCCTATTGTAAGTTTTGTTTTACGATTTTTTATTTTATCCCTATCCATATAAATAAAAAATGCTCCATTTGATATATTCTCTTTTTCTACCTTTATTGGATTATTTCCAACCATAATTAATTCTGCCCCCTCGGTTTCTGATTGTAATTTTACCGGCTTAAAATCACGGGTTTTATTAATTATTTTTATATTATATAAATTACTTATTCTATTATTTGGTTGTTCCTGATAAAGCATTCCCGGTGTTCGGAAAATTGTTGTTTCAACATCTGTTCTGGTAACTAATAATGTGATCAACACCCCAACCAAAATTAAAAGTACAAGAGAATATGCTTTAATTCTTGGTGTGATCTTCAATTTTTCTTTGTTAGCAATTCCGTATTCTGAATCATAACGTATTAAGTTTTTTTCATACCCTACAGCTTCCATCATAGTATTACAGGCATCAATACAAGCTGTACAATTAATACATTCTAATTGTGTTCCATTTCGAATATCAATGCCTGTTGGGCAAACATCCACACATTGGTGACAATCGATACAATCACCCTTGGTTTGATCTTTCGCCTTTGTATATTTCGAACGAGGTTCACCTCTTATATAATCATAGGCAACAAGAATTGAATTCTTATCAAGCAAAACACCTTGCAATCTTCCATACGGACAAACAACAATACATACTTGTTCCCGAAATCTTAAATACACTAAAAAGAAAACAAATGTGAAAAGTAACATTGAAATAAGTGAAGCCAGGTTTTGACTAATTGGCTCCATGATTATTTTTTTTACTTCATCCATTCCAATAATGTAGGATAAAAACACATTTGAGAATATAAATGAAACAAGATAGAAGACACTGACCTTAAGGCTTTTTTTTCCTATTTTTTGGGCGTTCCAAGGTTGCTTATCAAGCATTTTTTGTTTCCCTGCATCCCCTTCGATCCAATATTCGATCTTACGGAAAACCATATCCATAAAAATTGTTTGCGGACAGATCCAACCACAAAATATTCTTCCGAAGACCACAGTAAATAAAACGATAAACACAATGAATGTTAACATTGCTAAGGCAAACAGAAATAAGTCCTGTGGCCAGAAAACCCCGCCAAAAATTATAAACTTCCGTTCAACAACATTAAAAAGAAAGAGAGGTTCTCCGTTGACTTTTATAAACGGAACAATAAAAAAAGCAAGCAAATAGATGATACTAAAAATTGTTCTTCTATTGGTAAACTTTCCTTTGGGTTTTTTTGCAAAGATCCAAGCCCGGTTTCCTTGCTTATTTATGGTAGCAATAGAATCCCGAAAAGATTCATCAGGCTTGAACTCGTTATTTTCCATGATCTATTTTGTGCCAAGCTTCACACTATCTTTTGGAGGAACACTCATGCTGTCTTTTGTTACTGTGACACTTCCCGACCCCTCTTCTACATATAGATCACCTTGTTTTTCTTTTGGATTCGGAGGATTAGTTCCTCTTAATGATTTAACATAACTACTTATTTGACTTATTTGTAAGGCCGAAAAATTCGATTTCCACGCCTGCATACCCTTTTCAGGCCAGCCACTTGTTATGGAATGAAATACATCTTTTATACTTCCTCCATGGATCCAATAATCATCGGTCAAATTTGGACCGACTGCATTTCCCTGACCTTCTGCACCATGACAAACAAAACAAGTTGTTTTAAATATTTTTTCAGCATCCGCCAATTGAGCTTTATCAGTGATCAGTTTAACATTGTCCTCGTTGATCACATCACCGTGCGCCTTCTGATAGGCCTCATTTTCTGCTTTTGCGGCTACTAAAGATTTTTCATATCTGGCAATTTGCAGCTCTCCACCAAGGAAATGAAAATAAGTGATGTAACAAATTGCGATAACTATTGTTAAATAAAAACCATATTTCCACCATGGCGGTAAATTATTATCCAACTCTTTTATTCCATCATAATCATGATCCATCAAAATATCTTTTTCTTTTTCAACAGAAACAGAAGCATTGATCATGTCAAATAATGAATGCCCGGCCTCGGCATCTCCTTTTCGGGAATTAAGTATTGCATTTTTGGTTTGCACCATTAATAAAACAGTAATCGCTAACAAAACTATCGTACAAAAAAGCAGGAATATGATCACCTCGTTTATTCCCATGGAGCTATCATCCGCCGGAGCTGCAACATCCGTTACTTGTTGTGCATAAGAAGACACTGAAAATAAAATAAATCCCAATGTTATCATTAGCGATGTAAGAATTGTTTTAGAAAATAAATTTTTATTTTTTTGAGATTTTTTTTGGAATTGCTCTTTCATAATTTTCGATTTAATTATTTTCTGAATCCGTAGATAGTGCAAAATTACTTTCGCTTCCCTTCTCTTTTGTAGAATTTGCCCGAAGGGAAGATGAGTTAAATGGAATATTTTTCATCTCCGTAAGATGTTCTTTACTTACTTGTAATACCCAAATAATCAGGATAACAAAAAATAAAAAAAATATACAAAGAGAAACCAATGGAAATATTCCAACTCCTGCGATTGATTCTAAATAGTTAATAAATTTCATTTTTTTATGGTTGTGTTGTGGTTGATTTATTTGCTGTTATATCCTTCCCTAAACGTTGCATATAGGCAATTAAAGCAATAATCTCTCTGTCATTTAATGTTTCTATCTTATCTTTTTTCAAACTCTCGGTAATTGCATTTGCCTGGATCATAAGATCTGCATTCGCTTTTTTATCGTATCCCTCCGGATATGGAACACCAAGTGTTATCATCGCTCTTATTTTTGCAGGGGTGCTCGCTGTATCAATCGGATCATCGTGCAACCACTGGAACGTAGGCATAATAGAACCCGGAGACATGCTGCGTGGATCCAACATATGACTATAGTGCCAGGCATCAGATTTTTTCAGGTTACCAACACCTTCGCGTGCAAGATCCGGTCCTGAACGTTTTGAACCCCATTGGAACGGATGGTCATAAACAAACTCACCGGCTTTAGAATATTCACCATATCGTTCTGTTTCAAAACGTAATGGGCGCACCATTTGTGAGTGACAAACATAACAGCCTTCGCGGATATAAATATCCCTGCCTTGTAACTCAAGCGGTGTATAAGGCTTGACACTTGCAATGGTTGGAATATTTGATTTTACTAAAAATGTTGGAACTATTTCTATTGCTCCTCCTATTATTACCACTACCAAACTTAAAATCATGAATTGAATTGGCTTACGCTCAAATACTCTGTGCCAGTGCTCTCCGGCATGACTTCCTTCATCTTTAGTTAATGCAGGTGCTTCAGCATCTTCGTTGGCAAGTAAAGAACCTGCTTTAACGGTTTTAATAATATTATATGTCAGCAATACAAAACCTGAAAGATATAATAAACCACCTAATGCACGCATCATGTGCATCGGACGTAATTGAATCACTGTTTCAAGGAAATTTGGATATCTTAATAAACCTTCCTTGGTGAATTCCTGCCACATAAAATATTGTGTGAAGCCTGCCCAATACATTGGTACTACATAAAATAAGATACCCAAGGAGCCTAACCAAAAATGCCAGTTTGCTAATTTTTTAGAATACAATTCGGTGCGGAAAATTTTTGGTATGATCCAATACAATACACCAAAAGTTAAGAATCCATTCCAGCCTAATGCACCAACATGAACGTGTGCAATTATCCAATCAGTAAAATGTCCGATAACATTTACATTTTTTAATGCAAGCATTGGACCTTCAAATGTAGCCATACCATAGGCGGTAACAGCAACCACTAAAAACTTCAACACCACACTTTCACGTACCTTATCCCATGCGCCACGTAATGTAAGTAAGCCATTGATCATACCTCCCCAGGATGGTGCAATTAACATGATAGAAAATGCGGTACCTAAAGATTGTGCCCAGTCCGGCAATGCAGTATATAACAAGTGATGCGGACCGGCCCAGATGTATAAGAAAATTAATGCCCAAAAGTGAATGATTGATAACCGATAGGAATAAATAGGACGTTCTGCAACCTTTGGAACAAAATAATACATTAATCCTAAATAAGGAGTTGTAAGGAAAAATGCAACCGCATTATGTCCGTACCACCATTGTATCAATGCATCCTGCACACCTGCATACCATGAATAACTTTTTAAGATTGAAACCGGAAGTTCAAATGAGTTAACAACATGAAGCAATGCAACGGTTACAAATGTTGCAATGTAAAACCAGATAGCAACATATAGATGACGTTCTCTGCGTTTGATGATGGTACCAAACATGTTCCAACCGAATACAACCCAGATCAAAGTAATTGCTATGTCGATAGGCCATTCTAATTCAGCATATTCTTTACCTGTTGTAATTCCGAAAGGGAGTGTCAGTAATGCGGCAAGGATAATTAATTGCCAGCCCCAGAAATGAATTTTACTCAATTTATCGCTAAACATACGGGCTTTGCATAATCGTTGCAATGAATAATAAACACCCATAAAAATACCGTTTCCAACGAATGCAAAAATTACTGCATTGGTATGCAAAGGACGTATCCTGCTAAATGTAATTTGTTCAAAAAGATTTAACTGAGGATATATTAATTCCAATGCTACCCACAACCCAACAGTCATACCGGCTAATCCCCAGAAAATAGTGGCAAATGCAAATTGCTTTACAATTTTGTTGTCGTACGAAAATTTTTCTAATTCCATAAATTGTTATTATTTGTTATTTTTCTTTTTTAACAGGTTGAACTGTTTTTAATTCTTTCGGTTTACTTGCAAATTCATCATCAAATAGCATTCGAACAGAAGGTGTATAATCATCATCATATTGTCCGCTTTTTACACTCCAGATAAATGCAATTAAAAAACCTATTGCAATTATCAAACTGGCTCCAATTAAAATAAACAATGCACTCATCTCTTCGTTTTCTTAATTTTTGTCGCAATTTTAATAGTTTTTTTCATTTCAAAACATGATTTTTTATGAAACATGATAAAAATCATAAAACATATCTGTTAAGGTATGTTTGCAGACTATTATATCAAATGTGTGACAATTGTCATATAAATCAATGAAAATGAAGCCATTACAGCTCCAAAAGGCAGGGGTTTTGAAAATTTAATTTCTCAAATTCATAAAAATCTGATCGAAATTTTTTTTAATTTTTTTCGCTATAATTCATTTGCTTTTATCCTGAGTATTTCCTTTTATTTGGAGGAGGGAAATGAATAATTAATTACGCTGTTTTTTTCAAACTATGTATAAAAATTAAAGAGGCTGCAAATAAAAAGAAAGCAACAGTTTGATGCAACACGCCCATGGTTACAGGCACAGAATAAAGCAATGTAATAATTCCGAGTAAAAACTGTGCACATACCACAGCCAACATAAAATTGGAAGCTTTGCGTTGCAAGATTGTAAGTTCCAATTTTCGAGTTTTTTCCCATACGAACAAAACAATTATAACTACAAAATAAGCCAGGTAACGATGTACAAATTGTACTCCAACCGGATTTTCGAAAAAGTTTTTCCAAAACGGTTCAGCCTGTAAAATTGTATCAGGAAAAAACTGAAGTCCCATTTTTGGAAATGTATTGTAGAATAAACCAGCTTTTAAACCTGCTACAAATGCACCATAAATAATTTGTAAAACAATAACACCGAACATGATCCAGGCCCATCGTTTTATTTTTTTATTTTCCGCAGAATAATTTTTTACTATAGTCGGATGCACCAGATCCAAGGCATACCAAAATGTAAAACCAAAAACTGTAAATGCACTTATAAGGTGTGCGGCAAGTCTGTAATGGCTCACATGAGGTTCTTTTTGAAGGCCACTTTTTACCATGTACCATCCTAATACACCTTGCAATGCTCCAAGCAAAAGCAGAACAAACATTTTTTTCAAAAGGGTCCTGTCAAATTTTTTCTTTATCAGAAAATAAAAAAACGGAATAAGAAAAACGACACCAATTGTTCGGCCAAGCATCCGGTGAATGAATTCCCACCAATAAATTGATTTAAATTCTTCTAAGGTAAATTGATTATTTATGACCTGATACTCGGGAGATTGTTTGTATTTTTCAAAAGGTACTTGCCAGTCTGCTTCGCTCATCGGAGGCATGGAGCCAATGATCATATTCCATTCCACCATTGATAAACCCGAATGGGTTAGACGTGTGATGCCACCAAGAACAACCATTGCGTAAATTAAAAAACAACCCGCAAACAGCCATATTATAATTGATCGGTGAGGATTATTTTTCATTAAACAAATTTAATAAAAAGGTTAGGATATCAAGCTCACTTATTTGGAGGCGACAAATTTTTTATCAAAATGAACAGAAGAAAATAAATACAACATTAAAATTCGAGAGTAACGAAAAAGCAATGTTGTGCTCAGAATAACCGGTGCGCATATGATACCAACATACCACCAGAAGTCAGGATTATTGCCAACAAAATAAGTTAGTCCGCCAAGCACCAACATCATTCCGGTTGTAATGGTATAACTTACATACATTGCTCCCCAAAAAAAACCTGGTTCAATTTCAAAATGCAAACCACATGCTGGGCAATTTTCATGCATATCGGTGAAGTTTCGCACATTCGCAGTAGTATATTTAAATATTTTTCCACTTTGACAACGAGGGCATTTGCCTTGAAGTATAGAAAGAGCTTTATTTGGTGTGAATGAATTAGACATTTTTAGATTTTGGCCGGTAGTCTCCATTATTGATTATTAAGTGCTTGTTGTTTTTTTCGAAGTTTATTTTTTTTATAAAAAATTACTGCGAAAACCATCGCAATACAATAGGGAAATGCAAACAAATAAATAATTCCATAATTTATGGTGTTGCCAACTTCTGTTGTTCCTGCTTTTCTTCCTGATTCCAATGCAGCTTTACACATTGGGCACTGTGCCCATGTTTGATTTGCAATTACTACTAATGCAATAAATACCAGTATGGATATTGTTTTTCTGAATTTCATTTTTAAAAATATTTTTCTTTTAAATCAATTTAAATAACCATTTCTCAAAATGGATAATAAGGAGATATCATCAGGTAAACAACTACACCTGTAACGGTTACATAAAGCCATATTGGGAATGCCCAACGTACTAATTTCCGGTGTTTAGCAACCTGCATTCCCAGTCCATAATAAAATGAAAGTAATATCAATGGTAAAACAGATGCAGCAAGAATAATATGTGTAATTAAAATAAATAAATAATACGGCCGTAATGAATTTTCTGCCGGGAATTTTGTTTCATCGGCAAAATAATGGAACATTACATACAACACCAGAAAGATACTTGATAAAAGAAATGTTATGATGTTAGTCGTTTTATGAGCGGCAATATTTTTTCTTTTTATAAAATATAATGAGAGCAGAAGTAAAATGCTACAAGTACCGTTAATAAATGCATTGAGCATTGGCAAGAAATAAGTAAATGAAGGAATTACTTCGGGCCTTGGTAAAACTTTTCGGTTCAAAAGAATAACAGCAGTAAAAACCAGTACAGAAATTACTAAAACTAAGCGGAAATAAAACTTATCCTTCTTATTTGTTGTTGGTATGGTATTCATATAACAATACTTTTATCTCATCTTTCAAGCGCGCCAGCTCCACCTCATCCAAACCATCATATATTCCTCTAATGTGTTTTTCTTTGTCGATAAGTAATAACTGCTGACTATGGTCAATCGTTTTATCTTCTTTTGAAACAGGAACTAAAAATCCCTGTCCGGCTTTAAAAATATCATCTGGAGTACCGGTTGCAAAATACCAAATGGAAGGATCCGCCTTAAATTTTTTTGCATAGGCTGATAATACAGGAACAGAATCATTTTCAGGGTCAACTGTAATAGACAGGAATTTTATTTCGGCAAACTTTTGTTCTTTAATTTTAGAAAAAACAGTAGCTACCTTCGCATTCATTTTCGGACAGACATCTTTACAGGAAGCGAAAAAGAAATTGGCAATATATATCTTATTGTCAAATGTTTTTTGAGTGATGATCTCCCCGGTTTGTGAAGTTAATTTAAAGTCGGGAACAGCATAAAAGATCGTATCTTTTACATCGGCACCATTCGGTTCAATACGCTCTCCCATAAAGGGCAGATGCTGAAAATTCTGCTTGCCTGCTGACCCTGCAAAAAAAATAATAACAGGAACTATTATTACCGATATCGCAATTAAAAAACTTTTTTTCATTTGTAAATGTACTTAAGAAAACTAATGCTACTACCTTCTGTTAAGGCAATGATAAGCAAGTATAAGATAAAAATTACAGGCAAAATAATAAGATACCGAAGTGATTTTCGTTCCAATTTCAGATGCATAAAGGTACCAATAATAAAGTATGCTTTTGCAAAACTTAACGTAATGAATACGTAGTTTTTAATTGGGGAATCGGTTCCCAAAAATTTTAAATAGATTGCAATATTTAATACTGTCAACACAAATAATATCCAGAACGTTTTCCAGATTTGTTTTTTCATATCTTTTGGAGCTTCCATGTGCTCTCTGATTTCTTCAGTATGTTCCATTTTTGTTTATGTAAATTTTAAAATTATGAACTAATCTACCGATCAAATAAGATAAAAGAATGTAAATACAAATACCCATACAAGATCTACAAAGTGCCAGTAAAGCCCAACCTTTTCAACCATCTCATAATGTCCACGTTTTTCATAGGTTCCTTTTAATACATTTATATAAATAGTACTGTTTATAATGATGCCTGAAAGTACATGGACCCCGTGAAAGCCTGTAACAATAAAAAACAGATCTGCAAAAGCAGTTGGACCATATTCGTTCAGGTGCAGGTTAGCTCCATGAAAAACCGAACCATCTGCAAGCATTTTTCCTGCTTCTGTTCCGTTTATGAATTGAGCCCATTCCCAAGCCATACATCCCAAAAACCCAATCCCGCCTAAAATAGTAAGCAACATATAAAATGAAACTTCTTTTTTAGCCATACGATGGCCTGCTTCAACAGCAAATCCCATGGTAACAGAACTAAACATTAAAATAAATGTCATTACACTTACGAAAATTAGGGGAAGATGCATCCCGTGTAAAAAAGGGAAGTGGTTAAATACCTGATCGGGTGTAGGCCATGGCGTTACCGTGTTCCCTTCGAAGCTATGTCGGGTAAAACCATATCCAATGAGCAATGCTGAAAAAGTAAATGTATCCGATAGAAGGAAAATCCACATCATAAATTTCCCATAGCTGATCGTAAATGGAGATCGCCCTCCTCCCCAGAGTGCTTTTTGTTCTACCGGTTCCTTAGCGGGATCGCTTGTTATAGAAGTTGTATCTGACATATTTTGTTATCGTATTTTTTTTATCTGTTTAGTAAAAGAAAAATATATAAGTAAATCCACATTGCACCTAAAAAATGCCAATATGTTTTACATAAACCTATTGTTGACATTTTTTTGCTGTGAATACCATGATTTAGTGTTTTAATCAAAACAATAAGCACAAATGCAACCCCTCCTATCATGTGGAATAAATGCAATCCTGATATCACATATACAAAGGATTCAGAAGGGTTTCCAACAAGGTGAACATTATTTGCAACCAATTGCTCCCATCCAACCCATTGCCCGATCATAAATGCGACCCCTAAACCTAATGTTAGAAATAAAGCAATTTTTTGCATCCTTAATTGATCTTTCTTAGCAGAAATAAATGCCCATTGCATGGTGATACTGCTAAGTGCAATAAATATGGTAGTGTACATGAACATTGGTGGCAGATCAAAAATTTGCCAATTGCCCTCACCTCTTCTAACAATATAAGCACTAGTAAATGCGGCAAACAACATGACACTGGCTACGATCAACAACCATAATACAAGCTTCTGTGGATTCACCAGAAGTCGTTCTGCTTCTTTCTCCGAGAGAGCAGCTACAGTTCCGTTCCTATTTATTGTTTCGTTTTTCATTTTTATTCTTTATTTATCAGCTCCTAAAATCAGAGCATTCAAAAATGAGTGTTACTAAATTTTATCAATCAAATAAGAGATCTGCACGACAGGTAAATATAAAAATGAAGCAAACATTAATTTTTTAGCATCTTTATTTTCACAGCTTTTATATAACCTGAATGCATAATATGAAAGTACTATTCCACCAATAAGAGCGATGCATCCCGATACAATTCCTGTGGAGCCTTCAACTGTTGGAAGGAAACCCATTGGTATCAGAAGAATAGTAAAGGCAACAATTTGCAATGCCGATTTTTTATCCTTTCCATTCATCGGCAACATTTTAAATCCTGCAAGTTTATAATCGTCATCAAGAATCCAGGCGATGCTCCAAAAGTGAGGAAACTGCCATAAAAATTGTACCCCGAATAATATTAAAGCTTCCGTTGAAATATGGCCGGTATAGGCAACCCAACCAAGTAAGGTTGGAAATGCTCCGGGAAATGCACCCACAAATACGGAAATCGGAGAAACCCTTTTTAAAGGTGTATATACAAAAGCATAGGTAACAAGTGATGCGAATGCAAGTAAGCCACACAATTGATTAAGAAATATTCCAATTATCGCAACACCAATTATTCCAAACAAGGTACTGACAATACCTGCTTCAGCAACGCTCATGCGGTTAGTTGCGACAGGTCTGTTTTTTGTCCGGATCATCAATGCATCATAATTTTTTTCGATGATCTGATTAATTCCATTTGAAGAAGCAACAACCAGGAATCCGCCTAAAGCAAGCATTGCGGCACTAAACCAGTTTATTGGATTTCCGGAGTTTGCAGTAAAGTAGGTGATAACAGCAGAGAAGACAACGAGCAGTGTTAATCTGGTTTTCACCAACTGCTGATAGTCACTCACTTTTTGTCTGAATGCGCTTACTATTACTACTTCGGCATTATGTGGTATGGTACTTTCCAACTTATTTGTTTTTAAATTTTATGCATGAACAGGCGGCTTTGTTTCTTCCAGGGGATCTGTTTGACCTTCATCCGGAATATTTTGTGGAATAAAATCAGTTAAGGCTCCCGGTTTACTATAATCATAAGGCCAGCGATAAACGTGTGGAATTTCACCCGGCCAGTTTCCATGAATACGTTCCACCGGTGTGGTCCACTCAAGTGTATTGGACTCCCATGGATTTTGTTCTGCTTTTTTACCTTTCCGTATGCTGTAGAAAAAATTAAATAAGAAAATCAATTGTGCGGCACCACCTATTAAAGCAGCTATGGTGATAAAGACATTCATATTAACAAAAACATCGAATTGATCGTATGCTGTTATTGCATAATACCTTCTCGGTACACCGGCTAATCCCATAAAATGCATTGGGAAGAACACACAATAAGCAGCTATGAAGGTGATCCAAAAATGGAGATATCCTAAGGTAGAATTCATCATCCTACCAAACATTTTCGGGTACCAATGATAGATTCCGCTCATCATCCCAAAAATAGCTGCAGAACCCATCACGATGTGGAAGTGAGCGACCACAAAATAGGTATCATGCAGGTTGATGTCCAATGCGGCATTACCAAGAAACAGTCCTGTTAATCCACCGGAAATAAAAAATGAAACAAGACCAATAGCGAATAGCATGGCGGGAGTCAGTCTCAAATTACCTTTCCATAAAGTAGCGAGGTAATTAAATGTTTTTACTGCCGAAGGCACTGCAATGATCAATGTTCCAAGAACGAATACCGAACCAAGGAAAGGATTCATTCCGGTAACGAACATATGATGTCCCCAAACAACAAACGAAAGAACTGCGATTGCGATCATAGAACCAATCATGGCCCGGTAACCGAAAATTGGTTTACGTGCATTAGTGGCAAGGACTTCTGAGGTGATCCCCAAAGCCGGCAAAATAATGATATATACTTCCGGGTGTCCAAGGAACCAGAATAAATGCTGAAACAATATCGGACTGCCGCCTACACGTTCAATACCACCTGCAAGATCTGCCGGAATATCCGAAAGATAAAAAGAAGTTCCGAAGCTACGATCGAAGATCAAAAGCAAACCGGCACCTAACAATACAGGAAATGAAAGTAAGCCAAGAATTGCAGTTAGTAAAAAAGACCAAACGGTTAGTGGTAAACGGGTCATTTTCATTCCTAATGTCCGCATATTTATGACCGTAGCAATGTAGTTGACTCCACCCAAAAGAGAAGATACAACAAAAAGAATAATCGCAATAAGCCAGAGCGTCATCCCCATGCCTGATCCGGAAATAGCTGTTGGCAATGCCGAGAGGGGCGGGTAAATTGTCCATCCGGATGAAGCCGGTCCACCATCAACAAATAAGGAAGAAACCAGCACCAATGAAGACAAAAGGAAGAACCAGTATGATAACATATTAAATAAAGGAGATGCCATATCTCTCGCTCCAATTTGTAATGGAATAAGAAGGTTACTGAATGTTCCGCTCAACCCGGCCGTTAATACATAAAAAACCATGATGGTACCATGAATGGTAATAAGCGCTAAATAAAAACTTGGATCCAGTCTGCCATCTTTTGCCCAATGTCCCATAAAATTTTCCATAAAAGGAAATGGCGTATCCGGAAAAGCTAATTGTAATCTAAAGACCATTGACATTAAGACCCCAAGACATCCCATAATAATTCCTGTAATAAGGAATTGTTTAGCGATCATTTTGTGATCCATTGAAAATACATACTTGGAAATGAACGTTTGTTTGTGCTGATCATTCCCCTCGTGATTGTTGTGATCCTCGTTATTTAAATGCTGATTGCTCATATTTATTATGCGTATTAATTTTTCTGAGTTAATAATTTTGTTTCACCCGGCTGAACTTTTTCTGAGGTTGTAGCTGCTGGAACAAGCTTAGGCTGCTCCCCTAACCATTTGTTATATTCTTCCGGTGATTCAACAATTACAGTTGTAGTCATTCTATAATGTGCAGCTCCGCAAATCTTATTACATAATATTACATAGTCGAATTTAGGATCGTTCAATGTTTTTCTCATCGAAGCTGTTGTAACTGTTGGAGTAAAAGTAAATTGAGTAGGTAGTCCGGGAACAACATTCATTTGAACCCTGAAGTGAGGCAGATATGCTGAATGAATAACATCTCTTGATCGAAACTTTAAAACAACCGGTTGTCCTAATTTCAAATGTAATTCAGACGTAATAATATCATCTTTTGAAGTTTGCGATTTAGGATCAACACCTACCGTATTCACAACTCCAATCTGGCGAAAATCATGTGGTCCTAGTTTATTATCAGCCCCTGCATAACGCACGATCCATGAAAATTGCTGACCAAACACTTCGATAACCTGGGCACTTTCCGCTTGTTTTCTATCGGTGATGGAGGACCAGGTTTGTAAACCTCTTACAACCAGAACAGTTAATACTAATGCAGGAATAACCGTCCATATTAATTCTAACTTATGGTTATCCGGATAATAAAGAGCCTTACGCTTGGGATCATGTTTATAACGGTAGCTATACCAAAAAAGAAGTATCTGAGTGATTACGAAAACAATGCCTGTAAGTGCCAGCGTAATTGAGAACATGCTGTCGTATATCGTACCATGCTCAGATGCAGCAGGCGTTGCGAGAACAGTAAAAGCTCCATGAACAAAAAACTCCCAGAAAGAAGCCCCTAACCCAACAACTAAAAAAATAATTAAAAGTGTGGCATTAATTTCATTCCAGTTAAATATTGCCAGATCTTCTGCAGAACCAATAATTGACATCACCTTTTTCATGGTAATGATAACAGCAATTAATAAAATACTAACAATGACCAACAACCAGATAATGATGGAAGGAAGTGGTTCCGTTTCCACATTTTCGACATTTGCCGAAGCAGCAACCTCAGCAACCGGGGCTTTTTCACTTTCAGATTTTACAAAAGCAATTATCAACTTTACCTGTTCATCCGTTAAATTTGTAAAGGAGGTCATTACAATTTTATTGTTTTCCTCAAAAGCTTTTATCGCTTTTGAATCACCTGACTTTATCAGTTCCTGGGAATTTTTAATCCATTTAAGAAGCCATGCTTCATCGTATTTGTTGTGAACACCTTTTAATGCAGGGCCTACAACTTTTTGATCTATTGCGTGGCAAGAACCGCAATTTGCTTTAAATAATTTAGCACCTTCATCGGCTGATTGACTTTGAATATTAAAACTCAAAAGGAAAAGTGCAGAAAAAAGGAATATTGATTGACGTAGCTGTATTAAAATCTTCATTGGATTGTATTTGATTAATCAGATTTTTTTTAGATGTCACAAAATTAATAATTATATGATATATATCATGTATTAAAGTGACATTTTTATTCATTTTTGTTTATTTAATTCTTATCCATATATTTACATGCTTTTTATGCTTTTAATCATATTTCATCTGTTACTATCTGTTTTTCTTTATGTTACTACTTTTTGATGATAAATGGTGATAAAAATAAAATAAGATATAAAAGAAGATTCAATCCTTATATATACATATAACTTATAACACTACAATGAGTGATAAAAATCATTTTAAAAACAAAATAAATATAGTACACTACGAAATTTTTTTTTCATAAAACATTAACTAATTTTACACTCTTGAAAAACAGGATAAAACAAGAGACACAGAATAATCATGGATAGTAAAGATGGCCTTTATGCTTTATTCAAATATGCAACGGAAGGTATTTTAATTGCTGATAGCAAAGGCAAAATAATAAGGATAAACCCAAGTGCTGAAAAACTTTTTGGTTATCAACCCAGCGAACTTGTTGGCGAACAAATTGAACTCCTTGTGCCGAACCGTCATAAAGAAAAACATCATCATCATCGTCAAAATTACGTGGATGCTCCCTATCCAAGAGCTATGGGTAAAAACATGGATCTCTATGCACGAAAAAAAAATGGTGTCGAATTTCCAATTGAAATCAGTTTAAGCAATTACGAGGTAGAAGGAGAAATAAATGTTATCGCCTTTATTATTGATATCACAGAACGAAAACAAGCAGAAATAAAATTAAAATCATATTCTTCAGAACTTGAAAAACGTGTTGAAGACAGAACCTTGATGTTACGGGAAGCTATTGCAGAATTAGAGCGTACACAAGATGAAATGAATGCAGCATTGGCTAAAGAAAAAGAACTAAATGATCTAAAAAGCCGGTTTGTTTCCATGGCATCGCATGAATTCAGAACACCTTTAAGCACTATACTTTCGTCTGTTGCACTTATTGCAAAATACAATGCTCCCGAATCAGGAGACAAGCGTCAAAAGCATATAATGCGAATAAAATCAATGGTCCTTCATTTGACAGAAATATTAAATGACTTATTATCACTCGGAAAACTGGAAGAAGGAATGGTTCAGGCAAATCCGGCTTTTTTTGATATCACTAATTTCGGAAATGAAGTCATACAGGAAATGATGCCCGTTGCCAAACCTGGTCAACTAATAAAATTCAATCATTCGGGTGATGAGAAAATGGTATTTTTAGACAATAAGCTTTTAAAAAATATTTTAATAAACTTATTATCCAATGCTATAAAATTTTCGTCAGAAGGAGATGCTATTGAAATAAATACTAAGATAGAAAAAAACGAAATAATCATTACTGTGAAAGATCATGGAATGGGTATCGCCAAAGAAGATCAGCAACATTTATTTGAACGGTTTTTCAGAGGGCAAAACGTTGTAAATATACAAGGGACAGGATTAGGGTTGAATATTGTCACCAAGTATGTGGAACTGATGCGTGGAACAATTGATTTTGAAAGTAAATTAAATAAAGGAACAACATTTATTATTAAATTTCCAGTACAATAAAAACTATATCTCAAATTGAAAACGAAGTAAAAACGAAATTTTTGAAATTCAAAAAAGCCAAAAAAAATTAATAATTTACCTATGAAAACAATTCTTTTAATTGAAGACAACGCTGAAATGCGTGAAAACACAACCGAAATTCTTGAGTTCGAAAAATACAAAGTGCTTACTGCAAAAAATGGAAAAGAAGGTGTAGAAATAGCACAGAACAATAAAATTGATCTGATCATTTGCGATGTAATGATGCCCGTAATGGATGGCTACGGAGTATTAACCGCATTAAGTAAAGATACTGCCACTGCCAGTATTCCTTTTATTTTTTTAACAGCAAAAGCTGAACGCTCCGACCTTAGGAAAGGAATGGAACTAGGAGCTGATGATTATATTACTAAGCCTTTTGATGATGTAGAATTATTGAATGCTATTAAAAGCAGATTAAAAAAGAGTGAAATTTTAAGAACAGAATTTTCTAAAAACATAGAAGGCTTAGATGATTTCTTTTCGGAAGTTAAAAACATCGAAGACCTTGCAAAATTATCCAACGATAGAAAAATAAAAACCTATAAGAAGAAAGATGTTATTTTTTCTGAAGGGAATTTTCCGAATGGTTTATACTTCATCAATAAAGGAAAAGTAAAAACTTTTAAAACAAATAGTGACGGCAAGGAATTTATTACCGGATTATATAAAGATGGCGACTTTGTTGGTTACCACTGCTTATTGGAAGAAGACAGATACAATGAATCTGCCAGTGCATTAGAGGAAACCGAAACGTGTTTGGTTCCAAAAGATGATTTTTTTGCACTCATTTATAAAAACAGTGAAGTGTCGAAAAAATTCATAAAAATGCTTTCTAATAATTTAGCTGAAAAAGAAGAAACCTTATTAAATTTAGCATACAACTCTGTTCGTAAACGTATTGCAGAAGCTTTGATAACGCTAAAAAACCGTTATCAAAAAGATGAGACTCAAAACTTCACAATGGCTGTTTCACGCGAAGATCTTGCAAACATGGCAGGAACGTCTTCCGAAACTGCGATCAGGATGCTTAGTGATTTTAAAGATGAAAAATTAATTGAAATTCACGCAGGAACCATCACTATTATTAATAGCGAAAAACTTGCTAAAATGAAGAATTAAAATCGGATATAAAATTATTTTGAAAGGGATGTAATTCATTTACATCCCTTTTCTTTTTGCAACAATAGTGCTTGCCATTGTTGTAAACAAGACAATGGTAATGGAGCTGATTGGCATTAAGATAGCTGCAATTACAGGCGATAACGTTCCATTCACAGCTATTCCAAGTCCGACAACATTATATAAAAGGGAAACAATAAAACTGGCTATAATTATATTCTTTCCTGCTTTTGCAAAGTCAATATAATTTTTAAGATCATTAAAACGTGAGCCATCCAGAATAGCATCACAGGATGGTGAAAAATTATTTATATCATCCGAAACAGCAATACCTACATCGCTTTGCTTCAATGCTCCCGCATCATTCAAACCATCACCGATCATCAGTACTTTGTGTTTTTGGGCTTGCAATGTTTTGATAAAACTTAATTTACTCCCCGGTGATTGGTTGAAATTAAGAGATGCATTTTTACTGAATATTGTTGAAAGGTATTTTTTTTCCGAATCATTATCCCCCGAAAGTAAAGCCAGTTTAAATTCGCTCTCCAATGATCTTACAAGTGATACAAACCCATTCCGGTATTGATTTTTTATTAAGTAGTTGCCATAGATGTTTCCTTCAATCATGACATATACCACACTGGAAGTTGCTTCTTTTTGCTCCGTATTTGGCTTTCCATAAATAAATTCGTACGAACCTAATTTTAAATTAAAACCGTCAATAATACTTTCCATCCCTCTGCCGGTGTGTTCTTTAAAATAAGTGGCATCTAATTTTTTCGAAAGTGGCAAATGATCCAAAATACGTTTGCTTAAAGGGTGTGACGACTGAACAACCAATGACCGGATCAATTGTTGCTCTTCCGCACTTAATGCTTTCCCATCATACTCAATAATAGATTCATTATTTTGAGTAATGGTTCCTGTCTTATCAAACACAATGGTATCAATGTTTCCAAGCTTCTCAATGATACCCGCGTTTTTTAGATAAAATTTATTTCTGCCAAAAATGCGCAACATGTTTCCATTGGTAAAAGTGGACGAAAGTAATAAGGCACAAGGGCAAGCAACTATTAATACTGCGGTTAAGGCATTTAAGGCACGATGCAAATCTGTTGGCAACCAAAATAAAAACCCTCCAATCGCTAATGCAAAAAGTATAACAGTAAAATATTTTCCGGTTTGATTCACAAATGAAACATCCACTTTTTCATTTTGTTTGAACGCATCATTATTCCATAATTGCGTCAGATAACTTTGAGAAACTTCTTTTATAACTTCTAATTCGATGGCGCTTCCAATTTGTTTTCCTCCTGCATAAACTATTTCCCCGACTACTTTTTGATTTGGTGCTGATTCACCCGTAACGAAACTATAATCAATACTTGCATCACCACGAAAAAGAATAGCATCCGTAGGAATCAATTCATTATTACGAATAAGGATCCGGTCACCCACTTTAATATCTGAAACCGGAGTAGCTTTTTCCACGTTATTTTTAATGACAGTAACAGCGATTGGGAAATAGGATTTGTAATCGCGTTCAAATGATAAGGTATCATAGGTACGATTTTGAAAAAATCTTCCTATCAACATAAAAAACACGATACCACTCATCGAATCCATATAACCTGCACCGGTATTGCTTATTATTTCATAAACACTGCGAACGAAAGTCACTAAAATCGCAAAGGAAATGGGTGCATCGATATTTAAAAAACGCTGTTGAATCCCTTTCCAGGCTGAAATAAAAAATTCGGATGCGCTGTAAAAAAAGACAGGAAGTGATAAACCTAAAATAAGATAACTCATGAATTGTTTTAATCCCGGCTCTTCGATAATTCCGAATGAAAAATAATCAGGGAAGCTTAACATCATGATGTTTCCAAAACAAAATCCGGCAAATCCAATTTTAAATAGTTGTTTGCGATTATGCTTTATTTCTTTTTTTGTTTCCAGATCACTCAAACTGATCTGAGGTTCATAACCAATAAATGTGAGCAGTTCAACAATTTTACGAAGCGTTGTTTTCCCTTCATTAAAAAATATACTTACTTCTTTGCGTGGAAAATCAACTTGGGAGCGAACGATATCAGCATTTATCCGATTTAAATTTTCAAGTAACCAGATACAAGAACTGCAATGCATCTGAGGCAGATAAAAAGTCACATTGGTTTGATCTCCATTTGTAAATGAAATAAGTTTTTGTTTTACTTTTTCATCATCGAGGTAAGCAAATTTTTCTGAAATAAATTTTCCTTTAACAGTAATTCCGGGCGTTTTTGTGATATCGTAATATTTGCAAAGATCATTCTCATTTAATATTTCATATACCAGTTTGCAGCCATCGCAGCAGAATTTTTTATTCTCAATACTTATTTCTTCATTTTTGCAGTTTTCTCCGCAGTGATAACATGTTGATGTAGTAGAGGTATTTAATGATGTTTGCATGAAATTAAAATGATGCTGTTTTTTTTAGTGATTTCGCCCAGAATCGAACGCTGTCTCTTAACGAGCTAATTTTCAATATCTTAAACGATGATGCAGGTTTCTACTGCAACATTACTGCAACAAAAGTATTAAGATTTTTTTAATAGAACCACGATAAGCCTGATTTTCGCTTACAGCACCATTTGTCTTATGATTGAGAATTCGAGTGGTTATATGTGTGTATTGTTATACAAAGTGCTCCGAAATCATCAGGAGAGTTACTTTACATATACCTTTTTACCCTGCTTATCTAAGTAATATTTATTACCGTTTTTATCAACTAATATTTTTTTCTTCGTTAAGCCACCTGCAACACCCGCACCAACTTGCCCGGCAGCAGCTCCACCTTCAACAGCGATTCTATGTAATTCAGATAATGCTTCTTCCTTTGAAAAAGGGCCTTTATCTTTTCCAATAACAAAATGAACCCACCATTTACCGTTAGGATCTTGGCATAGCTTCCCATCCTTTCCTTCCTTAAAAGTTATTTTATACATGGTTTTATCGTGATCCTTATCACTCAATTTTTCTTCTTTAATAACCTTATACGATGGTTTTTGTTGTGCATAAAGGCTATTCAACATTAGAAAGCTACACAAGCAGATTGTTTTGATTATTGTTTTCATGTTTATTTATGTATTAGTTGGTAATAATTTAAAATCATAGTTTTTTAATTGATGTAATCCCACTCACTTTAGCTTCAATGATCTTTTCCAATGATTCACCTTCACGTTCTACTTCTAAAATAAAAATTGGATGGTGAAGTGTCAATATGTTTGCCCTAAAAACATCTTTGGCTCTAAGCTGACTTTGCTTAGCTGAAATAACTCTAAATGTTGATTTCCCGATATACTCAATAATTACTTCTGCTTCCGGCTTGTAAAAATATTGATACTTATCGCCTTGTTTAAGATTACTTGTTTTTAGTTCCGTGATTTGTTTTGATTTTAATTTTGAACTTTTATCCAATGGTTGAATAAGATCATCCCATGTTTGATAACCTAAGTAGTTGCTGATGACATCCAAGGTATGACCTCTAACTACTTTCGTCCCATTTACAAATCCAAACAATCGCCTTAAAGTAGATGCACTTAATTTGCATTTACATTCTTCATATATTTTCTCTGCAAGTATTTCACAGTCCCGTGAATAACGAACACGAATACCGGCTTTCACCTCAATTTTCTTTTTAACGATCTCAGATAACATGCTATAAAATTATTCAGCAATATCCATCGAAATGCAGTATGGAAAATATGAATGAAATAAAATAAATGAAACGAATGACTGCAAAAGAAATTTATGGTGTCGAAGTTTTTTCCAAAATTTATAACATTCTATTTTTACAATTATCAACACTTAAAACTTTAAACAAATGGCAAAATTTAAATGTGCAAAATGCGGAAAAGAAAAAGGATTATTCGGTGGTTTTGTTGAACCTTGGTATAGGTGTCCAAGCTGTGGAGTTATATGCAACAATTGTGATACGGGAAACACCGTATTAGTAAATTTAGGTGTTTCAACAAAACGCTGTAGCAAATGTGGAGACAAATTAGAATACTTAAAATAAAATAACTCTTAATGAGTACATACACTGCTGCACGTTTATCGGATGGGAATAAGTTGTTCCCCTGTAGGATTACCATAGACAACATGGGGGTAACAGTTCATATACCCGGATTCTTTCGTGGAGAAGAAAAAACTATTCCCTTTAAACGTATTGCTTGCGTTGATATTCAATGCCCTTTGATTGGCTATTCTTCAATATCGATAGAATCAACCGGGGATGGATTAATTTTTGCTCATGGATTTACCAAAAGCGAAGTTAAGGAAATGAAACAAAGAATACTTGATAAGCAAGGTTATTATTGACCTATTCCTTATTCACCAAGGTAATTATTAATTTGTTTGATTCAATAGCTATACTAATTGATTGACCGGGATAAAATCCTAATTCCTTTTGTTGTAACCACAGTCCTATTAATCTGATTTCTGGAACAACAGCATCCTTGTTATTGCTCCTTTTCAAATACCTTTTGTACACTTTTAGCTGACGCGGATTTTTGCGTTTCAATCCTTCCTTCACTGTTTTGAAATGTTATTATGGCTAAAAATAATTTTTAAAATATTATGGAAAAAACTCTGGAAAGAGATCTTTCCATAGATATATAAATAGAATCATGGGAAATCGAAAAAACAGTATTCTAATAAAATTCATCAAGGAACATCAACAACTAATAAAATTAGGGGCTGAAATAACAATTGATGAATTCACTGAATCAATTAATAGTGAAGAAATAAAGGTCTTTGACAAACCGTTGCTACATATTAATATCAAACATCCATTCATTTTTGATAACAGATTAATTCCAGCTGATTATAAAGGAATAAAAGTGAACAACATCGTTGTTGGTGAATATCCTAAAGAATTCCCTGAACCTATTGATTCAATGCCTTTGCATGAATATGAAAGTCCTGAAAAATATGAATTGTTTGTAGCAAACAATTTAGAATTAATTAGACACAATCTGAATGCTCCTCAAATGAATTCAATTGAAGCGTTAGAAGCGTTAACAGGCAATTACACTAAACATAAGGAATGGTATGAAAGAACAAAGGAGGAGTTTTTTAATAACTACTTGTGGTTGATGGTTCATGGGGAAAAAAAATAAAATGAAAAAGTAAAATGAAATCTGATGAAAAGTATTTTAAAATGGAATTTGACGACAATGATAATATTGTCCTGGAAAAAGTAAATGAAGAAAACGGTGTTGCAAAGTTTCGAGCAATTCGCCATTATTATGATCTTGAAACAGATGAAGTTCAAAAGCTTATCGTAGTAGTAGAAGTATCTCCATTAACTGACATACAAAGAATAAAGGAAACGCTTTATCAAAAATATTATGGCAAACAACATCCTTCGCCTTAAATAAAATCACAAAACACAACAATGGAACAACATAAAGAGACAATAATCCCGAAAGATTTCATTATAAAGTTTTCTCAAGATCAGCAAGTAAAGCTTGAATATATTGGTGAAGCGCAAGGTGTATTCAAATATGAAACCTCCTACATTGATACAGAGTGTGCCATTGAAGGAGAGGTTATTAATCTTATAATAAGTATCGAGTATTCATTCTCAGATTATCTGAAAAAATAAACATTTCCCTCATTTTGTAATTGAATAAATTCACAAAACATTAATCAAATGAATTCATTTCCGCATAAACTTTTCGACCTACAACAACCTGCTGTGAAACTTTCCCCTAAAGTTGAATTGGCTGTTCTTCAGGAACTTCTTGCCAACAAATTGTTTACCGAAGATTATGAAATTTGTATTACAATACAATTCAGGATTACAGAACTAAAAATTGAAATGATGAATAGGTCATCATCTCGGAAACGACAGTAAATACAGTTAAATAAACGCTCCAAAATATTGTCAAGGGTAAATGGAAGTAGGTACTTTAGCCCTATAAAGCTCATTACTCATGCTTTACAGAGGGTAAATAAAAATTAAAAACATTAAAAAATGAAAACAACAGAAACAAAAAAATTAACTGAGACACAACAAACCGTTCTCGACTTCATTGAAAAATTTGGTGGTAGCGCAGATATTATTTCTACGGGAACGCAGCTAAATAAATTGCTCGTTTTAAGAACAGTGAAAGCTTTAGCTGAAAAAAACTTGATCACCATTAATGCAGAGATCGATCCACCTATTTATACTTTTGCTAATGTTGAAGGAAACACTTACGCGCATGTAAAAACACCTACTAAAGCTGTGACTAATGTAGAAGAGAATAAAGTATCCGGTAAAAAGTCTGCTAAAACCGCAATTACAAAAAAAGTTGTAGAAGATGAAGTAGCTCTTAAAACCGAAGGAAGAGACACATCCAAATTGAAATTCAATGGTGAACTTTATGGAAAGGGGCGATTGGTATTAGCAGTTGTACAGAAGTATATGTTAGATAACCCTAAAACAACATTTACAAAACTAAAAGAAGTATTCCCTGACGAACTGCAACCACGTTATGGCATGATTCAAGAAGTAAGCAAGGCAAAAAAAATCAGCGCAGACAGAGATCGTTATTTCCTTAAACCGGAAGATTTGATTAAAGTTGGTGATAAGAAGGTTGCTGTATGTAATCAGTTTGGATCACATAACTTACCATTAAAGTATTTTAAAACACTTGGGTTTGTTATCAAATAAAAACCACGCCATGGTTTATCGAGAAAGGAAGCAAATATTGCTTCCTTTCTTGTTTTTATGAATGTAAAATTAATCTTGAATTATCTTTGACAATTTCCGTCAATAGACTACATTTATTATAAAATAGTGATCTTATGAATGACCAAGCGAAATTCCAACGAATGCTTGAAATTCTAATGCGACTTTCAGGTAGCTACGCATATAGCGTAAAGCAATTAGCAGAAGATTTTGATTCTTCAGGAAGAACGATTTACAGATACCTCACGACTTTCAAGAATGCAGGTTTCCTTTTGGATAATAATAATGGGTATTTTAGAATTGATAAAAAATCACCTGACTATAAAGACCTAAGTAAGTTAATTCACTTTTCAGAAGAGGAGGCACATATCTTAAGTAGAGCAATACATTTAATTGATGATGAAAGTAAATTCAAGAACGAACTGTATGAGAAATTATATGTTTTATTCGATTCTGATAAAGCAGTAAATAAAATTGTCAAGAAGGAAAGTTCTGAGAATGTGATTAAATTGAAAGGGGCAATTAAAAATAAAGAAAAAGTGATTTTAAAAGGTTATCGTTCTTCAAACAGCGATAATATAAGAGATCGCTTTATCGAACCGTTTAACTTCACTTCAAATTACAACTATGTTTGGGGTTATGACCCTGAAACAAAATCTTCCAAAACATTTAAGATAGCCAGGATTAAAGAAGTAATTATAACAAACAAAAAATGGAACCATCAAAAAAAACATAAGCAAAATGAAATTGATGTCTTTCGCATTAGTGGTACAAAAAATATTCCGATTACTCTTTCACTCAGCTTAATGGCGTATAACCTTTTAATTGAAGAATACCCGCTGTCAGAAAAAGATATTGTTAAAAAAGGTGATAGGTACATATTCGACGGGGTTGTTTGTGATTATTCCGGTGTTGGCCGGTTTGTGTTGGGAATGATGGATCAAATTGAAGTTACTAAATCCAAAGAGTTTAAGGCGTTCCTTAATGAAAAAATAAAAAACAAAACGTTTTGACGGTAATTGACAAAGAGTTAGCTTAAGTTTGCCTAATCTTTAGTTAAAATTTATGTACTAATGCAAAATTTAGAAAAAATATTAGAAATCTTCTCTGAAAAATTTACACATATTGTTCCTAACAGGACAGATGCAAGAGTAATATTTTCCTTATTCATTGATGGTAAGCAGAACCAAGACAAAACATCTTACAGCGAAATAGAAATTAAAGAACTAATAAAAAAATACTACAAAGAAGCTACCGACACCGATAGAGAACAACGAAAAAAAGTAGAAGAACACCTTCAAAATTTATTAAGGCAACAATTTATTGACAGAAATAAAGACAAAAGAATAGTCCTGACGGACTATTCTTTGCAACTCTGCAATTTATTTTTTGAGAAAGTGAAGCCTATGTTAAATCCTTCAAAAATTGAGAAGATTTTAGAAAGCGTTAAAACAACACTTGGAAATAGTTGCGATAATGTTGAGGATTTTACAATTTGGTACGACACACAATTTTTAAAGGTTTTGAAACCTGAAATTGCTACGCAAACAATCGCAATGGAATTTCAAATTGCAGAATTGAGAAAAGATTTGAATGAAAAATTCAAAACGTTACAGTATGAAGAATTAGTTGACCATTGCTTGCAACAAATGGAATTATTAATCGAAGGAAGAAAAAAATTAACTAAATCCTTTAACGGACTAGATGCAATTACAGAAATTCTTGCCGAAACTTCTTTGAATAATTTAAGCGATATTGATTTTATTCAAATCAAAAATAGCTTGAACGAAACACTAGACCATTATAAATACAAATTAGAAGTAACAGGGGAAAACATTTCAAAAATAAAACAGGTAGTAAGAAGTTTATATGACATAATTGGAAAGAAAGCATTTGACAGAAAACTGGAAGTTTTCTTTTATCAATTATTAGAACAATCAGAAACAGAGAAAATACAAAACAGAGCAGATAAAGAAGACAACTTATTTTATTCATCTGAAATTTCATTGCCTGAAAACGTTCAAAACATTTCCTTTATTAAGCATAATCCCGATAGCTTTTTGTTTCCAGAATTTTACGAAAACTTTAATATTTCTAAAAATCAGAAAATAGAATCAGTAGGGCGGAACTTAAAAAATATGGAAACCGCAGCACAGAAAAGCAGGAAGCGACAAGAACAGGCAAGAAAAATTGAAGGTTGGCTAATAAATTTAAGAGAGCAAATAAAATTAAAAGATGAAATTGACTTTTCCTCCTTTTATAATGAAATGCTTAATTCAGAGGATGATATAGAACTTGCAATAAAAGGAACAGAACATATTCTAAAAAAATTGCGCCAAGAAAAATACAGAGTAGAAACATCAAGAGAATTTTCAATTGACCCCAAATATCCCAATAATGCAATATGGCAAATCAAGATAAAGAAACCTTCCTTGAATTAAAGGAACATAATGTTGACCGCTTTGCTGACACAGATTTTCAGTTGCGTTCAGGAATGCACATACAAGACTATAAACAACAAAGTCGGAATTTTCATTTCCTTGAAGATAACTTTCAAGAATTGTATTCTTTTTATGAAAAGTTGTATCAAGCCAAACTTTGTGTTTATCAATCCATCAATGGCAAGTTTTATTACCTTGATTATTTTGAAGAACAAAAAAGTAAACTTCAAAAAGAAAGTTTAAAACCCAAACAAACCCTTTTTGCTATTTTTCTTTACACACTTCATCGCATTGAAAAGAGATTTTCCACAACACTTTCAAAACAAGAACTAGTTGAGGTATTAAATAATCATAGTAAAATTAAACCACACATTCACAGATTATTTTTAGGAGAAGAGCAAGAGGATACAATGCCAACACAAGCCACACTTTTGAAATGGGTAAGTGATAGTTTAAAAGAATTACAAAAATTAGGTTGGATTCACCTGCTTGAAGATGACAGTGAACAGTTTGAATTATTACCAGCATTTGAAAGAGTTGCTTTAATATATCAGGATGCAATAAATAATGTAGAAGAAATAAGAACTACTAATGCATAATATTCCAACAATGAATTTAACAGGTAAAAAATATCCACGTATTTATTCCATTTCTACAGTTGGAATTAGAAATCATAACAATACCGATTTGTTGGTACACCCCTTACGAACAGATTTTACAGGACAAAGTGGTACAGGGAAATCCCTTATTGCAGCAGATTTACCACAACTAATTTTAACAGGAGGTAAATATTACAAGTCTGCAACACCTTCAAATGACCCTAGAGAATATAACGAACTGCCATTAAAGAAATGTGCTTTTGCTTATGCCTTTATGAATATTGAAATTGAGAAAGGAAAATTTATTGTGATAGGAGTAGTGATTAAAAGAGCACCAAAACAATTAACTCCTTTCATCATTCAAGGGCAAATGGGACTCGATGCAGAAAACAATCCTAAATTCAAACCCCTTGAAAAAATAATTCGTTTCAAAGATTTTATAGAAAATGAGGAAATGTTGAAAATTGAAAATTTTCAACATAAATTTGACAAGCAACAAATCTACTTGACAAGTTTTTACCGTAAAACATCTGCTTACCATAAACTTTTAAAAGAAAACAATATTTTACATCTTGATTTAAGTGATGATGAAAATTTACAAAAGCAGTACGCTCATTCCCTTCAAACACTTTCAAGAGGAAAGGAAATTGCAACAGAAGGAAATCCATTTAAAAAATTCTTATTCCATTATGATGATGAAATTGAAAAGAAATTCAAGGAGCAATCTAAATCAATTGAAGATGACCACCGCAAGTATGAAGCAGATTTTAAAACACAAAGTGCTTTGTCAAAAAAAAGAACTGCAATGGCTAAATTGCTTCAACTAAAGAAAGCAAAAGTTATTGCACACGAAGAACGATTAACGAAAGAAACTGCACATTTTTTTCAACAGCATCAGCAAAAAGAAAAACAACATAAAGACGCTACAGAGCAGTACTTCCAAACAGAACTTGAACTTATTATTTTAAGTGAACGTAAAAACGAAATAGAATCAGGCACAATAAAGGTTGAAATAGATAATTTTCTTTTAAAATTAAAAGAAGAAAAGAAAAAATATAAAGGCGCGAAATTAAAAATTGATGAGATAAATAAATTATTAGAAACTTTAGATAAGGTAATTATAGAACTTGAAAAGCCATACAAAGAGTTAGACGAAAAGAAAACAAAAATTGAACAGGTTGAAAAATGGTTAGGAAAATATTCTACGATTGAGAACATCAAGACAGCTTTTGAAATGCAAAACAAGTTTGCTCTTCAAAAAGAAAAACTTCAATCATTTAATAATTTCCTATTAAAAGAAAAACTTACAACTGACTTTGAAAATTCCGAATATTCTAAATCATTTAAAAATGCAATTGAGTTCTATGCTAAAAGAAGAAACCAAATTGAACCAGAGATTGAAGAAATAAAAAAACTGCAAGACATTATTAAAACACAAAACGCAGATTCATTTGCAGGTTGGGCAGTAAAAGAAGGAATAGAATTAAATCAATTACAGGAATCTGTTTTGTTTCATTTCGCAACTAAACCAACAAAGTTTGATAAAAAAGAACATTACATTCCAAATCCAAAAGAGTTTATTAATTCATTAAGTAATATTCAATCAATTGAAACAGGCTTTATTATTAACCTTTCGGGTTTGCATTACCATATCCCAAAAAGAGAAACCTATATTTTTGGCAATCCTAAAAAACTAAAAGCAGAGATAGAGCGAATCGGTGCAGATTATCAAAAAGAAATAGACAAGCTAAACAAAGAGTTAGAAACAATTGAAAAACTTGATAAACTTTTCTCTCATCAATTTAGTTTTTCCGAAGAACATTTGAATGCTTATAAAAACAAAGATGAAATTCAAAGAGTTTCAGAAGATGTAAGTTTGAAACTTACCAAAGAACAACTGGAAGAAAAAATTAATGTTTTTCTAGTAGATGAAAAACAGTCCGCAAATGAAAAAGTAAAAGTGCTTTATCCAATCGCTTTAGGCAAATATTCCGAACAGTTTAATTTGAAAATTACAAGCAATACAACAAAAGATTCAAACGTAACGATAAAAGAGAATGCTTTAACCCAAGCTAAAACAATAAGGAATGAATTTCAAAAGAGCATTAAAAAGAGAATTATTCTAATACAAGAAAAAATTACTTTAGAAGCAAATACTGCTTCGTGGAAATTAAGTATTGATGTGCCTTTCAAAAATGGAAAAGAAATTATAACAAATCCATCTAGAAGCAATCAAAATGACATAATTCAAAAACTTAAAGCAAAATATAAATCGGAAAATGAAATAAAAACTCTTTCAGATAAGTACAGTGATTTAAGAGAAGAAAAAGGAAAAGAGATAGGAGAGATAGAAAGCATTAAAATTATAATTCCAATCCTCAAACAACAATATGCAAGTAAAGCAAAAGATTTTCAAAAACATTTTCAAAAAGAGTTTATTCCTGATAGCATTTTAGAACTAGTAACAGAAGATATGCTAAATGGTGACAAAGGTATTAAGGCAAAAGAAAGTAGTACTAAATTATCTTATGAAACAGAATATGACAGCGTTCTTAGTTCTTTTGATGAAGAATTAAAAGATAATCCAACAATAAAAAAACATAATTACGAGTTGAATTCTTTGATTCTTGAATTGATTCCACACGAAATAATAACTAATAAGGAAAACCCTGAAGATTCTTTAGAAACAGATATTGAAAGCAAATTGGCAAGACTTAATCAACAAATAAAAGAATTAAACAAAGAAGAAGCCACAAAAATATATAACACAGTTAAAGACTTAAAAAGAATTGTTCAACAACAAACTAGCTTTTTAGATACAGTAAAAGCCTTACTCAAAGACTTTAAATTAGCAACTTATAACAAAGTATTATTGGAATGGAAATATTCATCCGATTATAATTTAAAGTGGATAGATTCATTAAGTAGAGATATTGAAGATTCTAATTTTACAGCAAATTTATTTGGTGAAGAATCAAAAATTAGCGCACAAGATTTACTTGTATTAAATTTCAAAAAATATTGCCCAAGTAAAATTGAACCAAAAGCAAATGAAATTCTAAACCCTTTTAATTATTATGATGCCTCGGCAAAAATTGTTGACCCTAATGATGAAAAGAATCCAGGCAGTTCGGGACAAAATTATGGAATGCTTGCTTTATTATGTATTGCAAAACTTTCAATTGTAGAGGGCAAAACAAAAAGTGGTATCGAAAAGATTGAACCCGGAATTAGAATTTTGCCGATTGATGAAGTGGCGGGATTAGGAGAAAATTTTGATATGCTTTACGACATTGCACAAAGATTAGACTATCAGATTTTCACTATGACAATTACAGCAAATGATTTGACTTTTGAGAATGGGAAACAAATTTACTATGAGTTCATTAAAAATTCAGATGAAAAACTTTTTGAATATAACGAAGGCATACAAGCGTGTTTTTCTAAAGATGATTTGATTAGTGATATTGAAACACACTTTGCCGATTCAGTTTTTAGTTTAGAGCAAACAGCCAAATGATTCCAATAGAAACGCCATACAAAGTCTTAAAATATTTAGTGAACCTTTTTAACAAAAAGGTTCTGCCAAAGAATTATGAGAAAGAAAAATTAGTGATTTATCTTTTAGAAAGGAATTGCATTGCAGTAGCAGAAAGGAGCATTACCAAATTCACCAAGACAAAAAAGTTTGATGAATATTATTTTGAAGAAATACTTCCTGCTTTTCAGAAATACGATTCATTCATTAAGCAATATCAAATTACGAATATTGAAACCCATTACTCTATTGGCGATTTAGACAACCTAATTTTAATTGATTGTGAAAAGCCTAACAACCTCACATTACAAGAAATCCTGGCAAAGTATTTCAAAAGTTCAAAACATACGCAGACAAACAGCAACCTTTCAAACGCTATAAAAATAATCTTGAAGATCGATGAATTCGCAGAAAACAGCAAAGACCAACAATTTATTTCAATACTTTACCCCAAAGACGAAACACGATTTATCATACTTTGCGAAAACAAAAACAGGCTACGAGCTCCAAGGCATAAATTCATTGAATTTTGGTATGCAGGTGGGCGAAATACAAATCAACTCCAATTTATTCCTAAACCGAAACAACCAATTTTCTATCTATTTGACTGGGATTTCGAAGGACTAAATATTTATATTCATGTCCAACAAAATTATTTTCCAACTTTGACCGCTTTAATTCCAACAAGCTATGAATCGCTAATGGAGAAACAGGATGAAGTAAAACACCATTGCAGCAAATGGGGGAACAACAACATTTTACATCACCTTAATGAAGTAGAAAAAAAAATTGCAACAACATTAATTCAAACTAACAGTATTATTGAAGAACAGAAAATTTTATTGACAGATGAAAATTTACTTTACAACTTAATCAACTGATTGAGATATGAAAGCCAACGAATTCAATAGAATTATCTCTTGTTACGAGCAAGTATATAGGGACTTCTTCACCATTTGCAGCTATTTTTTAAAGGAAACCTATATTAAAGATGTAATGTGCTTATGAATAATATAGTGCAGTTAAGATCATGAAAGGTTAAATAAATTATAACGATAACAAATGAAAAAATCCCCAAAGAAAGAATTATTAGAGTTCTATACTAAAATTGAAAATAATAATTGTAATACAAAATATTCAAACAATGAAATATATGTTTCAGCTAAAGCCGCTAAAATTATAATCATCTCATTAAATGTTAAAAACAAAAAAAAGTACAATGAACTTATTTTGGAGTTAGATAACGAAATAGAAAATTTATCAAAAAACATTTTAAAGGATGCTGATGTTTTAACTGTTCACTGTAGAAATAAAATTTCTTCAATACTATTTCAATTAAGTAAAATGATATAAATTTAACTAAGAACAAAAAAATGAAGATTGATAAATTAATAACGTACTTATTCATTATAAGTGCACTCATTATTATTGTTGGAGAATTCTTTCCGGCTGATTTTATAGATTCCCACTTTTGTGTATGTATAACCAAGTTTGGACAAATAATTAAATTTATATCCTATTCATTAATTGCATCCATAATATTTTATTGGATTGCAATATATTTATTAAGGGAAAGAAAAAAAACTCTTGCTTTATGGAGTGTTATAAAAAAAACAGATCTGATAAATTCTTTAATATTACAATTGTATAATAACATATACAAACCGACAAATAATTTTAATTATGAAACGCCTGATTTCAATGAATTAAACAATACGCTGAAAGAAATAAATCCTGATTTGCAGATTGAATCAGATGGTTATTATTATGAAAATTGGCATATCTACTTACAATCTTTACAGGGGAAATTAATTAATCTAATTAGGAGCATCTATTTCTTTCATGAATATTTACCCGATGAATATTTACAAGAACTTACACTCATTGAAAACAAATTGTTATCTGAAGATACATTCGATGGACGTAAAAAGTATTCCGTGTCTAATCTGACTTATGCTACTTTATCTTTTCAGGAGATATTCATACATAATTTACTGTTACAGAAAATATACGCTCAAGAATTAAAAAATAACGATTCGAAACTTAAAAGGTTGGGAAAAGAATATAGGGAAAAACATGGTTGGAAATAATAGTCGTCACTATAATTACACTTATTAGCGCAATCTACAACTTCAAATAAACCTCCGATATTTGCTTTTCTGTAACACCAATATATTTTTTAGTTGTAGCAATACTGCTGTGAGAAAACATCTCTGACAAATATACCAATGAGCGCTCTGATTTATTATCCATCTCCCAAACACGTTTACCAAAGGTCTTACGCAAGGTATGAGTAGAGCCATTCTGCACTCGAACATTGAATCTTGTAAAGACATCATGCAACATTAGATTAGCGAATTGTACTGTGATCTTATTACCTTGTCTATTCTGAAATAAGTGACCACTCATATCAAACTTGCCGGAAGTAGTATTTATTTCTGCAACAAATGACAACGCATCCTTCACAAATGAATTGATTGTTATTTTTCTTTTCTTATTTGTTTTTTGTTCCACTAAAATGAATTCATCTTTTTCAAACAGATCAACCCATTTCAAATTTAGCAGATCGCCTATCCGCAAACCGAAATAACATCCGGTCGCAATTAATAAATATGCTCTGTAATTTTTTTCTTGTTTCAGACGAACAAGCAAACCTAACATGGAGTTCCAGTCTAACCCACTGGTTGTAGTCTTCGTATTCTTTAAGCTCATTGGAGTTACCTATTAATGATTAGCATTTTAGCTAATCTACTAATTCCGGTATTTACTTTCACTTATTGTACATAGTGAAAGAAGCAGAAAAAGCTCCACTGATTGGCAATCAACAGTTTAAAGCAGTATTATTATGTTGGTAATAAGAATATACTTCACTTTCTTATTATTATTAACCTAAGTGAAAGTAAGGTGTTGAAATGCTAAGGGTGATATATTAAAAATTATTCAGAACTAACTTTTAGGTGCCCTTCTTATACTATTAAAAAAAAGAATCCCTTTAAAAAGTTTTGGAATACTATTTATCTTTGATTTTTCAAATCCCTTTAAGAAGTTATAGTCCTCAAGTATCTTTTTAATCCTTGTTTCTGGCTGCTCAATAAATGGTAAATATTGCTTTGGTAAATATTTTTTAAAGCTTACAATTTCCTTTTTGTATATGCTCACCTTAGTTTCATTCAACGCTTCGGAAATTACCAAAATTTTAAGATAATCTGCCCACTTATCCATTACATCCTGTTCGTTTGCTTGAGATAATACAGAGCACCCCTCATTTGTCATCCCAATGACCCAACTTAAATAACTAAGACAATTGAACAACCTTAAATAGTTCCCAAAAGTAAATTCAATATTATCTTCAAGAGCATGGAAAATTAGATGCCTATTAAGTTTATCAGTTGCCTCAACCTCCCTTGTGTTTTTATATAGGTTGTTTTTTAAATAACTCTTTAGCTGTTTCATCCATAAGTCGAAATATTGTTTATTCTTATTTAAAATTGCTTCTTCTTGGTTTATATCAAAATAGTTATTTGAAATAACTAAATAATCAAACCTGTTTTTTAAATATTTTTTTTGCAGCTCAATATAATCCTCTTTTAAATCCTCTATAGAATTTAAAAGTTTGGAAATATCCGTTTCTTTTTTTTTGTGTTCGCCCCTTTTGTCCACTAAATATTTTCTAAGTGTGCCTTCTATTACAGGTAATAAAATGGTTATTGCACCTCTAAAGTCTTTTTGTAAACAAAGCAATACAGATTCTTCAATTGAATCAGCATAATCTTTCAAGAAAGGTCTTTTTCTATAAAAACCATCTATTAGATGAATCGTATTTCTCAAATCTAAAAACTTATAAGCAAAAAAGGATAATATTTTTTCTTCAGCATTTTCGGATTTTAAAAACCTACTTAATACTCCAATATCGCCCCCTTGGCTATATGGATGAAGAAATACCCAATTAAACGCTTGTAACCCAGAGTTAACAGCATCTAATCTCTGAACTTGAGCTATTTCGCCCTCAATTCTCTTTATTTCATCATTAAATGCTTTCTTTGCTATCATTGTTTGATAAAATTAACAACTCAAAAGTTTGTGAGGACAATATTATTTTTAATATTTGATCCAATTATGGAAAAGTAAAAATAAAATGTTTCAAATTAAAATTAAAAAAATGAAATTATTAGCAGTAAATATCAGTAAACTTTTAGATAAAAACGATACAAAGAACAAATCTAAAATTCAGAAAGCAACAGAAAGAGCTTGGAAAATAAAGGATCTAAAGTATATTGAACACAATATAGAATATGTTATATCCGTCGCATCAGGTAGGATATATGGATACTTTAAGCTGAAAACTGTGAGCAGAGACACGAAAGAACCTCACAGAGCAAGTTTTTCAATAAAAGAGTGTTCCAACAATGAAAAAACTAAAATTAATATTTTTACTAAAGGAGAAAATCTAAAATATTTTGTCACTAAATTTAAGTGGTGAGCGAGGCCAGAATATACACCGCAATTATAATGACCCAATTTTGTATAACTATTATACATATTTATTGTCTTCTAACAATCCGATCGTTGTCAATAAACTCACAAACAATTGTAATTGGCTCCAGGCTATTTTCTTCATATACATAAACAATGTTCTTCAGACCACACGAAACTTTCATAGCGTTCTCAATATTTATCCCAAGGTCATCTTGAATTTTTTGTTCAATAACTGATTTATTTCTGTCTAATATGTCAGACCATAGTGATCTCAACCCCATCTCAATAGATTCTATTCCCCAATTAAATTTATTGTTTTCATAATGAAATTGGAGTGCTTGTTTATAAATTCCGTCAATTGTAATTTCAAAGACTCCATTATAAGTGTCTCTATTGAAGGAAATTTTTTTAATGTCACTTACAGAAAATTTTGTATCCACTATTAGCCGATTTAAAAGAATAGGTTTTTGTTCTTCAATTTTTTGTTCAATTTTAAGTTTTGGTAGCATAATATATAAGTTTAAGATTATAACTAAATTTAGTTTAAACTAATCGCAATCTCAATAGTTATTTAATTTATTTTCTAAAAATATTTAAAATTACCATCATATAATAGAAACAAAATTTATCAGAGGTATATAAGGTAAAAAGAACCCCTTAATACCATGATACAATTTCTACCAAAGAACCTTAATCTAAAAGAGCTTCTTACAAACAATCCACCGGATTTCAAATACCACATTGATCACTTTGTACACCTGTGCAGTTTGCTGTATGAACTGCCTGCAAAGAAGAAAGATAGTTTACGCAAAGACGGCTTTGTGCCAATTAACGCCCATCTATTAAAAAAGGTAAACAATAATTACAAAAAGTATCTTAACTACCTGATAAAACACGGTGTTATTGAATGTGACAATTCTTACATTCCCGGTGAAAAAAGTAAAGCATACCGATTTGCCCCAAAGTACCATGATATAATACATCCGGTAAACATTACAAAATACACGCTTACAAAAAATCTAAAAGAAGTTTACAGGTTTAACCGCGACATGTACGCCAAATACAGTTACTTCTATAAGTGGTTCAATGAGGGGCTGACAGTAGATTTCATATCTGCTAAACAGAAGCTGTTAGAACTATATCTGAAAGATGTTGATGCAAAAAACAAGAACGCCCTACACAAACTGAATATGAATATGGTAAACCTTTTCAAATTAGATATGAAGGATTATTATTTTACTGTCGATTCAACATCAAAGAGATTGCATACTCTACTAACAAAAATTAAAAAGGATGTGCGACCTTTCATAACCTACGAAAACATCCAATTAGCAAATCTGGATATTCAATCATCACAACCCTTTTTATCTCTTTGCTTGTTAGATTCTTCATTCTATAACACTGAATTAAAACAAGAACGAATAAGTATAAATTCTATTGATCCGCAGTTAACCGAAACTCTACCAATACACACTATTGCATCTTATGTTCTTGCCAACCAAAGTAAATTCGAGAATTACAGAAATTTAGTATTTAATGATTTCTATACCGGAATGGCAGAAATACTAAAACAACATGCAGTAACCATATCAGATGACAAGAAAATAATAAAAGATATGATGTATATGGTTTTGTATTCGAGTAATAAGTTTCTCGGTGGTAATCAAGGTTTACCAAAACGTATATTCAAACAGGTATTCCCTGAAGTATATGAAGTATTTAAAATGTATAAATCTGCCGGACAAGAAAAATTGCCGATCCTATTACAAAAAATTGAATCCACACTCATATTGGATAGGGCAGCTAAAACAATTGCAAAAGCAGAACCTGGTATGCCGCTGTTTAGTATTCACGATTCACTTGTTGTGGATGCAAAGAAAATTGATTTTTGTAAAGATGTGATCAAAAGAGAATCTATAAAATACTTGGGGATTGAACCAAAAATTCACGTTGATGTGTGGGGTGCACCCCACGCATAATGAGATATGCCATGTTCAATATTTACTATTATAATTTTTTGGGGTGTACCTTGCTCAACACTATTGCTCTTGTTATATAATAAAAATCGGGGGCCTCACACTCTTGACCTTTAACACCTTTAAAATAATTTCTTCTTTTAAAAATTTTAAAATTTGGGAAATTCTCTCTTTTCTACTATTCACTATGTGGGTAAATTTTAAGATTTTATATTTTTTTCAAAACCCTATAAAGTGACACCTAAATGACTTTCACTCTTTCACAACCTAATTGTAATCCCCATGAATCTTATAAAAAGAGTGTGAAACCTTTTATTAATGTGCTTCCAACCAATTTTCACCATGATTGATTTCTACCTTTAATGGTACATCCAATTGTACAGCTCCCTCCATAACCCTTTTAATTATAGGGATTACTCTATCCAACTCATCTTTTGGAACATCAAAAACCAACTCATCATGTATTTGTAAAACCATTTTTGTTTTAAAAGTTAAGGATAACTCTTTATGCAGTTCAACCATTGCGATTTTAATAATATCAGCAGAACTGCCTTGTATTGGTGTATTTACAGCTAAGCGTTTTGATGACATCCTTTTAAATTTGAATGGAGAATCAATATCCGGCAAGTAACGTCTCCTACCAAATAACGTAGTACTGTAACCATGTATAGTAGCTAAATAATAAGCTTCTTCCTGATAAGCTTCTACACCTTTAAATTCAGCAAAGTATCTATCCATATAACCTTGTGCATCACTTACTTCAATAGTTTCGCCAGTAGCATCTGAAATTCTTTCAGCCAGAGTTTTGGCTGACATTAAATAATTCAAACCAAAATTTATTGTTTTCGCTATCTTACGTTGATGACTTGTAACTTCAGTTCCAGCCACCTTAAAAATCTTAGCTGCCGTTGCCTGATGAATATCTTCATCATTTTTAAATGCTTCTATCATCACAGGATCTTTAGAGTAATGAGCAATAACCCTTAACTCAATCTGACTATAATCGGCTGATACAATAACATGGTTTTCATCCCTTGCAACAAATGCTTTACGTATTTGTTTGCCAAAACCTTCATCCTGCTTTGGAATATTCTGCAAATTTGGATTAGCTGAACTCAGTCTTCCTGTTACTACTCTATCTTGTTTGAAATTAGTATGAACCCTCTCAGTAACAGGATGGATGTTCATCGGTAGCTTGCTAAGAAAATTATCTACAACACTTAATGCTGACTTATATTTTAGTAATAGAGGAATAATAGGATGCTCGCGTTCTAATTTTTTTAGTACTTTTTTGCTTACACTATTAGCACCTGTTTTTGTTTTTAAAATTGGCTCTAATCCTAATTCTTCAAACAATACAGCAGCTAAATCAATATTGGAGTTGATTGTAAAGTCTGTGCCAGCCGCTTCAAATATTTTTCCCTGAAGCAAGTCCAATTCAGTTCTCGCTTCTTCCTCCATATAATACAAAATTTCGGCATCAACTTTAATACCTTCATACTCCATATCTGCCAATACTTTAATTAAAGGGATTTCAATGTTTGCAAACAATTGTTCTAAATTTCGTTTCTTTAATAATGGGGTTAGCTTCTCATGGAGTTGCAGAGTTTGATCAGCATCTTCATTAGCATAAACAGCAGCTTCAATAGGTTCTACATCCCTCATTGACATTTGATGTTTTCCTGCACCTATTAAATCTTGAATTTCAATTTGCTGATAACCGAGCATGCTCTTTGATAATTCTTTCAACCCATGTAAAGAATTAGAATCATATAAATAGTGTGCAATAATAGTATCAAACATTTTACCGTTAACAGAAATACCATACCTACGCATTACATTAATATCAAATTTCAGGTTATGGCCAATTTTTAAAATGTCAGGATTTTCAAAAAATATTTTGTAGGGGTGCAACAGTTTATCCGCTAATTCAATGTCTTCCGGCACTGGTAAATAAAATGCTTCGCCAACAGCAAATGCAAATGAAATCCCAACCAACTCCAAAGAATGTATTTCTAACGCTGATCCAAATTCAGTGCTTCCAGTTTCAGTATCAAAAACAAAATAGGTACAGGAATTTAATTTACTAAGAAGTACAGTTTCTTTTTCCGGTGTGTTAACTAAAACATATCCGTGTTCAACATCATGCAATGTCTTATACTTTGTTTCAGTTGCAACAAAGTCATCACCCATCACCTCCTTCATCTTCATTTGTTGGCACACCCGACAAATCCATTTCGATATAACTCTTCTTATTAGCAGGAGTTTCCCGATAAGGTATATTACGATAGTTAAGATATTTGTGAACCTTTTGTGTGAATTTATGAGGTGAGCGATAAAAATCTTTTAATCCAGTATAGCTTTTTAAAAATTCTTCGTGCAGATCTTTTTTATTTAATTTGTCTTTACCTTCTAATATTTTTAAATCTAAAAATTCTTTCAGATCAATTCCGACAGCAGATATTACTTTTCGCAATTCATAATTTATTGTTGGCGGTTGAATAATACCATGCTTTAGATAATACTGAGTACAAAAAATAAAAAAATTAAACATTAAGTTATAATCCTCAGCGTTCCAATCCTGAAAAAACTCCCTGCCGAATTCCTGCAACGGTTTGTTTTCAGCATTGTAATATGAAGACACTTCAAACTCAACTTTCCTCCGCTCTGTGCTATTCCCAGCAATACTTTTTAGTGGGAAGTTGGAAGAAATAATAATCTTTGGCGTCCGCTCCTTTGGTATTTTAAAGGCTGGTTTATTCTTTTGATTAACCTCTAAACCAGCAGATACAATACTAAAACAAAATTCAAAAGAGGTGTTTCTATCGAGATCATCGATAAACAGTATTTCTGTATCCAAGTCTAATCTTTGAAAGCGGAAGTTTCCACCCGGTTTAAAATCTTTACCATCAATATCGACCATATTTCTGATTTTACCTAAGGCTAAGCAGATGGTTGTTTTGCCAGTACCTCCTTGCGCTTCATCAGAGCCGTTTATAGTTTCATCCAAAAAGCAAGGAACAACAGTTAATGAAGGAGACCAATACCTGTGAAGAATATATCCAATAATGGATTGTAAGCTTTCGAAGCGTTTTACATCTTTATTGCAAACACGAAAACAAAATTCTTTAAAATCCCCGGCAGTAGTTCCATCACTTGATAAGTTTATATTATATGGTCGGATTTGATTTTTCCAAACATAACCATTCAATTCAGAATAAGCAATCAGGTTTATTTTATCTGCTGTAACTTTTACTACACCATTTTGAAAATAAAAAAAACTTTCTGTTTTAGTATCAAAATGAAATTGTATTTCTTTTATACCAAGCAATCTTAGCTTCGGAAAGTTGATGTAGTTATCAATACCACGAACAAACAGGTTTAATAGATCAGATTTTTTAAAGTCGTATCCAAGGTTTTCAGGTACTTCAGTTTGAATGTATTGATAAACATGATCTGTTATATCTGTAATATCAACATCCTGAACTTTTTTACCGCTTAATTTAACAAGACGTTTTTTGTCATCAATTCGTATCCAGCAGAACCCTCTTTGTCGCAGGTGTTCTAATAAACCCTCATGGTGTATCGAAATTTCTTTTTTAGTTAATTGCCAAAATAAACCATAAAGAACTTCTACGGGTTGATCTTCACCATCAGCTTTTTTTTCTTTTTTGCTCATAATTTTAATCTTAAAGTTTAGTAATCATACCTATTTGCGCAGGTTGTATAAATCAACCTGCGCAATGGCATCTTTTTTCTTTATTCTGCTTTGTCTGTCGTTACTCCTTCAACTAATTTTGTTGTTTCAATAGCAGTAGTGGAGGTTGAAACGACCGGTTCAACATTGAATAGGCGTAACACATTGAAGTACTTAGCATGACCTTCTTTAGTTGTGTAGGATTTACCATGAATGTCGAAGGTTAATTCAACAAGGCTGTTTAATGGTATCGCATCTAATTTTGCAATATCCTTACCAAGCACCTCAAACACTAAATTGGGATAAGCTCCTGCACCCATTCGTGATACTATACATTCTTTTTTAATCATGTTGCTGCTAAACTCTTGTAACGAGCCAACATGAAATAGAATTCCTTTTATTTTAAACATTTTTTTTAAGTTTTAAATTGTTTGACATTAATTTAATTTATGTGCGCCTGCTTCCAATGCAGGCGCACAATGGTTACATTATCCAACAAGGAATTTTGCCACCTGTAATTTGAACTGCTTACCTCTGTTTGGTAGATCTATCACAGTTTCCGCTATGTGTTTTGGAAAATACAAAGCTCTTCTTGCGCCTTTGCCTTCACCCTTTAAAACATAACCAATAAGGCTTTTGCCATTGATTAAAACAAGGGTTACCTGTTGCTTATGATGTGCTCTGAAGAACTTAAAACCAAATCCAAACTCAACAGGAGAAGAACCAATTAAACCACCTTCTGATGGCTTATCGCTGTTTCGACCTATTGGAAGGATAATAAATTCACCCTTTCTTGGCTGGTAAGTTTTAATTACCCTGTTGGGATCAACATTAGGTACAAACCTCGCCCCACCACCTCTGCCGGATGATTCAATTTCCTCAAAAACAGCATCGAGGTTAGGGTTGTCAAGGTGTACAGCATCCTTGTAAAGCTCTTCAATCGAATCGTCACTTACTTGAGAAGTAAGTGGAATTGCACGTACAGGCAATTTTTCTAAACTCGATGTTACACTTTCGGCAGCGGTAAGCGTTTCACCCTTCGCATCCTCTGATAATTTTGTAGCATCAGCGTCAACAATCGATTCAGGAGTTACGACTGCATCATCTCCTTCTGAAGCTGTTTCAGAAATTTTTTCTTCTGCTTTTACTTCCGCTACTTCAACTACAGGAACATCACTGTTTGAAAGAGGAGTTGCATCCGCTTCATTTTCTATCGGAACATTGTTTTCTGATCCAGTATTTACTTTAGTTTGGTCATCACCATTTGTTTGTGGCTCAGACCCGTTATTGTTTTCTTCCATTTTTAATGGGTTTTGTGGTTAATACTTTCTTTAATTATCTTACACTACAGTGTCGCTGGGGGGGATTTGTTTTTACTTTTCATCGTTTATATTTTAAATTGTTAGTTTTCGTTTAAGCACCCAAAGGGTTTGCTGGCATTGGTCAGGAAAAAATGGTGACATAAAACCCGATACTATCTCTGGACTGTAATATTGTAACAGGCCTTCGCACATTTCACGTTGCCAGTCGTTCATTAATGGTTTGAAATCTTCAATAGAACCGTGCAGTCCAAACCTATTGACAACAATGAAATATTGATTAATAAAGTGAATAAGATCTCCCTCTGCGACATGATCCGTTGCTTTTGGTAGTCGCAGATAATACCTTGCATCCAAATTTCCACACATGTATAAATTTTGAATGTAGTGGTACATTGGAATTTTTCTCAATGTCTTAGGAACATTGAATGCCACCACGGTATCTGCTTCAATATTTAAAAATGCACTGTAGTCATTTCCTCCTGAAGCTAAATCAGCTGTTATGAATTGTGCCCAATCTAACTGTTGCCATTTCGTTTTGTTGGCTTCAATTAGTGCAGAATCGCTATCCAAACCGATATAGCTGGCTGTTCCAGCCCTGTTCCGATATTCCAGTTCGAGTAAACTGCCATCACCACATCCGAAATGACAAACACGTTCACCACCGCTTGCATTTCTTAATATTGTCGTCCACTCAAGGAACTTCAAAAAATTGGATTCCTTGTACACATGACGCTCTGTTGCACCTGGCAACTGATCATTGTTTGGATGTTTTGTAGTTGATTCCATAAATAAGTATGTTTTAATTTTTTACAAAAAAACAGAAAGTTCAAGAGGGGATCTGTACTGTAGTTTTACTGTAGTTGTATGTAAGAAATATTTGTATTAATTTTCTGAAAAATTAGAATATGAAAGAAGTATTTGAGATAGCTGAAAAGTTGGAAAACAAACTGTTCGCATTGCAACAACCAACATTTGTCAGAGATTACATCCTTAACTCAGCAGAAGGAACAAATGAAGAAAAGGCAACATCAATAGAAAATGTATTTAAGTCAATTAATGAAATTAGAGATGCATGGGATGATGTATTATTAAAATTGCTCGTTAGTAATATTCCTAATTCCGAAAAATGGAATATTTTTCTCCAACTCGAAAAAGGGGTAACAAAATGCTTGGAAAAGAATAGTCCTGCAATTATGAATGAAGTAGTAAAGAATACGAAATTAGGCCCTTCAATAACAATACTATACCCGGCTGAATGTAATGAGTATAAAAAAGTAGTTGATGTTTTTGTTTCCGATTACAAAAATGTTTTTTTGAAATACAATAACTCCCTCACAATATCAGACGCCCAAAATAAACCTAAACAAAAAAAGCAGGTGGAGGAGAAAGTAACGATACCGCATCGGATTGGATGGCATAATAATGTAAAACGAAAAGGCGAAACTATAAATTTTGAAAATTTCTTTGGGGAACTAATCAGGGATGAGACACTTACTCTTGCCAACGGAAGGATTAATAAACAAGAAATATTTAAAATATTACGAGAAATATTTGATATTGTTAACAAAGTAGAACGAGGTAATACTAAGTCAAAAAAAAGCACAGCGGTAAAGGATACTTCACAGCAGGTCTCCCAATGTTTAATATGGACGAAATCTTTAGAAGAGTTTTGTGAGAAATTTGGTCAATTAATTCATTACAAAGGAGAAACAACTTTGTTTTTAGGTTTTGACGAAAAAGGCGATGCTACTCCAATCGGGGAGGTGTTGTACAAAGTATTTGTAATAAACAAAAAAGTTAAAGATCAAAAAATACCTGTAAAAGAAAGCTCTTTTTTAACTTCATTCCGAAGGAATAGCGTAAAAAGGTAACTCATACTATTACTTTATCCTCTTAATGTTCCCCAATAGCAACAGTATTTTCCTACTGTAGTTTTACTGTACTGCCCACACATAAAACCTTTCCCAAATTGCAGCATGAAAAAGAAACAAATTCATGCTGACAAGTATCAGATACGAACTCAGCAAAGGGTGACTGCCGCAAAAGTCAAAAGTTTAGAAGATGTTGTATCGGAAGGAGATGACGCTTGGAAAGGCAAGAGCTTTCTTTCACTTAGTAAGAGGCTTAAGGCGAGCAACCAACCGTGCTACATATTCGCGCTGGAAGAAATTAGAAGTGGTATCCAAGATGGCGCATATACTACCATTGAAGAATGCAAAGAGAACCGCTACTTTATAGATTGTAATGTAATAGATAAACAGCAACTCGTTGACATAGCTACTGTTGATCTTAATAAGAAATCTAAAAAGAGAACCTACGTCCAAAAAGCAGACGGTGATTGGAAAAGTACAGATTTCATCTGTGCACTTGAAAATTTACAACACGACATCCAAAGCGGTAAATACACAACAATAGAGCAGTGCATCGAGAATGAGAACCTGATGGATTTTGATAGAGAAGATCAGGAGCAGCTTATCGACATCGCTAATTGGTACTTGTATGATACCGAGCAAACCAATAAAGTTGAAGCTGACGAAGTACCTGAAGTAGAGCCAGGTTTATCACAGAAAGCAATTAATGGGTTATTGAAGGAAGCTGCTGAAGACCCATTGAAGTTTTGTGGTGAAAATAAAGCAACTGAAATGTTCGCTGCTATTTTAAAACAATATCCCAATGCAATGGGTATACAAGGTAATGGATACTATTACTACAGCCGTGGTCTTGGCAAATCATTCAAAGGAGATAATGCTGGAGCAATTGAGGACTTTACAAAAGCAATAGAACTGGAAGGTGATAGTTTAGATGGTTACAATGATTATCCATATTACCTTGAAAGAGGATATTCAAAGTTTTGTATCAACGATTATGCAGGTGCCAAAGCAGATCTTTCAATTGGTGCAACAAAAAGTCCCACAGGTTTTAAAATGTGGAAGGATGCTAATACCAACGAGAACGATTATTTACTAACCATACTCAATGGCATTTCTAAAAGAGTAAAAAAACAATAAAATAATAATTGCAGGGAAGCGTGTTTTGTTTCCCTGCTTTTTTATTTCCACATCCCAGCAATCTCACATCCAAAAATAATTACATCTATTTTATTCCAATAAATCGAGAAGCCTAAATTGCAAAACGAAATTAACATCAGTATTATTGAAAAGCTGGATGCCGTGCAAGCATCAATGAATTCTATCGTTGAAACGTTAGATAAGATTCAGAAAGAGCAAACAACCTTTGGTGATTGGATTTCTGAGAAAGAGACAATATCTATTACAGGTTTATCTCGAAGTACCCTACTTAAACTTCGCAAAACTGGCAAAGTTCGTAAGAGTACGTTCACCGGGAAACAACTCTACTACAAGTTAAGCGATTTCAAAAAACTGTTGGATAAAAATGAATTTGAATTTTAAATATTTGCTTAAATGGAGGTTTTATACAACATACCAGTATCGGTTCGATTTCTTCTCGAAAAGAAAAAAGGAAAAATCATCGGTGAGTGTTCCGTTTATGCTCGCATTTTATTGAAAAGAGATAAGGCATTAATTTCCTTAAAACTAAAATCAGTTAATGAATCTGATTGGGATTTTCAAAAAGAGCGTTTTAACGATACAAAAAAAATAAACACATCCCGGAATAATGAGTTACAAAAAGTAGAAGAAAAAGTAAGACATATTTATGAAACTTTAAAAAGAACCGGGCAGCCTTTATCAGCTAAAAGTATAAAAAACGCTTATGATAATAAAAAAGCTACTCATCCCGAAATGGAGTTTATGACCTACTACAAACACTATGTTGATGAAATTAAACTGCGTCCAGATGAATATGGAATAGGAGTTATAAAACATTATACCAAAGTAAAGAATCATTTAGATAGATTCTTAAAACTGTATGGCTTACAAAGTATAAAAATGAATGAATTATCTGGTAAATTTTTAGAGCGTTTTGAAAATTTCTTACTAACAATACCTAACCCTAAAACAAAAAAGTGCGTTTGTTACCATACGTGTACAACATATATTCGAAAAATAAAATCCGTTGTAAATGCCGCTTATAGAAAAGAAATCATTCCTAACAATCCATTTTTAAGTTTTAGGCTGAAGACTATCAAACCAGCAAACAGGGTTTCTTTAACTAATGATGAAGTTGAGTTATTAAGAACCCATCCCTTAGATGGCAGGGAATCATTAATGAGAGTACGTGATGCATATATTTTCGCCTGTGCGACAGGATTAAGATATTCAGATGCTTTTCAATTAAATCAAAGCATGGTCAATATTGATAATGATGGCATCTATTGGATTAGCCTATTTCAAACGAAAACAAAGGACTATATAGAAATCCCAATGACTGATGTTGCAATTGAAATTTTCCACCGGTTCGAATCGCATCGAAAAGAGACTGGATTAGTTTTGCCTATGTTAACAAACCAAAAAACAAACGATCATCTTAAGACAATCGCCAAACTTGTTGGAATTAATAAGAAGCTGAGTTTTCATTCATCACGTCATTCTTTTGCAACTAATTCGCTTGAACATGGTGTAGATATAGCTTCAATCAGCAGCTTAATGGGGCACAGGACAATAAAAACAACGATGATATACGCAAAGACGACCCGCAAAAAAAAGGTTGATGTGATCAAGTTTTTGAATGAAAAAAACAATCCACAAAAAAAGGAAAGCACTCCTGAAACATAGCTCTACTGCAACATTACTGCAACATTTTTAAGCAGGAATGAGCGGAAGTAAGCGGAAACAATTTTTAAAAGGCTTGACTTCATTAAAAAACCTCAATAGCTTGATTCTATTGAGGTTTAAACGTGATTTCGCCCAGAATCGAACTGGGATCAAAAGTTTAGGAAACTTCTATTCTATCCGTTGAACTACGAAACCTGATTTTTACAAAGTTAGCTTTTGTTTTTAGAATTTTTGCTCAATTGATGCTTTAAATTAATTCTGAATAACAATTTTCAAATTAATTTTCTGATCTTATTGCAGGGATTTATAATATTCACAACTTTTGTTCACAACACATTCATCATGTTTAGGATTTGTCGGCCTGCATGTTTCACGACCTAAAAAAGAAATGGCCATTCCAATTTCACCCCAGTCTTTTTGCGGTATTTTAGCCATAATTTCTTTTTCTATTGTTATAGGGCTTGTGCCGCTTGCAATGCCTAAACGTGGCGCGACTCTTACCACATGAAGATCAACAATAACGCCTACTGCTTTTACACCTGCTTCACGCATAATAACATTTGCAGATTTTCTGCCAATGCCTGGCAACTCTATTAACTCTTCCATAGTAAGAGGAATTTTTTTATCCTCCTTAACTGTTTGTGCCAATTCTATTAACCATTTTGTTTTATTACCAAAGTTACGTACACTGCTTACAAAAGGAAACAATGCTTCTGCATCAGCTTTTGATAATGATCTCATATCCGGAAAAGCTTTGAAAAGTTTGGGTGCTATTTCGTTAATATGTTTGTCGGAATCCTGTGCCGACAATATTACCATCACCACAGATTGATATAAATTTTTTGATTGTAAAGGATGTGTTTTGCCTTTGTATTTTTTTAGTAAAGGCTTAAGTGCTTCTGACCAGTTAGTTTTGCTCATGATTCAAAATTATAAATTATATCCCAAAACTATTCAAAAAACAGAAACAGATTTAATTTTTTACCAGGGCATCGGTACTGAGGTGATTATTTTTATAAAATGTATATCGGCTTAATATTTCTTTTACATAGATAAATGTTTCTTGTCCCCTGCAATATCCGCATTTTACAATCGGATCAGTATATACCATCGGATTTGATTTTTGTAATATCATACTTTCCACATTATTGTACCAAATATTTTTATTCTTACCATGTTTGATAGCCAGGTTCCTCGCGTCAATAACATGGCCCAAACCAACATTATAAGATGCAAGGATAAACTTAATTCGTTCCTGTTTATCAGAAATATATCCCCGCCAATATTTATCCAGATCAACAAGGTAATCTGTTCCTGCTTTTAAACTCTGCTCTGCAGTAGCATCTATCGTGTCTAAACCGTAGCGTTTGGCAGTACCCGGCATAAGCTGCATAAGCCCATTTGCTCCTGCCCACGATCGGGCTGTTGGAGAAAAATGTGATTCCTGATAAATCATTGAAGCTAAAAGTTCCCAGTCCCAATCAATTTTTTTGCTGTAGGTTTTAATCAAATCATCATATTGTGACGTTAAGCTCCCTCCTGAAGAAATGTATTGTCGGGTGTTTCCTCGATCTGATTTTTTGGGGGTTTTGAAATATTTATTATATATCACCAGATTTTCATTGGAATTTTTTCTTTTAAGAATCCATTCATTTAATTTTTTTGTTAATGCAGATGATTGTTTTCTTGTTGCCCAGGCAATTTTTTGCGGAAAACTGATAGCCATGGCGATATCTATATTTGAATAATATGTTTGATTACTCAGGGCCACATTTTCATCAGCCACGGTATAATCTATTTCTCCCTTGGCAACTTTGCTTATTAATGTCTCCGTATCATTTTCTCCCGGGACTTCAATGATGTTTATTTTACCACCTATTTCTTCAGAAAGATGAGTTAATCTAGTATAAAAAGAGGATGCTTTTCTAACATAAATTCGTTTCCCATTCAAATCAATTGTATTTCGAATTAATTTTGTATCCAATTCTTTAGATGTCATATTTTCCCATCCTTTGGGCTTTCTTTGAATAAGTACCTGTCGGGCCAACAAAAGATGCTCGGTAAAATTTACACTATTTAATCTTTCTTTTGTGACAGTTAAATTAGCCGCAATAATATCAACACTCCCATTATTGAGTTGTTCAAAAATAGCATTCATATTTTTAGCCACCCTCATTTCGAGTTTAAGCCCCATTTCTTTTGTAAACGCGTCTAACAATTCATATTCATATCCCATCGAATCACCTTTGTATATATAAAAACTGGTGGAGCCATTATCGGTAAGTGCAATGAGTTTTCCTCGTTTTTGAATGCCCTCCAGATCTAATGTTTCTACAGAAACAGAATCGTGATTTTGTCGCTGAAACATGCTTAATGAAAGACCATAGGGATAAACATAAGTGATCAGTGTAGTAATAATGAAGAATAAAAACAATCTGCTTTTGGTATCTTTGAAAATCACAATACCCTCCTTTCTATTTAAGAACGTGCCTGTATATACGTCTTTGAATCCGTATAGTTTCTGAAAAGCAAGAAAATAGTATGGTTTTAAGAATAAAAAATCATAAAACCGGCTTCATTGCGGTATTTAATGTTGCGAGGTAATCTATATTTATAAATTCTGCATAAAATAATCAGTCACTTTTTGATACAAGTTCTCCCGGTCTTTACCAATAACATTGTGTTCGTGACCGGGATAAACAAAATAATCCACTTGTTTTTTCTTATCCACACATTCTTTCAGAAACATTAAACTATGCTGCCAAACCACCACCGGATCCTGAGTTCCATGAATGATCATTAATTTTCCTTTCAGGCTGTCAACATAATTGATAGTACGGGATTCTTTGTATCCTTCAGGATTTTCCTGTGGAGTATCCATGTAACGTTCTGTGTACATCACTTCGTAATAACTCCAGTCAATTACAGGTCCCCCTGCAACAGCTGCTTTGAAAATATCAGGATAACGTGTCATGATACTTGTGGTCATGAATCCTCCATAACTCCAACCAAATAAACCCATTCGGCCGGCATCGACATATTTTAAACTTTTCAGATAATCAATACCAAGTAATTGATCTTTCATCTCAACAGTACCAAAATGACGAAATGTAGCTTGTTCAAAAGCCAATCCACGGTTTGAACTACCACGGCCATCCATGGTAAAAACTACAAAACCATGCTCGGCCATGTATTGAAACCACAGGTCTCCACCTGCATTCCAGGTGTTGTTAACCAATTGTACACCCGGCCCATTGTATAAATAAACAATTGTGGGATATTTTTTTGTTGAATCAAAATTTACAGGTTTAAATAATCTGCAAAACAGATCATCACCATTTTCGCTTTTTAATTTAAAAATATTCAATTGCCCCAATTGAAAATCTTTAAGCGGATTTGACGCAGTATAAATTTGCTTTGATGATTTCCCATTGGTACTATTTACATTTATGTTACGAGGAATTTCAGTGCTTTGAAAATTATCAATAAAATAATTTCCATTGCTGTTAAACACAATTGTATGTGTGCCCTCTCCTTTTGTAAGTCGCGCTGTTTTTCCCGATTTTATTTCCACACTGTAGAAGTTGCGTGTAATGCCACTTTCGGTAGTGGAGGTATAAAATGCTTTTGTTCCTTTACTATCAAATCCTGCAAAGTCAGTTACGATCCAGTTCCCTTTGGTAAGTTGTTTTATAAGTGTTCCGTCATTATTATACAAATACAAATGATTGTATCCATCACGTTCACTTTGCCAAATAAATTGATTTGAAGTATTTGGTAAAAAAACCATTGAATGCATTGGATGAACGTATTTATCCTGTTTTTCTTCGAACAACGTTTTTTCAAAATATCCGGTAACTGTACTGTATGAATTTAATTTCATTTCGTTTTGTTCACGATTCAGAACGGCAATATAAAGATGCTGTTCATCCTTGCTCCAGGCGATGTTCGTCAAATATTGCTCTTTAGGGTCTCCGGTTTTTAGGAATACCGTTTTCCCGGTGCTACTGTTGTAAATACCAACCATTACTTCATGACTTTTATCTCCGGCCATTGGATATTTAATGTTATTGTTTTTTGCGGGACGACTTGTCCAATCGATGATTGGATAATCGGTAACCATTGTTTGGTCCATACGATAAAAGGCAAGTAAATCGCCATTTGGCGACCAAAATGTTCCTTTGCTGATACCGAACTCATCACGATGAACAGACTGACCGTTTACAATATTCTCATCTGCATCATTCGTAACGATTAAATTATTTTTTCCGTCAAAAACAAATAAATTGTTTTTTATTGTAAAAGCAACATGGTTTGTTTTGGCTGCTACATCCTGATTTTCGGCTCCCTCACCAAAATCATCTGTTCGTAAAATCTTAGTTGTTTTGGAATCAATATTAAATGCCACACGTTGCTTTTTATTTGTAAACGAAAATTGTTTTTCGTTTTCCCAGGCGATGGGAGGAAAACTTTTTACAGCTTCCAGGTTTGCTTTTTCTAATGAATTATTGAATTGATTGAGAGAAACAACAGCGATCAATTTTGTATTACTAGTATTACCGATCACCAAAACCTCCTCCTTATCTCTGGTTTCAATATATGAATAGGTACTTGTATTTTTTACCCACATCAATTGCTTTAATTTTGAAGGGGCAAGTGTTGTTCGTTGTTTAACAACGGCTTCCTCCATCGTTAACAATTTAGTTTGAGAAACAGCCGTTTGCAAGAATGATGCAAACAGAAAAAGTACTATGCTAATTTTTTTCATCTGTATTTATTAAACCGTTTATTTTTTTTCTGCAATTCTTCTTTATTTGGAGTCTTTGAAAAAATCCCAATGCTCCTTTATAATTATTCTAATAAATATAAAGATTCCTCCGCGGAGTTTACACTGAGCGAAGTCGAAGTGGTCGACATTTCATTTATTAAATAAAAAATGCATTCAGTAAATGAATACCGAATGCATGAGTTTGAGTTTATATTATTTTAAAAACCGATCAATGCTTTAAGATCACTTACTGATGTAAAATTGGAATTAATTTTTGTAACCACGAAATCAAAACTGTTTTTATTTTTAAAATTATTTTTTTTGAATTGCTCCGTTTTATATATTGCTAATGAACCATCCTCATTCACTGCCAATAATGTATTTTGAGCATTATTACTTTTACTAAATGCTATTTTGCTGGCACTAAAACCATAATGACCATCGTATTGAAAAACCGAGTTTGTTGTCTTGTCAAGTATATAAGCGGATTTGGGTCTTAGCTTTTCGTTCTCAGGTGTTTTGTATCTCGCAAAAACTTCTACGGGTTGTTTTAACCTTTGAATTTGATCGCAATTATAAATTCCTGTTCCGCTTAATGATAAATTTTGGACAAGATTTGAAGCATTTGCTTCTGCCTTTTCTGTTTGAGCAAGCTTTACGGAATTGGTTTGCTTCATCCATTCTATTCTGTTTTTTTCTGCTTGTTTGCAATATTCCTTCCATTCTGCATGCGACATCTTCAATTCAGCTGCATTCATTAACTTTTTTGTTTCCTTAAAAGCAAGCATCCTGAGTTGATTGGTATCTGTTATTTCAATAATATTATGAGTCAATTTTCCTTTTGCCAACGATCTGTTGAACACTTTTTCACGGGTTTTTAATCTTCTGCTATATTGTTTCATTTTGGAATTCAGATTTTTCACATCCTGCACTTTTCCTTTTCCATTAATGGATACAAGATTTGCTGAAATATTTTTTATGGATTGATTGTCTTTTAACTCTAAATCAACATCTCCACCTGAAGTGCTTACACGTATATCGTTATAAAATTTTTTACGCGCATATTTTTGCCTGAACTCTGCTGCACTCATATTTTCATTCAAAGCAAAATATACATTGTTAAAGGCATTCATTTCGGGATGGGAAGTATTAATATAACTCACTTTAAATAACACTGTTCCATCCTTTGTTTTACGAACATTATTTATTTTAATCAACGAATACATTGATTTTTTGCGGTTTTTTCTGGATATCCGATATTCGAAATTATTTCCACCTTTATTTTTTTTGAAATTGGTGTACACATACTTATTATCATCAAAACGCTTGTCGAATCTGGTAGAATCATAATAATTTTTATTGTAGTAAACATAATTTTTATAAAACTGAAATGCTGGAGTTGGCGGGCTCAATTTGATAATTGTTTTACTGGTCACCGATTGGGGCTTATATAAATACTCCCAGTTCCCGCTACTATCATTGAAAGTGTAAAAGTTATAAGTAGAATCCTTGCTTGTGGAAGCAAAATTCATGTTAATATTTTTATCTTTTGCAACCTGGATAGGATCGTTCTTGTAACTGGCAGTCAGCTCGAACATTCCCGCTGATTCAAAATTTGTAATTTCTCCTGCAGTATCGTATTTCATTGGTATCCCACTTACTAAAAAATCTACCGGATCCCTGAATTCACGATAACTGATTGTTATGCTTGAGGTTATTGGATTTCCTTCTTTATCAGTAAAAGCATTTGTCGGGATCAGAATTTTTGTGCCGCTTGGATAGGTAATAATATTTTCAATTTGAGGATTAATAGTATAATGTGTCCTCTCTACATCAATGCCTTTAATTGGAGGATTTACATTTACATATTTGGGGGTAAATGAAACACCTGCGTCAGCAAAATTAGTCGTTGTATTAAATCGTTTTGATAATTCTTTATATTCATCGCTATCAATTTCACCGGCCATGGCCGTATATTTTACAGCAGCAAATTTGTTGTTGCCTTTATGGAGATAATAATCAAATGTGATAGGCTCTTTTTCAACTGAAAAAAGTGATGTGTCATTTTTAGAAATTGCTTCATCCGTATTAATTATCCTGAGTGTTGTAAGGTTTTTAAGTTGTCCTAATTTATCCGGCAATTCAAAAATGGTAACTACTTCCAGCGTCAGATCACTCAAATTCGGAAGTGTAATTAATTGATCCAATAAGGCGGTATAATCAAAGTCCTCATTATTTTTAAATGTCAAATTCTCAATCGAATACAAACCCTCATAACCATAAGGTAATGATGAAAATCTATTTTCATTAAACACAATTGTTTTTAATGTTGTCTGAGTTTTTATTTTCCTGAATAAAGCTTCCCACTCTTCAGAACTCGCATTACTCTTCAATTCAATCTGCTTAAGGGCAGTAAGCTGATCCGCTTTTTGAAGATAGTTTTTTACATCTTTGTTACAATCAACTTCTAAAGATTGAATATAAGGAAGTAACGAATCATTCCTTATTTCGCCTAAACGGCATATAGCCGACCTGTTTTGCTGGCCGAAACATAAAATACTTGTAATGCTAAATGCTAAAACAAATAATTTATTTTTTAGTGTGTGTCTCATTTGATCGTGTTTGCATCTATAACGAACGAGACAATCAAATGGTACAAAAAATATTTTTGAAAAGTTTCAAAAAGAGAGGCAACCCTTTTTGGGGAATTACGAGAGAAGAATTTTTTTTACTGTAATGTCAGTTCGAGTATTTCTGCAGCGGTAGCGAAAGAAATGTATCGAGAACATTTTTTGAGGTTTTTTGTTTTTAAAAGTTCTCGATACAATTCCGCGAAAAGCGAAATTACTCGAACTGACCATCGTGCTGAGAAAAACGAAATCAACAAACTGGCTAGCAATGGCGGATTCCTTAATCTTTCGATGAAGTCAGTTCGAGTGTTTCTGCAGCGGTAGCGAAAGAAATGTATCGAGAACATTTTTTGAGGTTTTTTGTTTTTAAAAGTTCTCGATACAATTTCGCGAAAAGCGAAATTACCCGAACTGACCATCGTGCTGAGAAAAGCGAAATCAACAAACTGGCTAGCAATGACGGATTCCTTAATATTTCGATGAAGTCGGTTCGAGTATTTCTGCAGCGGTATCGAAAGAAATGTATCGGGGAACATTTCCTGAGATAATTTTTACTATCAAAAGTTCTCGATACAATTCCGCGAAAAGCGAAATTACCCGAACTGACCATCGTGCTGAGAAAAGCAAAATCAACAAACTGGCTAGCAATGACGGATTCCTTAATATTTCGATGAAGTCAGTTCGAGTGTTTCTGCAGCGGTAGCGAAAGAAATGTATCGAGAACATTTTTGGAGTTTTGTTTGTTTTTAAAAGTTCTCGATACAATTTCGCGAAAAGCGAAATTACTCGAACTGACCATCGTGCTGAGAAAAGCGAAATCAACA
>MEPB01000051.1 GCA_001769385.1 Bacteroidetes bacterium RIFCSPLOWO2_12_FULL_35_15 | reverse complement strand
CCTCCTAGAGCAAGACCTGTTGCGGTTTGCGTAGTTTGGCCGCCTCCTGTCCAGGAATAAGTATATGGGGTGTTACCTCCTGTTGGTGCTGCTGTAGCAGTTCCATCTGTATTACTGCAAGTTACACTTGTATTAGTTACTGTTGTTGCCAGTACAGAGGGTTGGGTAATAGTAAATATTTGAAAACTTGAACAACTTGATGCATCAAGAATCTGAACAAAATAAGTTCCCGGAGCAAGAGTATTTACATCTTGATTATTGGTTTGCGGTGATGGAAGATTCCAAGTGTAAAGGTAAGGACCTGTACCGCCCGTAACCGTCAGATCAACCGCACCATTACCTGATCCGTTGCAACTCACCTGGGAAACAGCAGAAGTAATAACAGGGGCATTGGCGTTACTTAAAGAAACAGCCCCTGTTTTTGTACATCCCACAGCATCGGTAACATTAACAGTATAGGTTCCCGCTGGAAGACCTGTCGCTGTTTGTGTGGTTTGATTTGCCGCATTTGGCCATAAATAAGTATAGGGAGAAGTTCCACCTGTTACATTTGCAATTGCGCTTCCGTTAAAGTTTCCACAAGTAGGTGAAACAGCTGAAGTAGCATTCACATTGATAGCCGATGGGCCTGAAATACTTGCATTGATAGTGGAATGACATCCTCCTGCATCAGTAACAACCACTGAATAATTTCCGGAAATTACTCCGCTGATATTTTGTGTTAATGCACCATTGGACCAAACATAAGAATATGGAGCTGTTCCACCGGAAACAGAAATATTGACTGCGCCATTAGTTCCGCCATTACAGGTAACATTTGTAGTTGAAGCTACTGATAGTGTTGTCCCGCTTTCACTGATGCTTGCATATCCGGAAGCTGAACATCCATTAGCGCCAGAAACAGTAACAGAATAAGTCCCCATTGTTAATCCTGTAGCGGTGGAAGTGGTTTGTCCATCCTCCCATAAATAAGTATAAGGACTTGTTCCACCTGATATTCCCGAAACAGAAGCCGTTCCACTTGATCCTCCACAACTTGATGATGTAGAAGAAACTGTAAATGCTACCTCAGCCGGGTTAGTAATTACTACTGCAGTGCTGCCGGCACACCCATTGTTATCTGTTACAGAAACCATGTATGTTCCCGGGGTTAGATTAGTAGCTGAAACGCTTGAAGAAACTAATTGACCAAGATTATCATACCATACATACGTATAAGGTGCCTGACCGCCAGTAACGGTAGCTGTTGCACTACCATTAGTTCCTCCATTACAGGTCGGAGGGACAACTGAAGAAGTACCTACGCTTGTTCCGCCCATTCCGTTAACAATAAGTGTTTTAACATAGGTGGCACTGTTTCCGCATCCGTTGGTAATTGTTACTTTCACGGTATAGTTACCGGAGTTTGTATAGGAATGTCCCATAGTTGGAGAAACGGTTGTTAATATATATCCATCACCAAAATCCCAGGTGAAAGAATTGCCTCCAAAAGCAACAAAGCTGATCTGCCCGCAGGTTGTATAACCAAGTGTGCTGGATGGTGGTTGAATCATAAACCCTCCGCTGATTAACATTCCAGTTGAAACAACAATTGATTTTGAAAGCGTGGTATTGTTTAAACAATTATTAGTAAGGGTTAATGAATAATTGTAAGTACCCGGAGTTGCATAAGCATGTTTGATGGTTGTTACAGTAACTCCATCGCTGCGAACAAATATATCTATGGCTGTTCCGGTGCTTCCATCACCGAAATTCCAAACATTATTGCTATTGATCCCTTCAAAGTAAAATACCATAATATCTCCCGGACAGACTGCGCTCACAGATTGTGAATTTTCTGTGAGAACACCAAATGTCCAGGGACTAAATTGTGGTGACGAATTGGTGTTTATTGTTACGAGCTTTCCGGCTGTTTTTGAATTGCCACACGTGTTGGTTGCGGTAACCACTACATTGTATATTCCGGCAGAGGCATAAACATGTGAGGATCCTGTACCTATAGTAGTATCGATAGGACTGCCATCACCATAATCCCACGAAAATGTAATTCCCGCGTTTGAACCGCCACCCATTCCGCCAGCGCCACCTGTATTAACATTCAGCATGACCACATCGCCCGGACATGCCGGATTATTAGGCAAGTAAATATCCAAATTATTAATAGTTACTGTATTGTTTATGTTAACTGTTTTATAAAGTGTAACTGAATTTCCGCAAGAATTAGTAACGATAACAGAAGAATAATAATTTCCTGTAGAGGCATACACGTGAGAAACCATACTTGTAGATGTGGTTACAGAAGTTCCGTCACCAAAACTCCATTGGTAAGAAGAATATCCTGCAGTTGTTTCCAAACTAACCGGACTACCCGGACAAGCTGGACTCGGATTGTTCCACATGCTCATCCAGTTCGGGAAGGTAGCGCTGGTATCAACAGAAATGGTCGTATAGATTGTACTGAAGTTCCCACAAAAATTGGTAATTTTTACACTCACATTATAAGTACCCGGAGTTGTGTAGGTATGCGAAACATTTCCGGTTCCGTTGGCCAAATAACCATCACCAAAATTCCATTCATAAGAGGCATATGAATTAGAATTACCCATCATATCAGCATTGAATGTTACAGCCTGATTGGGGCACACAACGTCGGGATAAGCATACAGGTTCAGCCAGGATGGCACTTGTGAGGAATTATCAATCACAACTGATGAAGATAAAGTTGTATCCTTTCCGCAAAAATTGGTAATTGTAACTGAATAATTATATGTTCCAACTGTATCATATGGATGTGTTACCTGGTAGCTGGAAGAGATGAGTGTGTCGCCATCACCAAAAACCCATTTGTACCAGGCATATCCAGATTGTGCATTAAAGCTCACATTTGAATTGGGACAAGAAGGAGATGCGGCATAAACACTTGTGGAACATGCAGCCGTGGAACAGAAATAGGTGCTGTTACCAACAGTTACAGTGTCTTTATATATAGAATCATTCCCACAATAATCGGTAACTGTTACAGCAATAATATGAGAACCTGAGACACTATAACTATAAGTAATATAATTATTGGATGAGGAAAATGCCGGACTTCCATCTCCCATATTCCATGAGTAGGTTGGATATCCCCAAGGTGCATTCACATTCACATTTTCACCTGGACAAGCAGTTTGTGGATAAGCATTCAGCGGATAATTAGGGAATACACTGGAACTATTAATTGAAATAATTTTTTGAAGTGTCGTATCGCTTCCGCAATTATTGGCAATGGTAACCTGGGCAGTATAGGTTCCAACATTTGCATAACTATGTGTAAAGTTTGCATTCGCAGTTGTATCAATTACACCATCCCCAAAATTCCAGATATATGTTGGGAAACCCCAATTACCGGCATCAAAACTAATTGGCTGATTGTGACAGGCAACCTGGGGATAGGCATTCATATTTCCGTAAATAGTAATCGGAAGTCCTCCGCTGATAGTTACCGTTTGCGTAAATGTTCGTTGAATGTTACAAAAGTTTTTGACAGTAAGGGTAATTGTTTTAATTCCTGTTGTTGCGTATTGATGACTTGGGTATTTCAATGAAGAAGTACTGCCATCGCCAAAATCCCATAAATAGGTTTTACCATTGTACTCCGAAGGATTAAAAGAAATTAAATCATTTGGACATGCCGGATTTGGATAAAAACTAAAGTTAGGATCAGGAGCGATTGTATCAGAAATAATAAGCGTATCTGATTTCGAAAAACTATTATTACATTCATTAGTGATGGTATGCGTTACCACATAACTTCCAGCACTGGTATAGGTGTGTTTTGGATTTTGGCCTGTGGCAGATATTCCATCTCCGAAATTCCAGGACCATAGTCCTTCGCTATTATAGGAATTGAAACTAATTTGTATTCCGGGACAAACAGGAGTATTAGGGCTGTATCCAAAGTTTGCATTGGTCGGAAATATAGTAGTGTCAATACTTATAGTTTGTGTTGTTGTTGATGTATTTCCACATGAGTTGGTTACAGAATGGGTTATTGTTTTAATACCAAGTGTGGTGTATTTATGATTAGGAGAAGACACCGTGGATGTAACCCCATCGCCAAAATTCCACAATTGGGTTCCTGAATAATCAGTTGGGTTAAAAGATATGGTTTTGTTCGGACAAGCTGAAGGAGCAGGATAAAAAGAAAAACCTGCATTAGGTAAAAGAGAATTTGTTACCACCAATTTTCTTTTGATGGTATCGTTTCCACAAGGGGTACTACAAATCATTTTTTCCCAGAAAGTTCCTGTGCCAGAAAAAGAGTGTGTCGGGTACTGGTTTGTTGAAAACGTACCATCACTAAACATCCATTTAATGAAAGTATAATTATTATTTAAACCAAAACTAACCTGTTCGCCCGGACAAACAGTATCCTTTGACATGTAAAACATACCATTTGTTCCCTGTTGAACATAAATTTGATTGGAAGAAGAAGCGATAAAACCTCCTCCACTATCATAAGCACTTACAGTAATGGTATAGGTTGAAGGATAAGCATATTGATGAGTAATAGTTCCAACACCCGTTTGTGTTTGATTATTACCATCGTTAAAATCCCAATAATAAGTAGCAGCGGCAGTATCTGTGCTGGTGTTTGTAATTATAAAAGGGATGTTTGCGCAAGTAGAGTCGGTACTCAATGTAAAATGAATGCTGTTACTTGAGGTGATTATAACATTGTAATCTTCAGCTTCGCCATAAGCAATATTTGAACAGGATTCGGTAGAAGCAACGGTTGCTCCATAGTTGCATCTTACCCTTAATCTTGTTGTTCCCGAAAGTGCATTTGCCGGAATGGTTACAGTGCCGGAAAATAAAGTTGTTGACGCAGTTGCGGAAGAATAAACAAATTCACCGGCATCATCAAAAGAGCCATTCTGATTGTAATCAATCCAAACGCCAAATCCTTGAGCCCATGCAGCACCGGATTGAACATTAATTGGATACGTTGCGCCTATTTCAACACTGGTTGAAAGTATGGAGTCATAATAATAATTATTTACGGCACCATTACAACCCGAAGCAGTCTTCGACAATGTATTAAACGAAAAATAATCGATGAAGTCACCTGATGAACATGAATTGCCATAGATTGGAGTACAATATGACTGTGCTAAAACGCCCTTAGGCAATAAGTAACAGAGTATAAGCATCGTAAAAAAAATTCTGCGAAGTGCATTATTATAATTCTTAAATGGATTCTTGCTTAACGCAATGTTGGTAGAAATGTAATATTGTTTCATGTTATTTAATTTTATTTCGGTTGCTTGTAAAAGATTTTTCGGCTGCTCTATTTTGATAATTTTTTAAAATGCTTCATTGCTTGCAAAATATAGTTAAAAGCTCTGCTTTTTGCTGTATTAACTCCAGTAACTTACCGAAACTTAACATGTCTGTTGCCCTCCTTACCCAAAAGGCATTTGATCCTAAACTGTTGAATAAACAATTTATCAGTTTGTATAATTAAAGAACCTCCATCAATTGCATTATCTTTTGAAACAGGTAAGTTTCTTATACATAAACTTCTGTTAGGCTAAGCCTAACAGAAGCAATGAGCTTAATTTTATTTTTTTGTATAAATTAATTGAAGATCTCCTTTTGAAATAATATTAAAATTATTCTTAATTGATCACCAGTTTTTTATACGTTTTTGCCTTATTGGTTTCTATAACAATAGTATAGATCCCTTTCGCATAATTGCCGGTATTAATTTGTTTGATTGTTTTTGAATTTCCGGTGGCAATAATTGTTTGTTCATAAACAAGTTGTCCTATTGAATTCATTATTCTGATGTTCGCATTCAGAATAGATTCCTTTAATTCAATACTAACATTTTCATTTGCCGGATTCGGGTAAATGTTTGTTGCATCAAGATCTTGCTGTGAATTGATCCCTGAAACAACTGATGTGTGTTTAATATTTGAACGTGTAGTATTTATTGATGCGCGTGTTGGAGTACATGTTATTCCCCATGCTGTTTCTACCCGCCAGTTTCCATTT
>MEPB01000050.1 GCA_001769385.1 Bacteroidetes bacterium RIFCSPLOWO2_12_FULL_35_15 | reverse complement strand
TTTTTTGTAATTTCTATTAGTTCCATTTTACAAATATAATAATTCTACCTTATCATATGACATTGCCCTTCAAAGGGGGACATAATCCTGCAACCAATGAAATAGACGTCATTTTTATATTACTTTTTTTGAAAAAAATTATCCCTCAAATGACTGCACGCTGGTCAGGCGAATGTTTAGAATGTCGAAGCGCGGAGGTCATCCTGAGTTTGTCGAAGGAGTGGGAAAGCACACACACATGTTTCGACAAACTCAACATGACAACGCACAGTTCGATTTGGTTCATTTCGAGCATTCTGCGTTGAAGCAGACATGTCGAGAAATCTTTTTACTCATTTGCAATGATGAGAATATGTATAAAGATTCCTTCGCTTCGGTCGAAATGACACTGTAATATTGACAAAAAATTAAAAATAATTAATTCTCTTGATTTTCAAAACCTTTTGCTTCTTCTATTGTCACTCTTTTTCCATTGTAATAAGCAACAACAAACGAATCTGTCAGTCCCATGGTTTTTATGTACTCCTTTGCATGTAAAGCATCCCTAAAATGAGTAAATGCTCCTGCCGAATATTTTACTCCACCGGAAAATGTTTCTTCGAAAACAGGGGTCAGACCTTTAAAAACATCAACCGAAACAGCGTTTTTATACACCCCGATCTGAACACGATAAACAATACCTTTTTGTGCTATTAGTGTAGCATCGTCACTATTTTTAAAGTCATCTGCACATACCCCTTTCGCAAAAACAGATTCTTCTCCTTTCTGCTTTTTGCTTCGTTCTTCTTTTAAAAGCTTGTTGATTTTTTTTAATTTTTGTTCCGTATCCTTTAATTTGACTTGCAGATCCAACTTTTGCGACTTTGTTTCGTTGATCACAGCGAGCAAATCTGTTCTATTGTCGGTCTTTTTCAAAGCTTTTGAATACTCTCTTAACTGTTCATCGGTGGATTCCTTTTTTCGTTTAAGATCTTCCTTCAACAACAAAAATAGTGCATTATCAACTTCCAATCTGGTACTATTCCTTTCCTTATCTGACGATATCTTCTGTACATCACAACTTATTGGTGCAACATGTTCTCCAATGGAATTTAAATCAGCAGTGGATTTTACTGGCACCTCCGTTTTTGATGTATCTGCTACCAGCACATGTTTTGGAAGCACAAGGCTGTCTGTTTTTTTACTTGAATCTTCCGGAGCTTTTTTTATCGCTATTGAATTTCCTTTTAGCGAATCTGACTTCAGAGTTTTTAAAGTGATTGTTTCGGATAAACTATTCGAGAGTTCAACCAGGTTAGGTTTCAAATATTTCGGAGCTTCTGATTTCGAATAATTTGCAAAATCTAATTTCTTTTGCACCTTTACATTATTGTCCAGCACCTGAATAGATGAAACGAATAAAGGTTTTTTATCCTGCGGACAAAGTAAACTCCTGAATATTTCCATCGCTTGCTTTTCATCTGTCACCATAGGTTTATATTTTCCAACAATGGTTGTATCGGTATTTTTATTTCCGGAACAATTATCATTTACCATTTTTACAACAAAAGAATTTTCTGTTGTTCTAAAATCCAGAACATGGCCACAGTCATTTCCTTTTGTGCTAAACACTTCGATATAAATAGCATCACCGGCTTTAACCTGAACAGGTTTGATATCAACTAACCCGGCACGAAATTTTTCAGACTGTTCGCGGTTTGTATATACTTTATGAACCCGTGCTGTATTACACGAAATTATTTTTTCTTCCTTTACTGCATTACAAAAATCCAAATTCGACTCTACTTTATAAAAATAAAAATCATAATTATCATCTTCCGAAAGAGGGATTAATGTGAATTCGAAAGAACAAGCTTTGCTGAATATAATTTTATACCAAAAGGATGGACTTGGAATTCCTACTCTTGATAAATGAATCTCATAAAATAAATTGAAATTATTTTGGATGTTGGCCGAGGTAGGAATAATAATTTCAGACACCTCCCCTACTCCTGTTTTGCTATTGTTTTGGGCAGTAACAGAAATCAGAAAAATAAAAAGCAAGCAAATTGTTAAAACAATTTTTGGTTTTGCTATTGTATTCATTATTGTAAACTTACTTACAAAATTTACAGATTTCTCAGGAAGAGAAATCTAAATATGAACGATGATGTGTTGATGACTATATAAAAAGTCAGTTCACACGACAATGTCAGTTCGAGTAGTTCCGAAGGAAATTATCGAGAACTTGTTGGTAATCATTATTCGCTTCTCGATACGCTCCCTTTGGTCGCACTCTAAGCGACACAGATTTATCCGGTTGATGTTTCGAAAAATATTTCAAGAAAGTCTGGACTATTTAATATTCGATCTTTTGTTCCACCATATTAGCAGGCAACTCACGATATTCATATTGCTGGGTTCTCAATTGAGGGTCAAATCCGGCTTCACGAATTGCTTCCTGAATTCCTTTTGCGGTAAAGCGATGAGGCGCACCTGCTGCTGATACCACATTCTCTTCTATCATGATGCTTCCAAAATCATTGGCTCCTGCATGCAGACAAATATTTGCGATGTCTTTTCCTACTGTCAGCCAGCTGGCTTGTATGTTAATTACATTGGGTAACATGATACGGCTCAAGGCGATCATTCGGATATATTCATCACCACTCACCTGGTTAGAGACACCTTTGATACGTTTTAGTAAAGTTCCATCATCCTGAAAAGGCCAGGGGATAAAAGCTAAAAATCCTTTTGAATCTATTGGTTTTTCACTTTGTACTTCACGTAACCATACTAAATGTTCGAATCGTTCTTCGATGGTCTCCACATGTCCGAACATCATGGTACCGGAAGTAGTAATGTTTAATTTATGTGCAGCACGCATAACATCCAGCCATTCGCGTCCGGTACATTTTCCTTTTGAAATTAATCTGCGTACACGGTCGTTCAGTATTTCTGCTCCCGCACCAGGCAAACTATCCATTCCCGCTTCTTTTAAAGCTTTTAAAACATCATAATGTGTTGATTTTTCAAGCTTGGTGATATGAGCAACTTCCGGAGGGCCTAAAACATGCAGCTTTAAACTTGGATATAAACGTTTGAGTTCTTTAAACAGATCCACATAGAATTTTAAACCCAGATCCGGGTGATGTCCACCTTGTAATAAAAGCTGATCACCACCATATTTTAAAGTTTCATCAATTTTCTTTTTATAGGTTTCTATATCGGTAATGTATGCTTCTTCATGTCCGGGGATACGATAAAAATTGCAAAATTTACAATTGGCAATACAGACATTGGTGGTATTTACATTTCTATCGATCTGCCAGGTGACCTTGCCATCGGGCTTTTGAATTTTACGCAATTCATTCGCAACGAACATAAGTTCAGCAGTAGCAGCATTTTTAAATAAATAAACGCCTTCTTCGATGCTAAGAAATTCGAAATTTAAAGCACGTTTTAATAATTGTTGAGTATTCATATTCGTTTCAATATTATTCTTGTTTTGTCATTCTGAACGAAGTGAAGAATCTTTGGAATAATGCTCAAAAAAAAATTCCTCCTTCCAGCCGGAATGACATTTTTCTGGATTGTAAAACTTTCTTAATAGAAAAAATCCTATTTTTACAGCGAAACAAAAGTAAAAATTATATGGCTACCATCTCACAAAAAAATGCACTAAATAACAACGATAACATTGTTATTATTTGTAGTAAGAATAACTCGTTCACAAATTTCAATTTAAGCAAAGCTGAAATTGATTTTGTAAAAAAAGAAATTACAAAAAACGATAAAAAAGTTGTTTTTATAAATCAATTAAATCGATTTGTATTTGTTCAATTGATTGAAACAAAAAACGTCAACTATTTAACGATCGAAGCACTTCGTAAAGCTGCAAGTAAAATTCATGCTACGATAGTCGAAAATAAAATTGATAGCATTACAGTTTTTGATGCAGAACATAAAACCGCTGAAACAATTGCATTCACAGAAGGATTAGCATTAAGTAACTATCAATTTCTAAAATATAAAAAAGATAAAAAGAAAGAAGAGAATTCGCTGAAATCAATTTCTATTTTTTCAAAAGATATTACTTCTGCTCAAATAAATGAGTTACATATTCTTACTGAAGCCACAAATATTTCACGCACCTTAGTGAATGAGCCTCAAAGTTTTTTAACTGCCACACAACTATCAAAAGAATTTCAAAAACTTGGTAAAGAAGCCGGTTTCAGTGTAGAAGTATTTAATAAAGCGAAAATAAAAGCTTTGAAAATGGGTGGATTGTTATCGGTAAATTTAGGTAGCATCGAGCCGCCCACCTTTACCATCATGGAATACAAACCTAAAAAGGCAAAAAACAAACAACCCATAATTTTGGTTGGCAAAGGCGTGGTATATGATACCGGTGGTGTTAGTTTAAAGCCTACACCAAACAGTATGGATATGATGAAATGCGATATGGCCGGTGGAGCTGCAGTTGGCGCTACCTTGTATGCCATCGCAAAAACAAAATTACCTGTACATGTGATTGGTATCGTTCCTGCAACAGACAATCGTCCAGGTGAAAATGCCTATGTTCCGGGTGACGTGATCACCATGTACAATGGTTTAACGGTTGAAATGCTCAATGCGGATGCTGAAGGAAGAATGATCTTAGCGGATGCCTTAGCCTATGCAAAAAAGTACAAACCCCAATTGGTAATTGACCTGGCAACTCTTACAGGAGCTGCTGTTGCAGCAATCGGAACATCGGGTATTGTTGCGATGGGAACTGCTGATGAAAAAACAAAAAATAAATTAAAACAAAGTGGCAATAATGTTTTTGAACGATTAGCTGAAATGCCTTTCTGGGACGATTACGATGAAATGATAAAATCAGACATCGCAGATATGAAAAACCTTGGCGGACCTTATGCCGGAAGCATTACTGCCGGGAAATTTTTAGCTCGCTACATTGATTATCCCTGGATGCACTTTGATATTGCCGGACCGGCATTTTTGACTTCAAAAGATGGCTATCGCTTAAAAGGCGGAACAGGTGTGGGAGTAAGATTACTTTTTGATTATTTGAAGGGGTTGTAGTTTTTTGTTGCTGAGATAATAGAATTAATTAAATACGGCTTCGGAAATAAACGAAACTAGTTTAGCTTATTTCAAAATGGGGATAGTAGTGACTGTTTCTTGAACGTATATGTTATGGGCTATTGTAAGAGATGCATCGTAACGAAAGGTGTAGGCTAAAAACCTAACAGAGTAAGCACAGAAAACAGGAACAAAATTAAAAACGGCTAAACTAAAGTAGGCATCACTCAAAAAACAAAATGAAGAAAATCACTTTACTCACCATTTTATCATTGATTAGTATGTTCTCAAATGGACAATATTCTTTGACGACTACCTTGACAACTTATCAACCACTAAATATGCCCATCTCACTAAATAATGGGACAGTATGGAACGAAGGAGGTTCTTTTCCAATTTATCTTAGTTTTAATTTTCATATATATGGACAAACCTACACAACTCTGAATGTACAAACTGGTGGAGGAATGAGTTTTCCTGGGTTAGGAGCAAATCAATTATTTGTTTATCACACTCCGTTCGGGGGTTATATGCTGAAAGATAAAGGAACTTCAACCTCAATCTCTCCAATTAATTATGAAATCACTGGCACTACAGGACAGAACATATTAAAAGTTGAATGGCAAAATGCAGGATTCGTAAATTGGTACACAACTAGTGATAGTACTGATTTTGTTGACCTACAAATTTGGTTATTTGAAACTGATAATCATATTGAAATACATTTTGGAAATAATCAAACAGACCCAGGCACTTATGGTTATCCAGTTGGTACAAGTGATTCTAACCCTGGACCAAATGTAAAATTAAGTTTCGATGCTTGTAGTAATATTTTATGTGTTACAGGTGCGGCAAACCTACCTTCATATGGGTTTTACAATTTATGCAGCCCAAACTATTATTTCATTGACGGAACTCCATCTCTGGGAATAACCTATAACTTTTACCCTACATCTTCTGTCGGCATTTCTGAAATTACTACTGAACAATTAAATATTTTTCCTAATCCATTTTCAGAACAAACATCTATTGATTTTTTTGAAGAACAAAAGAACACGACAATTAAAATAATGGACATTATTGGCAAAGAAATTAAATCAATAGTTTTTTCAGGCAAACAATTGACAATAGAAAAAGGAGAAATGAAAGCTGGTATTTACTTTGTGCAGACAACAAACGAAAAGAAAATTATATGCAACAAGAAAATAATTATACAGTAGGCGAAAATGCAGGACACTAAAGGAAAAGAAGGAACAACTGTCCACAGAAGCGAGTGTTACACAGGCACGGATTTTTCAAACGTGCCAATTGTTAAGAAGCATCTTGCTTCAATAATATTCGGCAAGATGCCGGGTAATAAATAGCACAAGAGGGACTCTCACGCTGGCTATGAAAGAAACTAAACCTTCCGTTCTTTCAACTGCCTATTCCAACCTCGCACTAGTTGAGCGTAGCCACTGGCTACGTTCCATTTAACAAGGCGTCTCGCCTTATTGTTTTTTCCGGCAAGATGCCGTTTTAAAAAAGGTCGTAGCGGGACGCTACGCCCAACACCAGCAGACAACCATTGACAAACAGACAAATTTTTAAAAAAAATATAATCATATTATGAAAGCAGCCGGAAAAACAGTAAAAGATATTCTGATCAACCTTCCTGAGGACAGAGCAGAAGCATTTAACAAACTACACGATGTCATTGTGAAAAACCTGCCCAAAGGTTTTGAAGCAGCCATTAGTTATGGAGGATTAGGTTATGTTGTTCCGCATACACTTTATCCTGCGGGTTACCATTGTAAGCCAAGCGAACCGCTCCCATTCGCGGGAATTGCTTCCCAAAAAGCTTCTATTAATTTTTACCACATGGGTATTTATTCCGATCCCAAATTATTGAAATGGTTCGTAACCGAGTATCCCAAGCATAGTAAGCAAAAACTGGACATAGGAAAAAGTTGTGTCCGCTTTAAGAAGTTGGATGAGATTCCCTATAAACTCATTGGTGAATTAATGAAAAAAATGAGTGCAAAAGAATGGATTGAGAAATATGAAGCAGCATTCAAGCATAAGCCAAGACCGATTAAAACCAAATCCAAAAAGTAATTCGTCATAAAAAAACAGAATTAAAAACAAAATTAAATACTAATCAAATTAAAAAACAGGTCGGCATAAAATTAATCGGCCTGACAATATTGACTATGATTGGATTATAAATTAACTAAATGACACGGACAATGTGGATCATATCCTAAAGCCCTTTTTGCTTTACTAAAATCAAAACCTATACTTGACGGGCATTTTGAGGGTTGATTCAGTTAAGGTAAATGTTCATTGTAATGAAAATTTTAAAATTCTGTATATTAATACCAGCTTTTAATTACGACCAGCTTAAACTTTTATTCACTTTGGCAATCCAACAAATAAATTTTTAAGACATGAAAAAAATTGTACTTATTGTTTGTTCCGTCTTTACTACCGTTACAAATGTGTTTGCTCAATTACCTGCTGCAGCACAAATATTGTATGACTCTGCTTACGCACAAGATCCGGCACTCGTAAATTTCGCCTCAACAAATGGAGCGCAAATTCTTGCAACTCCTGATGGGAATTCATTTTATATCAAGTGGTTTCCAGCGGGTTCAATTCCTGGCACAAGTCCGCTTATTGTTTCATTACATGGCTCAGATTGTAATGCTTTTATGGAGTTTAAGAGTTGGTATCCCCAGGCACAACTCCATGGCTGTGGAATAATTGCACTACAATGGAATCGCTATAACCCTAATCCCTACGATTACTTTCCAGATGATACACTTTACAGTTATATCGATTCTGCCCTCACCCGCATTAATAATCCTCCATATAAAGCATTGTTGCATGGCTTTAGCAGGGGTTCTGCCCGTTCTTATGCAATTATATTTAATGATATTCAAAGCGGAAATAATTACTTTTGTACTACTATTTCTAATTCGGGTGATGCCGACAATGGTTATCCTTTATATGATTCCATTAATAATGGTTTTTATGGTCCAAATGTTTTTGCAGGCAAACATTGGAACTTGTTTTGCGGAGGCAATGATACAATTGTAGGTTGTATTAAAATGACAAATACAAAAACATGGTTGCAATCTCAAGGAGCGATTGTTGATATTTTTATTCAGGACCCGTTACTGGATCATAATGGATTCCAATTGCCTTCAAGTTTTGCCTACAAGGACAGTATTTTAAATAACTATCTTCAATGTTATAATGAAGCTGTGTCTGTTGACGAAGTTGTGACTGAAAAGGCTGTTAGTATTTTTCCTAATCCTTTTTCTTCGCAAACAACTTTTCATACAAACAGTTTATTCAAAGAAGAAACGCTCACAGTTTATAATTATTTCGGGCAAACAGTTATGCAAATAAAAAATATCAACGGACAGACAGTTACTCTGCACCGCGATAATCTCGCAAGCGGACTGTATGTTGTTCGGCTGACACAGGACAATAAACTAATAGCGACAGATAAATTAGTAATCACAGACTGAAAACCTGCTCTGCATAATAATACATGTAACGGTTGGGCAACCGCCCCCCAAGTGTTTGAGTTTGCGATTTATTAATTTTTTTTGCCCTTGTAAGTATTGCAGAAAACAAATCCTCCCAGGTGTTGTTTCATCTTAAATCCCCATGGAGCATAGCCTCTAGTTATGCTCTATATACCAACCTCGCCCTCGTTTGCAACGAGGGCGCATGAAAACAGCGTTTATAACGCTAAAATAAATCAAAATTTTTATTGATGATATTGCGTCACAGACGCATTTTCTGTACGTCCTCGTTGCAAACGAGGACGAGTAAAACTACCTTCAGAAGCGAGTGTCCCACAGGCGTGAGTTTCTAACTCGTGCCAATTATTTAGAAGCATCCTGCTTCAATACTATTCGGCAAGATGCCGGATAATAAATATCAAAAGTTTGAAACTCGCGCTGGCTACGAAAGAAACTAAACCTTCAGTTCTTTCAACTGTTTATCCAACCTCGCCCTCGTTTGCAACGAGGGCGCATGAAAACAGCGTTTGTAACGCTTAAAAAACCAAAATTTTATTCAATGATAATTGCGTCACAGACGCATTTTCTGTATATCCTCGTTACAATCGAGGACGAGTAAACTTAAACTTCTTTCAACTGTTTATCCAATATTTCCAAGCCTTCCACAAAGGAATGTGGCTCATATCCCAGTTCACGTTTTGCTTTACTGATATCAAAACCCGTACGTGGTGGTCGTTTTGCGGGTTGATTCAAGGTATTTGATTTGGATGGTGTAATTAATGTTTTATCTAAATGCCAATAATCAGCCACTTTATAAACCAATTCCAAAATACTCATGGTTTCCTTTCCGGAAAGATGAAATATTCCTGTTGCATTTTTATCGGCAATTAATATACAGCCATCCGCCAGATCTTCAGCCAGTGTTGGTGCACGAAACTGGTCATCCACCACATTTATTTTTTGTCCCTTTGTTAAAGCATCTTTTGCCCAGAGTACAATATTAGATCGGCTCATATTGTCAACAATTCCATAAACAATAATTGTTCGGGCAATCGCCCATTTGATCATACTTTTTTCTAAAACTTTTTCAGATTCGTATTTAGAACGTGCATAATAACTTTGAGGATCTGGCTTATCCGTTTCTACATATTCACTTCCTTTTTTACCGTCAAAAATAAAATCGGTACTTAAATGAATAAAGAGTGTCTTGACCTCACCCCTGCCCCTCTCCGAAGGAGAGGGGTTTTGGAGGGCATCCACAAAATTTTGAACAGCTGTTACATTCAATGCCCAACATTCCTCACGTTTCGTTTCGCACGCATCCACATTGGTCATGGCTGCTGTATTGATTATTACATCCGGCTGATATTTTTTGATAACAGTTTCAACTTCTGATCTGTTAGTAATATCAAGTGATTCATAGATATAACCCTCTTGTTTAAGCAAACGATTTGCTCCTAATGAGGTAGCAATTACTTGCACATCTTTACGTTTGATCAGAGCATAAACTAACTTCTGGCCCAATAAACCATTGCTTCCTGTGATTAAAATTTTCTTCATGATTTATAAATTCTTAGGAGGCAAACAGCTCCTTCAGTTTACCAATTTGTTCGGTGGTACCTAATACAAATAATTTTGCATCCGGTATAATTTTAGTATCCGCACTGGGATTAATAATGTATTCGCCTTGAGCAGTTTTAAAACCAATGATATTTGCACCGGATCTATTACGGACCTCTAAGTCACGAATGGTTTTATTTTGATAGGATTCAGCAAGATTAGCAAATGTAATTTCTTCCAACCGAATATTGTCTCCGCCTTGTCCGGTAATGTAATCAACAAATTCCATAACATCCGGTTTCATTACAAGTGCTGCCATATGGGCGCCACCCAACTTATCAGGCATGATCACATTATTGGCACCGGCCAGTTTTATTTTCTTATCCGAATTATCTTCAGAAGCACGGCTAATAATGGTCAAGTTCGGATTTAGTGTACGCGCAGATAATACAATAAATAAATTATCTGCATCAATAGGTAAGGTGGTAATTAATGCTTTCGCTTTTAAAATTCCTGCCTTCAACAGCACTTCATCTAATGTTGCATCGCCTTCCAATACCAGATTAGCATATTGATGATTAATACCTGCAATAATTTCTTTCTTCTGCTCAATTACCACAAAACGTGTATTGTGTTTCTTTAACACATTTGCAGCCTGCTTCCCATTTCGGCCAAAACCACAAATGATTACATGATTTTCTAATTTTCCAATTGCTGACAATGTTCTATAATTTTTAAAATATTGATTAAATTCTCCATCAATTACATATTGCGAAATAGATGTAAGTGCAAAAGCAAAAGTACCAAAACTTGTGATAATTAAAAATGAAGTAAATATTTTCCCACTATCACTCAAGGGTTGAACCTCTCGAAAACCAACTGTAGCAACAGTTATAATGGTCATATAAAAAGAATCCAACACACTATATTCTTCAATTATGATATAACCGGCTACTCCAATGCAAACAATGCAAACAATAAGTAATAAAGGAATATATATTTTTGAGAAATGACGTAAGCTTGTCACGATGATAAATTATTTAAATTCGAATTTGATTAATTGTTTACCCAACATTTGATTGTTTTTTAAAGATCCCAAACGCTTTTGCGCTTACTGCGATAGGGTTTAAAATATTTTTTATGTTCCAGTATGAAGGCCATTATAAAATATAAGATCACAGGTGATCCGGCAGTGAAAAAAGTAAGATAAATAAAATACATACGAATTTTAGTAGTACTAATACCCAATTTTTTTCCCCACCATTCACAAACTCCAAAAGCTTTGCGCTCAAACCAAGATGTAATTTTGTTGATCATTTTCTGTCTTTATTTTATCTTTACTAAATTACAAATTTTTCAGGAGATAATTGCCAATTGAACAACTTAAGCATTTCTTTTTGCTGCAATATTCATTTTTCAATTGTAACAATGCCTGTGTTGAATATGAATTCTTAACCGGCAAATTCAAACCCTCCCATTTTTTAATGATCGAATTTCGTTCCCCTTTAATTTGTTCTAAAAATTGCAATGCCCTTTCAATATATTTTTCTTCTCCTTTATGTTTTCCATAAACAAATAGAAAAGGGACAATTGTGTTGATGATGATATTATTCATTGCTTCATCACCCAACTGTTTTGTTTTTAATGTCGATATTTTATCAATAACATAATGGGTCCTCCAATATTCGGAAACATCAACATTCATCATTTTTTTTAGCTTTTCATAATTTTCAGTTTCGATGATTTTTGAGAATAAATAGGAAGAATTAAAGATCAGATTCGCGAATTGTGCAATTCGAATGGTTGGGAAATTAACAGGCCGTAATCGTAAATATTTCCACAAATGCGAATCGATGGACTGCAATTTAAATTTTTGTTTCAAAAAAACATATTCATTCTGAAGTTGCTGCATATACTTATCTTCATAATGCTGATCAAGCAATCCTGCTTGTCCGAAAAGCAAGCCTTCAATTTGCAATAAACTATTTTTGTGTTTTGACAAAACGATTGAAGGGAGAGATTTAGCAAGTAATTCAAAAGGTTCTGCATTTATTTTAAAACCAAAATTACGGGCAAAATGCTGATAAAATGTTTCTTCCCAATTATTTTTATTTAACTTTAAACTCTCCGTAATTGATGTTGATTTTCGCTCCAGACGCTCCAATAACAATCTGTCAAGCGTATTATTTATAATTAAATCCGGAACCTTATTAATCTGTTTTTCACAAGGGATCCAATCGCTGCTTGATTTAAAATTCAAATAATTTTGGTAGATCTTATTATCAATTCTATTTTTGATTTCAATGGTTGGAAAAGCTTCACCAGACTCTCTGAATACTTGCTCGTCAGCTTTGTGAACAACATGCAAAACAATATTATCGTATGCTTTATCTTTTTGATGAAAATGTTTTTTCCAATCACTTGAATTGATATGAACTTCAACGTTTCCTGCCCAAAGAGTTTTTCCAACTTTTATTTTTGCATTAAAAAAATCGGGGCCGGAATCAAAATTATGCTCACCCACTTTTACAATTTCTACTGGTTCTCCTGCTGTGGTTTGTAGTACAAGCTGATCGAATAATCTGAATTTCCAGATGTAATGCAAAAATTCTTCGCTCATGAGTAACGTGAATAATGATTAATTTTTCTACCTGTGTGTCATTCCGACCGCAGCGGAGGAGTCTTTATAATTATTAGCATAATTGAAAACGAATAAAACGATTTCTCTATCTTGCAAACATAGGATGACAATCCTTATAAAAAAATAAACAACAAAACAATTATCCCGGTAAACGAGAAATATGTTTATCCATTTGTTGAATTTGTTTTACCAATTCTTCTGTCTTTGGTTTCAACGCTTTTGCTTTCCGGAAATAATCTTTACCTATTTTATTCTGGTTGCGTTGGATCTCTATGGATGATAGTTGCAGATAACAAGCCGCTAAACTCTCTTTATCCGGTATCCCGGCTTTAATAGCCGCTTGTAAATTTAAACGTGCTTCCTTTGTTTGTCCTTTTTTCAATTGAATAAAAGCAAGCTGCATCAAACTTGAACCCTGCACATCGCCAACGATCTTTGATTTTGTTTTTAAACTTTTCCGAATATTACTTTCAGCAGCTGTAAGATCATCGGACACCAGGGACAAATTACTTTGTATCATGTAATATCCTGAACGGATGGGTTTAAATAACAAACGCGGGAATTTAATTTTTTTAATGTACTTTATTGCCAGGTCGGTATCACCATCAGTTATTGCTTCCTGAACAATGCGCATTGTTCCCATCATAAAATACAACAGCAAAGAAATGAACGCCAGAATATATAAGAACCATGCTAACGCTACATCATAATAAAGATGAGATACTATTCCAAGTCCAATTAAAACAAAAATAATTGGTAAACGATACAAAATGTAAAAATGTAAGATCTTTTTCATAAATATTTCTTTAATACTAATTTCATTTCTTTTTGTAATTTCATTGCTTCTGCTCGTGCCTTATCAGCAAAGTCTTCATCCGAACCTGCATAAATAATTCCGCGGGAAGAATTTACCAATAAACCACATTGTTTGTTCATTCCATATTTTGCAACATCCTGTAAACTTCCTCCTTGTGCTCCAACTCCGGGAACTAACAAAAAGTGCTCCGGAATAATTTTACGAATATCCGTAAACATTTCTGCTTTTGTTGCACCAACTACATACATCATGTTATCTAGAGACCCCCATTCCTTTGATGTCTCCAGGACTTTTTGAAACAATATTTCCCCTTCACCATCAAAATGAGTATTGAGTTCAAGCATTTGAAAATCAAGAGCACCTGTATTGGATGTGAGAGCTAATAAAATCACCCATTTATTTTTGTATTCAAGAAATGGTGTAACGCTGTCTTCGCCCATGTATGGTGCAACAGTGATGGAATCAAAATTTAGATTTTTTAAAAAAGCTTTTGCATACATTTTTGAAGTATTACCAATGTCGCCCCGCTTTGCATCTGCAATGGTAAAAATAGTTTTATATGTTTGATTGATGTAGTTGATAGTTTTTTCCAGACTTATCCAACCTGTTGCTCCTTCTGTTTCATAAAACGCCATATTGGGCTTGTAGGCAACGCATAAATCATGTGTAGCATCAATTATTTGCTTGTTGAATTCAAAAACAGGATCCTCTGTTTTTAATAAGTGTTTGGGAATTTTAGTAATATCCGTATCCAAACCTACACAAAGAAAACTTTTTTTCTTTTCAATATTCCCGAAAAGTTCAGATCGTGTCATATGCTTTTATCATAAGATTTTTCAAACAATTCGAAAAAAAATTTCGAATCTCATTTTCAAATCTTCAAATTAATTCATTTTCAAATTAAACTACATTCCGCCTTCTTTCAATCGTTCCGCATTTTCTGCCAAATTAAGTGCATCGATCATTTCCTGAATATCTCCATCCATAAAATCAGTCAAATTATAAACAGTCATATTGATCCGGTGATCGGTTATTCTATTTTGCGGATAATTATAGGTGCGGATCTTTTCGGATCGGTCACCAGTAGAAACCATTGTTTTTCTCCTTTTTGAAACACTTTCCAAATGTTTTTGTAATTCACGATCATACAGTTTTGCTCTCAACATCTGCATGGCAATCACCCGATTTCCAAGCTGAGATCTTTCTTTTTGACAGGTAATAACAATACCACTTGGTTTATGTGTAAGCATTACTTTGGTAGATACTTTATTTACATTCTGTCCTCCAGCACCTCCTGAACGGGAGAACTGTTCTTCGATATCAGCCGGATTAATTACCACATCGATCTCATCGGCTTCGGGCATTATCATAACTGTTGCAGCTGATGTATGTACACGTCCCATCGTTTCGGTATTCGGCACACGTTGCACACGATGAACACCTGCCTCAAATTTTAAAATACCATACGCACCATCACCCTTCACTTCACAAATAATTTCTTTATATCCTCCTGCTGTACCATCATTCGAATCAATAACCTCCAGTTTCAACCCTTTGTTTTCACAGAAACGCGTGTACATTCTAAACAGATCCCCGGCAAAAATACTTGCTTCATCACCACCCGTGCCGGCTCTGATTTCCAGTACACAATCTTTTATGTCTTCCGGATCTTTTGGTATTAGCATCTGACGAATATTATCTTCCAGTTGTTCTTTTTTGGGAAGCAGCTCATCCAGATCAACCTTAGCCATTTCACGCAACTCGTCATCTTTTTCGTTGGCTAACACCTCTTTGTTGAATTCTATATTTTCGACAACATTTTTGTATTCGTGATAGGCATTTACAACATTGCTTAATTCCTTATATTCGATATTGAACTTTTTAAATTCTCTCATATCGCCAATCACTTTGGGATCTGACAGTTTTTGTTCCACCTCTTCCCAACGTCTTTTTATAGCAGCTAATTTTTCTAACACTTAAATATTTTTTTTATGGATATGTTGATTTTTAAAATTAAATCGAGTACGAAAGTACAAAAAAAATTGGCAGTAATAATTAGCGTTTGTCTCCATTTGCTAATTGATACTGCCAATTTGAAATCCATCTCTCTAATACTCAAATACTCCGAATTCTGATCTTATTGTTAATTGTTTTTTCTCACTTGCTTCCACTCTTCCAACTATTTGTGCATCCACATTAAAGGATTTAGAAATATCAATAATATCATCAGCAATGGCTTGTGGTACATATAATTCCATGCGGTGTCCCATATTAAAAACTTTGTACATTTCTTTCCAATCGGTGCCACTTTGCTCCTGAATTAATTTAAATAAAGGAGGAATTGGAAATAAATTATCCTTGATCACGTGTACCTTGTCAACAAAATGCAACACCTTGGTTTGCGCTCCACCACTACAATGCACCATACCATGGATAGAAGAACGATACTTGTCTATTATTTTTTTTATTATCGGAGCATACGTACGTGTTGGTGATAACACTAATTTTCCTGCAGTAATTGATTTTCCGCCAGTATCAATTTTATCAGTTAATTTCATCTTTCCCGAATACACTAATTCTTCTGGAACTGAAGCATCATAACTTTCCGGAAATTTTTTCGCAACAGATTTTTCAAATACATCATGTCGTGCCGAAGTTAAGCCATTGCTACCCATTCCGCCATTGTACTCTTTTTCATAACTTGCTTGTCCGAAAGATGCCAGGCCAACAATTACATCACCCGGTTGAATATTGCTGTTATCAATTACATCACTCCGCTTCATTCTGCAAACAACAGTTGAATCAACAATGATCGTACGAACGAGGTCACCAACATCAGCAGTTTCTCCACCTGTTGAATAAATCCCAATCCCATAACTGCGTAATTGCTCCAACACCTCTTCTGTTCCATTAATAATAACAGAAAGAACTTCTCCCGGAATGGTGTTTTTATTTCTTCCGATAGTTGAGGATAACAAAATATTATCGATCGCGCCAACACATAGCAGATCGTCTGTATTCATAACTATTGCATCCTGAGCTATTCCTTTCCAAACAGAAATATCTCCTGTTTCTTTCCAATAGGTATATGCTAAAGAAGATTTTGTTCCTGCACCATCAGCGTGCATTACAATACAATAAGTTGGATCTCCGCTCAGGTGATCCGGAACTATTTTACAAAATGCTTTTGGAAATAGTCCTTTATCAATTTTTGCTATTGCCTTGTGAACATCTTCTTTTGATGCGGACACTCCCCGTTGATTGTATCTGTTATCTGTACTCATAGTCTAAAACCTATTTATAAGCCTGCCTTTTATCGAATGGGTATATTCGAACGGGAAAAACTTTCGCTACTTTGTATGTATTGCAAAGATTCCTTTTTCGGGAATCAATGTTGTTACAGTGTAAATAAAAACATCCCGAACAAATGTCGGGATGTTTTTGATTATTCTATTCTAAAAAATATTTTTTATTCCCCCTCTTCTTCGCCTTCTTCTTTTTTAGGTTGTTCTTTTGGTTGCTCTTTTGGGGCATTAGGATCAACATAATCTTTACGCAATACAGAGAATACGGTACGTCTGTTTTTCTGCATCAGGGCCTCAAATTCTTCTTTGGATTTACCTTTTGTTGTTTTGTTGATGTATGACTCAGTTAACGTAAACATAAGATTGCCAGCTGCATCTTTCACCTCTAAAGGACGTTTTTCTCCATACCCTTTTGCAACCATTCTCTCAGCAGGAATTCCTTTTGATATTAAGTATTCAACACAAGATTTTGCACGGGCCTCAGATAATATCTGATTAGCTTTATCACTACCTCTATAATCGGTATGTGAACTTAATTCAATAACGATAGTAGGATTATCTATAAGTGTTTGATACAAGAAATCTAACGAATCTCTAGACTCTGGTCTTAAATCAGATTTATTTAAGTCATACAAAACATCCGGAAAGCGCATTTCCTTGATAATAGGGCTTAAACAAAAATCATGTTTAAACGTTTTTGCTTCTTCAACCCCAACTGTTGTTTCTTTTGCTTTTTCAGAACTATTTAAGAAACCTAATTTTGCTAAACTGGTTTTTGCATCGCCGGCAATAACGGTAATTACATAAGAAGTATTTGGATTAACGTATCGCAAAGCGCCATTTTCAGCAAATTTATAATATCCGGCAGCATCTGTTTTTGTTTCAACGGAAGATCCGTCAGAACCTACTAATTTAACAGTAACACCTTCAATGGTTTCTTTACTATATCCACAATCTGTAATTACCCCATCAATTGTAAATAACAATGGTGGTAATACAAATGACCAGATATCATCTGCTCCATGTGTTCCTTCACGGTTAGATGACAAATAACCTCTTTCTTTTTTACCTTCGAATACAATTCCAAAATCATCACCTGCAGAATTGATCGGGTATTTCATGTTTGTAACATTACCCCATTGATCCTCTCCTTTTTTTTCTGCTCTGAAAATATCCAAGCCACCCATTCCCAAGTGCCCGTTAGAAGAAAAGTAAAGTGTTCCATCATCATGAATAAATGGATTTACATCATTTCCTGAACCATTTATTTCAGTTCCTAAATTGGTAGGATTTCCCCATGTTTTGCCCTTCTTATCATATTTACTCATCCAAATGTCGTTCTCTCCTTGACCTCCTGGCATATTACGGGCACAAAAGAAAAGAGTTGTACCATCTGCAGAAATAGAAGGTGCAGAATATTTTACCGAATCAACACAGAAATTTAATTTTTCAGGATCTCCCCATGCATTTCCTTTTTTTGTGGCAACCCATAATTGATTATTAAATTCTTTGTTTTTTTCAACAACACATCGGGTAAAAAATAACATATCACCCTTTTTAGTTACAGATGTTAATCCTTCGTTGTCTTTTGTGTTTACAGGTTCTGGTATTGCAGTAGGTGTGCTCCATTTACCATTTTTATCCATTTGGGTTTCAAAAATATCACTATACAATTCGCCTATACCCGGATCCAAAGTTCCGCCAGTTGCACCTGGACGCATGGATGTAAAATATAGTCTGTTATATTTTTTATCAGCATACGTTGGTGCGAAATCAGGATCTTTTGAATTTAATAAAGTCATATTTTCAACCTTATAACGGGTTGCATTATCTTTCCATTTTTGAGCTAATTCACAGGATTTTGCGCCATCTTCTCCCCGAGGATCAGAAGGCATTTCTTTCTTGTAATTATTATATTCGATCAATGCTTCATTGTATTTTTCTTGCGCTTTTTTTGCATCCGCTAAATATAATTTCGCTACAGGTTCGGTGTAATTCGCTTTGATTGCTTTCAGATACCAGGCTTCCGATTGTTTGACATCGCCTATCTTACGGTAACATTCTGCTGTTTTGAAAATAATTAGCGCCTTTTCCTCTTTTTTCTTTGCTTTGGTGTACGCTTTTTTGTATAACTCAATTGCATTGAAATACTCATAGTTATCAAAAGCCTTCTCAGCATCTTTAAAGAAATTCTTCTGAGCAGTTGCGTTCACAGAAAACAAAAGCGTTAGAGCTAATCCGAGAGTAAATTTTGAAATTATTTTCATATCAGTTAATAGTTTTTACAAATTTAGTGGCTGCTAAAATAAATAAATATTTGTAACAAAAAAATTCTTTTTTATGAATAATTACTTTTTAGAGGGTCAATAAAACGCTGAAATCAATATTGAAATGTTTAATTAATACCTATTTGAGAATTTTTGATCCTTTATTTTGTGAATAATAATTCCCTGTATTTTGGCAAAGGCCAGCTTTCATCATCTATAATCAACTCCAATTTATCTACATGATAACGAATTACATCGAAGTAGGATTTTACTTGTTCGCAATAATCAACTGCCTGTTTTTTTACATTACTTATTGCATTTGCTTTTTTGCGGGATTCAGTCATTTCATCTACCTTGGTTTTGATTATAAAAATATGTTCTGATATCTCATTGATCATCTCCAATTGAATTTGTGCGTTTTTCTTAAAATCTGAGGGACTCATTATTTCTTTCAATCCCCTGACATTTTCAATCAAAGAACTTTGATATTTTATTGCTGTAGGAATAATATGGTTTTGCGCCAGATCAGCCATTACCCGCGACTCGATCTGTATTTTTTTTGTATATGTCTCTAAATAAATATCATAACGTGCATGTTGCTCCCTTTCACTCATGATGTTGTGTCGCTCAAACAGATCCATTGTTTGCTTTGATACAAATGCACCCAATGCCTCCGGGGTGGTCTTAATGTTTGAAAGCCCTCTTTTTTCAGCTTCTTTCACCCACTCTTCTCCATAACCATTTCCTTCGAAACGTATTTTTTTTGATGCAACAATGTACGTTCTTAAAATCTGAAATATTGCTTCATCTTTATCAACATCTTTTCCAATCAAGGCATCAACATCTTTTTTAAATTCTGTTAATTGATCCGCCATAATAGCATTTAGCACTATCATCGGACCGGCACAATTAGCTGAAGAACCTACTGCGCGAAATTCAAATTTATTTCCGGTAAATGCGAAAGGTGATGTCCGGTTTCTATCTGTATTATCTAAAATAATTTCAGGTATCTTACCTACTCCTAATTTTAATGCGGTTTTTTCATCCGGACTCATTTTACCTGATTTTACCTTACTTTCCAACTCATCCAATACATTTGAAAGCTGTGTTCCAAGGAAAGCCGACATGATCGCTGGAGGTGCTTCATTGGCTCCCAAGCGATGATCATTATTGGCTGATGCAATAGAAGCACGTAAAAGGTCTGCATTATCATGTACGGCTTTTATTGTATTGATAAAGAAAGCTAAAAATTGTAAATTAGTTTTTGGCGTTTTACCAGGGCTCAATAAATTTTTACCTGTATTGCTACTCAAGCTCCAGTTATTGTGTTTTCCGCTTCCATTTACACCGGCAAAAGGTTTTTCATGCAAGAGTACACGGAAATTATGTCGTCTTGCCACCTTTTCCATGATATCCATCAACAACGAATTGTGATCAACCGCCAAATTACACTCCTCAAACACAGGAGCACATTCAAACTGGTTGGGGGCTACTTCATTATGCCGTGTTTTAATAGGGATACCTAATTTCAATGATTCTATTTCAAAATCACGCATAAATGAAGTTGCACGATCAGGAATAGAACCAAAATAATGATCTTCGAGCTGTTGTCCTTTTGCAGGAATATGACCAAACAAGGTACGCCCCGTCATTGATAGATCAGGTCGTGCATTATACAAAGCTTCATCACATAAAAAATATTCCTGCTCCCAACCAAGTGTTGCAGTTACTTTGGTAATATTTTTATCGAAGTACTGACAAACATCTACCGCAGCTTTATCCATCGCATGTAAAGCTTTCAATAAAGGTGTTTTAAAATCCAATGCTTCACCGGTATAAGAAACAAAAATGGTAGGAATACACAATGTTTTTCCCATCACAAATGCAGGTGATGTTGGATCCCAAGCTGTATAACCACGAGCTTCAAATGTATTACGGATTCCACCATTCGGAAAACTGGATGCATCCGACTCTTGTTGCGCCAATTGATTGCCACCAAAACGTTCAATAGCTCTTCCTCCTTCTGTAGGTTCAAAAAACGCATCATGCTTTTCGGCAGTTGTTCCTGTTAATGGTTGGAACCAGTGTGTATAATGAGTAGCTCCTTTTGAGTTTGCCCAGGCTTTCATAGAAGAAGCCACCTGATCTGCCATTTTTCTATCTATTTGGGTCCCTTGTTGCATAGCCGACATTACACTGTTGAAAGCTTCTTCCGAAAGATATTCACGCATGGCATCCATCCCGAATACGTTTTCTCCAAAAAATTCGGAAACTTTATTACTTGGCAAAGTTACTTCTACGGGAACTCTGGTTAAAACCGCTTCTAATGCTTTAAATCTATGAAAGGCCATTTCTATTGGTTTATAAGTTGATTGTTAATTAAGTTAATTAGGCTTGTTTGTTAAAAATGAAAAATGTTGATGCAAAAATAATTTTTTCCGGGGTCATTAACAAAAAAAAATGCTTATTTTTTATTACCCCCCCCATTAAAACCATATTAAAATAAAAATTATCATGTAAAAATCCGAACAACAAGTACTTTTTAGGGGGTGAATGTTAAATAAAATGAATTTCAAAAAAAAGACACACTGTTTTTTCGGAAATAATACAATCGAATTCTTATAAACCTGAATTCGAATTTGATGTGTTCGAAATATCACCCACAATGCCATAAAGTTAAGAAGCCTTTCGCACATATTTCGAGCTTCGGCAAGAGCTCAGTACAGGTCAAGTTCAATATGACCTGCGCTGTCAGTCTGAGTTTGTCGATGACTTTTACATGGCAGTAAAAAATCCTTAAATAATGACATTGATATCACCCTATCAGGGCTTTGTATTACTCCATACCTTGTTTTACATCAACATATTGTCCCTAATAGACTTTTAAAATTTCAAATTATTTAAAAATCGATTTAAAATAAAAAGAGGCTGTCTCAAAAGGGCAGCCTCTTTTTTTTGCAATATAAATTAAGTTTTCAATAGGACTAAAAATTTGTAAAAAGTC
>MEPB01000049.1 GCA_001769385.1 Bacteroidetes bacterium RIFCSPLOWO2_12_FULL_35_15 | reverse complement strand
ATATTTTCAATTAATCGTTTGCGGACATGATCTAATATCTCATGTGGCTCAACAATGTTTTTTTCGTTCACAGCCTCATTTAAAAATGAGATATTGAGTAAACTCATAAATGCTCCCGGCACACCATGTCCGGTTGAATCACAGGCTGCAATGTAAAACCTTTTTATTTTTTCATTTTTGTTTATTGTTGACTGCCGGCTTTTTTCTGAAGCCCAGTAAAAATCTCCGCTTACAATATCTTTTGGTTTAAATAAAACAAAATAATTACTGTCGGTTCGAGTGTCCGCCCCTTTGGCGGATGTATGGAGAACTACCTCGGAATATTCATTTCTCGATACTCCTCCTTTGTATGAACTCAGATTGACATTCCTACTTAAGTTATCGTCCAGCAATTGCTTATTAGCAAGCAGTGTGTATTGTATTCTTTTTGCATAAGTAATACTATCCACTATTTCTTTTTGTTTCTCTTCTACTAAAACTTTTTGATGTTCCACTGTTTCTTTTTGTTCTGATATTTCATCCCGCTGCAATTCAATTACTTTTTTTGCTTTTTTACTTTGTTGTAATCCTCTGAATATTACAACAGCAATAACCCCTATAGCCAAAGCCAACGCTGCTAAGAAGAAAAGAAATAGCTGATGTCTTTTTTTATCTGCCTTTGCTACTGCATCTTTTTTATCTTGTTCTGCTTGTGTTGCTAACTCTTTTTTTTCAAAATCATAGGTCATCTGACTTTGAATTGTTTTTTTTCTGGTTTCTTCATTATCCAGACTATCCCGGTAAAGAACATATAATTTGTGATTTTCATAGGCGACTTTAAAATTGCCTCTGATGCTATCTAAGTTTGTCAAACTGATATAAGTATCTCTTAGTAATTCTTTATACCCGATTTTTTTTGCTAACTCCAATGCTTTAATAAAATAATTCTCAGAATCATTATATTTCTTTTGCTTTGTTAAAATAATTCCAATATTACAAAAAGATGCTGCAATACCGGATTGGTCACCTATTGCTTCTTGAATTTTTAAGGAAGCAAACTGATTTTTTAGTGCCTCGGGGTAATTACCCTGAGCAGCATAAACATTCCCAATATTATTATAAGAAAATGCCATACCTGCTTTGGCGCCTATTTCCTTTTTTATTTTTAAAGAAGCCAGGTGATTTATTAATGCTTGGGAATAATTACCCTGAACATCATAAACAGTTCCGATATTATTATAAGAAGCTGCAATGCCTTTTTTGTCGCCAATTTCTTCCCTTATTTTTAAAGAAATAAAATAATTTTTTAATGCGGCAGCATAATTCTTTTGGAGATTATAAATAGCCCCGATGTTATTGTAAGATGCAGCCTGGCCTTTCTTATCATTTAATTCTTCTTTTATTCTTAAAGAAGCAAAATAATTTTTTAATGCTTCTGAGTAATTCCCTTGAGAGTTATACACGGCCCCGATATTATTATACGACTGCCCCATCCCAATTTTGTCATCAATCGCCATATTTGATCTCAAAGCAGCATTGAAATTTTCCAATGCTTCTGAGTAATTGCCTTGGGCAATTTTTATGCTACCGATATTACTATAGGAAGAAGGAATGTTTGCTTTGTCACCAATTTCTTCTCTTATTTTCAAAGAAGCAACGTAATTTTTTAAGGCATCCGGATAATCCCCATTGTCTTCAGCATAAAAGCCCAAGTACATATACGTTGTGCCAAGCCCTTTCTTATAATCTATCCTTTGAGAAAGTTCAAGCGCTTTGTTCAAATATTCTTTGGCCTTTTTATAATCCGTATATTCATATTCTAAAAAAATATCATTGAGGATATTTACTTTAGAAGTATCTTCTTTAACTGTTTTAAGTGCAGTTAAAAGTGAATCGAGTTGAGTATTCTGCGAAAAGCTAAATAAATGGAAAATAAAAAATAATAAACTAAAAATGACAGGAATGAAATGCTTCTTCATAAATCTAATTTACTATTAATTCCGATTGAATGTAATCAATTAATAAACAAGCTATTATGTTGAAAACTGTTTCTGATCTTAATAGGAAAATAAAAAAACGTGAACAAACTTTTGGATTTTTTTGAGGACAAAAATTAGCAATAAAGAGGGGATAATCTGTTTTAGGATTTTATGTATAAAACCAATCGGAAAATCAGAATATACTTTTATGAAACAGAACCATTTTGAATATAGGGCAAGGTAAATCTGAATTCACTTCCTTTATTTTCCTCACTTTCAACCCATATTTCCCCTTTATGTTTTTCTATAAATTCTTTACATAACAATAACCCTAAACTTGTACTTTTTTCATTAGCGGTTCCGGTTCTTGAAAAGTTCGTATCTAACCTGAAAAGTTTATATTGATGTTCTTTGGGAATACCTATTCCTGTATCGATAACAGCTATTTCAACAAGGTGCTTTTCTGTTGTAGCTGTTATTTTTATCTTTCCGCCATGATGTGTGAATTTTATAGCATTGGTTATCAGGTTACGGAAAACAACAGATAATAAGTTCTCATCCACTTCCAAGATCAGATTGCCGGGTATTTCATTTATTATTATTATATTTTTCACCCTTGCATTATCTTCTACTTCTTTGATACTTTCTCCTACCCTGTTTTTTAAATTTATTTTTTGTGGTTCAAACAGGATGCCTCCTGTTTGTGATTTTGCCCATACCAGAAGGTTTTCCAATAAAGCATAACCATGTATGGAAGCATTCGATATCATTTCTGCTTTTGCTTTACTTTTAGGGAGATCATTTTTTTCTAAATAAATTGAAAGTAATTCGGAAGCGCCTTTCAGAACGGTAAATGGATTTTTCAAATCATGGGCAATGATTGAAAAGAATTTATCCTTGGTTGAATTTAATTCTTTAAACTTTGCTTCATTTTCTGTTAATGTTTGTTCAATTTTTTTACGTTCAGTGATATCTTGAACAATCAGGATGTGATATTCTTTTCCATCCTCCAATTCCCACATGGGCGATACAGTGATCATCACCCAGATTATTGTTCCATCTTTTCGGAAGTATCTTTTTTCTGTAGAATATTCAGTGATTTTTTTTTGAAGAAGCAGTTCCTGATGATGTAAATTTTCTTTGAGGTCATCGGGATGGGTAAGTTCCTGAAAGGTCAATTGCAACATTTCGTCAATGGTGTAACCAAGCATATCAGCAAATTTTTTATTTATTTTCAAGAACCCGCCTGTTGATGCTCCAACCTGAGCAACACCAACTCCAGCCTGTTCAAATAATTTTCTGAATTTTAATTCGCTTTCAATTAATTGTTTATTTACAATTTTTAGTTCCTCAATTTTCTCCTTTTTAAGCAATAAATTAGTATAGCCCTTTTTCGTTATAATATGAGCCAATGCTGCATTAAAATGTTTTAAGGTATCTACTTTTTTGCTTGAAAAAACAGGTACCTCCTGAACGGCTTTGATATATTCAGTTTTATCGAAACCATATTCAGCTGCCTGACTTTCAAAATGCGAAATATCTATTGCTTCATCATCGAAAAAAAACTGTCCGAAGAAAATATTCGCTAAATGTTTTCCTCCGATATAAATCGGGTGTATGACATCCCATAAACCATTTTTACATCTGTAGGCTGTAGGATTCTCTGTATTCAGGTTTTGCTTGATAAAATTATCACATTCGGTGCAACGAATCCTTTCTTCAGGATGAAGGCGATGAAAATAACTGCATATTTTTTGCCAGCCTGCAGAAGCCAATAATGTATTATCAACATCGAGAATCCCGATAACACAACCTGCAAGTTCAGAATAGTGATTTACCAATGGCTGAAGATCAGAAATATCGACAAGATCTGAAAAAGAAAAATCAGATATATCAATGGATTTCTGGCTATTTTCTTCATTCTTTTGAATGGAAACGGGTTCATTTAATTCCCCCTCTCTATTCACAGAATTTTCAATAATTTTCGATAAATCTGACATTTTTTAGCTTATAACCACTATTTTGTTCGATGAATCTCTAGCTAAATTAAAACTTTTTTTCATATCTGCAATTTTTTTCTCGGTTAATTTTTTACTGTGTTTTTCAGTCGGGTGAACTGATATGTTTTTTTCTTCAATTTTTCTATTTCGTTTTTTGATGCTGCGAGTATTGTTAATAATGAAAACTATTACCATAACCCGAAAGGACTTCTCAATTAAAATTGGTTTGTCGCCTTTATAAATTATGGCATATAATTTTTTTCATTTTGCTCTTCTTTTGAATTCAATCACCGCGACCCTTGACAATTATCACTTTCTCTAAAAATTTGTTAAACTAATTTTAGCATTTAAAATAGAATCATGAAAAAAAATATTCTTTTTGCAGGCTTAGGATTTATGTTACTTGGAATTATTTGGAATGAACAACATACCCGGAATTTTGAGAGAACAAAGCATGCTAATGCATTTAAACAATCAGAAATAGAATTACTGCAATTGGCACAAAGCATTTTCCAGCCTCTTCGAAAACTTGTAGAAAACAAAGGAAATCTTATTACTCAGGAAAAAGTAAAACTTGGAAAGCTTCTTTTCTACGATACACAACTTAGTAAAAACAAAAACAATAGCTGCAATTCTTGTCATAACCTTACTACCTATGGAGTTGATAACTATCCAACTTCAAAATTCGATGTTGAAAAATTCGGAATAAGAAATTCACCAACCATTCTTAATGCTTCCTTACAAAAATTCCTGTATTGGGACGGAAGAGTAACGAGTTTTGAAGATCACGTTGGCGGAGCAATATTAAATCCAATTGAAATGGCTATTCCTTCCAAAAAATTTCTTTTAAACAGACTAAGGAAAATTAAGGAATATGAAAAATTATTTAAATCTGTTTTCCCTTCTGATAAAGAGCCAATTTCTTTTCCTAATATTCAGAATTCAATTGCAGCATTTGAACGCACCCTTATCACTCCTTCACCATTCGACAACTATTTAATGGGGGATCCGAAAGCACTGAATTCAGAACAAAAAGAAGGCTTAAAAACATTTATTGAAACAGGTTGTATTCAATGTCATTACGGGGTTGCTATTGGTGGCTACACCTGTCAAAAATTCGGAGTATATGATAATTATCGTTTGTATATAAAAAGTAAAACAAATGATGAAGGAAAAAAGAGTCATACAAAATTAGAAATTGATAAAGATGTTTTCAAAGTTTCTTCCTTACGGAATGTGACGAAAACCTTTCCCTATTTTCACGATGGAAGCGTAATGAATTTGAATAAAGCTGTTGCAATTATGGGTAAAACCGAGTTAAACAAAAACCTGACAAATGTTGAAGTAAATAATATTGTTGCCTTCCTGAATTCGTTGACAGGAAAAGTTTCAGAAGAAGCGCAACTCTCAACAACAATTTTTTCACAGAAATAATTTATTTTTCTGCAGATTTTCAAAAAAAAACAGTACCAAAAACCTATTTATTATCCTTAAATTAAGGTTAACAGTAAAAAAATGTCAAAAAGTGCAGCCAATATAACTTGCGGTATCTACTTATATAACACAAAAAATAAAAAGATTCTTGTGTGTCACGCAACCAATTCTCCATGGAATAAATGGTCAATTCCCAAAGGATTAAAAGATGAAGGAGAAGATTCGTACATTGCCGCATGCCGGGAATTAAAAGAAGAAACCGGCATCGACATCAGAAATCTTCATATTCTTCAAACACTTTCACTTCCGGCTATAAAATATAAAAGGCAAAATAAAATACTTGAATCGTATTTAATCTTCACCGATTCTGATCTGGATAATTTTTCATTTAATTGTAAGATGCTTGTAAATGATGAATTCCCTGAAGTTGATGGTTGGAAATGGATCAGCCTTTCTAAAATGAAGGATTACCTTCATGAAAGCCAACAAAAGAATTTCGAAGAAATCAATACGCTGATCCCTTTATGAATAATACAGAAGCAGAGCCGCTAGGAATTCTTTTGATTAAATGAAGAGTAAACTACTTTTCAAACACAATGCAAGTAACAAATATCACTGCCTTTAGTGATTAATTCCATTTCACAAAAATCGTTTTTTTTTGATTTTTACAGAAAAAAAAACATGAAATCGAAGTCTCATTCTCTTGTACTGGATATTGGAAATTACTTAATAAAAAAAAGTAAAACACCTGATCGTTATGCGATTTTTTTAATAACCATTATTCTTCTGGCATTTATCCGGTGCGAAATTTATACTGATATTTCAACAAGTGCAGATGCCAGCACCGATTTTTCAAAATACAAGACCTTTGCCTGGCTGCCGGATCAAACGGATACGACTAACCTTCCTTATAATAACGAAGTGATCCGTAATAATATAAGGAACTATTTTGGACAAAGCTTTGCTGAAAGAGGATATTCTGTAAACCTGGAAGCCCCGGATGTTTTATTAAGAGTTATAATCGGGACTAAAAAAAAGCAAGTAGAATATATTTTATCCCCTTATCCATGGTCAAATTATTATTGTAATTATTATTATGGAAGTATTTATTATTTCCCATACGACATTAATTACTATTACAGATATCCGTCTGCATATTGTTATCCTAACGATGAGTTTACTCAAAAATATGAATACATCGAAGGGTCTATTACCCTAAATGTCCTTGACCGAAAGCAAAACAAAATGGTTTGGTCAGGTACTGCAAGAGGAGATATTTATGATCCCGCTTATTATGATGAAAATATCCATCCCGCTGTTGAAGCTATTATGAAGAAATATCCGGTAAAGCCGATAAATAAAAAAACTAAAATAAAAAATAACGAAAGTGTTCACAAATAAAGACAATTGGAGACAATTTCATTGATAACAGTATCCCTATCAAATGACACCTGAAGAAATTAAACCTCAAAAAGGCAGTGACCCAACTAAAAAGATGAACTCTAAACCGTTCTCTTTTTGGATTTATCTTGTTATCCTTTTAGGAATTTTTGCGATCTACATGATTCCCGGAAAATCTTCGGGTGCAAAGGAAACCACCTGGCAACAAGTTAATAATGAAATGCTGCAAAATCATGATATAGAAAAAGTAACTATTGTGAATAAGGAAAGGGTAGAAATATATATTAAAGAAGAAAGCCTTAAAAATGAAAAATATAAAACTGTTGCGAAAAACATGATGGGAGGCATTAACCGCGGTCCGCATTATTCTTTCCCGATTGGTTCAATAGATGTATTTGAAAGGCATCTGGAAGAAGCTCAGGCAAAATTTCCCGAACAAGAAAAAATAACCATTCAATATATCAATGAAGAAAAAAGTTGGGTGCAATCTATACTTGGTTGGATCATCCCTCTTGCATTAGTCGCATTTTTCTGGTTCTTTATATTGAACAGAATTGCTTCTGCTCCCGGAGGCATGGGAAGATCCATTTTTGATTTTGGTAAATCCAGTCCTGAAATTTATGAAAAAGGGAAAAATAGTTTGATAACATTCAAGGATGTAGCAGGTTATGAAGAAGCAAAAATGGAGGTAATGGAAATTGTCGAGTTTTTAAAACAACCGGAAAACTTTACCAGGCTGGGAGCAAAAATTCCAAAAGGAATATTGCTTGTTGGCGCTCCAGGCACAGGTAAAACACTTATGGCAAAGGCTGTAGCCGGTGAAGCCGGAGTTCCATTCTTTTCCTTGTCGGGATCTGAATTTATTGAAATGTTTGTTGGTGTTGGTGCTTCACGGGTTCGTGATCTGTTTAACAAGGCAAAAGAAAAAGCTCCCAGTATTATTTTTATTGATGAAATTGACACCATTGGAAGGGTGCGTGGAAAAGTATTATCTATTCAGGCAAATGATGAACGGGAAAGTACGTTAAACCAATTGCTGGCTGAAATGGACGGCTTTGACCCTAACACAGGAATAATTGTGCTGGCAGCTACTAACCGAGCCGATATTCTGGATCCTGCGCTATTGCGTCCTGGTCGCTTCGACCGCCATATTCATCTTGATCTGCCAAATAAACAGGAACGTCTGGCTATTTTTAAGGTGCACCTGAATCCACTGGTACTGGATAAATCAGTTGACACTGATTACCTGGCTTCACAAACGCCAGGGTTTTCAGGAGCTGATATTGCCAATGTTTGTAATGAAGCGGCACTTATTGCCGCAAGAAAAAAGAAAAAAGCAATTGAAACGCAGGATTTTTTTGATGCTATTGACCGCATTGTGTCAGGTATTGAAAAGAAAAGTAAAATAATTTCACCTGCCGAAAAAAACATTATCGCTTATCATGAAGCGGGACATGCTGTGATCAGCTGGATGCTGAAAAATGTTGATCCTTTACAAAAAGTAACTATCATTCCGCGGGGTAAATCGCTTGGCGGATCATGGTACTTGCCAGAAGAACGGCAGATTATCACCCGCTCACAATTTTATGACCGGCTTTGCGCTGCATTAGGTGGAAGAACAGCAGAAGAAATTGTTTTCAAGGAAATATCCTCCGGAGCACTTGATGATCTTGAAAAAGCCACCAAACAGGCTTATATGATGGTTTCTCAACTCGGTCTGAGTGAAAAGATCGGGAACATCAGTTTTTATGATTCTACAGGAATGTATGAAAACTCATTCCAGAAACCATATAGTGAGGCTACTGCAAAACTGATCGATGAGGAAGTAAGAAAACTGATAGATCAGGCCCACGAATCTGTCAAGGTTATTTTGGAAAGTAACCGCGATAAATTAGATGCGCTTGCAAAACTATTATTGCAAAAAGAAGTAATTTATAAAAATGATATCGAAAACATCTTAGGTAAACGGATAGTAAAAGAAGAACCTGTTTTAGCATAATGGTTTCAAAACAAAACATAAAAAATGGAAAATAATCATCAGAAACCTGAAGTAATCCCCTTGCCAACTACACCGGCAAATCCACCTATTAATCCTGAAATTTCACCTAAACCGGATATAAACAAACCGGAACAACCGTCACCTGAGATAACACCTCGTAAAAATCCTGAGGTAGAGCCTGTTAAGAAAACATAATTTCCTTTATTATTAAAAACCTGACTGATGATCGTAAAAAAACACTGCTGCAGGGATTTTTCAATATGGATAAAACCGAAATACTAAACTTGATTCTGAAATCGATGTATTAGATGTTGTTGAAGGATTTGAAGGATCTGCCGGATGAAAATTATCTTTCATGGTTACAAATCCGAACTCAGCACCTATGGAAAACCACTTATTGAATGCATATTCTGCACCCAGGACGTAGGTTAGAATGTTAACTTCTCCTTTATCAGTAACAACAAACGGAATCCCATTTGAGAAATCTATATTATCCTGATTATATCTGTTTTGTGAATAGCGAAGTCCGGCAATAAATTTTATATTGTCTTTGGGATAAACTCCAAATACACCTCCACCAAAAAGTGTTGAATTTTCCTTTAGAGTAAGTAAAACATTTCCATTTGAAAACGTATTAAAATTTTCCTGATAATCATTTTTATACATTCCAAAATGTCCTTCCACACGAAGATATTTGATGGGGTCGATGTTCAAAAGGATTCTATTGGGCGGAACTGTTCTGATAGGTAATTCACTTATCTGAAAAACCGATGCTCTGATCCCCACCCCAATATATCTATGAATTGGCTCTGTGGTTTCCTGAGCTTGTGTATAAAACGCTCCCGAAAGGAAAGTAACGATCAATGTAATTATTTTTCTAATTCTTTTCATTTTCCCAGGAATTTAATTGGTGAATATTTACTATTTCAATGGTATTTTTCTCTTAAAAAATTCAGGCATGTAAAACCAAAACAGGATATACTTCTGTTTGAGTAAGTTCTTTTGTAACCGTTCCATGAAAAATATTATTAATAAATCCCCTGTTGTAATAAGTAATTGAAAGCATATCTGCTTTTGATTCCAGCATATAGGCATTGATACTTTCAGGGATATCATCGGAGAAAAGCTGTTCAAATTCAACATTTTTTCCATCTCCTAACACCGCTGTTATTTCGCTGCGAAGCGCCCTGAAAACATCTTTACTTATCTCTGTATGATGCTTACTCACATGAAGAAAAACAAACTTGGGATCAAAGGCCTTCCTAAAATCACTTAGTAATGAAAATGAAAATTTACTCTTTGAGCTGTAATCCCATGCAAATACAATTTTTTTTATACTTCCATAAGGCACATTTTCATGTACCACCAAAACCGGAGAATTAGCTTTTTCAATTACCTGATAGGTATTAGTGCCAAACAAATATTGCTCAATATCTTCTGCTCCATTTGTTCCCATTACTACCAATGTTTTATCTGCGCCAATATCAGAAATGATCTTTACCAAGGAAGCTGTTGTAATATCCACTTCATAATCGGTTGATATTTTGAACATCTTATTTGCTTCTATGCTCATCTGTTCTAATTTTTTCGCTATCATAACAACATTGTCCCTTTTATTCGCACCTACTCCACCGCCTATACTAACAGCTGCAACAACTTGTGGAATACGTTGAACATTAACAAACAAAAGTTCTGCATCAAAAATTTTAGCAAGTTTCGCGGCATATTCGGCAGCGTTTATTGATGCTTTAGAAAAATCGGTTGGGCAAATTATTTTTTTTATCATGGTCTTTTATTTTGAAAAGAGTGCTTTTAAAAATGAATTCGCTTATAAATTTATTCGAAATCATTTCGCCTACAAAGTAAAGGGGATGTTGAATGTATCTCGATGACAGGAATCAAAAATGGGATTGATTTTAATCAATAATTAATTCTCTGCTGAAATTGTGATTCTGTTTATAATAAATTTGTCAGATGAAAAGAATTCTATTGATAAGCCGAACGTCTATGCATCACTTATGATTATGAAAAGTATGGAAGGAAGGAAACCACAAAAACGGTATTTTTAGAAAAAAACTAAGAGCCTGTTTAAATTTTACTCAAAATGTATTATATGTCAATTTCGACCAGAGGGAGAAATCTCATTTTTATCTAATTTTATTAAGATTTCTCCCTCTGGTCGAAATGACAGAATGGTTAAAAATATAGTAAATAGATTCTTTTATTAAAATTTAAACAGGCTCTAAGTAATTATTAATTTAACAACAGCAATGATCAATACAACAGCTAATAATTTATTTAGCAAACTACTTTCAAATTTCTTAGCTCCAAAATAAGAACCTGCCACTCCTCCTGCAAAAGCAATAAGTATCATTATTCCCATTTCGTTTTTATATTCAAATCCTTTTGCAAAAAGACCCGCTAAACCGGCAAGAGAATTCACAAAAATGAACAAGGCAGAAACTGCTGCTGTTTTTTTCATATCTGCCCAATGCAGTAACAGGATCAAAGGACTTAAAATAATACCGCCACCAATACCTATCATGCCAGAAAACAAACCTATTGAAGCTCCAATTAAAATAGCAATGATCATATTTGGTTCTTTAAAAGAACCTTTTTTTTGCGCATTAAATCCTAACAGTTTTATTACTGAAAACAATAAAAGAACTGCGAGTATTTTTTTATATAAACCGGCATCAATGGTAATTAATCCACCTAAAAATGCAGCAGGAACAGAGGCTATCGCAAATGGCCAAAACAGGTTCCATTTAAAATAGCCACTACGGTAATATAGAGCAAAAGCAATAAATGAAACAAAAATATTCAACAGTAAAGCTATTGGACGCATCGTTTCAGGAGCGAATGAAAAAAAAGCCATCAATGCCAGATAACCACTTGCACCGCCATGTCCAACAGAGGCATACAGGAATGCGATGATAAGAAGCAGAATATAAAACAGAATAATGGATGTTGTCATATTACATATCCGGTTATTAAAAAATCAATTTTTATTTTCTAAAATTATCCTTTTTTTGTTTCTATTGTAAAAAATCCATCCTTTTCTTCCAATTCATAATTTCTATAATCCTCCTGCTAGATATTAAAACCCTTGAATTTTCAGCGCAAAAAAATGAGAATCCATGACTTTTGTCATGCTTCAAGAATGAAAATTTCACTTTATTTACATCTTTTCCGGACTGAAAAATGGAACATGATTTTTTTATTTAGATTGCGAATACTCTACTTCAATTATATTATAATCGAAAAGACATGAAAAATAGTGAACTGTTTTTTCGTTCTATTTTTGAGCAAGCTTCTATTGGAGTATCAATAATTGATTCCGTCACAAATCGTTTTAAACAGATAAATCAAAAGTATTGTGATATCATCGGCTATTCGCAAAAAGAAGCGCTACAGCTTTCCTTTGTTGATATAACCCATCCCGATGATTTGAAGGCAGACCTCGATAACATGGCGCTTTTATTAAGCGAAGATATTTCCACTTTTACAATAGAAAAACGATACATTAAAAAAGACGGATCTGTGATCTGGGTTAATCTCACTGTTTCTAATTTGTGGCTGGAAAAAGAAAAAAATCCGGAGTTGGATCATATTGCTATCGTTGAGGATATAACGGAGCGCAAGCTCCTGGAAAAGGAAAAAGAACAATTCTTTAAATTCTTCCTGACATCTGCCGACTTGATGTGTATGGCGGATCCTAATGGAACTTTCCTGAAGACAAATCCTTCTTTTACAGAAGTGCTTGGTTATTCGGAAGAAGAACTTATTTCAAAACCATTTGTTGACTTTGTTGTTCCTGAAGACAAGCAGGATACAATTGATGAAATGGCCCGGCAGATAAGTAAAGGCGCTACTCTTAATTTCGAGAATCGTTATTTATGTAAAGATGGCTCTGTAAAATGGTTAACCTGGCGTGCTGTTTTTATAAAAGAGGAAGGAATTACCTATGCAACAGCGCATGATATCACAGTGCGTAAAAAAATAGAGACTGAACTGATTGATAGTGAAGCAAACTTTAAAGCTGTAGTTCAGAATAGTTTAAACCTTACTACTCTTACTGATGTTAATGACAATCTCATTTTTGCAAGTCCGCAGTGTTATGAAGTCTTAGGTTATCCTGGAAATATTTTTCTCGGAAAAAAAATCCCCTTAAATATTTATAGTGAAGACAAAGAACTTTCCTTACAAAAATGGCAGGCTCTCAAAACTAAAGGAGAAATTATTAATCATCACGAATACAGATTGATTGATGAGGACGGTAAGATCCGTTGGATCTCCCACTCAGCAAAACAAGTTATAGTTGATGGTAAGGTAAAATGTTATCAAAACAGTATTCGAAATATCACAGAACGCAAAAAAGAGGAAGAAGCATTAGTGAAACTTAACCGCTTGTATGCCCTTATTAGCCAGATCAATTATTTAATTGTTAGAATACAGGATCGTGAAAAACTTTTTTCCGAGGTTTGTAACATTACAATTACTCATGGAAAATTTCGCATGAGCTGGATAGGTCTGGTTAATGATGAAACTCAAACAGTAATACCTATGGCCTTTGATGGATTTGAAGACGGGTACCTTACAAAAATTAAAAACATTTCTACCAAAGATATCCCGAAAGGCAGAGGCCCGACAGGAATAGCAGTTCGTGAAGGGAAAACGGTTATTTGTAACGACATTCAAAACGACCCGCTCATGGAGCCTTGGTGCAAAGAGGCACTAAAAAGAGGATACCGTTCTTCTATTTCGCTTCCAATCATCATACGTAAAAAGGTTATGGGTGCCTTCACTTTGTATTCGGACCAAACAAACTTCTTTTCTTTGCAGGAAGAAGTTGAATTACTAGAAAAAATCACAGATAACATTGCTTTCGCATTAGAAAATAATTTAAAAGAAGAAGAGCGTAAACAGTCAGAAAATGAGAGAGAAAAACTGATAAAAGAACTCTCAGATAAAAACAATGAGTTGATGCAATTTAATTATATCGTATCACATAATCTACGTGCCCCGATAACAAATCTTCAAGGTTTATGCAATCTTTTTGATTTTCCTGATCTTAGTGAAGACGAAAAATTTAAAACAATTCAGCACATCCAGCAAGCCGTGAATAATATGGATGTTCTATTAAAGGACTTACATGTTATTCTTTCTGCACGTTCCGGAATCAATAAAAACAAGGAGAGTATAAATATTCCCAACCTTATTATTAGTATTTCAAATGCCTTAAAAAAACAAATAGAGGAATGTGATTGCCTTATTGAAACCAATATCTCTAAAGAGGTAGTGGAGATAATAAGTGTGAAAAGTTATATAGAAAGCATACTTTATAATCTTTTAAACAACGCAATAAAATATCGCGCTGACGATAGAAAACCAGTCATTATAGTTTCTGCAAAAAGGGAAAAGAACCACCTTCTTGTGACTGTATCCGATAATGGGAAAGGTATTGATATAGAAAAGCATGGGAAATACATTTTCGGATTATATAAGAGATTTCATTTTGAAGTGGAAGGGAAAGGACTTGGTTTACACATGACCAAAACTCAGGTAGAAACCCTTGGAGGAAGCATTTCATTAAAAAGTGAAGTAAATAAAGGAACAACTTTTTATGTGATCATCCCTTTCTCCGAATAATTTATAAGAATAATAGAACTCTTTTAATACTTTTTTGTTTTTCAACATACCTGTAAACCATGATATTCATCATGCCAATTTTTGCTGTATAAGAATATATTTGCTCAACTAAAAAAACAAAACTATGTCATACAATTTTAAAAATATCAATATTTCAAAGATTTCGGTAATTGGAGCAGGACAAATTGGTCCGGATATCGCATTGCATTTTGCTAAATCGCTTTCTCCATACGGAGTAAGTGTTATTGTGGTGGATATTTCTCCACAAGCATTGGAAAAAGCAAAAGAAAAAGCTCATAAGAAGATCAATAAAGGTGTTGAAGCAGGTGCTTTCAAACCTGAACAAGCGGAAAGAATAAAAAATGCTTTAATTTTTTCTGCTGATTACGAGCAAGTGCGTGGTTCACAGCTCGTAATAGAAGCCGCTACAGAAGATGAAAACATTAAAGATAAAATTTTTCGCCAGGTAGAAACACTTACCGATGATACTTGCATTTATCTTTCTAACTCTTCACACATGCAACCGGAAGTGATCTTCCGTAATATCAAAAATAAATCAAGGTGTTTAGTTGCTCATTACTTTTTCCCTGCAGAAATTAATCCTGTTGTTGAACTTGTACCGGGCAAAGACACTGAAACTAAACTTTTAAATTTACTACTCTCATTTTATGAAGCGATCGGTAAAGTACCTATTAAAGTAAAAAGTTCATATGGTTATGCTATCGACCCGATTTTTGAAGGGATCTGCCAAACAGCCATCATGTGTTATGAAAAAGGTTGGGGCAGCGAAAAAGAGATCGATGCAGCGGCTGTAAAAGCACTTGGACAAGGCGTTGGTCCATTTACAGCGTTGAATTTAACTGGCGGAAATCCTATTACAGCACATGGCCTGGATGAGATGGGAAAATTACTGATGCCTTGGTTTAAAACACCTGCAGCGCTTCACGAAAAAAATCAAAAGAAAGAAAATTGGGTGATCGCTCAGCGAGGCGAAAAAGTAGAATTAAGTCCTGAAAAAGAAGAAAAATTAGTAAATGAGTTCCGTGGGGCATTCTTCGCATTGGCCACTTTTATCCTCGATATCGGGATTGTTGATATCAATGATCTGAATATGGCTTGTGAAATGTCACTCGTGATCAAAGCTCCATTTACATTCATGAATAAATTAGGAATTGACAAGTCATATGATCTGGTAAAAAACTTCTGTACATCACATCCTTCCTTCCCTTTCCCAAAAGTACTGGAAAAAGCAAAAGCTGAAGGCGGTTGGAAATTATTGGACATTGTTGCCTCCAAACATGAAGATGTATTATTGATCACCATTCGCAGACCAAAAGTACTGAATGCATTAAATCTGGAAGTATTGGGACAGATCAAAAATGCAATGGAAGAAGTGAAGGATGATAACTCTATTAAGTCGGTTGTAATTACAGGATTCGGTACAAAAGCATTTGTTTCGGGTGCTGATATTAATATGCTTGCTTCATTAAAAACACCTGCTGAAGGATACAACAATTCCCGTACATTCCAAGCGGTTGTTGATTATGTAGAAAACTATGCAAAACCTGTTGTATGTGCTATGAATGGATTTGCATTTGGCGGTGGTAATGAATTAGCAATGGCTTGTACTGCCCGTATCTGTAAAAAAGGATTGCCGGTGTTGGTTTGTCAGCCGGAAGTTAATCTTGGATTTATACCCGGAGCAGGTGGAACACAGCGTTTACCGCGAATTGTTGGTGTTGAAAAAGCAGCGGAAATTTTACGTACTGCAAGAAGTGTTTCCAGTAAAGAAGCTGCGGAAATTGGGTTGGTGTACAAAGAAGCAGAAGGCGACCTGGTCGATGAAGCTGTTAAGCTGGCAAAACAAATTGCTTCAGGCGAAGTGAAAGTAAAAACAGTTCCGAAAGAACCTATTTCTACTAATGGAAATCCAAAACCAATTGAGATCGGTCATTTGAGTAAAAAGATCGATGAGATCATTGTGAAAGCGATCTATGAAGGATCCCGATTGACCTTGAAAGAAGGTCTTGACTTGGAATCACGTATGTTTGGTGAATGTTTGAACACAGAGGATATGAAAATTGGCTTAGAGAATTTCAAAACCAATGGTCCTAAAATGAAAGCGAATTTTATTCATAAATAAATTTCATTTTAATTTTTCAAAAAGGAGAAATCTTTAATTGATTTAATTCAATGAGATTTCTCCTTTTTTATAGTAGATTTTACCTCCTAAACGATTAACTGCAATTTTTCAATACACCATAACCTCCGGAAATAAATTCATTTCTTATAAATTCTTTGTAATCGATGCAACTTTATTTGGTTTTATGTATCTGTCTATATAAAGTATATTTTTGTCTTCTAAAAAATGCACTTCATTACTTTTACTATAAATATTTTAACCTATATTTGATAAATTGTAGAATCTGCTATGACTATATACAGAATGCATATTTCCAATTTTTTAAAAATCATTTCAGCAGTATCATTATTGTTTGGTATTAGTTCAGTTTCTTTTTCTCAATCAGGTAATTGTGATCCTTCAACTCCTTTTTTTAGTGTTGATCTTACCGGTTTTCCAAATGGAACCTGGACATCTCCGGCTGTTCCAAGAGTAGGTAATTGTTGTGGGACATTGCCTCCGGATAAATGCATCGAAATTAGCATCACGCTGGATCCTTCTGCGGTAGCAATTAATTTTCAAATAGCCTCAGGAGCGGTTCCTCCGGGAGCATTATATTATCAGATTGGCTGTGGTCCACAGGTTGCTGTTGGTTCTCCTATTTGTTTGAATGGTCCGGGACCTTATACATTAACATTTTGTAAGCCCGGTAATAATATAAACACCTATGCTATTACTTCAATAGCCGGCCCCACAGTTTCTCCTGACGATTCGATTGGAAATGGCTGTAGTACTACCATGTACGCTTCCGGATTATTAGTAAACTCAACGATCAACTGGACATCCGTTAATCCCGGATCGGCTGGAGCATACAATTCATACCTGAGTTGCACCAACGGATGCGATTCTACTGTTGTTACAGGAACAACCACTTCTCCGGCTTATGTGGATTATGTTGTTTGCGGAACACCGCTGGCTGGAGCATGTATCGCAGCAGGATTATGGTGTGATACCATACGAATTTATTTTTCTCCTCCTATTACAAACCCGGTAAATCCTAATCCGGCTGTTTTTTGTGCAAATGCAAGTGGAATATTACTGACAGGTACCGTTGGCGGTGGCGCCCCTCCTTATACGTATTCCTGGACGAACGGAGCAAATGGATCAGGAACAGTTGTAGGAACAGGAACAACATACACTGCAACTACTGACGGGACTTATTCTTTTATTGTTTACGACCGTAATTATCCGGCTTGTCCGGCACAAATTACAAATGTACCTGTTACCATAAGTCCTGTTCCGATTGTTAATGCAGGCCCTGACCAAACTATATGCGGAACATCTGCTACCTTAAACGGAACAGTTACAGGTGCTACAGGCGGAATATGGTCTGGTGGCAGCGGAACATTTTCTCCTTCCGCTACTACAGGAAATGCAACCTATACCCCAACCGCTTCCGAGTTAATTACCGGAACTGTTATACTCACCATCACCTCAACCGGAAATGGCGCATGCACAGCTGTTTCTGATCAGGTTGTCATTCATATTTCTCCTCCGATTTATGTTACCATTTCTGCTCCATCATTAGTCTGTTATAATTCAACCGCGACATTAACCGCGAATGTTTCCGGAGGAATCCCACCTTATTCCTACCTGTGGAATACCGGGCAAACGTCACAAACACTCACAAATATGGCCCCCGGAACATATGGTGTTACGGTAACCGGATTCGGAGGCAGCAGTTGTACGGCTACTGCAAATGTTACCATTGCTTCTAACCCACAAATAATTGTTACTACCTCACCTAATAATTCTATTTCATGCAGCACTACGGCAATAATTTCGGCAAGTGCTACCGGTGGAACAGGTAATTTGAATTACTTATGGAGTAATGGTGCAACTACCAATTCTACCATAGTAAACACTGGCACCTATGCAATAACTGTTATGGATGCTGCGGGTTGTACTGCTTCTAATTCAGTGAGTGTAATTGCTTCCAACAGCACCTTATTGGCTAATTTAAATCAACCTTCGGTTCTCTGCAATGGAGCCACTACCACTTTAACTGTTGCTGCCAACGGTGGATTTGGAGGTTATACGTATTCCTGGAATACAGGCGCTACTTCGAGCAGTGTTGTTGTAGGAGCCGGAAGTTATTGTGCTACAGTTACAGATGGTGGAGGTTGTACCACTTCATCCTGCGTCTCCGTGACACAAAACACTCTCCTGATTGTAAATGTCCCTACTCCTCCTGTTGTTTGTAACGGATCTACATCTACTGCAAGCGCTTTTGTTAGTGGCGGACAAGCTCCATATAATTATTTATGGAGTAACGGGCAACCTACTCAATCAATTACAGCAGCAGCAGGTAATTATACCATCACAGTTACTGATGCCATTGGATGCAGTACTTCCGCTTCGGTTACTATTTCTCAGGCAGCTCCTTTGAATGTTAGCATGACTTCTACTTCCGTAGGATGTTTTGGCGGAAATAATGGAACAGCAACTACAAATGTAACTGGAGGAACACCGGGTTATTTTTTTTCCTGGTCGCCATACGGAGGTTCATCTTCCGTGGCTTCTAATCTTATGACAGGTACCTATACCGTAACTGTTACCGATGCGATTGGTTGTTCAGAATCTTCAACTGTTAACGTCATTCAGCCATACCCTTTGAATGCTTCGGTAACAATAAACAATAATGTAAGTTGTTATAATGGAAATAACGGATCAGCAACTGTTGTTCCTACAGGAGGCACACCGGGTTATTCCTATTCCTGGAGTCCTATTGGTGGAAGCAGCCAAAGTGCAACAAATCTTAGTGCCGGAAATTATTTTATTTCCCTCACTGATGTAAATGGTTGTGTACAAAGTGTTTCCACCACCATCACGCAACCGTCACAACTTATGGGAAGCATTGTGAGCGCCACAGATGTATCCTGTAACGGAGGAAATAATGGAAGCATAACAGTGTCGGCTTCGGGCGGTACAGCAGGATATACTTATGTTTGGGCTCCTTTTGGCGGAACCAATGCAACTGCATCGAATTTATCAACAGGTTCATACACTGTTACTATTACAGATTCAAAAGGATGTGTAGTTCAGGTAACTGCTACTATTTCAGAGCCCACTGTGTTAACATCTGTGATCAGTGGCAACACAAATGTTAGTTGTAATGGAGGAAACAATGGAACTGCAACTACAATTGCAACAGGAGGTACAGCGCCATATACGTATGCATGGAATACAAGTCCGGTCCAAACAGGATTCACTGCGAATAACCTTACCGCTGGAAATTATTTTGTTACCGTTACAGATTCAAAAGGTTGTGTCACAACTTCTACAACAGTTGCAATAACTCAACCTCCGATTCTTACTGTTACAGCTTCACCCTCCTCCTTAATTTCCTGCAATAGCACCATACTTATTTCTGCCACTGCAAGTGGAGGATTTGGAACTTATAATTACCAGTGGAGTAATGGCGGAACTTCACCAACAATTACAGTTAATACAGGAACTTATTCAATTGTTGTTACAGATGGGAATGGATGTACAACATCTGGTTCAGTGAGTGTAATGGCATCCAATAGTACCCTTATTGTCAGCATACCTACCCCGGCTAATATTTGTTATGGTACCACCACTACAATCACAGCAAATGCTTCAGGAGGTTTTGGCAGTTATACTTATCTATGGAGTAACACTGCTACAAGTTCGTCAATCACAGGAGGAGCCGGCAGTTATTGTGTCACTGTTACCGATGCGGGTGGTTGTATTGCGAACGCATGTGTTACTGTCACTCAAAACACACCGGTTGCAGCAAGTATTGGAACTCCGCCAACGGTTTGCCCCGGAGCTTCAACCACTATTACGGCAAGTGGTTCAGGTGGGCAATCGCCTTATTCCTTTTTATGGAATACAGGCCAAACAACTTCATCCATTTCAAAGCCCGCAGGAACCTACACCGTTACCGTATCAGATGCCACCGGTAGCTCCTGTTTCAGTATTGCCTCAATTACTATTAACCAGGAAACACCGATGACACTTATAGTAAACTCTTCTAATGTCAGTTGTTTTGGTGGCACTAATGGGACAGCTTCTGTTTATGTGACAGATGGCATGCCGGGATACACGTATTCATGGTCCCCGGCTGGAGGAAATAATTCTTTAGCTACTAATCTGACTCAGGGCTCCTACACCGTTTCGGTTACAGATATGATTGGATGTATTCAAACCGGAACCACCATTATAAATCAGCCTTTGTCAGCAGTTTCAATAAATATGTCAACTACTCCTGTATTATGTTTTGGTCAATCAAATGGTACCGCTACTGCTTCCGGAAATGGCGGGAGTTCACCTTATTCTTATTACTGGTGGATCAATGGATCATCGGCCACCACCATTACAGGTTTGCCTGTAGGTAATTATTCAGCCACTGTTGCAGATAATACGGGCTGCTATACAAATAATTCTGTTATAGTTTCGGCACCTGACGATATTTTGTTAAGCGGATCCTCCATTTCAACCACCTGCAGCTCTAATAATGGAACAGCAACTGTAACAGCAACCGGAGGAACTGGTGCATATTCTTATTCCTGGTCACCATCCGGAGGCAATGCTGCAACCGCAAGCAATCTAGCGGCAGGAAACTATACAGTAACTGTAACAGATGCAAATAATTGTCAGAAACAAATTCCTTTAACAGTATCCGCAACACCTTCTTTTTTATCGGCAAATTTTAGTACTTCGGCAGCCTGTTTCAATACAGTAACAACTTTTACAGATATATCAACCACAAGCAATGATTCAATTATAGCCTGGTCATGGAATTTTGGTGAGCCTTCATCCGGATTAAGTAATTTCTCCTCTCTTCAAAATCCTATTCATACGTATGCTTCTTCCGGAACTTTCAGTGTAACATTAACCGTGACAACAGCTGTTGGATGCAACGGAACATATAGCTCAAACGCAGTTGTTTATCCTTTACCAGTGGCAAGTTATACCGCTACTCCCACATGTGTTAATTCATTTACATTATTTACAAATACTTCCAGTATAAGTGGTGGTATAATAATGGGCTGGTCATGGAATTTTGGAGACCCTGCTTCAGGTTCAAATAATATATCAAATCTGCAAAACCCAACGCATATCTTTACAAATGCAGGCACGTATCTTATTATTCTTACTGTTACATCTGATAATGGCTGCACCAACTCCACCACTCAAAACCAGGTTATTTCGGGTACACCTATCGCGGGATTTTCTGCAACAAGCGTGTGCCAGAATCTTTCTACCACTTTTACTGATGCATCAAGTGTTTCAGGTAGTACAATTAATGGCTGGACATGGAATTTCGGAGACAGTTCACCACTGAATAGCAACCAGGATCCAAATTATACTTATGGAAGCAGTGGTATCTATAATGTAATTTTAACTGTTACCTCTACAAGCGGATGCCAGGATTCAGATACCATGTCCGTTACGGTTAATCCCTTACCAATTGTTTCATTTTCAGCACCACCTGTTTGTGTTAATAATGCAACAATTTTCGCAGACCAGACTGTAATTTCTTCCGGCACATTGACATCCTGGGCATGGAATTTTGGAAATTTCACTCCTGTTTATTATGGACAAAATCCAAATTACATGTATTCAACATCCGGAATTTTTAATGTTTCTTTAAGCGTTACATCTTCCAATGGTTGTGTTGGAAGTGTAACACAACCTGTTAATGTATATGCGTTACCGGTTGCAAACTTTACAAATAATAATGCCTGTTTAAATTCAGCTACACTTTTTACAGATATTTCAACCGTTCCCGGAGGTTCAATAACTTCATGGTTATGGGGATTTGGCGATGGTTCACCTGTTGGCACAATTCAAAATCCTTCACATATTTTTCTTAATGCAGGAGCATATAACACTTCCCTGGTAGTAACGAGTAATAATGGATGTATTGATACAATTACAAAACCTTTAACTGTTTTACCATTACCGGTAGTACAATTTATTGTTGATGATTCAAGTGGTTGCGCAACCTATTGTACTCAGTTTAACGATGCAAGTGTTTCATTAGGCGGGACAATTACCAACTGGCTTTGGGACTTCGGTGATCAATCATTACAATCAACGCTGCAAAGTCCTGAACATTGCTATTCTCAATCAGGCTTATATACCATTGTACTTACTGCCACTACTTCAAATGGATGTTCAGCAAAAGACTCTGTTGCCGATTTAATAAATGTATATCCTGTTCCGAATGCCGAATTTACATTTACACCACAACCGGCCAGCACCTTAAATTCTGTAGTGAGTTTTACGGATCTGTCAGTTGGCGCTTCTGCATGGATGTGGGATTTCGGAGACTTTCATGATGTAACTTCGAGTTATCTTGAAAACCCTACACATAATTATTCCGATGAAGGCACTTATTGTATCACACTGGTGGTACAAAATAATTATCTCTGTGTTGATACCGTAATCCATTGTCTCCAGGTAGATCCTGAATTTTCTTTCTACATTCCAAATGCATTTACTCCGGGGGTGAGTAATGGAACCAATGATAGCTTTGGTGGAGAAGGAACCAATATTTCAGAATATGATATGTGGATATTTGACAGATGGGGCAATCAGATATTCCATACTACCGATCTTGTAAGAAAATGGAACGGACATGCAAATAATGGAAAAGATATTGCCCAACAGGATGTTTACGTTTATGTTGTGAAATTAGTTGACTTTAGAGGAAATCTTCACAAATACAGAGGAACAGTAACTCTTGTAAGATAATATTAAAATTATTCTTTTTATTATTTCCAAAGAAGCAGGTAAATAAAAATGAGTTGTATCCCCAAACATTTATTTTTTTAGTATCTATAATTAAGATTGAGTTTGTAAAATCAACATTTTTTTCTACTTTTGTGCCGGGGTAAGTCTTATACGACCAGCTCCCTTCAACCCTCCAGATGCGGAAGCAAGCAAAGGTACCAGGTTGAGCGGTGCGATGTAAGTAGCTTACCCCTTCTTTTTTTAATATCTACGAATTACGAATCTTCCGAATTACGAATACCCTATCAATTATAAATATGGACAAATTGCACATGATAATCCTTAATAATGGTAATTTACTGATTACAACTCTTCATTCGTAATTCGTTAAAATTCGTAATTCGTAGGAGTCTATTTAAACAGTAATTTCCTAACTTCGCAACAATTAAATTTTAAACCTAATTAACCTATTTACATATGAAATTTTTTATTGACACTGCAAATCTTGCACAAATTAAAGAAGCTCAAGACCTTGGGGTACTTGACGGAGTAACTACAAACCCTTCATTAATGGCAAAAGAAGGCATTAAAGGAGAAAAAAACATTTTAAAACACTATGTTGATATTTGCAAACTAGTTACCGGTGATGTAAGTGCAGAAGTAATTGCAACTGATTTTGCCGGAATGGTAAAAGAAGGCGAGCGTCTTGCCAAATTGCACAAACAAATTGTCGTAAAAATTCCAATGATCAAAGATGGTATCAAAGCCATAAAATATTTTTCAGATAAAGGGATCCGTACCAATTGTACTTTGGTGTTTTCTCCCGGACAGGCATTATTAGCTGCTAAAGCAGGTGCTACGTATGTTTCTCCATTTATTGGAAGATTGGACGACATTTCAACGGATGGTTTCCGTTTGATCGAAGACATTCGTGTTATTTATGATAACTATGCTTACGAAACACAAATTTTAGCAGCATCTGTGCGTCATCCGATGCATATCATAAATTGTGCAATGATTGGTGCCGATGTGGCAACTTGTCCGTTAAGCGCCATTTTAGCTTTATTAAAACATCCTTTAACAGATAACGGATTAGCACAGTTTTTAGCGGATGCGAAGAAATAGATTTGAGATAAGAGATGGGAGATTTGAGATCAATGCTCAAAAATCCCACATCTTATGTCTAATATCTCAATTCTCAGATCTCACATCTATATGTTACTAAGAATCAATCCCGAAAAACCGAATTACGATGAAATTGCCGAAGTAGTGAAATGCTTGCGCGATGGCGGTGTGATCATTTATCCGACCGATACAGTTTATGGGATTGGCTGCGATATTTACAAGCAACGTGCAGTAGAAAAAGTTTGTAAAATAAAAGGTATCAATCCCGAAAAAGCAAATTTTTCTTTTATTTGTTCCGACTTAAGTCATTTAAATGATTTTACGAAACCAATAAATACTGCTACTTACAAAGTAATGCGTAAAGCACTTCCCGGACCATTCACTTTTATTCTGGAAGCGAATAATAATGTTCCGAAATTATTTAAGAGCAAAAAGAAAACAGTTGGTATTCGTATCCCGAATAATAAAATTTGTTTAGAAATTGTAAAACAATTGGGCAATCCCATCATGACAACTTCTGTACACGATGATGATGATATTATTGATTATACAACAGATCCCGAATTAATTCATGAAAAATACAAAGACATTGTAGATATTGTTATTGCCGGTGGCTATGGAAATAATGAAGCATCAACGGTGGTTGATTGCAGCAATGGTGATTTCGTTGTATTAAGACAAGGAATGGGTTTGCTGGAGGAGTTTTTGTAATTAAAATCTCTGCTCTGAAGGAATTGCAAGAAAAGGGAAAATTGTGAATTAGTAAACAAAAAAACAAAAGAAATAAAATGCCTGTAAATAGCTACATCAAAACACTGGACGAACATACCACCTACACCTTACAATTAGTAAAAAGCTGCCCTCCTACCCTTCAGGCAGATAACATCAACGACACTTGGAGCATTCTTCAAATACTGGAGCATATCTGCATGACAGAAAAACTAATTTGTATGTTACTATCAAAACCTGCTGATAAAACTGCAGAAACAAATGAACTTTTTGGAAATGATAAAATAAAAAAAATGGTTGTTGAAAACAGAGGGTATAAAGTTAAAGCACCGGAATCATTAATCCCTAAAGGCGATATCAAAGATGTGAAAGAGTTTGAAAAAGTATTTTTACAGCAAAGGGATTTATTGAAACAGGAGATTCAAACCGGAAAAATTACTTTTGATAATCGAATTCATAAACATCCGGTATTAGGTGAAATGACAATTATTGATTGGTTGAACTTTTTAATACACCATACCCAACGTCATTTAGAACAAATAAAAGATAGTCAGAAAAATTAATTTATTTCGTCTTTTAAAAATGCAAATAACATGGTTTGTCTAAAATCCATGTTCTCATTATTTTTCAGCACCCTCCTTATTGACCCAAATATAATCTTCCAGTTTACCTTCATCATTGCGCGCAACGAGTGTTTTCCCTTTATGACAATAATCAACTAAAATTAAAGCGTTCCGTTTTTGAGGCCCTGTGATTTTTTTCTTATTTAAATACTTATCAAGCAATATTAAAGCCTCTTCATATTTATTATTGTAATGATACGCACGTGCCAAATAATATTCGATATCCTCTGCCTTCTTATTTTTTGAATAAACTTCTGCTAAAAGCTTTAAAGATCTTTCGTAGGAGTCGCATTTAAATAAGCAGCAAATGCCGGTAACATATTTTAAATACAATACTTCAGGATGATCTTCTTGTAGTTTGCCGAAAACAGATAAAGCCAGCACGAAATTTTGATCGTCAAACATTGTTTGTGCAACAGTTAATGAATCGACTTCAGAGATTCTCCATTTAGTTGTTTTTACCGCTTCTTGTGAAAAGATGTTTGATATTACTAATATCAAAATCATCATTAATAATTTATTTTTCATAGCCTTAAGATTTAAATTAATAAATCAGTTTTTTGATCGTGTAAAATCGATTGTTTAAATCCTGAACCAAAAACCGGGAATCTTTTATCCGTTTAATAAAAATCAGATCAAAATTTAAATTTTCGAATTTTCAGGGTTATTCCACAGAAATGAGGTGGTCTTTATTTTGCCGGATTGATTGGCGCCAAAGGATCCGGAGATCTCGACAATAGAGTGGAATTTTATTGATTAAAACGAAAATGCAGGATAAATAGTTACGCAATACGGTGATCGTCTTTAAACAGAGCTGTGTTCTTCCAGCTGATCATTCATCCAAGAATCAACTTCTGTCGGTTGTTCAAAAACAAAATGAGTCTTTCTTCCTATGGTGAATGTGTACAGAGTTAATAATATGGTAGGGATATACAGGAAAAATATCTCATCCCCTTTTAATTCAAACCCGTAATATATAGTCAATGCAACTACGACAGATAAATAAATGAGATAGGTTAAGCGCGTACTTGAAAAAGTACAGGTCAACACTTTTCCTTTTTTTACATTTATTTCTATTTCACCTGATCTATTTCCTTGCATAATTTTTAAAATATGTTTTCCGGGATCCAGTTCTATTTCTTGTCGATTGTTAACTATAGTATTAACCAAAAATTCTTCATCAATATAAACACCAACGCTGTATTTAGACTCAGAAAAGCGTCTTTTTCTTTCTACTATAATTTTTTCTTTCTTCATTTAATTAAGGGTAACAATAATGTTGGCAAAGCTATTTCGGGTTGAGCTATTTGATGTCAGATGTTCATTGTTTTTTATTTATTTTTTCGTCAAAAAATTTATAATTACATTCTTTCTCTTTCTTACTCCTTGCACTTAGCACAAGCTCCATAATTTCTGATGGCAATTGTTCATTTTGCCATTTTCTTTCTGCATCTATTGATTTACCTGCACTTTTTACTGCTTTCAAAGCATATAACGCTGCTCCTAATGAATGATCAGCCATATGGGCTGTGGCAACAGCATGTCCTACAGAACGGGCTACTGCAATTGTAACCGGGTTTGAAGATTCATTTGCTACTGCTATTGCTACTAAGGATGCATTTCTTGCTTCTCCAACTGTAGCCTTTCCTTTTGCCCATTTTTTAGCGATCAATAGAGCATTTTTTAATCGTTCATCTAATTTTTCAGCAAAAAGTGGTAAAACATTTTCAGCACAGTTGCAAGCCCATTTAATTAATTGTATATGTTGCTCTTTTTTTAGAGGTCCACCCCGATGTTCAGCAATAAATCTTTTGTCACGCATATTTTTGCTGTTAGCGATTTTAATTATTGAGCTTGAATGTAACACTCTATTTCACCATGAATTGAAGCACGATAGTCTTCCACATTCGAATGTAAAATCCCATAAGTATCTTTTGAAACTATTTATATTCTACCTGGAGATCTTTTTTATTTCCCTTTATTGTGACTTTATAGATCTGTCTATCTTTAATAAAACAAAATGATTAGTTTTTTTATCCCAAGCATAGCTAACTGCTATTATGAAAGAATTTCGGCTGAAAAGCCGACCTTCATTTTGAAAAACTTTTTGCTACACCAAAATATCATGACACAACCTCCTCCGAAGTAAAATTTCGAAATATTATCTTGAATAAATAGTCAGCAGCATTATTTTAAAACAAATAACTTATGCTTAATTGCATATTTTACAACACCAACAGTGTTCCTCGATTTTGTTTTTCTCAAAATTACTGCACGTCTGTTATCTATTGTCTTCATGCTTAATCCAAGTTTGGCCCCAATTTCTTTGTTAGTATATTCCTCACATATCAGTCTGATAACTTTAATTTCTTTCTCTGTGAACGATTTATTTTTAAGCAGGACTGATTTAAGACTCGACTCTAAACCAGAAATTATTTTGGGTTCCTTAAACTCAATTATCATCTTTAGGGTCTTGGAGAGAATTTTAATTTCAGTTTTAGTTAAAGTCTTATTTTTCATTTTGAATAATTTTATTGATATTTTTTAAAAAAGTCTTTCAAAAAAAATGCTCTGCCTCCCCTCGCTCACCGCCTAAATTTAAACAGGCGGTTTCGTATGATTCAATTATACATAATATTTTCCTTCCAAAGCATAAGAAAATTTTATTTAACCATCAAACCCTGATCCCAATAACCATAATATCATCCACCTGCTCCTGTTTACCTTTCCATTCTATAAATTCACGTTCCAGTTCTTTTTCCTGTTCATCCATTGGCAGATGCTGCATGGCCAATAAATTATTTTTTAATTTACGGGTCATGAATTTTCTTCCATCAACACCACCAAACTGATCGGCATACCCATCTGAGAAAATATAAAAGGTATCTCCTTTTTTGGGAATAATTTTATGATTCACAAAATCTTTTCTTTCATCAACTAAAAACCCTCCAATTGGATATTTATTGGGATGTGTTTCCTCCAACACACCATCACTAATATGATACAAGGGGCGTAATGCACCCGAATATTCCATTGAAATAATTTGTTTTGTATCTCTGTCGAATTCAAAAGAGCACAATGCTACGTCCATTCCATCCCAGGAGCTGGCATCTATATGATCTTGCTTTAATGAAACTTTGATCAAATGATCGAGAAGAGTTAATATTTCGGCCGGGGTCTGAATTTTTTTCTCATGTACAATTTGATTAAGCAAAGTATGCCCGATCATACTCATGAATGCTCCAGGCACACCATGACCGGTACAATCAGCAGCAGCAATAATATATACAGGATTCGAATTTTTTTCTGTTTTAGTGAACCAATAAAAATCTCCACTTACAATATCACGTGGCTGATAAAAAATAAAGAGATCTTTTGAATATTGATGTATTTCTTTTTTTTGAGGTAAAATAGCATCCTGAATGTGTTTTGCATATACAATACTATCGGTAATATCTTTATTTTTTTGTTGAATAACAGCATTCTGATTTTCCACTTGCTCCTTCTGCTTCATCAGCATAGTACTCATTTTCCAAAGCTCTTCATTCTTTTCGGTGATAATTTTTTCTGCTTTTTTTCGCTCATTGATATTGATCTCAATGGCAACCATTTTTTTCAACTTACCTTCATTATCGAATATCGGAGTAAGATTCGACTGGATCCAGATCTCTTCCCCGTTCTTAATTTTATTGATAGTTTCGTATTGTACTGATTTGCGTTCCTCAATACTTTGTTGGATCATTTTTGAGATCAGAGGATTTTTACTCATCACCATTAAGTTTTCACCTCTTGTTCTTTTAAATTCTTCCAATGTATAACCTGTCATTCGGGTAAGGCCAGCATTTATCCATTCAATAGTATACTCGGAATCAAAGATCAATACCCCGTTATCAGTTTCGCTGGCAACAATTGAAAGTCTTTCTAATTCAGTATTTTGCTGTTTCAGTTCTTCGGTTCTTTCTTCTACTTTTAGTTCCAGTAATTTATTTTCGTTACGAATGGAACGCAATCGTAATCTGAATATGACATAAATAGATAGAACAAGAAGGAAGCCTGCAACGATAAAGAACCATGCTTTTTTCCAGAAAGGCGGTAAAACTTTGAAACTGTAGGATATCGGTTTGGAGTTCCAAACGCCATCGCTATTGGATGCTCTAACCAACAGGGAATATGAGCCTGGAGGAAGATTATTAAAGGTGACAAAATTTTCTTTCACTATTGGTGACCAGTCAGATTCGAATCCCACCAGTTTTGTTTGATAGCGAATATTTCGAGGATTGGTTAGGCTTACACCAATAAAGCTAAATGAAATTTGATTATGATTATACTCGAAAGTAGCATCTGCAGGGAAGTCGGTATTTTTAAAGAACACTTGTAACCCAGTAATTGCAGTAATTGGTTCGAAGGTATTGAACTTATCTTTTTTGGGATTGTATTTTACGGCACCTATAACACTTCCAAACCAAATATTTCCTTCATTGTCAGCACAAACTGCATTTGGATTTACTTCAACTCCCAGAAAGCCTTCTTCTTTATCATATCGTTGTAACTTTTTTGTTTTAAAATTATATTTATCAATTTCGGCATTTGTCCCGATCCACAAATTGTCAGCTTTATCAGCAAACATCAGAAATGGTGAAAATGAGCGTACACTAGGGTTAATCTGAAAGCGGGAGAATGAAGTTCCATCAAATTTATAAATTCCACCACCATAGGTTCCGGCCAAAATATTTCCTTCTCTGTCTTCTGCAATACAAATTACAAAGGTGTGGCTCAATCCTTCTTTTTCAGAAAAAGTATGGAAAATTTTTCCATTGTATTTAGTTATTCCACCACCCAGTGTACCAAACCAGAGATTATTATTTTTATCCCGGAAAGAGGTGTAAATACGATCGTTTCCTATTCCATTTGCGGAAGTGAACAGTTCAAAAGTTTTTGTCTGAATAGTATATTTTGCCAAACCGCCTTTATCAGTACCTATCCAGATGTTACCTTCTTTATCACCAATAATGGTGGAAACATCATTTGATGGCAAGCCATTCGAAGTGTTGAATTTTTCGATTTTCCCATCCGCTTTATTTACCCTGCAAACACCTGCACCCCAGTTACTGGCCCAAATAAATCCTTCATTGTCTTCATACAAGGCGACAATATTATTATTCGCAAGACCTTCTTTATTTGTTATTGTTTGAATTGTTTGATCGCTCTCTCTTCTTCTCGGATTATATTTCATCAAGCCATTCTCTGTTCCCATCCATAAAAAACCTTCCTTATCTTTTATAATGGACCATATCAAAGAATTGCTCAAGCCCTGAGCTGCACCATAAATTTCAAAATGTTCGGTTCGTAATTGATTCAGTCCGATGAAGGTTCCAATCCAAAGATTTTTTTCCCGATCCTGAAAAACAGAAAGTACTTTGTTATTGCATAATCCTTCTTTTGTAGTAAAGGTTTTAAAGGTTAATTGATCCAATGAATTATTATTGATACTTTGATTTTCATTGAAATAGGAGATCCCTCCGCCAAGTGTGCCGATCCAGATGTTTTTATCGGAATCTTCATACATCGTTTTTATATTATCATTTGTCAAACCATTTTCTGTTCTGAAGTTTAAAACCTGTTTGGTATTGACATCATATTTTATCAAGCCTTTATCTTTTGTTCCTATCCAGATTGTTCCATTATTATCTTGTAAGATCGCGGTAAGATCATTACTAGGCAAACCATCTTTTACGGTAATCTGTTCGATGGCTTTGTCTATATTTTTTTCAGTTGTATTATATTTTGTTATCCCGCCATCAGTAGCGATCCAGAGGAATCCATTTTTATCACAAATGATGGACGAAACAGTATTACCGCTTAAACCATCTTTGGTATTCAGAAAAAAAAGTTTTTTGTCGGTGGCATTAATTTTTACAATTCCCATTCCTTCTGTACCAAACCAGAAGTTCCCGGATCTATCTTCACAAATAGCAATAATTGATTTACTAATATCTTTATCATTAAAATTTATAATGGTGTCTTTTACCTGATCGTAAAAAGAAATCCCTCCAGCCCAATGTCCAAACCAAATATCCCCTTTGCTATCCAAAAGACTTGCTGTAACCCAGTTTTCAGCCATCCCCTGGTCCTTATTATAATTTTTAAAAGTTTGTCCATTGTATTTAGAAACACCATCCATGGTTCCCAACCACAAATTCCCTTTTTTATCTTGTAGAATATTATGAATCCCGGATTGTGGCAACCCATTTTCAATTCCGAAATAAATAAAATTACTTGTTTGTGAGAAAATAACCTGCGAGACTATTAATAGTATCGATACTAGTAAGCTGCGACAAAAAGGAGAGAGTAGATTCATGGTACTATTTAATTTCAGATTATTTCAAAATTTTAAAAGAGATTTCTCCCGGAGAACTGTAATTTAATTTTAGTCTGACTTTATTAAATTATTTTTTAATTTTCAGCTCTTTCTTTTTTAATTCTTCTTCTCCAAGAGCTTCGTTCATTCTGCTAAACCGGTTATTCCCGCTGTACTTTGCATCCTTGTTGGCCTTTACCTCTTTTTCTTTTTCCTGCTCCTTCAAAAAGAGAAGATTTTCTTCTTTTTTTATTTCTTTACGTGCATTAATTTTCACAACTATTTCTTTGTCCGCCATTTCTTCTTTTTCTGAGGTAATAAATTTTTTTTCAATTTTTTCCAATTGCAACTCCGTTCCAACAGCCTCATCCACTGCAGTCATTCGATTGTTCTTTGAATCAATATTTTCTTTAACCGTTTTATCTTTTATAGATTTAGCATCATTCATTTTGTTAGTTTCTACATTCACTTTTTCCTTTTCTTTAGTTACAATATTATTCGATTTTGCCGGTTTTTTACTTTCAATATATTCTGAATATTTTTCAGGATTTTCCAACAACATCTGCTCTTCTTTTTTTGCAGTTTTAGCAAATTCCACATCATAAGTAAATTCCTTTAAATTCGTTTCCCATCTAAATCTAGCTGAAGGATTTACAAGCACTATTTCGTTCTCATTAAATTCTATCATCACTAATTCTTCGATAATACATATAAACTTGGTAAGGTGGTTTTCTGAAATTTCTTGCTGGGGAATAAAAGTATTCACACTAATTTTTTTTGTTAAGAAACCTTTTTTGGAAACATTAATTACATATTCAGTGTTCTTATTGGCTGTCGAAATCGGAATTTCAAATTCAAATTTTCCACTCCGTTTAGTTTGCTGAGTTGAAATAGTGGCACCCTCTTTTTTTAATTCAAAATTTACACCTTCTATCGGTTTCCCATTGAATTTTGCTTTACCGTAAAACTCTAATACATATTCCTTTTGTACAATCGGATTAGCTATAGTTGAGGCAATAGATAAGACATTAAAAAATATGATTAAGAAAAAAGTGGCTATATGGTTAACTTTACAAAACGGAAGGCTAGCGTTCATAAAAGTGTTTATTTTTTATAAATATAAAAATATTTAGGTAATAAACAGAAATTTAGAACTCTTATTATTTTTTTCAAATATTCTATTCCTTTTCATGCTATTTAATACCAATGCTTAATATGAGCTAGTCCATTTGTTTTCACCTCACCCTTAATCCCTCTCCAAGAGGGAGGCGTGCGTTGGATTAATTCCATATCAAGCATTGGTATAACATGGAAGACAAATTAATCAAGAGATTATAAAGTAATTTTATTCATTACTTCCTCAATTTTTTTTGAGGAATCAAAAAACGAAAGAAGTTTTCGTAAAACAGCCTCCACAACTGAATCCGGACAAGATGCGCCACTGGTTAGCAGGATATCTACCGGTAGTTTTAAGGGTAAATAATCTTCCGTTGATAAACGGACTTGCTTTGTAAAATCAAAATGGAAAATTTGCTTTTGAGAAACAATTTCCTTCTCTGAAGAAATAAAATAGGTTGGTAATTTCTGTTCACACAATTCAACGATATGGGATGTATTAGAGCTATTATAACCTCCAACCACAATTGCCAGGTCAGCTTTTTCTTTAAGTAACCCATAAGTAGCTTCCTGATTTTCGTTGGTAGCATAACACAAGGTATCCCGTGTATCAGCAAAATGTTCTTTAATAGTTTCCAGGCCATATTTTTGGATCATCAGATTTTTAAAATAATCTGCAATTTCCTGTGTTTCAGTGGCAAGCATTGTTGTTTGGTTGATCACTCCTACCCGAGTCAAATGTTTTGTTGCATCAAAATTATCGGAATGTTTTCCCTCGAATACTTTTTCAAATTCCTCCATCGATAGTTCACCTTTGATAAATTTTCCTAAAATACGTGACTCTGCAATGTCTTTAACAATAATGGAATGGGCATTTTTTTCACTTCTTGAAAATGTTGCACGGGTTTCTTCGTGTTTGTATTTTCCATGTATAATGATGGTATAATTTTCTTCCCCAAGGTTTTCTGATTTCTTCCAAACGCGCTCCACAAATGGGCAAGTAGTATCATAATGATGAACTGCTATTCCAATATTGGTTAGCTGCTTTTCAATTTCCAATGTAGTACCAAATGCGGGAATAATTACGATATCATCCTTTGTTAATTCAGAAAATGGAATAATCTGGTTTCCTGCTGTATCCATCAAAAATTTCACTCCACGGGTTAACAGATCATTGTTTACATCCGGGTTATGGATCATTTGACTCAGTAAAAAAATACGCTTATCGGCATTTTCTTCAATGGCTTTATAAGCTGTTTCAATAGCATTTTCAACCCCATAACAAAAGCCAAAATGGCGGGCAATATGAAAACGAACCGGCCCGAAGTCAAGAATAGTCGGATTGAAATCTTTTTTGCGAGGATCGTTTTCTTTACGAATTTCTTTAACTTTTGAAATTACTTTGCTTTTATAAAATTCTGGTATTTGAAAATTTTTCATTAATGTGTCAATTTTATTGCTCAAACAAAATTACAGTTTACTTTTTAATTTAAACAAAATTTCATGAAGTCTTATCCGGTTAATAATACCGGATTCTATTCTGTTTTTTATCAACAATGAAGTGTGAATCTATTTTGACAGCTTATTATTTCAACTGATTAATAATGAGTATTTTTGTTATAATGAAAAAACGAAAACCCCTAATTTTAGTAACCAATGATGATGGCATTACAGCTCCCGGTATAGCAGCCTTAGTAGAAGTAATGAAAACACTTGGGGATGTGGTGGTGGTTGCACCCGATAAGGCTCAATCAGGAATGGGACACGCCATCACCATAAACGCCACCCTGCGAATCAATAAAGTAAAAATTTATGATGTAATGGATGAATACAGTTGTACCGGAACTCCGGTAGATTGTGTAAAGTTTGCGGTGAATAAAATATTACCCCGCAAACCTGATCTTTGCGTATCAGGAATAAACCATGGGGCAAACAGTTCCATCAATGTGATCTATTCAGGAACAATGTCGGCTGCTGTTGAAGGATCCATTGAGAATATTCCTTCCATCGGTTTTTCATTGTGCGACCTTTCCATCAATGCCGATTTTGATGCATCAAAAAAGATCGTTAAAAAAGTCTCTGAAAGTGTATTAAAAAATGGCTTGCCCAAAGGGGTGTGTCTGAATGTAAACATTCCGAAATTAAAATTTGATGAAATAAAAGGAATTAAAATTTGTCGTCAGGCAAAAGCCAATTGGATAGAAGAGTTAGATGAACGTTTTGATCCTCACGGAAAACCTTATTACTGGCTCACCGGCAAATTCGAAAATTTTGACAAGGACCAAAAAGATACAGATATATGGGCTTTAGAAAATAATTATGTTTCTATTGTTCCAACGCAGTTTGATATGACGGCCCATAAAGCAATAAAAGAAATTGAAAAATGGAAAATTTAAATTGATCGTAAAATGAAAAACTTTGATTGGGATAAAACTTGGGTAGGTATTTTACTTGGTATTCTTACTCCGATAATTTTTTACTCTCTTTATTATCTTCTTGTAAATACTACAGGATTAAAAAAAGTGAATGTAAGCCTGTGCATTGCCGCTAATCTTATTCCATTTTATTTGTATCAGAGACGGGAGAAAAATAATGGATTGAAAGGTGTTTTAATTTCTACCCTTATTTGGGCGGGGGTCATTGCATATCTTACATTTTTTTCGAATTATCTACGGATCGGCTAAATGAACTACTACATCATAGCAGGAGAAGCTTCAGGCGATCTACATGCATCCAATTTAATGAAAGAATTGAAAAATTCAGATGCAAAAGCACAATTTCGTTGTTGGGGTGGTGATCTAATGAAAGAACAAGGAGCGACAATCGTAAAACATTATCGTGACCTGGCATTTATGGGTTTCACAGAAGTCTTGATGAACCTCCGCACAATTTTTAAGAATATTGACCTCTGTAAAAAGGATATTTCTCAGAATAAACCAGATGTACTGATATTAGTGGATTATCCTGGATTTAATTTGCGAATTGCGGAATATGCAAAAACAACAGGGATAAAAACTTTTTACTACATCTCACCTCAAGTATGGGCATGGAAAGAATCTCGTGTTCATAAAATAAAACGTATCGTAGATAAAATGTTCGTTATCCTTCCCTTTGAAAAAGAATTCTATCAGCGTTATAATTATCAGGTAGATTTTGTCGGCCACCCTTTATTGGATGCCGTGCAGCAATTTTCTCTGCAAGACAACTCCTTGTCCTTAAATTCGAGCAAACCTATTGTTGCATTATTGCCGGGGAGCAGAAAGCAAGAAATTGCAACTATATTGCCACTGATGCTTTCCATGCAAAAACACTATCCTGATTTTCAATTTGTAATTGCAGGTGCCCCTTCTCAACATAAAGAATTTTATCAAACCTTTATTAGAAATGCAGATGTAAAAATTGTTTTTAATCAAACCTATCAATTGTTACAAAAAGCTGAAGCAGCATTGGTTACATCAGGCACAGCAACTTTAGAAGCAGCATTATTTGGAGTGCCCGAAGTAGTTTGCTATAAAGGTGGAGCGATCTCCTATTGTATTGCAAAAAAATTGGTGAAAGTAAAATATATTTCGTTGGTTAACTTAATAATGGATAAGGAAATTGTAAAAGAACTGATTCAAAACGAATTGAATGAAACGAATCTTAAAATTGAATTGGATAAATTATTTAATTCGAATTCAAGAAAAAATATGTTGAACAATTATGCTGAACTAAAAACTAAACTTGGTGGCCCGGGTGCTTCAAAAAAAACTGCCGGGCTAATGTTTAGTTATTTAAAATAAAATGTCATTTTCCAAAAAGAGCGAAATGGCAAAAAAATTGGAATAGAATTTTAAAGATTGAATAATCAAAGAACAAGAAATATAAAAAATGTTTTACTTAATGAAGTCAATAAATAAATATATCCTTGTTTTTATTTTATTTTCGGTGGTTACCAATGTCCATGCAGAAAATGTAAGAGTACGTATTTTAAGCACTAAAATAATTAAAAATTTTATTTTTTCTCCTATCAGCGGAAGCTATATGATTTACGGGGATGGAATACTGTTAATGGATTATGACCCGACCGGGATTTTTCAAATGGCAATTGAAGGAGATTCTATTCGATTAAAAACATTTGAAAAAAATATTGGAAAGTTTGCATCTTTAAAAATGGTCGCAAAAGAAACATTTGCCGCTTACAAAGTAAAATCTATTGACCCTACGAGCCATATCAGAACCTACGATGACAATCTGGAAGTTTCTATTTCAGCAGATAAAAGTCAGCTTAAGATCATCAATATAGTTGATCTCGAAAAATATATTGCAGGAGTAGTTGAATCGGAAGCCGGTAAAAACAGCTCTTTGGAATATTATAAATTACAAGCTATTTTATGTCGTACTTATTTATTGGCGCATATCAATCGTCATGTAGTAGAAAATTTTGAAGTGTGTGATGATGTTCATTGTCAGGCCTATTTAAGCAGAGCAACAGAAGATAATGATCTGAAAGCAGTTATTGAAACCAAAGGTTTAGTAGTGGTGGATAATGAATTGAACCTGATCACAGCTGCATTTCATGCAAATTGTGGTGGTGAAACATGCAATTCACAAGATGTCTGGGCTATCTCAACAACTTATTTAAAATCGGTGAAAGATACTTTTTGTTTGCATGAAACAGCTGCAAAATGGCAACGTACCATTTCGCGGGAAGATTGGAAATCTTATTTACAGGTAAAACGTAATACTCCGCTGGAAGACAGTTTAAAAAATGAAGGAACGACATCATTTAATCAACAAAATGGAAGAGCAATTTTTTTTGTTGAGCAGGATCTTAAAATCCCCTTAAAAACCATTCGTGCTGATTTTAAATTAAAATCAACTTACTTTTCTATTCAGCCCCTTGGCGATTCACTAAAATTCAGTGGTCGTGGATATGGCCACGGAGTAGGACTTTGCCAGGAGGGAGCCATGCGAATGGCTAAATTAAAATACAATTTCCAGGATATTCTTCACTTTTATTATAAAGATGTTCATTTGGTGGATCTGTCTGCTTTAAATTATTTCAAACAAGAATAATATTGTTTACTATTTTTTTGAAAAAAATTAATGCAAAATACTTCATGTCAAAATAAAAAAGAATTCTGTATAAATGAATTTATTCAAGTCCAACCATCTCTTTACCGCTTTCCTGCTTTGCTTTTCATTTGATCTGTTATTTTCACAAACCGATTCAATATATTCAACACCCTTCAATAAAAAACGTTTAACATTAGTTGTTGGTACTGAAACGGCATTATATGCAAGCTCTTTATATGGTTTAAATGAATTATGGTACAAGGATTATCCACGCTCTTCCTTTCATTTATTTGATGACAGTAAAGAATGGTTACAAATGGATAAAGTGGGTCATACTGTTACCTCTTATTATATAGGTCGTGTTGGAATCGGATTAATGAAATGGAGCGGTGTAGAACGAAAAAAAGCAATTTGGTATGGAGGAATGCTTGGCTCTTTGTATCAAAGTACTATTGAAGTATTGGATGGTTATTCCACCGAATGGGGTTTTTCTATTGCAGATCTTGCTACAAATACTGTTGGTTCGTTAATGGTGGTTGGACAAGAATTAGCATGGGATGAACAACGTATTGTCTTAAAATATTCTTTTCAGGAAAGTAAATTTTCAAAATACCGGCCAAACATATTAGGAAGTAATTTTCAGGAAAATATGTTGAAAGATTACAATGGGCAGACCTATTGGCTTTCTGTAAATCCTTCCTCATTCATGGGCAAAGAAAGCAAATTTCCGAAATGGTTAAATATTGCGATTGGTTATGGTGCAGAAGGAATGACAGGGGGAGAAAATAATCCGGTAATTTTTGATGCAAATGGGAACCCGGTTTTTTTTGAACGTTACAGACAATATTATCTTTCCTTAGATGTTGATCTGACACGGATAAAAACAAGATCAAAGTTTTTAAGAACAATTTTTTATTCTGTTGGATTTATAAAAATCCCTGCCCCTGCTATGGAGTTTACTAAAAATGGAATAAATGCAAACTGGTTGGGATTTTAATTTCTTTGATGAAGTTTGTTGTTTTCACAAAAATACTTAGATTTGAGAACTAAACTGAAACTCCAGCATTTCTTAATGATAGCTGAATAAAATGGATTTATACTCCCATTAGCACTTAAGAAGTTTGCATAATTGAATTATGAATACAAAAGAAATTGAAATTCAATGCGCCAGAATTCGCTTAATAAATTCATCCCTTGTTGAAAACGTTATCTTAGATTACACAAATCTTGATACAGAAGAAGTTTTGAAAATTAAAGAGGTAAATCTGCAATTAACAGATGGAAAGCCTTATGCTGTTCTGATTGACTCCGGATTATTTACCAGCATTACAAAAGAAGCCAGAGAACTTTCTGCAAGTACTGAATTTGCACAAAGAACCATTGCAAAAGCTCTTTTAGTACACTCTCTTGGACACCGGATAGTGGGTGAATTTTACATCAAGATCAATAAACCTCTTATCAAGACAAAAATTTTTGCAAATCGTGACAAAGCAATAGAATGGCTTAATAAAGAAATTCTTTTTGCAGTGAATTCTAATTAGCTATCGTTCCTGATAATTCACGTTTGTTATAATCCACAATTAACAAGGTGTAAAAGAATACACCAATAAAATATAAGGTAATGGTGCAGTGATCAAAAAGATGTTTACATACGCAACATTCAAATGCCGGAGTATTCCAAATCCTACAGCACTAAAATAAGCTGAACCCGACCATATTGCAGAAGTTAAACCACTAACCATTTCACGGTTTCTTTCACCTACATATTTCATGGTAATTTCTGTTGTCATAGGAACAGCAATACTCATCAATGGCTGGCGCAACAAATAAAATAATGCAGCAATAACAATTGCAAAATTCCAATGGCTATAATATTGTGTGGTAGCCATAATTATCAAAGCAAAAATAGCAAAGCCCTGTGTTGTTGGGATAGCTTTTAAATATCCATAACGGTTCTTGATCTTTGGAACATATATAGCTACAATGGTAACCGTAACTGCTGTTATAAAATTAAGAGTAGAAAAAACAGAGGTGCTCATATTATGCACATTCGAAAAGAACAAACTCATAAACGGAATTGTAAATCCTGCGCCAATAGCAATAATGCAAGTAGGTATAAGAGCTCGCATAATTATTTTCCAATCATATTCTCTTAAATTACTTCGCTTTTCAACCATTACAGGAACTTTTTCAGCCTTGTTCATTTTTCTAACAAAGTAAACACCCATAAATCCAATTACAGAAATGGCAAATAATAAATTCCGCTCACTGAAAAGAATTTTATCATATCCATTGAAAACTGCAATAATAAAACTGCCGGCAATACTGGCAATGCTCCATGTTGCAAAATTAAGTGTGATAGCCAGTATTTGTTGTGCTTTTGATGCATTACGCATGATATATGGTAAAATCGGAATCTGAATAAATGTATAAGCCATTCCCCATAATAAATGAGAAACTAGTAATAAGCCTGTTGACTGTAATTGAACACCAATTATAATTAACAATGCAAACAAAGGAACTCCAATTGAGGCTATATAAAACATGGGAATGATCTTTCTGCCCTTAATGTACATTCCTAAAAACAATGCTAAGGCAAGCATTCCAAAATAACGATACGATGTAAAATGTGCATATTGGGCATCGCTATATCCCGCTGACTTCATGTATAAAGGAAGAATGGCAATAAATGAGACATTAATGAGCTGCACAAAAAACTCAACCGTTATTAAGTTAAGTAGTGATCTGTCAAGATGAAGATATTCTTTTACTGTTTTGCGCATAGAATTTTAAAAATTCCACCACCCTTTTAGGTGAAATTACTTCCGTATTAAATTCATGAAATTCGTGTCAACCTCCAATAAATATTTTTTTATTTCCTCCAACGCATCTGGTTCAAACCATTTGATTCCGGGATCTTTTCTGAACCATGTCAATTGACGTTTTGCAAAATTTCTGGTGTTTTGTTTTATTAATTCAACAGCAGAAAACAGATCGTTTTTTTTATCCAGATAGTCAAACAACTCTCTATATCCTACTGTTTGCAATGCATTCAATCCTTTGTGAGCTTGCAGTGCTTTTACTTCTTCTAACAAACCTTGTTTCATCATTTCATCCACACGTTGATTTATTTGTGAATAAAGTACTTCACGGGATGTATTCAATCCGACCTTAATACTATTAAAATTTCGTTCTTTATTCTTCCCTTCACGTAAAGAAGAATAAGGCTTTCCGGTACATAAGCAAACCTCAATGGCCCGGCTTACGCGATGCCTGTTCTGCAGATCAACTTTAGTATAATATTCGGGATCAAGGTCTTTCAAAAGCTCTTGCAATCCTGCCATACCTTTCGATTCAAAAATTGAATTTATTTTTTCTCTTAGTTCAGCATCGGCTTCCGGTAATTTATCAAAACCTTTACAAACCGCATCAATATATAATCCTGAGCCTCCCACCATCAACACCACATTGTGTTTTTGAAATAATTTTTCTAACAAACCAATTGCTTCATTTTCAAATTTCCCAACATTATAATCTTCAACTATAGAGTGTGAATCAATAAAATAATGAGGGACCCCTTGCATTTCTTCTTTGCTTGGTTTTGCTGTTCCAATACTCATTTCTTTAAAGAATTGACGAGAATCAGCAGAAATTACCGGGCAGTTTAATTCTTTTGCCAGAGCAATACTAAGCGAAGTTTTTCCTATCGCTGTTGGGCCAATTATTACAATTAAACTTTTTTTTGTCATTTTTCTTTTCAAAAAAATTCCCCTCCGAAAATGAGGGGAAAATTTTTTGTTTATTAATTCTGTTTTCCTTCCCTTATGGGAAATATATTAATTTAATCTTCTTCGTAACTGCCTTCAATTGCATCTTCCGACAATTCTTCGCTATCTTCCATCATTTCTTCCTCAACTACTTCTTCTTCCCCTTCTGAGCTTTCTAAGAGAGCTGTTTCATCATCGTTAGTTGCTAAAACATAAGCTTCATCATCAGAATCAGGTTCAGTTTCATCAAATTCATCCTCATCAACCACAACGGGTATTGCATCCGATTTCAAATATTGTTTTGGCGCCAGTCCAATACTCTTGGCACACTTTGGATAAGTTGCTTTTACATCATCCGGAACAATTTTTAATAATTCAACTAAAAATGTCCATTGTGTTTTAGGATCATAGATATACAAAAATTTTTGATGCGGATCATCAATCAATGAAGCCATCTTACATTTATTCATCTGGCGTTTTGGTTCAGCTGGTCTTCTTTTATCATCCTCTTTTACCGGACGTAATACAATCTCATCTCCTTTTCGCCAGTAATCATCACTAATAAAAAAGGAAGCATCATGCGCATTATCAAAATCGATTGACTGCATAATAACATTATGAAAATCTTCGAAATTCTGAGCCGATTTTATTTCTATTTCACGATATACGTCTTCGTTATCTTCAAAAGCAACTTTAAATCTATAAACAGCCATTTTATAATTTGATGATTAATATTAATTTCTTAAAAAACAAAAATACAAAATCTGTCCTTAATTTTCTTAAGAAAAATTTATTATTGAAATGATCTTATTTATTGCTTTTTAAAAAAAATATCCTTTTGAATCATGGTTCCCAAAAAATAGCTTGGATCGGTTTGGTTAATTGTGCGGATACTTCTATTTCATTGACCAAAGTCATTGATATAGTGTTGATTCCATGCGAATTTTAGTATCGCAGATAGTTCACAAACAAAAAAAGGAAAAATGAGGCATTTTGTCTGGCATTGAGATTCTTTTTGAGAGTTTAATGGAAATGAAAATACATCAAAGCGTCCTGATTATGAAAAAATTATTCTCCACTATATTTATATTTTTTCCCCTTGCATTATTTTCTCAAAATAATTGCAATACTATTAATTTCGCATTTAAAGAAGGAGAAAAGTTACTTTATAATATTGACTATACCTGGGGCATCATACGTATGAATGCAGGAGAAGCCGCTTCAAGCATTGTGGTAAAAAAAATCAATGGGAATAGTGTATATCATTTCAGCACACTAGGCAAAAGCTATCCTCACTATGATTGGTTCTTTAAAGTTCACGATAAATACGAATCATATGCAGATACATTAAGTTTAAAACCGTTTCGTTTTGTAAGGGAAGTTCATGAAGACAAATACTATGCATATGATGATTATGTTTTTAATCACCGGAATACACGGGTATATACAACAGAGACAAGGAAAGATAAAGGGCCAAACTATGATACCCTAAATATTACAAATTGTGTAAAAGATGTTGTGACATCTGTATTTTATATCCGTTGCCTCGATTTTACAAATTATAAAATTAATGATACCATTCCTTTAACATTTGTATTGGATGGATCTGTAGTTCCTTCCTACATAAGATATCTGGGAAAAGAAATCATTACTACTCCTCTTTTGGGCAAGATCCGTTGTATTAAACTTCAGCCAAAATTAATTGAAGGGACTATTTTTAAAGCGGGAGATGAAATGACTATCTGGCTCACAGATGATAAAAACAGGCTGCCTGTTTATTTAGAAAGTCCTATTATTATAGGAGAAGTAAGAATTAAATTAATTAAATACAGTGGATTACGTAATAAAATTGATTGTTTTGTTCCAAAATAAAACAGCCCTGCAATTTTATAATTGCAAAGCTGTTCAAAATAGTTTAGAGAGAACTATTTACTATCGTACAATCAATTTTTGCTTAAACACATTATCATTTGCAGCAGCTGAAATTAAATAAACCCCTGCTGGTAATTTTTTACCATCTGTTGACAGTGTAAATAAAAACCCTCCGTTTTCAACCATTTCCACTTTCGAATAAATTTCGCGTCCTAACATATCATACACCACTACTAATAAATCATTTGCCTTAAAGCCTTGTAAACTTACGTAGGTATCATAATCTCTTTCAGTTGGGTTTGGAAAAACCCGAAAATCAGGACTCTCGGCAGGTATCATATCATTCTGAGCTTTCGCGTTGAAGGTATTCATCATACCACAAAAACAAAATGCGATCATTAATAATTTTTGTAAATCCTTCATAATTAATTTTTTAATTTTTACTAAGCAAATAGAATCTAAATATTCTACAAAAGCAAAGTGCGTGCTCTTAACTTATTAACAGTAAAATGTGTACTCCAAACATTGTTTTCTACAAATAGTTGAATATCATCGATGAACTTACTTTATTCCTAATCTAATTTAAGTGCAAATGAATTATTCAGCTATTTCTCAACAAGCGAAATACAAAAAAAATTCTCATATTTGTTTATAGATTATTAAATAATCGGAAAATTAGCAAATCATGGATAAAGAGGAAAATAAAGATGGATTAAAAAAGTATTTTAATCCGGAGGAGTATGTAACAAAAATTGTTGGTTCAACTGATGATTTGAATATAGATGATATTATGGAAGAGAAGATCTCAGCAATCGTTTCTCTTCTGACTGACCCCGAAAACAAAGAATTAAAAGAAGAAGCTTTACTTACCTTAAAGAAAGAAAATGCCGGGGATTTGCTTATAACAGCAATTTTTAATTCGAAAATGAAACACAAAAAACATATTCTGGTTGCCGCTTGCTGGGAATCAGAAATAAATTTCAGTACCCAACTCCCTTTTTTCATCAACCTGGCTCTTGATGCCGACTATTTAGTTTCCTTAGAAGCAATCACTGTTATTGAAAATATGGAAGGACCGTTTACTGATACTCACGTTAAAGAAGGAATAATAAAAGTGAAAGAATATCAAAAAAATATTACTTCCGAAAAAGCAGTATTGCTAAATGACCTGGTAGCCAAATTAGAATCGTTTCTATAAAATTAATTTATTTCTTTTTATAATATTTCAATGCTTCCGGTAAAAACTTTTTAATATCTGCAATACGTTTCTCATCGCTTGGATGTGTATTCAACAATTCTAAAGTTTGATTTCCTCCACCTGTTTTTGCCATACGTTCCCAAAAAGCAATAGCATCATTCGGATCATAACCTGCCATAGCCATAAAAACTAAACCCATCTTATCGGCTTCGCTTTCATGGGTCCGGGAATATTTTAACATTCCCAATTGAGAAGTTACTCCAAATGATTGTAAAAAGATATCCTGAGTTAATTGAGGTTTTTGTGAAAGTGCTACTTGTAAAGCTGTTCCACCAACCTGCACAAGGAGTGATTGACTCATTCTTTCATTACCATGCCTTGCAACAGCATGTGCAATTTCATGTCCCATTACACAAGCTAATGCAGATTCTGTTTGCGTAACAGCTAACAAGCCTGAATATACCACCACTTTTCCACCTGGCATGCACCATGCATTTACCGTATTTTCCTTTACCAGATTAAATTCCCATTGATAACCTGTCAATCTGCTCGACAATCCCTTTTGTGCCATAAATGCAGTAACAGCTTTCGAGATATTGTTACCTACCTTTTTTACCAGCTGTGCATTTGCATCAGCGACTGCAACGGCAGGCGTTTTTATAAGAAAATTTTTATAATTTGTTAAACTCATTCCAATCAATTCTGATTCTGAAATTAAGTTCATTTGCTTACGGCCGGTGATTGGAACTTTTTCACATGCAACAAAAAGCAAGGTTAGGATTAGTCCTAAAGTATAGTGTCGTCTTCTCATGAAAACTAAAAATATATATATTTTATTATTCTATCTCAGCCGTCAGACCTCGCTCTAATAAAGCAGTACAATAGGGTTCCAACACTTCATAGGAACCTTTTTTAACAGAACATTTCCCTTTGTAATGAACCAGAAAAGTACATTGTTCAGCCTGTATTGGATCCTGTTTACAAACCTTTATCAATGATTCAATTACAAAATCGAACGTATTAAAATCATCATTATAAAGTATTATTTGCTTATCAGACACTTCCACTTCATCCGGTGCTAAAAGTACATCCGATTCAACATCCGGGTCGTGATGTTTCTTATCAAAATTTTGGGTGTTCATCATTTGTTTAATAAAGTTTTTGCTTCATCCAGGCTGATTTTTTTTCCATTGTTATAGGCAACAATAAATGCATCCGGAATACCTGCTCCGGCAACTTTTACTTTTGAGGCTGCTGCTTCATCATATGTTTTGAAACTACCAATCGTGTATATCGTCAACCCTTTTTCGTCTTTATAATTTTTTATTCCTTCTGATGCAATACTCAAAAACTTATTGGCAACTTGCAAAGGAACCTCATTTGAAAATGCACCTATCTGCACTTTATAGATAACACCAGATTCAATCGTTTGTGTGTTATTTTGATCAATTATCTTATTCAATTGCTGGTTTTCATTTGAATTTGGCTGCTGGTTATTGGTGATTGGTTGTTCCGTATGCGTATTTACAGCAGGTGTTTGATTTGCAACAGTATTAAAATTTGGCATCTCATTGATAGTTGAAACAGTTGAAAAAACAGAGCTTCCTTGTGCTTCAAGTTGTTTTGCCTCTGTCAAAGAAATTCGTTTCCCTTGGTAATAAGCAGTAACATATGCGTCTTTTAATCCTTTTCCAACAATTATATCTTTTGCTTCCGCTGCACGCTGAACATTGTTATAAATACCCGTGTTGTAACGTAAATTTCCATTCGGTGCTGTTTCGATATACAATGGTTGAATATTATAAAGCTTTTCTGAGGAAACCTGTTGAGAAAACACTCCTATCTGAACCGTATAAAATAAACCATTTACAGCTGCAATGTTTTCGGTATGGGCAATTGCTGTTTGTTGGTTATTTGCAATCGGTTGTTGGTTGTTAGTTGTTGCAACAGGGGTTTGTGTTGTAGTTGATGTTTGGTTATTATTCGCTTGTGCAATTTCTGCAGGATTGATACCGGCCATTGTCAATGCTTCATTCATGGAGATACGTTTTCCATTTAAAAATGCCACAACAAACGCATCTTTATATCCCAGATCTCTGATCTCTTTTTTCACTTTATCTGCTGTAGAAAACTTAATAAATAAACCTGCAGTATATCGTATAAATCCTTGTGGGGTAGTTTCTCCTGTTATTGGACTCATTCCCTGAAACAGATCTTGCGGTATCGGATTTTTGAATGCACCGATCTGAACTTTAAAAATCAATCCTTCAGGCAATTTTTCATTTACCGGAATTGGCTTGTTAGCTGAATAAACAGGAACAGATTTCCGTTCAAATTTTTCATTCTCTTCCAATGAAATTACAGAAGGTTGTATAGTATTAGTTACAGGCTGTATTGTGTTAGTTGGTTGTGTTGTATTTGTTTCAGGTTGTGTTGTGTTAGTTATTGGTTGAGTTGTGTTAGTTGTTGGTTCTGTCGTGTTTACATTATCAGGATTTTTATTTGAAGTACTAGCTACAGCTAAATTAGCTGCACCTGTTGTATCATATTTTTTGTAAATATCAATTCCTCTTCTTTGTTTATCCAAAGCTATCAATTCGTTTTTGTATGCTTCATCTGTTGCTGCTTCTTTTTCATAATATAAATTAGATGAATCGGCTTGTGTACGGAATTTCTGTCCCTTCTCAAAAAATATTTTCGATTCATCACTCATCATTTCTGCGATAGAAATTTCGTCCGCTTCATTTTTTTGAAACATGATAACATATTTATTCAGCAGTTCCTGATTTTCAAAAAACTGTGCTTTATTAGCAGAAGCTATAAGCTGGGCAGCTTCCATTTTTTTATCTTTCGACTGTTTTATCAGATCTTCAGATTGAGCATACATTGAGTTTTTTGTTTCTTCATTGGTTTGCTCCACTGCCTGTGATTTTAACTCTACAGACCGTGCAATCAGATCATCGGCCTCTTTATTAATTATATTCGACTTTTCAATTTGATCAGCTACACCGCTTGCGCTATAAGGTGTCCGACTCTCGTTTGTTGTTGCATTTACTGATTTTACAGTTGTTCCGGCATTCGTTTCTGTTGTATTTTGTGTAACAGAAGTATCGGGAGGAATAACTGTATTTGTATGAACAACAAGCGGTTGTTTGATTGATTCTACTTTCGCCAAAGATTCATTTGCTAAAAGTTGTTTTTCTTCAGAAAGTTCTTTTCCGGCTGATATTGTTTCTGAAAGTAATTTTTTCTTTTCCGGATCAGTGGTAGCAATAAATTCCTGTTTTTGTTTTGCAACATCTGCATCAATTGCTTCTGACCATTTTTTCAAAACATCTGCTTTTGTTTTTTCGCGTTCTGTTTCATCGCTGATTTTTTCTGCTTCTGCAAAATTATCGGAATAAACTTTATAATCAGGAGTTGTTATTGGTTGCTCATTGTTTGTTACCGGTGTAACATTAGTTGTTACAGTTTCATTTTGTTGTTTTAAGGTTTCAACCTTTGCTAAACTATTATCAGATTGTGTTTGTTTCTCTTTATATAATTGTTCCGCATCCGAAATATTTTTTGCCAACAATGCTTTTTGCTCTGTATCAGTTGTAGTTTCCAGACTTTGTTTTTGTTTTGCAACATCCATTTCAATTGCTTCTGACCATTTTTTAAAAACATCTGCTTTTGTTTTTTCGCGTTCCGATTCATCTGAAATTTTTTCGGCATCTGCTAAGTTGTCTTCATATTTTTTATAATCGGGAATAACCAAAGGCTGTTCGTTGGTTGTTGGTTGTTGGTTGTTGGTTGCAATAGCCTTTTGTTGTTTTAAGGACTCCAACTTAGCCAAACTTACATCAGACTGTGTTTGTTTTTCACCCGACAATTTTTCTTCCTCCTCAATTCTTTTTGCTATAATTTCTTTTTGTTCCGGATCAGTGGTAGCATTCAGATTTTGTTTTTGTTTTGCAATATCAGCATCTAATGCTTGTGACCACATAAGATACAGATCAGCTTTTGCTTTTTCGCGTTCTGTTGCATCTGTTATTTTTTCAGCATCCGCTAAATTAGTTTCATATTTGGTAAATGCCGGATTTGTTTCCTGTTGCTGATTGTTGGATGTTGTAGTTACATTCGTTGTTGTGTTATTCGTTGTGTTAGCAGCAATAACTTGTTTTTGTTTAAGTGTTTCCACTTTTGCCAAACTTACATCAGACTGAGTTTGTTTTTCAGCAGACAACTTTTCTGCATCGGCAATTTTTTGGTTAATGCTAGTTTTTTCTTCAGAGGTAGCCGAAACTAAATTTTGTTTTTGTTTTGCAACATCCGAATCAATTGCCTCCGACCATTTTTTCAAAACATCAGATTTTGTTTTTTCACGTTCAATTTCATCTGTTAATTTTTCGGCAGCAGCCAGATCAGTTGTGTATTTATCATAATTGGCTGTTGGTTGTTGATTGTTAGAAGTTGTTGTTGCAATTGAGTTGGTGCTGCTTGATGAATTCTTAATATTATTAACCTGTTCCTCTAATTTATTTTTATCTATTGAAGCCACATTTGCTGCCGCTGTCTCGCTTGTTCCTGTCTTGGATTGATCGATAACAGAATTTACTAATAAATTTTCATTATTAATTCCGGCCAGCTCTTTTTGCAATTTTGCAACTACCAATTCATTCTGATCAATTTGTTTTTGCTTTTCAGCAATATCTTTATTTAACTCATCGATCTGATTGCTTAATCCTTTTTGCAGATCTTCATTTTTTGTATTATCAAGATCATCTCCTAAATTAGTGATGATCGTTTCATTGTCGGCAATTTCTGTCTTCAGGTCAGAAGATGTTTGAATTGCTTTATCCAATTCACGTTGCTTGTTATCAAGATCAATTTTTAAGCTGTTAGAGATCGAAGAAGTTGCTGAATTTTTCTGACTCAACTCTTCCAGTTTTTTTTCCTGAGCCTCTAGTCTAGCCAAGGCATCTGTTGCATTTTTTGATTTCACGGCAGCCTCCAGATCCTGAGAATATTTCAGGGATAGATCAGCTTCTTCCTGTTTCGCCTTTGCAGCGATGTCTAATTTTTTAGCCAAATTAAAAGCACTTACCGTTTCCTGATTTAATAATTCTGCTTCTTTAGAAGCATCTGCAGCCTTTTCGGTTATCGCTTGTTTTTTTATGTTATCATCTGTTTTGGCTGCTTCCTCCATAAAGCCAGAAGCTTCTTTTGTTTTGTTTTGTGCCTGTTCATTTTTTTGATTTGCAAAATTCAGAGCGATATCTGCTTGTTCCCGCAGATCTTTGGCTTCCGTTTCAACATCCTTTGCATCGTTATAAGCGATTTTAACAATGTCATCATTTGTTAAACCGGTAGTTGTTGTAGTATTTTTATTTTGATTTGAAGCAAGCTGAGCAGAAACTGTATCAATTTCTTTCGAAGCATCGGTAGTAACAGATTCTACCGGAGAAACATCCATTTTTGATTTTTCTTTGATATACTTCATCGCCAACAGGTAGTTAGAATCATCTATTTCCTGATCAAATGAATTTTTCACTATTAATTTATCTGTAGTCGGATCATAACTAATTTCTTGCTTCATGGGTTTGAATTCATGCTGCATGGGTAGCGTTATCATTTCAGATTGAGTAGCAAATCCTTCTGATTCTACCGTATATAAAAATCTTCCACTACTGGGTAAATTAATAACATAAATTCCGGTTTCGGGGCTTGAATTATATATCCCAAGAATGGAATTGTCGGCCAGATCCTTAACTGTAATTTTCGCATCGAGCTTTTGATTGTCCCGGTTTTTTACAACAGTTCCTTTAATGATGGCAAAATCAATTGGTTTCCGTTCTACATTTATATGATAAACGGCTGTACTTCCTGTTTTACTTGATCGAGCAGAAGAAAAATAGGCTTCTTTTTCATTTCCATCTGTTACATATAAAATATCATCATCAGGAGTATTAATAGGAAAGTCAAGGTTTACAGGAGGATTCCAGTTGTTTGTTTCTGTATTAAAAGTGGATTTAAAAATATCATATCCACCCATTGAGTTATGGCCTTTTGAACAGAAATACAATACTCTTCCATTGGGATGAAGAAACGGATAATCTTCATCATACTCTGTATTTATAGGGCTTCCCAGTGTTTGGCCCTGACTCCATTCTCCGTTTGGTAATTTTTTAACCAGGAAAATATCTTTCCCATGTTTACCATCAGTACCATAACTTGCAAAATAAATTTGATTATTATTTGATGCCAGATAGATGATGGAATTATCCTTTTTCTTTTTGTCGAGTGGCGTTTTAAACTCTTTTTCATCAGGTTTTGAAAGTAATTTTCCTCCTAAACCTGAAATATCATACGAGCGATAAAAATCTTCACGACTCATTTCTTTTTTATCAATCACAATCAGATCAGTAAGGTTGCGCAACAATTGTTTACCATTTTTACACATTTCGATCTGGTGATCCACCATTAATCGCTGTGCATTTGAATTAGATGCAACTTTTTTATAAGCGAAATAAGAAGCTATCGCTTCATCAAAACGATAATTCAGATGATATGCTTTTCCTAAATAATAAAAAGCTTCCTTATCAACGTCTTTGCTATGTGAGGCAAATTCTAAAAACGGGATAGGGCGCTCCTTATCATCACTGGCAAAAAGCATACAAACGCCAAGCCGATAGTTATAATTGGGATCTTTTGGGTAAAGACTAACAAGTTGCGAATACAATGGGAAAGCTTGTTCAAACTCCTCGTCAGAAAATAGTTTCTGAGCCTGCTTTTTCATATCGTCTTCAGAAGCAAAGGAAGTTTGGGCAAAAGCCAAATGAGTTTCCAAGCCCAAAAGCAGAAATAAAATGTAGATGATCCTTAAATTCTTACTCATATATAGAATAGCCCGATAGATGGGGAATTGCGTCTTTTTTATATTTTAATTTTAATACTAAACTATCCCCTCTTTTCTTCCAAAAATGTTTAGTTACCACCTTAACATACAAATTTATGGTTTTTTATTGATTGATGCCATTCTTTATGAAATTCCATAAAAGCACAAGGCTGAAGATTTTGTTCTATATGAAATTCACGACATAGAAAATTAAAATATATATCTGATAAAATCGAACATAAAAAAAAAGGTCACAAAATTTTTGTGACCGTTTTTAAAATTTCTTTTCCCTGATTTATTTCTCAATTACCATTTTTTGCCTGGACATTTTATTGTTACTAAAACCAACAATAAAGTAAATACCATTACTTAAATTTTCAATTTTCAAAGTATAATTATTGCCGACATTTAATGTAAAGGATCGGATCGTTTGGCCCAATTCATTGATAATTGAATAAACTCCATCAGTTGTTGCCTGAATACAAACTTCGCCATTAGAAGGATTTGGAAACAGAGTCAGGTTATTCACCGGATCATTCTCAGTTAAAGAACTTACTATTGCAGGATCAACAAGTATGGAGGCGTAGGCTGTATCAGCACCCGCACTGCTGTATGCAATCAACACAACAGAATAGGTCCCTGCAACCGCATATACATGCTTTGGATCAGCTAAAAAAGAAGTATCTTTAATACCGCTCAAAGGGTCTCCAAAATTCCATTTATACACAGCAGCATTTATAGAAGTATTGGTATAAAAAACAGTATCCCCTTCAAAAATTGTCGAAGGTGAATAAGTAAAAGAAGCACTCGGTATAGTGGCAACGCTTACGGGAATAATAACTGTATCCAACAAGGGGCCATTAGTTGCGATGAGCATCACTTGAAAGACTCCGGGGGTATTAAATATATGCAAAGGATTAGTAACGTTAGAAGTATTGTTTGCCCCGCTTGCCGGATCATCAAAATCCCAGGAATAAGAATAGCTGTTGGTACTTAAATTTTGAAAAGTAACTGTATCATTAACTATTGGAGCCAAAGGCAAATACGCAAAAAGTGCAATGGGTTGAAAAAACTGTTTATTATCGAGGTATTCCACAGTTTGAGTAACATACATGTTACCAATTTTATTTTGTTTCACATATAAAATTTCATATTTTTTTGAGGAGTCAAACCATTTTATCTCACGATAATAAAGTGTGTCTTGAGGGAAACCCACAGTATCAATAGAAACTGTATCAATCTCTCTGACTGTTGATTCCAATTTCAAGCAATTTGAAAAAGTACCATACGGAGTAGTAACACTCCCCCACCCGGTTATCCGATTTACCCTTTTGATGGTTGTACTTCTGTAATAAAGATTGGGAATATTGGTAGTGAAGGATGCTTCTGATGAATCAACATTTCCATAGTTAAGTGGAAATTTCAATAATACATCAGAAGTGGCATACACATTTTTTACATTTACGGATGTTGAACCTACGGTTATTTTTGCGCTTGAAGCTTTTTGCTCAAGCAGGGATGTATTCTTTAAATAATAATCATTCGGATCTGTGTATTGCAAATTTGCGGTGGAAAATGTTTTATCGTCCGTAGAAGATAGATTTACATTACTCGCATTAAAGATATAGGGCCATTGTGCAATTGAAAATCCGGTTTGATTGGGTGCCCGAAAGATCAGCCGTCTTTGTGACACGCCTGATAAAGCTGAATAATCAAGTGTAAGGCCGGCACCACTTGTATCAAAATTAGTTACACTAACCTGAGTTTTTGTTAAATAAAGAGTATCCCCGGAAACTGCATAATTTGAAGAGACGTAAGTGCTTTGGGCAAAACTGTTTTTTTGAAAAACTGATCCCAAAAAAACTAAAAAGAAATAAATGTAGTGTTGTCTCATGATTTTTTTATTTCAAATATAGTAAAATCCATAAAATTATGCGATTTTCAATTTAAATGGTTTGTTATAATATTTCTATTTAATTATCGTTTACAAAACGCCAAACTCTATATTTGCAAAATGAAATTATTCAAAAGACTATTTTTTGTAATCCTTTTTTCGTTTCTGATTTTATCCTCTTGCAAGAAAGATGAATTATTAACTGATTCCAGTGCAAAGCTTGAATTTTCTACTGATTCAGTATTATTTGATACCGTTTTTAAGTATGCCGGTTCCACAACTAAAGTATTTACGATTCATAATCGGTATAAACAAACCATGAATATTTCAAAAGCTTTTCTGGCCGGAGGAGGTTCTTCTGCTTATAAACTTAATATTGACGGAATCTCCACCACTGCTTCGGCACCTGTTTTACAAGACATAGAAATTTTAGGAGGAGATAGTTTATACGTTTTTGTTCAGGTTCATGTTAATCCTTCGCAAAGTGCTCCTTTATTGATTAAGGATTCCATCATTTTTGAAATCAATGGAAATATTCAAGATGTGAAGCTTACAGCAATTGGACAAAATGTACATTTGATAAAACCGGATCATTTTCCTACCAATGGATTTCCGGCATATAGCATCATTGGACGAAGTGGTTTTGATACTACATTAATTAATGACCTTCCATATCTGGTATTTGGTTATGCAGTGGTTGATTCGGCTTGTATATTAACCATTGATGCTGGTGTTCATATGTATTTTCATAATTATGCCTGTTTATTTGTTTATAAAGATGGAACATTAATTTCACAAGGTTCATTAAACAACAAAATTACTTTCCAAGGCGACAGATTAGAACCGGATTACAAAGAGCTTCCCGGACAATGGCGCGGAATATGGCTTTCGGCATTAAGCAAAAACAATGTGATCGACTGGGCAATTATTAAAAATGGTACTATTGGAATTCAATCAGATACTGTTAGTTCACTCACAGCAGCAACATTAAAACTCACCAACACTATTGTTAAAAACATGCAGGTGGCTGCACTATACGGACAAGGAACACGCATCTGGAGTAATAACTGTGTATTTGCAAATTGCGGGCAATATGTTGCCGCACTTACTATTGGTGGAAGTTATAAGTTCGAGCACTGTACGTTTGCAAATTTCTGGACCGGCAGTCAGAGGGCAACTCCAATTCTTGCTCTTAATAATTATTATTCCAGTGGAAGTACAACATACATAAGACCACTAGATAGTTGCTATTTCGGGAATTGTATCATATATGGTGATATTGCTGACGAACTCGGATTAGATTCCACAAATTATGCTCCGGGTTTATTTTCTTTTAAATTTAATCATTGTATCATCAAGACAAACTTGAACACGAATAGTTCTCTTCATTATGGTACAGTTTATAAAAACAACAATCCCGGTTTCCAAGACTATAGTGTAAACGATTATCAATTAATAAGCACATCTTTTGCCATTGATACCGGTGATCCCGGAATTAGTGTACCAAAGGACCTAAATGACAAGAATCGCCCAAATGGAACATTTCCTGATCTTGGAGCCTATGAATTTTATTAATATATTTTCATCTGAAATGTATTGATTCTTATCAAATTTTGACATAACACCTGCCCTTTTCAATTACATAATTAATATTTACATTTGCCAGCTAAGTTTTAGGACAGTACAAAATTCATGATGAGAATAATTTTAAGAATCAATTATTTTTTTTTAATCCTGTTTTCACTATTTGTTGTTAATTCGGCACATGCCCAGCTTTCAGCTCACGCGGGACCCGATAATACAATTTGTCCGGGAGGCAAAGATACTATTGGTGGTACACCTTCAGCAACCGGAGGTCTTGCCCCCTATTCCTACTTATGGTCACCAACCGCAGGATTAAATTTATCCAACGGACCAAATCCAACAGCTTCACCTCAAATAACTACCTCCTACACCTTAACAGTAACGGATGATACAGGTGCAGTAAACACTGATGTGGTTGTAGTGAATATGAGTAAAATATACTATGCAAGTGCAGGAAAAGATACCAGTATTTGTGTTGCTGAATCAGCAAGAATTGGTGGAGAATTTGATGTTTCATGGGCCGGAGTGAATTACTCCTGGTCACCGGGAGCCGAATTAAATGATTCTACCTTAGCAAATCCTATTGCTACACCAACTAACACCACTACTTATACATTAACAGCAACAATTGCCGGTTGTCCGTCAAAAACAAGCTTCGCAACTGTTACCATAATTCCCACACCACAAATTAGTGCCGGCAATGATACCACAATAAACGAGGGGGAAACAGCAATTTTACATGCAACAGGTGCTTTCAATTATATCTGGACACCACAAAACACACTTACTTATTACTTTACAGCAAATCCGGATGCAGAGCCAATTGTAACAACAACTTATTATGTTTATGGAACTGATGAAAGTAACGCCTGTCCTGCTTTTGATGAAGTAACAGTATTTATTATACCAACAAATACAGTTGTTTTTTACAATACATTCACACCAAACGGTGATGGGAATAACGATACCTGGTACATTGGAAATATTTACAAGTACCCTAATAATAAATTGGAAGTATTCAATCGATATGGCAAATTAGTTTTCAAAGCAAGTGGATATATAAATAATTGGGAAGGAAAAGCATTTGGAGAAGAACTTCCATCAGCAACCTATTTTTATATCATGGATCTGGGTGATGGGAGCAAAAAACATCATGGAACAGTGAGCATTGTCAGGTAGCAAAAAACAAAACAAACTCTAATACTAAATACCAGGAGAGTCTGTTTAAATACTAAATATAAGTACTAAATTAAGGATTACATGCGAATTAAAATAAACATACTTTCTTGTTTCCTTCTACTTAATTCTATTGTAGTATTTGCACAACAGATGCCTTATTATTCTCAATTTACAAATAATAATTTCATGCTTAACCCGGGCGTTACAGGGACAAAACGCCTTGTGGACGCCCGAATCAATTATCGTATGCAATGGCTCGGATATGATGACGCACCACGTACAGAATGTGTAAGTTTACACAGTAGATTTATGAAAGGTAAAATGGGTGCCGGAATTTATTTATTACAAGACAAAGTTGGGCCGGCAAAACAAATGAATTTGGGAGCGAGTTATGCATTTCATTTTCGTTTTCCGGATGTTGAACTATCAGCCGGATTAGCAGGAAATTTTACAAAATATACCTTGATAGGAGATAAAATTTCACTTCATAACTCGCAAGATCCATCTATCAATCAATACATAACAAATAGTACCTGGGTTCCAGATGCTTCTGCAGGAATTTATATGTACAATGACCGTTTTCATGTTGGCATTAGTGCTTTGCATGGACTACAGTCTGAAGCTATTTTTTATAAAACAGATACTACAAAAAAGGGGGTCATCCGTTATGTAAATCATTTAAATTTTACTTTGGGCTATAATTTTTCTGAAAACAGGGATTATGTTTTTGAAAATTCGCTATACGGAAATTATGTAGCTGGTGCACCATTCAACTTAAATTACACATTACTTTTACATTATAAAGAGAAAATTTTTGCAGGCCTTTCCTTGCGTTTACACGATGCAGTTGCTATTCATGTTGGGGCATCATTTCTAAATGATTTCCAGGTAAGTTATTCGTATGATCTGTTAATTGGAAAGATCAGGAATTATAGTAGCGGTTCCCATGAAATAATGATCGTATATAGCTCAAATATTTTCAAAAGTAAACACTCCGGAGTAAACGATAAATTTCTGCATCAGAAATACGGCTATCTGTTTTAGCGGTTTTCATCTACGAATTACGAATCTATACGAACCTGCCTGCGGTAGGCAGGTATACGAAATTGTCTATAATTATCTATAAACTGCTGTTGAAACTATGGTCTACTCTCCTCTTGAGATGAGTTAGGGCTGTGTATAAATCATTAAATTAGGAATGATTTTATTCCACAATTTTATATTTTGCGATCGCATCCACCCGATTACAAGAGTTGAAATGCCACCATTCAGAGCTTGCAACAAAAAAACCTGCCTGTTCCATTACTTCCCTCAATAATTGCCTATTGAATAATTGTGTATAATTTAGTTTTCCTTCTTTTTTCAATTTTTCTTCTTTTCTCGGATAAGCTAATTCTCCAAAATAATCATATTTGGTACCCATATCCAATAAATTTCCATGTTCGTCAATGATACTTGCGTCAACAGCTGCTCCAAAATTATGTAAAGAACCATTGGCAGGATTGGCTAAGTATTGTGACCGAATTGGCAATGGAACATTTATAGTATCCCACATTTTAGTTTGAATACTTCTGGGGCGAACGGCATCAAATACAATGATACGGTAATATGAGAATTTTGATCTTAAATAAGAAGATGCTTTTTTTAATTTTTCAGCTACATCAGGTTGTAAGTAACATTTATCAAAATCATCATACATATCATAATTCAAAAAATTATCAGTAGTAGAATATTTCAGATCAACTACTATAGTGCTATCAATAGTTTTAACATCAATTAAACCAGCATTAATGATCTGTTGCTCTATTTCTCCGATGATCTGTATTGGTTTGAGAGCAGAACAATTTTGATTTGAATCAGCAGTTGTTACCGGTAATTCAGAAATTATTGCTGCTGAAAGAGATTTTGAATTTATGTTTTTCGGCTGCGAAAAATAATCGCAACCTGTTAAAATACACCAGAAAGCACAAATTGCACTCCCTGTAAAAACTGGTTTTATCCTAAACATTTAAACAAAGTTAGTGAATATTAATTTCTTGATTTACTTTTGCTGGATATGCAAAATAAAACATCTAAAGTTTTAATGATCAGACCGGTTCAGTTTGGATTCAATGAACAAACTGCAACAAGCAATTCTTTTCAAGTAAATTCGGATGATTTAAATTCAAATCAAATTCAAGCAAAAGCCTTGAATGAGTTTAATGTCTTTGTAGATCTTCTAAGAACAAAAGGAATAGAGGTTATTGTTTTTGAAGATACAAAACAACCAACTACACCCGACTCGGTTTTCCCTAACAACTGGATCTCTTTTCATGAAAACAATACAATGGTTCTTTATCCCATGTTAGCCAAAAACAGAAGACTGGAAAGACGGAACGACATTATTGATTTTTTCATGTCAGAAAACTCTAAAATAATTGATCTTACAAATCAGGAAAAACGAAATTTCTTTTTGGAAGGAACAGGCAGCATTGTTTTTGATTATGTAAATCAAATCGCATACGCAAATTGTTCCCCTCGAACTGATAAAAAATTGCTGAGGCTACTCTGCGAAAAATTAAATTACAAAGCAATTACTTTCAAAGCAATTGATGAAAACGGCAAAGATATTTATCACACCAATGTTCTTATGTGTATCGGAAAAGACTTTGCAATTCTATGTCCGGAAAGCATTCCAAATAAAAAAGAATTAAAACAAGTACTACAATCACTTGAAAATACCGGGCACGAAATTATTAAGATCACTTACCAACAAATGAATTCATTTGCCGGAAATATGTACCAATTGTTTAATAATAGTGGGAAAAGTTGTATCGTATTATCTGAGCAAGCATACAATTCCCTTAACAAAGAACAAATAAAAAAACTGGAACAGTATGGTGAATTGCTTCACACTCCTCTTTATACAATCGAAAAAAATGGTGGAGGAAGCGCAAGGTGCATGATTGCTGATGTAAGACAATAATTTAAAATCGAATGTCATTTCGAACGGAATGATATGAAGTGAGAAATCTGTTTATAGAGAATTCTGTTTATCAAAATGAGATTTCCCATTGATCGAAATGACACCTAAAACATTGAAATAATATAAATAAGGATAAAATAATATTTAATTTAAAAAATCTAAATCTTCCAAACATGGCTTCACTTGATATTGTAAACAAAGTTGACATTCAATTACTCGACAATGCTGTTAACATTGCTAAAAAAGAGATCCTTAACCGTTTCGATTTTCATGGTTCTAAAAGCGAAATTGACTTAGATAAAAAAGCGATGCTTATCAAAATTTTAACAGAAAATGATATGCGCATGGAATCGATCATTGATGTTATCCGCAACCGAATGATCAAACAAAAACTTGATCCGTCATGCCTTGATCTTGGTAAAGAACAAGCTGCATCAGGTTTTATGGTGAGGAAAGAAATAAAAGTACGAGAAGGAATTGATAAAGAGGTGGCTAAAAAAATCATCAAAGACATTAAAGATTCCAAACTTAAAGTTCAGGCACAAATGATGGATGACCAGGTGCGTGTAACGGGTAAAAAAATTGATGATCTGCAAGCTGTAATGTCTTTAATGAGACAAGGCACTTATGATCTGCCATTGCAGTTTGTGAATTTTAAATAATTGAAAAAAATAATAATTGAATTTCCTTAGAGCCTGTTTAAATTTTAATAAAAGAATCTGATTACGGGTATTTTAAGCATTCTGTCATTTCGACCAGAGGGAGAAATCTCAATAAAATTAAGCTAAAAATGAGATTTCTCCCTCTGGTCGAAATGACATATAATAATTTTGAGTGAAATTTAAACAGTTCTTATTCTTTTCTGATCCCGCCCACTTTAATTTGCTAAATTTGAATTGCGCTTTAAAGTAGAGTATGTTGGAACATTTATAAAAGTTTCAGCAGTCGTTGGCAAACTCAGAATGCCTCAAACGTACCGAATTCTGCAACTTCGTCAGAAATTGAAAAACATTTTACCTCACCAATACAAAAGCTGCCCAATAATAGGGATCATACTTCTTCCGCATTTGGTTTTGTGTTTCTGCAAATGCTTCGTTAATAGTGTGAGTTATTAATAATTGCATATAAAAAGTATTCATAAACTCCGCTGTTTCCTGATCCGGCACTTGCCATAAACTCATGATTATATTTTCTGTCCCGGCCATTTTAAAAGCACGTTGCAATCCATAAACGCCTTCGCCATCTTTTATATCTCCCAATCCTGTTTCGCAGGCCGATAACACCACTAATTTATTTTTTCGTAAATCAATATTCACAACCTCTAACGCAGTTAAAACACCATTACTATCAATATCTTCGGTAATACCGTTCCAATAATCATTCACTCCTGCAAATACCAATCCTGAGCGCATTAATGGATTGTCATTACGTATGTAATTTATCATCACCGACCTGCTCGCACTTCTGGAAACTAAGTCATTATTTGTTTTATTTTCTTCTGCTTTTATTATTTCCGGTTCCGGAAAAAAGAACCCGTGTGTTGCAATATGAATGATATTGCTGTTATCAGCTAATGTTTTAAATTCTTGTTTTGTTGCAGTTTTTGATTTGAGGTAATTTACTTTTATTCCTTGTTTCTGAAATGTTGAATTCAACTGATCCGTTTCTGAAAGGGTTCCTTCCAAATAATTCCATGGAGAATAAGTAGTATCTTTTATAGAATAATCAATGCCTCCAAATAAACAAATATTTAGATCATTGTCAAGTATTGATTGAGTTGCTTTTGTCACTATTGCTGTTGATGAAAGCATATTTAATTTATAATTATCCACTAAATACCGAGCTTCTGAATTACTCAAAGCGGCAAAAGATACTTTGTGCAACAATCCTGATGGTGAATAATTAATTATTTCAATTCCTTTTAAATAGTGCTCCAGAGGTTTCCAAATCAGATCATACAAATTTGTTTTGGTTATTTTTTTTGAACCATATACCGATGTAACCGCATATTCATTGTTTTCTTTTAGATCATTTAACAGGTTTTTTAATTGTTTTTCTTCAAACAACTTGATCATTTGAGGATACTCCGAATCTTTCCTTATTACCAATGCACAATAGAATACACTATCTCTGTTATATCTGAAATTAGTGAACTCTACTGCTGCTTCATTTGCTTTCAGGCTGGCTCTCACATCTTTCCATTTAATCTGTATGTCTTTTCGGTAGTCGCCAAACTGCTGTGAGCCTTGAATAAGTTCCTTTTCGAGAACATTCGCCTGATTTTCAACAACCATAACATCTTTAGTACGCATCTCCACAGAGATCGCATAAAGATTGGATATTTCCTTTTTTAAGAAAAGCCAGTCATCGTATTTCTTTAACAAAACAGAATCTTTACTGCTTAGAATGCTTAATCGCATAGCAGTGCCGGACTTAAGCATGAGCCCTTTATTTTGTAAAACAAAATCATAAGCATAACATGTAATTGCGGGGTTCGCTTTTTTTCTTGTCAAGGTGTATGAAAGGAAAGAATGCATATCAGGTAAACGCATCTGAAAATATAATTCCTTCTCACTTTCCGATAAAAAAGAAAAATCCTGCAAGGTATTATAGCTGATAATATTAATATAATCGATTTTCAATTGTTGTTCCATGTCATAGTCTCCTATTGACCAATACAATGGTATCAATGACTTTATAAGATCAGCATATCCCGGATGATAGGGTCCCAACGCTTTTTTTATTTTATCAGCTTTACCAATAATCAATTTTATAATTAACCGTGTAGATGCAGTTTGGTTTTTTGTATTTTCTTCCAAGCCTTTTTCATTAACCATTGCATCAGTTAATTTTATTTTAATTGAAATAAGCACAGGCTCTAAAACTGAATGGGCATCAGAATTTTCTTGTTTCGATAACAAACTTGATAAACTCATTTTATTTATAATTGATATTGGAATCCAGGGTGAAATATTGTTTAGTTTTACCTGATCAATCATTATTTTTAAAGACTTTGCAGTGTCGCCCGACATCTTATACCACAAAGCAGTGTTCATCTTCATGCCGTATCCATCCGGGTTAGGCATCTTACAATTAACATCAAAAATAGAATCTGCTTTTAAAAACAATTTTCCGGAATTGAGTAATTGCATTTTAGACTTATTCTCAGAACTTGCGTAATATTCTTTGACCAGATAAATAGATGCCAGATTGTTTAAAATCACCGCATAAAATGGATGTTGTTTCAGATTATTATTTTCCCATATTTCTTTCGCAGCAATGATTCGATTGATAGCCAACTCATAATTGCCAATGTCGTGATAAAGTGCTCCCAAATTATTAATGCATATGGCTGCCTGAACACTGTTTGCGGCAATATTTTTACTGTATATATCAACGGCTTCGGTAAAATATTTTTCTGCTTTTTTATAATTTCCACGGTTATAATAAAAAACGCCAAGATTATTAAGTGCGGAAGCATAAAATAGACTTGCTTTTCCATATTCAGTTTCGCAAAGAGAGATCGACTCCAGAAATAAAGATTCTGCTAGAGGAGAATTTCCTAAATTGTTGTAATATGCTGCCTGGTTCGACTTATTTACAATTTCAATTTGTCTGGAAGTTGAACTGTTTTTTTTATAAATGCTTTCAGCTTTTTTGAAATAAGATTCTCCTTGCTTAAGAAATACCAGATCATTTGCTGAAGCGCCCATATCGTTATATACACCGGCAAAACCGGCAAGTACATTTGCATATTCCGGACTCTCCGAATTGAAAATTTTTGATGCATTTTTTTCAGCTTTTTTGATCCATTCAAGTGCTTCTTCATGGTTTCCGTATTTTCTGCAAATGATGGAAGCATTTTCAAGCGAGCGGATATAATTGGCGTTATTGTTTGCTTTTAGGACTTCTAAAAGATTCACTTCTTGTAATACATAATATTTTGCCTTTGAAAAGTTTCCCAGATAAAAATGCGAAACAAGCAAATTATTCAATGCATTGGCATAATGAATCGAACTTTCCCCTTCAGTTCCACGAACCAAAGCGGCTGTTTCTTCGGCAAAATATAAGGCAGAATCATATTTACAAAGGGCAAGATATTTTTTATGAAGGCTGTTTGCATATACCGAGGATTGTGCATTGCAAAAAGCAAAAGAAAACAATAAAATGAAGAAAACAGAGAATACTTTTTTCACAATACAAAAGCATTTGATTTAATAGTATAAAAGTAATTCATAATTCCCATTAATAGAACAGGTATTATTATTAATTTTAATGCTGAGTTTTTGTTTCAAAAATTATTAATTATGAAAGCACTATTTTTCTGTTTTTCGCTTTTATTTTTCTCAACTAATCTTCTTGCACAGGATACGCTTTTTATGAAAAATGGCACAACAATTCCTGTTGAAATTATTGAAAAAGGAGAAGTTGAATTAAAATATAAAAAAACAACTCCTCCTGAATCAGTTGCCATTTACTCTGTTTTTATTACGGATATAGCATCTATACACTATACGAACGGAGCCGTAATTGATTACTCGAAATATGATCCCGAAAGCATTAAAAAGCAGGAAAAAGAATCATTAAAAGCTGCTGGTTCAGTTTCCTCAATGAGATTTACTTTTGGTGTGAGTGGAAATTATGGCAATAGAAATGAAGATGATAACCTTAAACTTTTCTGGAGATTTTGGAATAATGATAATCGCCTCGAAATGGCCGGGAACAAAAGTAGTTATGCCTTCAACCTGGGATTCGGAACTGCATTGGATGGCAACAAACGAAACTGGTTCGGAGGAGCGCTACAGCTTTTATTTACACCATCGGATGCTATTCATGTTTCCAATTATTACTATGGCGCCAACGAAATAAAATTAAAAATGTTCTATATGAATATCATGTTTTTTTATGGCCATACCCTAAACCACAAGAAAAACTTATTGCTCATGTTTGACCCAGGAATAGAAATGGGGAATATGGGAGGATTTATCAAAATATATGACACAAGTTACAAAGTGTCAGGAACAAGTAAAATAACTGCACACCTGGCAACCGGACTCGATTGGATAATTTCAAAAAGAATTATAGCAAGTCTGCGTGTTGGTCAAAGATTTATGAAAGTGAAAGAATTCCACAAAAGTACGACAAGCAAAACAGGTTATGCTTCATTTAATGTGAACCCGATTGCCAACGATGACCAGGTGATTGTTAATTGGAGCGGAACTTATATCAATGTCGGTTTATCTTTTGCACTTTATAAAATATTAAAATAACCCGGCCGAAATAAAAAGATGATCAATAAAATAAAAAATATTTCTTTCAAACAAATCCTAAAGTGGTCTTCCCTCCTGCTCTTTCTAATTAGTATTTCTGTTTTTTTAAGTAATTACTGGATCATAAAAAGCACAAAAAAGCAACTCTATACGGATGTAAATTTAATTCCTAAAAACGATGTTGCTATTTTATTAGGCGCTAGCAAAACATTACGTAATGGACATGAAAATTTATTTTTCAAATACCGTATTCAAGCAGCTGCAGCATTGTATAAAACAGGAAAAATAAAACACATTATTGTTAGTGGTGATAATCACAAAAAAGAATATGATGAAGCAACAGATATGCGTGATGCTTTGATCGAACAAGGTGTTCCCGACTCTTGTATTACGTTGGATTATGCAGGATTCAGGACATTAGATTCGATGGTAAGAGGGTTAAAGGTTTTCGGACAAAAAGATGTAACCGTTATTTCACAGGCATTTCATAATCAACGTGCTGTTTTTATTGGCAATTATTATGATATGAATGTAGTTGCATTTAATGCGAAAGATGTTCCTGATTCATTTTCTTTGAAAGTCCGGATCCGTGAATACTTCGCCAAATTCAAAGCGGTATTGGATTTATATGTATTACACAAACAGCCACATTTTTTGGGGGCAGAAGTGAAGATAAAATCCTAAACAATCCTCTTCAGCAATCTCAACCGGTGAGAATAATCTTTTTTGTCGTTATTAAAAATGCCCTGATGATCAAAGCCATCAATACGTACTTTACCTGAGGCATGAATAATTTTATTATTATCCAATACAATCCCTACATGCACAATCTTACCTTCTTCATTATCAAAAAAAGCAAGATCCCCGGCTTCTGATTCTTCCACAAAACTTAATGTTTCTCCTTGTTCGGCTTGCTGATATGCATCACGCTTAATTTTTATTCCGTTAAGTTTAAAAACCATTTGTGTAAAACCACTGCAATCGATTCCAAAAGGAGTTTTACCTCCCCATAAATAAGGTGAGTTAAGATACATCATGGCCGTTTCAATGATCCCGACTTTTGTAAAAGGTAATTCCCCATTTATAAAAGCACCATCATAGGAATACATTGAATTTTCAACGGCACATTCGCCATTATCAAAATTGGGAAGTGTACTACCTATAACAATCGGGAAAAGAGTATTTGTTTTAGTATCCGTAATGATCTGGATCAATTCGTTTGAACAAAATGTTTCAGTCGAATTTAAAATATCATAGGTATGATAAGCAATTGGTAAGAATTGTTTTTTATCTATCCAGCATTCGTAATTATCATATGCAATTTTTATATGACACCAATTACCTTGTATTTCAAGCACACGAAAATAATCACCAAACAAAAGCTGGGTGGTCATTTCGCTTCTGTCGAATGGTTCCTTCCGGCAGGGTACAATACTTAAATTACAGATTCCGTACATTTATTTTCGAATAAGAAATCAAGTTTTTTCACCAATGTCAGTTCGAGTAATTCTACGACAAAGGAGGAGAATTGTATCGAGAACAATTTGCAAATAAAAATCCATTCTACGCAATATGTTCTCGATACATTTCTTTCGTTATCACTTCAGAAATACTCGAACTGACAGTCGTTAAGAAGCACAAGAATGAATGCCTTACACTACTTCCACAACCACAGCACTTGCTCCACCGCCACCATTGCAAATTCCGGCAGCACCATATTTTGCTTTATTTTGTTTTAATACATGAATTAATGTAACGATGATACGAGCACCTGAACAACCCAATGGATGTCCTAATGAAACTGCTCCACCATTCACATTTACTTTACTTGCATCTAATTTCATTTTTTGCATGTTCACGATTCCGACAACAGAAAATGCTTCATTCAATTCGAAATAATTAATGTCCTCTATTTTCAAGCCTGCTTTTGCAATTGCTCTCGGAACTGCAATGGAAGGTGTCGTAGTGAACCATTCCGGTGCTTGTTCTGCATCAGCAGATCCGCGAAGAATAGCAATTGGTTTCAATCCTAATTTTTCTGCTTTTTCTTTGCTCATCAACACAAGTGCTGCCGCGCCATCATTCATTGTTGAGGAATTAGCAGCTGTTGCAGTACCCTCTTTTGTAAATGCAGGTTTTAATTCAGGAATTTTATCGAAACGAACATTTTTATATTCTTCGTCTTCCTTCATTAATATTGGATCACCTTTGCGTTGTGGAATTTCAACAGGTACAATTTCGTCATTGAATTTCCCTGCTGCCCATGCAGCTTGTGAACGTTTGTAGGATTCTATCGCAAACGCATCCTGCTCTTCCCGGGATATATTACATTCTTTGGCACAAAGATCAGCAGCATTACCCATCGGATAGTTGTTATAAACATCTAACAAACCATCTTTCGCTAAACCATCAACCATAGTTACATTTCCGTATTTATTTCCCCAACGCATGTTTTCAGAATAATAAGGAACCTGGCTCATGTTTTCCATACCACCAGCAACAACCACATCAGCATCACCACACATAATACTTTGAGCACCAATCATAATTGCTTTCATGCCGGATGCACACACTTTGTTAATGGTTGTACAATGCACTGTATTTGGTAAACCGGCAAACATAGCAGCCTGGCGAGCAGGAGCCTGACCAAGATTTGCCTGTAAAACGCTTCCCATATAAACTTCCTGAACTTCTTTTCCATCCAAACCGGCTTTTGCCAATGCGCCCTTAATAGCAGCTGCACCTAATTTTGTTGCAGAAATGCCTGTAAATGCTCCGCCAAAACTTCCTATTGGCGTACGAACTGCTGAAATAATATATACTTCTTTCATTTTTGTATTGATTATATTGTTTTTATAAAAATTGATCCAAATTTAACCTTATTCATGACAAATTAGAATGATTTTAAGCATTTTTTTAAAGCGACTTGAAAATAGGATTTTTCAATTATGATAATATAACAAAAATATTCGTGATTAGAAAGGTGTACAAAGAAATTAAAAAACAAAACAAGTCTTAATAATTTATATTTTCGCATATAAATTATTTAAACGTGAAAAAAGTACTTTCATTTATTCGTCACAGTCATCCCGAAATTTACAAAGGCATTCTTTTACTTCTTGCTATTTCTACCATTGTGTATATTTTTCCAAAGCAAGGAAAATTCAAATATGAATTCCATAATTTAAAAGGAAAACCATGGTATCATGAAGATCTGATCGCCCCTTTTGATTTTTCAATAAAAAAATCAAATGAAGAGTTAAGCACCGAAAAAGCCGAAATAAACAAAAATGCAAAGCCTTATTTTAAAATTGATAATACAACTATCAAAAAAAATAAAGAAAAATTTGGAAAAGAGTTTGAAGAAAAATGGGATACTAAAAAAAGCAAACTCTTAAAAGAAAAAACAAAAAGCATAGGAACTTCTATAATAGATTCTATTTATGGAAAAGGTATCATTAAGCCCACCGAAATTATTGAAAACAAACCTTCTGATTTTTCGCTTTACATTCTGAATAACAATGTTTCAGAAGAGCGCGAATTGAATGATTTTTATACTATTAATTCGGCTTACGACTATATGCAAAGCCAACTCAGTTTTAACGAAAAAAAAATCGATGCAAAATTTCTTTCAACACTCCTTGAAAATTGTATTGATCATTCTATTTTTTTCGATAAGGAAACTACCGATAAAGTGCTAAAACAAGCCCTGGAGGATGTATCGCCTTCCCGGGATATTATCCTTAAAGATCAAAGTATAGTTTCTAAAGGAGAAATAATTGATGCTTCTAAATTCCAGATTCTGGAATCCTTAAAAGCTGTTTATGAAGAACAATCAGGTGGGACAGGCAGCTATTTATTTATTTTGATCGGACATATTTTAATTATCTCTATCTGTTTATCGGTCCTGATTGTTTTTCTGGCTTTCTTCCGTAAAGATATTTTTTTAGATAACACCAAAATAACTTTCATTCTTATATTAATTATTCTTCAGGTGCTGATGGCTCGTTTGGCTCTAAATTCGCAATCATTCAGCATTTATTTATTACCCTTTTGTATTTTACCTATCATCATTCGTGCATTTTATGATACACGTGTAGCTCTTTTTGTTCATTTGGTAACTGTACTTATTATTTCATTTTTAGCACCTAACCGATTCGAGTTCGCTTTTATTCAATTGATAGCTGGAATGGTAGCTATTTTCAGTATTGTGAACATGCGTAACCGTTCACAAATTTTTATCTCTGCCACCTTAATATTTTTAACCTATAGTGTCGCATACCTTGCTATAACAATCATTCAAGAAGGCGGAAGTGATGTGCTAACAGGTCGAGATTTTGCCTGGTTTGGCATCAGCGCCATGTTTACACTGTTTTCTTATCCATTGATCTTTGTTTTCGAAAAATTATTTGGATTTATTTCTGATGTCTCCTTGCTTGAATTATCCGACACCAATAAAAAACTTTTACGTGAATTTGCTTCCCGTGCTCCCGGTACATTTCAACATTCGTTGCAAGTAGCCAATCTGGCGGAATCTGCCATTTACACTATCGGAGGAAATACGTTGCTCGTGAGAGCCGGAGCCTTGTATCATGATATCGGGAAGATGGAAATGCCTATGTACTTTATTGAAAATCAGGCAAACGGAATTAATCCCCATGATGAATTAAATTTTGATGAAAGTGCCGCTATCATTATTGGCCATGTTTTAAAAGGAGTTGAAATTGCAAAAAAGCATAATTTACCGGAGCAAATAATTGATTTCATCCGAACACATCATGGAACTACAATAACTGCTTATTTCTTTCGCTCTTTCTTAAAAGCTTTTCCTGATGAAAAAATTAATGAAGCTAAATTTCATTATCCGGGTCCGATTCCTTTTTCTAAAGAAACGGCAGTACTAATGATGGCAGACTCCGTAGAAGCAGCTTCACGCAGTTTAAAAGTATATAATTCGGATAGTATCGATAATTTGGTAGAAGAAATCATTAATGCACAGGTGGCACAAAATCAATTTGTAAATTCCGATATCACTTTTAAAGACATTAACACACTCAAAAAAATATTCAAGAAAAAATTAATGAATGTGTATCATGTAAGGGTGGAATATCCGAGATAGAAATAGAAAACAACGCCCCTCTCCTTAATCCTCTCCCCACAAGGGAGAGGGCTATACAAAAAAATTGAACAAAAAAAAGCTGCCTCCAAAGAGACAGCTTTTTTTTATTGAGAATTAACCTCTTCCTCCAGTAGCTTTTTTAGCTTCTTCTTTTGTTTTCTCCTGAATAGTTTTTGCTTTAGGAGCAGTTTTTCCTTTTGATTTTGCAGCTTCTAAAGCAGCAGCAAGTGAATCAGCGGTAGCTTGTGCTTTTGCAGCTTCTGCAGTAGCATAAGCAGCAGTTGAGTCAGCAATCGCTTGTACTTTTGCAGCTTCTGCAGCAACGTAATTAGCAGTTGAGTCAGCAATTTTCTTTTCTGCAGCAGCTTTTTCTTCAGCTGATGGACCGCAAGCTACAAATGTAAACATTGCAGCTACAGCAACTAGTGTAAATACTTTTTTCATTTTGATTTTAGTTTTTTATTGGTTAACCGCTGCAAAAGTATATTATTTTAAATAACTGACAATTTATTTGATAAAATAAATTTTCTATCTTTGTTTCCGCAAAAAATTAATAAGTAAACAACTAAGTATTAATAACTAAACCACTAAACATGAAAAAGAACATTTTAAGTTTAACAGCAATTGCTCTGATCGCAAGTGCTGCTATTTTTACAGGGTGTAAAAAAGATGATACTACAGCTCCTGTTGTTACACCAAATGGTGCTAGTCAAACAATTTTTTTACAAGGCTCATATACTGAATTAGGTGCTACTGCTGAGGATGATAAAGACGGGGTGCTTACTACTGTTACCGGTGGAGATGTTGTAAATGTAAACCTTACAGGCGTTTATGTTATTACCTATACTGCAACAGATGCTGCAGGAAATGAAGGCACTGCATCAATTACCGTAACTGTAAGAAATGCTGCTGATGCTTTAGAAGGAACTTATACTGCTTCTGAAGTTGATATTCTAGGTCCATATTCCTACAATCCGGCAAAACCATTTACCGTTACAGCATCCACAACAGTAAATTTCCGTGTTAACACAAACAGATTAGGTGATTATGATAACAATGCTGTTTACATGATGGTTACAGGAACCACTATTTCTATTCCTTCTCAAACGATTGCTAACGTTGGGTCTGGTACAGCTACATGTGATGTTCACTCCCGTCAAACTGACGGTTCCGGTACAATCACATCAAATGGTTTTACCCTTACTTACAATGATGCTAAAGTTGCTCCTTGCACAGGAACTCGTACCGGTGTAGTTGCTACATTCGTAAAACAATAATAATTTTATTTATATAAAAAGAGTCCCTCAAATTGTGGGACTCTTTTTTTGTTCCTTCCTTATCCAACCATCAATTTTATTACTTTTACATTCCTTACTGATTGCTATCAGGCAGGAATTAAATTCATATCCACTTATTTTATGCAAGAAAAGAATAAAAACATACTGCAATTACTTAAACTAATAGCTCTTTTGCTATTTGTTTATGCGATATGCCGTTTACTTTTCTATAGTTTCAACTATTCCTATTTTCAGGAACTTTCTCTTTGGCAACTCATTAAAATCATGTTTTTTAGTATCCGGTTCGATCTCTCAGTAATTATCCTTTCTAATTTCTTTTTTATTCTTCTTTTTCTTATTCCTTTTCCTTTCAGGGAAAACAAATGGTATAGGATAGTATTAAAATGGTTGTTTATTTCTGTCAATAGCCTTGCTGTTATAGCCAATTGTGTTGATCTGGTATATTTTCAATTTACCTTAAAACGCACTACTGCTGATGTATTTCATTTATTTGGAGGTAAAATAGGCAACGACCTGGGGCGTTTGCTGCCGTTATTTATGAAAGAATACTGGTATGTTGTTTTTGTCTGGATAATACTCTCTATCGCTTTAGGGTATCTTTACAATCGTATTATCAAACAAATAAGGTTAAAATGGGATGCTCAGCAATACATCAATCAAAGTGTTTTATTTTCAATTTCTATTGCATTATCAGTACTTATTTACCGGGGAGGTTTTCAATTAAAGCCAATAAGTATAGTTACTGCCGGTGAGTATACTAATTCAAAGTATGTACCTCTGGTTGTAAGTACCCCTTTTACTATTTTAAAAACCCTGGATCTGGAACCCCTTCACTCAACTATTTACTTCTCCAATGAAGCTGATTTAAAAAAGATCTATTCTCCATTGCATGCTGCCCAACCAGGAGATTTCAAAAAATTAAATATTTTTCTCATAGCACTTGAAAGTTTTTCAAAAGAATTTGTGGGAGCATTAAATGGAAAAGCCACAGGATATACCCCTTTTCTGGATTCAATCATTTCCGAAAGTTTAACATTTCCAAATGGATTTTCAAATGGTAAAAAATCCCTGGAAGGAATTCCGGCAATTGTTTCAAGTATTCCAACCTGGATGAACGAAGCATATATCACTTCCCCATACGGAAGCAATCAAATGAACAGTTTATCCAACCTCTTAAAAAAACAAGGTTATTATTCTGCTTTTTTTCATGGAGGAACAAACGGCACCATGGGCTTTGATGCTTTTGCCAGCCTTGCCGGATACGATGATTATTTTGGCCGAAGAGAATATAATAACGAAGAAGATTTCGATGGACATTGGGGGATTTGGGATGAAGAATTTTTGCAATACAGTGCCAATACAATGAATAAACAAAAACAACCTTTTTTTGCCACTGTTTTTACACTTACTTCACATCATCCTTACCCTGTGCCGGATAAATACAAGGATAAATTCAGATCAGGTGCAATGGAAATTGAGCGCAGCATTGGTTATACAGATTATTCATTACGCAAATTCTTTGAAACAGCTAAAAAAATGCCCTGGTACAACAATACCCTTTTTGTTTTTTGTGCTGATCATACCGGTGTTTCGAGCGATCCTTTTTATACCTCAAAAGTTGGAAATTATGCAATCCCCATCATTTATTATTTACCCAATGGTCAATTAAAAGGAATGGATTCAACCATAACACAACAAATAGACATTATGCCTTCCATACTTGATTACCTAAATTACCCTCAACCCTATTTTTCTTTTGGAACAAGCGTATTTGACACTACCGCAGAACATTATGCACTTACTTACAATAGTGATCTGTATCAACTTCTTGAAAATAATTATTCCCTGCAATTTGATGGAGAGAAAGCAACTTATTTGTATAAATACACTACAGACAGCTTATTGCAAACCAATTTAATTAATACAAACGCTGACATTGCAAAAAAAATGGAGAACAAAGCAAAAGCGATTATTCAAACCTATCAGCAAAGTTTAATTAATAATAAAATGATCATCAGGGTTGGGCAATAAATAATTTGTTTATCATTCTGAATAAATGATTTTTTTGTAATTCTGAGAGAAGCGAAGAATCTAAAAAAACTTTCAGGCTTTGGGTGGAGACTTCTCTTACAGCTGAAATGACAGAATCGAAAAAATGAATTAAATAACGATTCAAATGAAAAAAAAAATTTGTTTTATAATTAATCCGGTTTCGGGAGTAGGAAGACAAAAAGTTATCGAAAAATTGATTGATGAAGAACTCGATCGTACCCTCTTTGACTATGAAATTGCTTATACGAATGCACCAAAACATGCCACAGAATTGGCAAAACAGTCGGCATTAAAAAACTTTGATATAGCTGTTGCTGTTGGTGGTGATGGTTCGGTTAATGAAACAGCAAAAGGATTGATCGGCTCCTCTACTGCTATGGCAATTATCCCAACAGGTTCAGGAAATGGATTGGCAAGGCATTTAAACATTCCACTGGATCTTAAAAAAGCAATGGCAGTGATTAATAATGCAACAGAAAAAACAATCGATTCCATTCAATTTAACGAAGAGACATTTGTAAACATAGCCGGTGTTGGATTTGATGCACACATTGGTTGGGAATTCGCAAAATTCGGGAAACGAGGATTTATGTCTTACGTTAAAGTTACACTGCGCGAATTGCCGAAATACAAAGCACAAGAATATGAATTGATCATTGATGGAAAATCAATTCAAAGAAAAGCATTTTTGATAAGCTTTGCCAACGGTTCCCAGTGGGGAAACAATGCCCACATTGCTCCTTTAGCTGATATTGCCGATGGTGTAATGGATATTGCCATCGTTAAAAACATTTCAATTGCAAACGGAATTCAATTCGCTTATGGTTTGTTCAATAAAACGCTAAATAGATCCAAACACGTAGAACTCATTAAAGCAAGAGAAGTGATCGTAAAACAGCCCAAAATCATTGCTCATATTGATGGTGAGCCCATTGAGATTGGAAAAACTATTTCAATAAAAGTAAATCCTTTATCTTTGAAAGTAATTGTACCCGGTGGGGAAATTAAGTAATACCAATTCTAAATATATTATTTCCGAAATTTAGCCCAACACAATCTCGATATGTCTGCTTCAACGCAGAATGCTCGAAATGACAGCGCTGGTGTCATTTCGAGCGGAGTCGAGAAACGAGCGAGGCAATTTAAATTGGACTAGTTTATACTGGTAAATGGCATAAATTGTTAAATGAGTTGAATAGGAAGATGGAGGCGAGAAGTAAAAATTATTGTAAATGATCTGATTACATTATTTTCAATTTTATTCAATAAAAAATATGAGCAAAAAAAACAATAAAGACGGCTTTGTTTTTTCTACAAACAAAGATTTTCAGTTCGAATCTGAAAATGAAGATCCAATAGAATCCTTACCTCCGCAACAACAAAATTTAAAAATTTTCTTAGATCGTATTGGGGGAGGAAAACTGCTGACCCGTATTTCCGGATTTGTTGGTAACACAAATGATCTGGAAGTGTTAGGGAAAATGCTCAAGCAAAAATGCGGAGTAGGTGGTAGTGTAAAAAACGAAGAAATTTTAATTCAGGGCGACCATCGCGATAAAGTGTTAAAACTTCTTACAGAATCTAATTATAAAGCGAAGAAAGCTGGCGGTTAAAAAAAAATCGAATCTAATTTTTCTCTTCTCAGAATACTCTTTTCTATAAGGATCGGTAAAACAGAATGTATTTTATAACTTATTTTTCAGGAGCTTAACGTCTGCACTTAGAATATATTTCAAGGGGCTTTTTTATTACATTTGCCACATAATTTTAAAAATCCATCTTATGAAAAAATATGTTTTCCTTTTTGCCTCGGCTGTATTCATGTATTCATGCGGAGAAAATAAATCAACCGATGCCAATGCAAACAAAGCTTTTCAAGATAGTGCTCAAAGCTATTTAGATTCTTACAACAAAAAATATCAGGAGCTGAGCACCATCTCTAATGAAGCAGATTGGCTTTCGAATACCCGCATTATCGAAGGGGATTCTTCGAATACCATAGCTACCAATAAAGCACAGGAAGAAAGTGCAAAATTTACCGGAAGTACGGAGAATATTGAACAGGCAAAAAAATTCTTAGCTCAAAAAGATAAACTTCCCGAATTGCAGGTAAAACAATTAAATGCTATTTTGTATAATGCGGCAAATAATCCGGCAACTATCCCCGATGTGGTGAAAGCGCGCATCAAAGCAGAAACAAAACAAAATCAGGATCTGTTTGGATTTGATTTCAGGATCGATGGGAAATCAGTTTCAACAAATGATATTGATGGTATTTTGGCGGATGAAACAAATATGTCAAAACGATTAAAAGCTTGGGAAGCAAGTAAAGAAGTAGGTAAAGGTTTAAAGAACGGTTTAGTTAATCTGCGCGACTTACGTAATAAAACCGTGCAGGGGTTGGGTTATAAAGATTTTTTTGAATACCAGGTTTCTGATTATGGCATGACTACCCAGGAAATGACAGATATGCTTCAGAAATTCAATAAAGAATTATATCCGCTTTACCGCGAATTACATACCTATGCCCGTTATGAATTTGCAAAAAAATATGGTGTAAAAGAAGTACCTGATTTGATACCTGCACAATGGCTGCCAAACCGTTGGGGACAAGACTGGGCCAGCCTTGTGGATGTAAAAGGAATTAATTTAGACAGTGCCTTAAAAACAAAAGATGCTGAATGGATCGTAAAACAAGGTGAACGCTTTTATGTGAGTATAGGAATGCCGGAATTACCTAAAACATTCTGGGAAAAATCAGATCTGTATCCTGCACCAAAAGATGCTAAATATAAAAAGAACAATCATGCTTCCGCATGGCACATGAATTATGATCAGGATGTTCGTTCCTTAATGAGTGTGGAGCCGAATAGCGAATGGTATGAAACATCCCATCATGAATTAGGACATATTTATTATTACTTATGTTATAGTAATCCGGAGGTACCGATTTTATTGCGTCAGGGTGCAAACCGTGCATATCATGAAGCATTGGGAAGTTTGATGGGAATGGCTGCTATGCAAAAACCATTTATGGAAAATCTGAATTTAATTCCAAAAGGAGCAAAAACAGATGAAATGCAAACACTATTAAAAGAAGCATTGAACTATGTAGTATTCATCCCTTTCAGCACCGGAACCATGAGCATGTTCGAACATGATCTGTATGCAGAAAACTTACCTGCCGACCAATTCAACAAACGCTGGTGGGAATTGGCTGCTCAATACCAAGGCATTGCTCCTCCAACAACTCGCGGAGAAGAATATTGCGATGCAGCTACTAAAACACATATCAATAACGACCCTGGGCAATATTACGATTATGCTCTTTCTTACATTTTATTGTTCCAGGTACATGATCATATTTCAAAAAATATTTTACATCAGGATCCACATGCTACCAATTATTATGGAAACAAAGAAGTTGGGAAATTTATTGCTGATATCATGACACCGGGTGCCAGTGCTGATTGGAGAAAAATGCTGAAAGAAAAAACAGGAAGCGATCTAAGCGCTAAAGCAATGCTTGATTATTTTGCACCCTTGATGGATTATCTGAAAAAAGAAAATCAAGGAAGAAAATATACGATGCCAGAATTGAAATAACGTTCAAAAGTCAAAAACTTAAAGATTAAAAATTTAGTGCGAGGTCAATTCGAGTGTTTTTCTTTTTCAGAAAAACGTATCGAGATGTGGGAGAATCAATATCAAATCCCTGTTGGTAATAACACCAGCAGTGACGAAAAGTCAAAAACTTAAAGATTAATAAATTTAGTGTGAAGTCAATTCGAGTGTTTTTCTTTTTCTGAAAAATGTATCGAGAATATGGGGGAATCAATAACAAATCCCTGTTGGTAATAACACCAGCAGTGACGAAAATTGAAGTAATAGATTTTGAAAGTACCTTTTTAAAAATTGCAGGTAAAAAACACCTGCAATTTTTTTTTGTTAAAACTATAGAAATTGATTTTACCCTCGCTCATTATCTTATAGCACCCGATAAAGAGTGCATATAAAAACGGACATTCTAAGGTCTCAAAAAAAAATCAAAATTCAGAATTAAAAAAAATCATAAAAATCTTACACATGTTTGAATATAAGATAAATGGTGTTAACCATACAAGAACCCATTCGTACAACAACACAAACTCTAAGCTTTCTAAACATGGGAACTATTTTATTAATAGACAAAGATCATCGGGTATTGTTAAACGTAAGTCAATTGCTAAAACAAAATGGATACTGCGTGGTTACTGCAGACAATATTTTTTGCGCATTGAAACAGGTAACAGAAAACAAAAACATTACTTTGATAATTTCAGAAATAACTATTCCTAATTTTTCAGTTTATGGATTTGGGGAATTTGTAAAAGAATACTTTGGTAATTTAATACCATTCATATTAATTTCTGAATTAGAAAAAAAAGAAATAAAAAAACATGCTTATTCTTTGGAAACCGATTTCTATATAGAAAAACCAATTGACCCTATCAAATTGTGTCTATATGTAAAATATATTGACACAATAGGCAAAAGATCGCAATGTTAAATTCATTTCAAATTTTTTACTTGCGGACAGGGTAACAAATTCGGAAGAAAATGGCATTACTAAGGCCCTTGTTGGTGTTAACTTCTCTACAAGAGGCTAAAAGTTGAAATAGCGTTTTTATTTAATACATTTTTAAAAATTGCAGGTAAAAACACCTGCAATTTTTTTTATTCAAATCGTAGAAATAGATTTGAACATGTTTTGTGAAAATATCTTATCTTTGAAAGACTTATGACCATTAAGGGGTTTCACAATTTTTTATACTTTATTCTTATTTTCATTCCATCTGTTTTTTTCGGACAGGATGATTATAGATTTTACAAACTCGGCCGAGAAAATGGCCTTTCCCAAAGCTCAGTAACTTGTGCAATTCAGGACAAACAAGGGTTTTTATGGTTTGGCACCCAGTCCGGCTTAAATAAATACGATGGGTATAAGTTCAAAACTTATTATTTCAACCCTCGTGATACGAATTCATTAAGTGAAAGTAGAATAACTTCTATTTTCGAGGACAATGATGGTTACTTGTGGATTGGAACACGCCACAGCGGTTTAAATCGGTTTAACCCACGTACCGAAGAGTTTCAGCGTTTTACAAATAATCCCTCTGATCCAATTTCCTTAAGTAATAATACCATTAATTGTATTTTTCAAGACCAAGCAGGAAATTTTTGGATAGGTACCGAAAATGGGTTAAACTTTTTTGATAAAAAAAGTAATGCTTTCAAAAGGTTTCTAAAGAATGAGATGGATATTAAAACAATTTCCAGTAATTCTGTCAGAAACATTTTTCAGGATGATGAAGGCACTATTTGGGTAGGAACAGATAATGCCGGACTTAATTGCTATGCTAAAAATGAGAATAATTTTACAAGATATTATTACCCCGATGCAGTTTCAGATCTAAAAATGGTAAAGCATATTTTTCAATATCAAAAAAAAACGTTGGTTATTTCTACTGAAGATGGTCTGCGTTCATTTGATCTTGGAAGAAAAAAATTCATTGATCTGTTAACTGATATTCCTGACTCTGATATAGTTAAACACGCTGCTATTGACGGAATGCATGAAGAGACAGATGGCAAGTTCTGGTGCAGCATCAGCCAGGATAAATTTACTTCATCCGCTATTGCTTGTATTGATCTGCCAAACAAAAAAATAAATTACTTATTTCCAGATAAGAATAATGCTAATTCTGTTTCTGATGAAAGAATTCTAACCATTATAAAAGATAGAGCCGGCATTATATGGCTTGGTACAAATGGCAAAGGAATAAATTATTTTTATCCAAACGGAACCAAATTTTTTCACTTACAAAAAAATGATTCTAAGCCTGATTTATTAAGCGGTGATTATATTTATTCGCTTTTTGAAGATATTGACACTACTGTTTGGATCGGTACGAGTGAATGTGGTTTAAATCATTATAACATAAACTCCCGAAAAATGGAGTACTTCAAAGATATTCTGCTGGGAAAACGAATAACTGCAATAGAGAATGCAGGGAATGGAAAGCTTTGGATCGGATGTAATAATAGTGTAAATGGTTCATTATTTCTTTTTGATAAAGAAACAAAACAATTTTATCCATTCGAAAGCAAACCAAACTCAGACTACTACCTGAATGATTTGCATATCACCCGTATTTTGAAAGAGAAAAATAAACTATGGTTTGGAACAGCAAATGGTGGCTTAAATGTCCTGAATCTTGAAACAAATAAATTTAAACATTACTTACACTACGACCAGGATCCGTATTCGATTATCGGAAATGAAATAAACGATATATACAGGGATAAAAATGGGAAGCTATGGATAGGAAATGCGATGGGACTTGATCTATTTAATGAATCTACGGAAACGTTTACTCATTATCTGTATAATTCGAAAGATAGTACTTCAATCAGTAACAATTGTATTCTTTGTATTAAACAAACCAAAAATAATGACTTGTGGGTAGGAACCGCTTTTGGATTGAATAAATACGATTCAAAAACGAAAAGCTTTGTAAGCTATAGTATCAAAGATGGACTCCCTGATAATTATATATATGGAATTCTTGAAGATGATGCCGGTAATTTATGGATCAGCACTAATAATGGAATTTCGAAATATGATCCACTGAATAAAAAGTTTAAAAATTTTGACGTTTCTGACGGACTTCAAAGTAAAGAATTTAATACACATGCTTTTCATAAAGGAAATAGCGGATTGATGTATTTCGGTGGAATAAACGGATTAAATATTTTTCATCCAGATAGCATTCAAGAGAACAAGATCATTCCTTCTATATTAATAACATCATTCAAAATTTTTGGGAATAATTATTTTACAGATACAACCATTTCTTACAAAAAGCATATCATCATAAACTACAGTCAGAATTTTCTTTCATTTGAATTTGCCTCCGTAGATTACCTGTTCCCTGAGAAAAATGAGTTTGCCTGTATGATGGAAGGATTTGATAAAGACTGGATCCAGCTTGGACATGATCATAATGTCAGTTATTCCAATCTTGATCCCGGAGAATATATTTTTCGGGTAAAAGGCAGCAACAATGATGGTATTTGGAACAATGCAGGTACCTACTTAAAAATAACAATTCTCCCTCCTTTCTATAAAACAAATTGGTTTTATATTGTCTGTGTTTTACTAATTATTATGGGGGCCTATATTTTTTATAAACTTCGTGTCAGAGGTTTATTAAAAAAACAGGCTGTCCTCGAAAAACAGGTAATTGAGCGTACCAGCAAGATTGAAAAGCAAAAAGATGAGATTGAAGCAAAAAACAAAGATATTACCGATAGTATTAATTATGCCAAACGAATTCAAAACGCAATACTTGCTTCAGATAATTATTTGAAAAAAAATCTTCCGGAGCATTTGGTTCTTTATAAACCAAAGGATATTATCAGCGGTGACTTTTACTGGGTATCAAAAACCGCTGAGGGGAAAATATTTGTTGTTACGGCTGATTGCACAGGTCACGGGGTTCCGGGTGCTTTTATGAGTTTGATTGGAGCAGCAAAACTGGATGAGATCATTTTGGAAAGAAAGATCTCTGATCCTGCTAAAGTGCTTGACAACTTACGTGAAGAAATCATTCATTCGCTTAACCCCGAAGGATCAGGGTTTGAATCACAAGATGGAATGGATGTCGTGATCTGTTGTTTTGATTTTGAAAAAATGACTTTAAATTTTGCCTGTGCAAACAATCCATTATGGTTATTCAGAGAAAATAAAATGATTGAATTCAAACCTGATAAAATGCCAATTGGTATTTATCAGGGAAAAATAAAACCATTTACATTACAAACACTGGATATTGAAAAAGGAGATGTTATTTATACCTTTACCGATGGTTATGCTGATCAATTTGGTGGAGAAAAAGGAAAAAAATTCAAATACAAGCATCTTCAGGAAGTATTACAAACCAATTTGCATTTACCAATGACTGAACAGAAAAACATACTGGATAACACCATAGAAAACTGGAGAGGGAACCTGGAACAAGTTGATGATATACTGGTAATAGGGATAAAAGTTGATTAAAAGCTTTTATATAAATTTCAGATTATAAATGAAAAAAAAGGAAATTTTTATCTTTGTAAAAACTTTGAATTAAATGAAAAAACTTTTTTTATTTACAGCATTTATACTTGTGTCGTTTACTAACGTGGCACAAGAAAATTCAAAATCAAAAGAAGAAGAATCAACCTCTTCATTGGAGCAAGGCATTGCCAAAGCAGATAATGGTGACTGGAAAGGTGCATTGAATGATTATGCAAATGCTATTGCCTATAATCCAAAAAATGTACTCGCTTATTATCGCAGTGGAATTGCAAGAGAAAATTTAAAAGATTACAGAGGTGCAATCGTGGATTTTTCGAAGGCTATCTATTTAAATAATGCTGATGGAGCATCTTATTATGAAAGAGGGGTTTGTTACCATACCTTAGGGAATAAAGAAAAATGTTGTTTTGATTTGGTAAAATCAAGTGGATTAGGATATAGTGATGCTGATCTGGCTGTACAAAATTACTGCAATTGAATTACGAATTAACTAGTTCCATCACTGTAATTTCGGGCATTATCCCTACTCTGCCGGGGTATCCTAAAAAACCCAATCCTCTATTCACATATAAATGCTGATTATCTTTTGAGTATAAACCTGCCCATTGTTTATACACAAATTGGGAAGGACTCCATTTTATTAAACCAGGAATTTCAATCCCGAATTGAAATCCATGAGTATGACCGCTAAACGTAATGTCAACATCTTTGAACTCTTCGGTCACTTGCATATTCCAATGGGATGGATCATGCGACAATAAAAGTTTTACAGGATATTTTTCTGTTCCTTCATACGCTTTATTCATATCACCATATTTTGGAAAATGAAGGTTTCCTCCCCAGTTTTCTATACCCAGCAAAGCAATTTCAGAATCTCCCTTTTTCAAAGCGATATGTTCATTCATCAATAATCTCCATCCTAATTGAGCATGTGCATCTTTCATATCCTGAAGATTTTTTTTCTTCGCACCCGTACTTTCCCAGGAAATATAATCTCCATAATCATGGTTACCCAGAATACTGTAAACCCCCATCGGTGCTTTTATTTTACTCAACACCTCCATAAATTGCAAGGTTTCTTTTGTTTCATTATTTACCAGATCCCCGGTAAAAAAAATGACATCGGCATTTTGTTGTACTATAATTTTTATAGCTTCTTCAAGTGGCGCTGTCGAAACAAAACTTCCTAAATGAATATCGGAGATCTGCACTATTTTTATTCCATTGAATTCAGAAGGTAAATTTGGCAATACTACTTTTATTCGATGTACCTTATAGTTGAAAGCTCCTTTTACCATTCCGTATATAAAACCTGTAAAAGGTAATACTGACATGGTAACAGCAACTATGTTAAGAAATTTTAGCCGGGATATTGCATGAGGATCAATAGGTATGAGGTTAGTAACAAGTACCTGTGGTTTTGAAAAATAACTTGCAACCCATCTGAAAAAACGAATGATGTCATCAAATGCTATAAAAACGGAACCGATCAATTTCGAAATAATCACCATCACCACAAATGCAAACACATAAATTTTTATAAATTTTGGAAAGTCATTGAAAGTAAAAATGGCAGGAGTCAAAAAAAGCAGAATTGAAAAAATAGTAAAACCCCAGTATGAATATAAAGCCAGGTTCTTTTTAAATACAGAGCTATTCAACAAAACTATTTTTATGGCTTGATAAAAATACCAATCTATCAGCACGATCAAAACACCCAAAAGGAGAAAACGAATACTTACGGTCATTAAATAAAAATTAGTTTAACAAAACTATGGAAACATTTTTCGATTTCAAAGTTTCCATAACATATTTTAACAAAAAAACGTGCGATCAATCTTTTAAAATGCACTTTTGAAGCGTCTTATTAAATGTAGAATCTGACACCTGATTTTTTTTCATAAAAAATTATCACTAATTTTCATAAAAAAATTCAATGAAAAAACTTTACTTATTATTTATCGCTTTTTGTTTTCCGATATTTATTAATGCCCAAACAGCTTCCTTCAATATTACCTACACAGGTATTACACCTCAGGCTCAAGCAGCTTTTCAATATGCAGCAACTATTTGGGGAAATACAGTAACCTCAGCCGTTCCAATAAAAGTTCTTGTACATTTTCAACCCTTGTTATCAAGTATGCTTGGAATTACTTTTCCGAATGGAAGAAAAAACTTTTCAGGTGCCCCTATTGCCGACACCTGGTATTCCACTTCGCTTGCGAATTCAATTGCAGGAGTGGAACTAAATCCCGGAGAAGTGGACATAGAAATGTATCTCAACAGTACAACAGTATGGAATTATGATACAACAGGAACAGTGCCGGCCGGACAATATGATCTGGTAACAGTAGCACTGCATGAACTGGGTCATGGACTTGGTTTCCTTAGTTTGGCAAAAAAAACAAGCACAACAGGTTCCTTTGGATTATTGATGGCTTCCGATTTTGCACCTCTCACAACTTCTTTTCAATGGCCCAACCTCGACACCTTGCCATCGGTATTCGATCGCTTATTGGTTACATATCTTAATGCTGAATTAGATACTTTCCCCAATCCTTCTACCACACTCGGCACAACATTTTCAGGTAACAATGTTTATTTTATCGGATCATATGCGATGGCTGCAAATGGAGGAAACAAACCAAGAATATATGCTCCTGCAACATTTGCTTTGGGATCGAGCATTACACATTTGAATGAAGCAACGTATCCGGCCGGAACAATAAATGAGTTAATGACTCCTAATGGAACTCCATCTTCAGCGAATCATAACCCGGGTCCTATTTGTATTGGCATTTTAAAGGACATTGGCTGGATAATTAATCCTAACCTAAGTGTTCCTGATCTGACAACAAATGAAAACACTTTTAGTATTTACCCTAATCCTTCACATGATAATATTTTTTTCTCCTCTTCCATTCCGAAAGAAAAAATAAAGAGTATCGAACTTAAAAATATACTTGGAGAAAATGTAATGTCATTGGAAAACAATTCAACTACCGATGTTACGAGGTTGCCAAATGGAATTTATTTCATCACTCTTGTTTGCAAGGATTTTCAGGTAGTGAAAAAATTCATTAAGAATTAAAACTTTAATTTCTTATTATCCAGCTTCTTCATTTTTAACAAAATTATTTTGATTAAATCTTGAAACTTGAATCAAAATAATTAAAAATTTAATTCTTAAAAAAAGCGGACAGTGGAACGTTTTGAGTTTAAGCTCTTCCCTAAGAAACCTCGATAATGTATGGCTATCTCAAAACCTCCAACACTTTTAGTAGCCGGAGTCAACCCTGAAATAGTTGCATCATACGCTGCAGAAAAAGAAAAAGAAGCATAATCATATCTGAATGTTACAAAGGCTGCATCGCGAAAACGATAAAATATGCCAATATAAAATGCTTTGTCTGTTTGATTATTCGTGTACAAGGAATGTTCTTGTAACACATATTTTACATTTACTCCGCCATTTATTAATAAAGAGGAACCTTGTTGCGCAACCATCAAACTAGGCAATAATGTAGTATTGCTGGTTTCACTTAATTTATAACCAATGTTCCATTGAACACCCAATTTTGGGATCAACATATCTCTTCCACCATGTATTGAAACATTAGGCATGGTAAAATGATCAAATGAAAAACCCAATGCACTTCTGAATAAATGGGTTGTTCTAAAATTCCAAACCAATCCTGTTGACATATCTAAATATCCGATACCGCCACCACCGCTTTCACTCACACCATACGCAGGATTATAATTTGTTCCATCCCATTGGCTATCCCAGGTTGCGGCTCCTGTAGAAACTGTTTTAATATTATATCCGATTTTATATCCAAGTGTAATATCATGTTTTTGTTTCCCGCCAATATATTTTGTATAAGAAACAAGGGCGTTATACGACATGGTATTTAAACGCGGACTTCCGACATTATCATTTGCAATTAAAATACCGGCAGCAAAATAATCACTTCTTCGCATTTTCTTTTTGAAGATCGGACCATCCACTGCAATTGTAAATGTCTTAAATGGATTGGTTACGGTGAACCATTGCATACGATACACGGTATATGCTCTCAGATCACCATTAAAAGCACCAGTATTACCCGGATTGATCCCTAACGGATCTGCATAAAATTGCGAATAATGCCTATCCTGGGCAAAGCTTTTTGTACAAGCTACAATTAGAATAACAAATAAAAGTTTTAATTTTTTCATACAACTTATTTTTCAAAAAATTATTTTACAAGTGTTATATCTCCCTGTTTTTTTACTTTTTCACCATTACAGAATGTAATATGGAGAATATAAACAAACACTCCATCATTCATTGGAACCCCCAACAATCTTCCATTCCAACCTTTTTCCATGCTTGTTGTTTGAAATACCTGCTCTCCTATTCTATCAAATATTTTAAGTGTAAAGGATTCTATACCTCTTCCATGCAGATGAATTTCATCATTTATTCCATCACCATTTGGTGTTAATGCAGTAGGTAAAAAATAGGTATTAATATCAGTTACAACAACCGTTACAGTATCCGAATCAACACAACCATCCGGACTTGTATAAGTAACCCAGTATTGTTGAGTGCTTGTAGGTGCTACTGTTACTGTTGCTCCCGAGGTGCTTGATAAATTTACATTGGGTCCCCAGGAATACGTTCCATCGGTTGGAACTGCTGTTAATTCAGTTGTTTCACAAGCATTAATGGCTGTGTTTCCGGTTATGGTTACAAGTTCTATTGAATTAACAGTAACAACCGCATTTGTGGTATCCTTGCAACCTGCAGTGGAAGTCCCGATTATTGTGTATGTAGTTGTAACAGAAGGGTTGGCTGTAACACTTGACCCTGTTGTACTGCTCAACCCTGTTGAAGGAGACCATTCATACGTATTTGCGCCACTGGCAGTTAAGGTTGCAGATTCTCCCGGACAAATTGAAGCTGAATTTACCGCAACTACCGGCATTGGATCAACTGTTGCAATAAGTGTATCATAACCTGTACAATTGTTGGAATTAGTAACTGCATATAAAAGCTGATGACTGCCAACTCCTGCTGATGTCGGGTTAAAAACACCAGATGGGTTGGTTATTCCATTACCTGTCCATGTCCCCCCCGAAGGAGTATAACCGGAAAGTGTAATTACCCCCGCATCAATACAGACCTGAAAATCTGCTCCTGCATTTACAACAGGTGCAGGAATAATAGAAATTGTTATTGCATTGCTTGCCGGGCTAGAACACCCTGCATTACTTGCAATTACAGTAATACTATTACCTGCAGCTAAAGCGTTTGTTGTATAAGTAGTACTGCTTCCTGTTTGTAAAAGTGTAGCCCCATTATAAAAAGCATAGGTCGAATATCCACTTGGAGTGGAAGTAAAAGTTATACTCTCGTTTTGACAAATAGTATCATTACTGTCTGAACTGGAAAGAGTTGCTGTTGGTATAGGATTAACTCCTGTAACAATAGCATTGCTTGGCAAACCAACACAACCACCTGAACTTGTTGCAACAACAGTTATACTATTTCCATTTACCAAAGAGGTAGTTGAGTAAGTATTACTTGCTCCGCTTTGCAAAGAAGTGGGGCCATCAAAAAATTCATAATTCGCATATCCTGCAGCAGTAGCGGTAAACGTAACGTTATCTCCTGTACATATCTGATTATTTGCATCAGAACTTGTCAAAATAACAACAGGAAGTGAATCAACGGTGGTTACAATAGCGTTGCCTGATAAACCCGGACATCCATTGTCGGTTGCAATCACTGTGAGACTATTGCCGGAGGCTAAAGTTGTGGTTGTAAATGTGTTTCCAGCGCCATTTTGAATAGAAGTTGCACCATTAAAAAATTCATAATTCGTATATCCTGCCGGTGATGCAGTAAAAGTAATACTTGCTCCCTCACAAATAGTATTACTTGGAGCTGCCGAACTACTGAGTGATACTACAGGTATAGGATTTACGACAGGATAAATAGTAGCACTTGGATTAGTAAAGCAGGTTGACAATGCAATAACAATCACACTATCCCCTGTTTGTATCGTGTTTGTGGTGTAGGTAGGACTTGCTCCTGATTGGACAGGAATATTATTAACAAAAAACTGGTATCCCGAATATGTATTAGGACTTGCAGTAAAAGTAATTGTATCCCCTTGACAAATGGGCGAAGGCGAAGAAGCCAATGTGACATTAAAAGTGCTTGGGTTTACTGTAACAGAAGTGGAATCATGCACTCTGCCGCAACAAACTGTAGTTACATATAAATGGATGATGTATGTTCCCGGAGCGAAGAAATAAATGTCGGTAGCTGTTTGCATTGTTGCGCCTTGCACTGTATCCGGACTTGCAGCACTTCCAAATATCCATTCATAATAAGTGCCTGTCAGTGAAGTAGTATATGTATTCGGGCAGCCCAAAGTAACTGATCCATTAGAAGGACTGATACTCGGAATGGTTGGCCCTGCTTGAAAAATATTAACAAAATCTGTAAAACTTGTGCCACCATGCACAATTGTTTTTCTTCCTAAACTTGAATAATAAACAGAAAATGGTCCCGTACCGGTTGCTGTTAATGGCGTGGCCCCTGCTCCAAAATCCCAGGTTCCACCGGAGGTTGATGTAAACACCACTTCTGAGTTGGTGCATCCTTTATTAGCATCTGTAATATCCGGAGGGTTCCCGGGAACAGAAATAATTCCTAAATTAGATATTGAAGTACCTCCATTTTCACTCAAAGCCATACTCAAGCCTGTGGCACCATTTCCACCGCTTCCACCGGCACCACCGGTTCCTCCGGTTCCGCCTGCACCACCATTTCCGGCAGAACAAACACCACCTGCACCACCAGCTCCACCTGAACCTCCGGCTCCACCGGCACTTCCAGCCCCACCACTACCACCTGCACCACCTGATCCCGGGTTAAGTAAACAATCTTGAATAATTCCTCCGGCACCATTATTAGTAAGAAATACTGCGAATGATCCACCACCTCCGGAACCACCTGTGCCACCTGTACCTGAAAAGCCTCCGCCACCGCCACCACCGCCAGAACCGCCCCAATCATCTGTACCGCTTTCCTGCTGACCTCCTCCTGCACCACCACCACCAGCACCACATCCATCAGTTCCGCTTCCTCCATTTCCTCCTATACCTCCGGGAACAAAATATCCTCCTGCAATACTTCCTGCTGCTCCAAGTGTTCCATTAGTTCCTGCTGTTCCGTTTCCTCCCGGCTGACCGGGCTGTCCAGGTGTAGTGCCGCTGCAACCGGGATTTCCGAATGCACAACCTAAACTACACGATGGGCCCGTTCCACCACTGCCACCGGCACCACCACATGCTCCCCCACCAATAATTCCTGCAGCACAATTATCATAACTAAGTACAGTAGCCCCATCTCCTCCTGTATTTCCTCCAGTGCCTCCTGCACCTCCGGGATAAGAAAGACCTTCCGGCCCTCCTGCCACACCTGCAGCACCGTTTCCGCCAGGTGTTCCGGCAATACCTGATGTTCCTGCAATACCTGACGATCCGGCTCCAGTGGTTACAGTACAGCGAGTAATATTATAATTTGAACATGCCGATAAATAAATTCCATAAACAGAAATTCCGTTTCCGGGAGCATTAGCCACATTAACAGTAATATCCTGTAATCTGAAATTAGAAACAGAAGTACCACCTAATCCGATCAATGCATCAAAAGGAGATGGCAAAACATTGGTAGCATCTTTATCAATAATACTTTGTGAAACATTACTTTTTGTCCATGTTGCTGAATTAAAACCACCTTCTATCGTAACATCACCGGGAATAAGCAATGTATTCGAAATTGGATAAGTACCTGTTGCAAGCCATAATTGATTATCGGTTGCACTTACTAATGTAAGTCCGTATGTTAAGCTAGCAGGATTTGCAATGGTACCAGCCACTCCACTTGATGCGCCGGTGGGAGTGATATAAATAATATTACATTCCTGAGCAGATGCTGAACTGGAATAAAAGCTTCCGCAACCTACTAAAATTAAAAGTTTAAGAAATGAATAAAAGTTTCTCATATAAAGATAATATTTGATGGTAAGAATATGTTGAGTAGTTCTGGTTTCGGTTTCCTAAAAACAAAAACATAGCAAATTAAGAATAATATTTTAGTAAACAAATTTCTTTACTGTTTTCAAAGATAGAAGGTTCTTAAACATTAAAAATTTAATATGATTTTAGAATCCCTGCTATAGAGCATCGATTTTTGAAATCATCCGTAAAAAATTAATCTTTTCCATTGAAAAATAAAAGTAAAGAAGAAAAAGATAGAGGAAACAGGAATTTAATAATTTTGTTCAATGAATTATCAGGCAGAATTACTTAAAGAACACTCCCGTTCAAATACAGATACAATTGCGAATGCAATAGGTAATAATGCTGAAGAATTCAAAAAAATAATTGATATTATTTATACTGCTGAAGCGCCTTTACCACAGCGCGCTTCATGGATCCTGGCAGCAGTAAATGACAGATATCCCGAACTATTGAAACCCTGTCTTTCGAAATTTATTGATACAATTAACCAATTTAAAATTGACGGTATTAAACGAAATATGATGCTGGTATTGGCTTCACAACGTGTTCCGAAAAAATTACAGGGAAAATTAGTAAATCTTTGTTTTGATCTGATGCTTTCATCGGAAGAAACAGTTGTGGTAAAAGTTCATGCCATGCAGGCTATTGCAAACATTGCCATGCAACATCCGGAATTGAAAAATGAATTAAAAGCTGCTATTGAAGATCAGTTATCAAAAACAAGTGCTGCTTTTTATGCACGTGCAAAGCACATATTGAAAGAATTAAATATTGACTTCCGAAATGATTTATCGTTTTCGCCAATATGCAATAAAAAAAATGATTAATCCGATCAATCCCATTGCAAACGTAAAAAAGGTTTGACCTGCATGAATTAGGGTTGCAAGCGTTTTTCCGAAACCCGCTCCCACCCCATAAAGTATAACCACATTGGTAACTAAAAAGTGATAGGCACCCATGCCTCCACCTTGTATTGGCACTGAACGACCTATCGTTCCAATACTTAAAATGGTGAGACAAGCTCCCCAGGTTAAAACAGAAGTTTCTTTAAAAACGAAGAACCAGAAATACGTCATTAAATAATAACATGCCCAAATTAAAAATGTGTAAAAAATAAAAAGTTTTTTTTGCTTCAGCTTTGCAATGCTCACCAATCCTTCTTTTAAACCTTCGATAAACTGAACAAGTAATTTTGGTGATCGTTCCCGAATGTATTTTCGAAAATGATAGAACACAAATGTGCCAATTACAATTACAGATAAAACAATAATTAGAACAGTTTCGTTTCCTGCAATTATTTTTAAAATAATACCTTCATAAAATGGCTGAAAAACGTTTTCTTTAATAAATTCCATTATCTGATTGAACTGCAGGATCAAAGTTAGAATCAACACGATCATTAAACTCACAATATCCACAACACGTTCAATTATTACGGTCCCGAATAATTTCATAAAAGGAATGTCATGTTGTTTTTTTACCGACAAACATCTTGTAACTTCTCCTAAACGCGGTACAATAAAACTTACAAAATAACTAATAGATAAGGCAGCAAATGTATTATGAAATTTAGTTTCGTATCCAATAGCTTTGATCAGCATCTGCCAGCGCAAAACACGAAAAACATAAACAAGAATAGAAACCAGCATTACCACATAGAACCATGAAAAATTTCCCGACTGAGTTTTTTCGATCAATTCATTAAAATTGAAACCTCTGAAAAACAGCCATGACAGAAATATTCCTATAACTAATAGAATGATATATTGAACGATCTGGTATAATTTAGACTTCAAGGGATTTTATTTTGAGCGGTAAAAATAAATAATTATTAAACGGTTAACATAAATTCTTTCTTTGAATAGACTTTTCCATTGATCATGATCTCAATGTTATGTTTTCCCGAATAATGTTTGCGAGTTGTAAAATCTTGAAAACGATGTGCTTTGGAAATATGGATAGTTTGTTTTGGTTTCAATTCAAGTTCTTTTAATTTAAATACTTTAGGAGATAGTTCTCCGTTCTTTTTCCGGTAATAAATTTTAAAGTCAATCACTAACTTTTGTGATTTTGATTTTTCTGAAACAATATCAAACTCAAACTGAAGTGATTCTCCCAGCTTTAGTTTTGATTTATTAAGTTTAAAATCCGCAACACTTAATTTTACATTTTTCTCAAAATTAAATACAGCAAGCGATTGAGCATTTCCTTTTTTTATAAGCGTTCTGCTTGCATGTTTGATTATCCAGGCTGTATGTTCATTTTTTTTGTCCCAGGTATTAATTAAACCGAGCATAAAATCAGTATTGTCTTTCGAAATATCATTCAAATGATTCGCAACCGATTTCCTCACATACAATTCAGGGTCTGTTTTTAATTTTTCTAAAATTGATTGTGTTATTTTAGGATTTTTTATGACTTCATCCAGTTTGAACGACCAAGGCAAACGAGGACGCGAACCTTCGGAGGACAACCGTCTTACATGGTGATTTTTGTCTTCTGCCCATTTGTTCATCACCTTAATTGTTTTCTCAAAATCGCGTTTTAAAAATTCACGGATTGCAAATTCGGATGAACCAAATTGTGTAAAATTATGCAATGCTTCCATCGAAAGATCAAAATCATCATGCCCGTATTGACTTACAAAATCGGGAAAAACAAGAGAAGTATAACTTTCTTTAAACTTTGGAATTACTTTAACTAAAACAGAAATTGATCTTTTGTATTCTGCAGGCAAATAGTTTTTTAAAACAATGGAAGTATTACGTAATCGCTCATTCAGCGATAAGTGTTCAATATTTTTGATAACATCTTTAATAAATTTATCGGCCTGAAAACTCTTTTCGACTGCATGTAATTCAAATGCTAACAGCACATAGAATTTTTTATTAAACATATCTTTTAGTGCGTCTGCCATCTTAATTTGTATTCACAATATTGAATCATTAAACAATTGACAAAGCTAAAGTTTTTTCTAAAGTATTAATTTTCTGATATAGAAAAAACTCTTGTATCTTTTTAATCGCCTTACGTTATAGAGATACAAACAGCTCATACAACCGGTATTTATTAGAAATGAATTATTTGAAAATAAGTTTAATTCTTTTTTTATCCCTCTATTTTTTGATAAGCCTGACCGGATGTAGTAATCGCATAGCTTCTGATCGTTACCTGAAAATGAAAGTAAAACCTAGCAATCAACTTCGTGTTGAAAACAAAGAAGTGCTTGAAAAAGGAAACAAAGCCTATAAAAAGCAATTAGAAATAAATAAAAAAGACCTAAAGGAAAATAACAAAGAAGCATTGAAAATGAAAAAACGATATCATTTTCATCCTTCTAAAAAAAGAAAAAGGAATAAAAATTAATAAACAATGTTTAAAAACACGTAACAAAAAATAAAAATAGCTAAGCAATCGCTATGTAAATCATTAATTTTGTAGTAATGAAAAGTCATTTCAAAAAAACAATTGCAGTTTTATTTTTCTTTCTCCTTATAGGAGCAATAACATCATCCTGTCGTAGGGACAAAGGAGCTTCTAATCCTTATCTTCACATGAAAAAGAAACCTGTTGAGAAAATGAAAGAAGCGGATAATAAAATCATTAAAAGGGGAAACAAAGCCTATAAAAAACAATTGAAAAGTAACAGGAAATATTTGTTTGGAAGGAAAAGGGCCCCAAAGGGATAATTGCAGATGTAAATCTACCTTAAAAGAGTCACAGAACCTTTACGCTCTATATATTCTCCTTTTGAGGACTTATAACGGACAATATAAATATAAACGCCTCCTTCACATTTATTGCCATTCCAGCCCTCATCAATATTGGTAGTAGAAAATACTTTTAATCCCCAGCGGTTAAAAACCATAAATTCATATTCGGTAAAATTAACATAGGTAGCAACCGGTATAAACATATTATTTATTCCTGATGGTTTAAATGAATTGGGAATATATACTTCAGGATCCTGGAAAGCATCCGCAATATTTGACAAACTGTTTTCACTGAAATTGTAAATATTACCGGGACCTTCCAATGCTTCAACATAATAATTAAATACACCTTCTCCCTGTAAAAACATGGAAACATCATCCTTATACGTATTGATTCCGAATGCCACATTATCAATTGGTGTGGGGTCAATAGCACCATCAATTCCCCTATAAATATTGTAGGATGAAACACTTCCCAACCAGGTTGAATAGTCATTCCAGTTCAGTGTATTTGTCATATCCGGATTGCTGATTGCATTTAATAATATCGTATGACCGATATTTGTTTCAAACCCATCAAAACCACAACTATCCACAACAACCATCTTATAATAATAACTATTCTTATCGGTCAATACTTTATTATCGCGGAAAACAATTGGTGTTGTAATACTTGAAGGAATTGTTCCTAAATAAATATAATTTGCGGAAACAGTATCAGTCGATCTGTATAGTTTATACCCCAACACAGAAGCGGCCACATCAATGTGGCAGGTAACATCTATTTTATTTGGCGCAACAACACTTGCTTTGCGAAGATAGGAAAACTGCGGAGGGATTGGCGTTGCAGAATAAAAGAGGATCCTGTTCGAAGAGGCTGTTTTTGTTCCTGAACTATCAAAAGCCTGAATTTTATAATAATAAGTGGTATTAGGGTTTAAAGGGGAAACCGTATAGGTTAATACTCCGGGAGAAACTGAACCCATTAATGCATATGGCCCTGTAATGCCGATGGTTGATTGGTAAATTCGATAACCTGCTAAACCGGTTCCAATAGGATTTGAACTTGTCCAGTTAAGAGTAACACTTCTATCGCAAATACTTGCTGCTGAACTCAAAAACATGGTATTAAATACAGCTCCCATTGGACTGATATTTCCACAAGAATCATAAGCAGCCAAACGAAATTCCTCAGAACCTAAATATGCATTGGATAGTAAATAATTATAATCTGTATTATTTATTCCATAAACAGTATCTATTGGGATCCAGGCAGAGCCATTGAATTTATAAATCACATAAGCCGTAACATCCCTTGATGAATTTGCACTCCAATTCATTAGTGCATAATTAGTATCATCAACACTTAAGGTATCAATGACAGGAACAGCCGGAACAATACTATTTTGAAATATACCTCCGGTGGCAGATGAAACAGATGTACATCCTGTTGTATCCGTAATTTCAATTCGATATTTTATTGTTGCATTACAAATTAAAATAGAATCGATATAATTTAAGTTAGTGGTTGTTGCAATGGCGGTCCAAACAGTTGATGGATAATTTTGATAAATTATATAGACCCCTGTGGAAGATGAAATATCAGGTGTTTTTATAGGGTTCCAGGATAACAATGCTGTACCATTTCCCGGGTTAATTACATTTAAATGCATGGAGCAAACAGTATCCAATGATGGAGCAACAATTAAAGAACCTGAAGTAAATTGTGTTTGTATATAATAATAAACAGGAGCTCCGCTTGCATTGGCACCAAAATGGGTATAGCTGGTTTGTAAATAAACGCTAACGGGAGGTAGTAAAGAATATGGGCCGGATAAAGCAGGTGCAGTATAAATTAAGTACCGGTTAAACTCATTACCCGGATCAGCTGGAGTTGACCAGGTTAATACAACATCTCCATTTTGCAAAACATTAACACAACGCATTTGGGGAGATAATACGCTGGCATTTGCAAAAGCATGTTGCAATGCAAAAAAAACAATAAATAAAATAATTCTTTTAAACATCAACAACAATAAACAAATTTTAAGGGGATGATTTCTAATTAATAATTTTCGACACTATTTTTTTCCAACCACCAATTCGATCATACTATCTTTATCAAAATACTTGATAGCTAAACTTTGTAATTCAGATGCAGAAACGTTTCGAATAGTTGCAATGTATCTGTCGAAATAATCATATCCTAAATTATACTCCATAATACCTTTAAAACGGTCGGCCATTGCAAATGGACCATCAACACTACGCAGGAAGGTTCCTAATAAATAATTTTTTACCAATTTTAATTCATCTTCCGTAATTAGCTCCTTCTGTAAACGGTTCATTTCAAAATATATTTCATCAAGGGCATTTTTACATACCTCTGAACCAACCTCTGTTGAAATAAAAAAGTAACCTGAATTTTGCAACGAAGCGATCCCTGATCCTATACCATACGTATAACCTTTGTCTTCACGGATATTTTACATTAAACGAGAACCAAAATAACCTCCGAAAACAGTATTTAATATTTGTAATGCTTGAAAATAAGGATGCGTTTTATTAAACATTACCTTACCGATACGTATAGCTGATTGAAGTGCATCTTCTTTATAAATTAATTGTTCTCGTTCTTTTGCAGATGAAATATTGAAATCCGGCTGCTTCAGATCATTTTCTGCCAACCAGTCGTTTCCTCCAAAATGTTCATTTAATAATGTATGTACATCCTCATTCACTTTTCCCGCTAAAATAATTTTGCAGCTATTGGCACGATAAAATGTTTTATAAAAATCAGTCAGATTGGAACGATTAATTGCATCAAAATTTTCTTCTTTAACATTTATTCCATAGGGATGCTTTTCTCCAAAAATCAGTTCTGCAAAACGTTTACGGGCTACATTGGCAACTTTTTGATTATTAACATGGAATTTTTGTTTCTTATTCCTAAGATGTGTTTCTAATTCGTTTTGAGGAAAAACAGCATTTTTAATAACATCTTCCACCACAGGTAATGTTGCTTTTAAATGTTTGTTAAGTGTATAGAGCACTACAGATGCGCTATCCTGAGAAACACCTACTTCTAAAAAAGCACCATAATAATCCACCGCATCAGCAATTTGAGCAGCAGTCATTTTTGATGTTCCTTCTTCCAGCATAGCATTTACAGTTGCAGCTTGCAAAGGCATTTTCTGTTGATACATACCCGCAGAAAACAAAAATTCAATTTTTATTAGTTCCTGAGTGCCTGCGTTTATAGAATAAACAGGTATTTTATTATTCAACGGTTTTTCACTTGCACGAATCATTTCAATTTTTTCTACCGTTTTAAATGCGGGTGAATTTTTTCTATCAAGGATTTGCATAATTTTATTTTTTAGCTTTATAAACCAACGATTTATTTATTGGGGGACTTTAAGTCATGCTGCAATCTCATCATTGCCATACCCGGATCTTTTCCGGAACTTATTTTTTTGTATTATAATACAAGGTTGAACAATTTTCTTTTCTAAAAATACTGTTTGCTTGTTCTTTTATTTGTTCTGCAGTTACTGCAAGATATTTTTCCACTTCCTGATTTACGATCTCTGCATCTCCTAATAATTCTGCTACTGCCAGATTTGTTGCCTTATTTAATACTTCCACTTCTCCAAAAACATGTGAAGCTTCAATTTTATTTTTCACTTTGGTTAATTCATCAACAGTTACAAAATCCGTTTTTATCTTTTGTAACTCTATATCAATCGCTTTGTCGGCCTCCTCCATGCTCACACCTTTGCTTAATTTTCCTGAAATAACAAACAATCCCTTATCAAATTCTCCCATCACGTATGCATTCAGGTCACTGAATATTTTTTTCTCTTTTATCAAGGCATTATATAATCGGGATGAATTACCACGGGAAAGAATGTCGGAGATCAGATCCACTGAATAATATTCTTTATCATACCTGGAGCACATGTGATATGCCTTGTAGATAGCATCCACGGGTACATCTCGATCAACGGATAAAATTCTGGCTTCTGTTTGTGCCGGTTCCTGAGGTAAATTTCTTTTATTGTCGGGTCCTTTCGGAATAGGTGCAAACCACTTTTCTGAAAGTTTTTTTACTTCCTCTGCTTCCACATTTCCGGCAACAACCATAATTGCATTATTCGGACAATAAAACTTCTTAAAGAAATTTTTAACATCATCCATTTTTGCATTTTCGATGTGTGAGATCTCTTTGCCAATGGTGTCCCATTGGTATGGATGAACCTTAAAAGCCATAGGTCGCAATAGCAACCATACATCTCCATAAGGTTGATTTAAGTATCGTTGCTTGAATTCTTCAATTACCACATTTCGTTGAACTTCCAAACTTTTTTCAGAAAATGCCAAACTCAGCATCCGGTCACTTTCCAGCCAAAAACCTGTTTCTAAATTATCGGAAGGAAGTGTTAAATAATAGTTGGTAATATCATTTGTTGTGAAGGCATTGTTTTCTCCACCAACCATTTGTAAAGGCTCATCATAACTTGGGATATTAATGGACCCACCAAACATAAGATGTTCGAAAAGATGTGCAAATCCTGTTTGTTCAGAATTTTCATCACGTGAACCAACATTGTATAAAATATTGATGCATGCTAATGGTGTTGACTTATCCTGATGCACAATTACTTTCAATCCATTCTGTAAAACAAATTTTTCGTATTTTATCATGTCTTTTTCTATAATTATTTCTTAATAAGTTGGGAGTAATTTAAGGTGTGGCAAATAACAAAATAAAAATTAGTTATCCTATTAAAAAAAACCTTTCAACAGTTCTTCTTTAGCTTGTTTGTATTCAGCAATTATCTCTTCGATGATAACTTTTGCAGGTTTTATTTCACGAAACATAGCAGCTACCTGACCAATTTCTAACTCTCCTTCATCCAGATCGCCTTCAAACATTCCCTTTTTCGCTCTTCCACGGCCGAGTATTTTTGTCAATTCTTCCGGTGAGGCGCCTTTATTTTCTGCATCCTGAACAAGATCAAAAAATTTATTCTTTAATAATCGAACAGGAGTTAGCTGCTTCAACATTAATCGGGTATCACCTTCATTGGAATGGATCACACTATTTTTAAAGTTAGTATTTGCTGACGATTCTTCTGAAGCAACAAATCTGCTTCCCATTTGCACAGCATCTGCCCCCAATGCCATGGCAGCCAGCATGGCTCGACCTGAACCGATACCACCTGCTGCAATCACAGGAATTTTTACCGTTTGTTTTATCAGTGGAATTAAACACATGGTTGTTGTCTCCTCGCGCCCATTATGTCCTCCTGCCTCAAAACCCTCGGCAACAATTGCATCAACACCTGCTTCTTCCGCTTTTTTTGCAAATTTCGAATTGGCTATAACATGTACCACAGTAATCCCGTTGTCTTTTAATTTCTCTGTCCATGTTTTTGGATTGCCTGCTGAGGTAAAAACAACCTTTACTCCTTCATTAATTATAGTATTTATATGTTCTTCCGCATTTGGATATAGAAGCGGAAGATTTACTCCAAAAGGTTTATCTGTCGCATTTTTACACTTTCGGACATGTTCCAGTAATATTTCAGGATACATGCTGCCACTTCCAATTAAGCCCAGTCCACCGGCATTGCTGACAGCTGAAGCTAGTTCCCATCCACTGCACCAGATCATTCCACCTTGAATGATTGGATAAGATATTTTTAAAAGATGCGTTATCCTATTGTCCATAATTATATGTTTTTGTATTTTTGCAGCGGTTACGAAGGTAAAAATATTATTTATTGTATTTTTATTTGATTTTTTTTTATATTTGCTCCTATGCGCAGAATATTTTTATTATTATTAATCGCTTTCATTCTTCCAAATGTTGTTTTTTCTCAATACAATTGGGATTTTGGTGTCCATGTTGGTGGCTCTAATTACTTAGGTGAAATGGGAGGAAAAGCTGGAACAAGAAAAAATTTTATCAGTGATATAAAACTTTCAAAAACTCAGTTTGCAGTTGGAGGTTTTGCGCGCTATAAATTCACCCCACTTCTTTCTGCCAAACTAGGGCTTAACTGGAACAGAATCGCTGGTGCTGATAATTTATCAACTAACCCTGGCCGTGTTGGCCGAAATTTATCTTTTAGAAATGATCTTATTGAATTAGAACTTCAGGCCCAGGTATTTTTTTATGAAATCCCTGATTTGGGCCATACCTATCGTTACCGAAATGATTTTAAAATGTATGCTTTTGCCGGAGTATCAGGATTTTATAACAACCCAAAAGCACAATACAACGGAAAATATATTGCTTTAAGACCATTACAAACTGAAGGAAGAAAATACAAACCTGTTTCGATGGCTATTCCTTTAGGTATTGGCTTACTTTTTACACTTAATAAAAGACATAGGATTGGTTGGGAATTTAATTGGAGGACCACGTTTACGGATTATTTAGATGATGTAAGTACAGTTTATGCTGACCCTGCCACATTAACCAGTGCAGAGGCACAAGCTCTTGCAAACCGAAGAGATGAACTTGGAGATATGGAAGGGATACCTGCTTCTAATAATTATGGTTATGATTATGTCAAGGGAGAGGGGATGAAACGAGGGGATCCGTCACATAAGGATTCTTATTTAACAACTTCTGTATATTACAGCTATGTATTACGGGGCAAAAGTAGTTTCTACAAATCAAAGTATGGTAGTATTTTTAAACATAAAAAATACAAAAAACGTAAAATACGTGCCAAATTCTAAAACGAAAAATCCGATGAAAACCATCGGATTTTTTTATTTAATTAGATCCGGTTTTAGGTTTCATTCGAAATGAAAAAACGGCAAAAAATATTAAAAATCTAATATTTTACCCCAATTTAAACTGGCTCTTATTAGAAATATAAAATATCCTTTAAAAAGAACTGATCCTTCCTTTTCATAATTATTAATTAGTGTCTGTCCATAGAGTGAGATTAAATTAAAACAAAAAAATAGAAGCCGCAGATTCGCAGATTAAAAAGGAATCCGCCTTTGGCGGATAATTCGCGAAAATCAGCATGATCTGTGGCAAAAAAGTGTGTAGTAGTTCAATTTTTAATCTGCGAATCTGCGGCTAATTTTTACATTATAGACAGACTCTAATTAATTGAAAAAGATGTTACTTCGTTGAGTAATTATGATTCTAAGAATATTTTTGATCCTTGGAAAACAAAGCAAACACCAACTTTTTTCCGGAAAGATTGAAAGAGCTTTGTTAAAATTAAAGACTCTTACACTCTTACACTTACAGAGTAAAACCACTGCCTAACATGAACCAGTCCATTTGTTTTGACTGCCCTTAATCCTTCTCCAAAGGAGAGGGAGCGTTGGATTAATTCATATTAAGCATTGGTATAAAATAAAAGAACATTCATTTCAAACGAAATTTATTTTAAAAATTAAAAAAAGCTAAATGAAACAATTTTCAATTAGCTTTCCTTAAAATTTATCCTAAAACAAAATACTACAAAGTTTCCTTTAACCATTTATAGAATTCTCGTTGCCAAACAAGACCATTTTGATCTTTTAACACCCAATGGTTTTCATTCGGGAAATAAAGAAGTTTGCTCTTAATTCCTTGCAATTGTGCAGCTTGAAATGCTCCTAATCCTTGCTCAATAGGCACACGATAATCCTGGCCGCCCTGAATGATTAAAATAGGAGTATCCCATTTTTTAACAAGATTAACAGGATTGTATTGATTATAACTTTTTTGTGCTGCAACATTATCTTTATCCCAATAAGATCCACCAATATCCCAGTTAACAAACCACATTTCTTCAGTTGTGCCATACATGGATCTCCAATCAAAAATTCCATCATGAGCAATAAATGTTTTAAACCGTTTTTCATGTATTCCTGCCAAATAATAAACAGAGTACCCGCCATAACTAGCGCCAATACAACCTACTCTGTTCTTATCACAATAAGGTTCTTTTGCAAATTCATCAATGGCTGTAAAGTAATCTTGCATGTTTTGTCCGCCATAATCTTTACTTATTTGTTCATTCCATTTTACACCATGGCCTGGCATTCCTCTTCTATTTGGTGCTACAATGATGTAACCATTAGCTGCCATCAGTTGAAAATTCCAACGGAAAGAATAAAACTGAGATAATGCAGATTGAGGTCCTCCCTGACAATAAAGTAAAGTTGGATATTTTTTAGTTGGATCGAAATTAGGAGGATAAATTATCCATTCTAACATTTTTTGTCCATCGGATGTGGTAACAAAACGCTTTTCAATCTTACTTAATGAAATGGTACTATAATTTGCATCATTCTCATGAGTTAATTGTTTCATGGCACCTGTTGTAAGATCAACGATATATATTTCTGCCGCATGATTCATATCAGTACGTGTTATAACCATCGTATTATTTGATTGTCCTATCATACTTTGAACATCAAAATCTCCTTTTGTGATCTGCTTTACAACAGGAAGTTTTTTTGAAACACCAGGGTCTGTTACCTCAAATAATTGAACTGTACCATCAACAGGTGCTACAAAAAATATTTTTTTGCCATCCGCGCTCCATTTGAAATCTGTTACGGTCCCGTCCCACCCCTTTGTAAGATTTAATTTTAAAGCACCATCTTTAACAATAATATCATTTTTATCTGATTCATAACCATCTGTTTTCATGCTTAACCAAGCCAATCTTCCTGAAACAGAGAATGCAGGCTGAACATCATATCCCATCATTCCTTCCGACAGATTTGTTGTATGCTTTGTTTGAATATCGTATGAAAATATATCAGTATTTGTACTTAAAGCATATTCCTTTCCAAATTTCTTTTTAGTCACATAGATCACTTGTTTACCATCCGGGCTCCAGATAAAATCTTCATCACCACCAAAAGGCTTTTGAGGAGAATCGTAAGGCTCATTCGGCATGATATCGATACTATCTGTAATAATAGCATTTCCGGAAAGTTGATTAACAAAAATATGGCTATAAGCTCCATCTTCCCAATTATCCCAGTGGCGGTAATTCAGGTCCTCATAAATCATTACATCTGAATGAGAAAGATCAGGATAAATATCCTTTCCAAATATTTTTTTTAGCTTTATATCATAAGCGGTCAGACTCATTTTCCCGTCTGGCGAGATACGATTATTGGCAATCAAGTCAGCTGCATTTTCTGTTAAAATAGCTGCGCCCCCGGAAATAGGAATGATATAACTATTAGTTGTTTTTTTATTATTCTCAACATTGTAGGTCCGTACACTGTATGCAACAGATTTACCATCTTTAGTAATACCAAAAGCGTTAATTCTGCCAAGTTGCAACAACATTTCCGGAGTTAAATTTTGTTGTGCACTAGCCGAAAACCAACATGTAAAAAGCAAAACGACTGTAACTATTTTTCGCATAGGAATAGAAATTAATTATTAAAATGATCTTTTATTTTGGCTGCAAAGATAAGAATGATTTCAAAAGTCGTTGTAAAATGATTTAACAATCTCTTCTCAAATTAATTGATTCATAATGAGGTTAAGAGCAAAAACAATATTTGTTTGAAAATATAAAAAATAGATATAAAACAGATAGAACAGGAAGGGATAATATTTTATGTTCCGAAAAAGGAAAGAAAATAAAGAAGAAAAAGTTTGATAAGTTCTAGTTCTTAATTATTTTGATAGCGATTTGAGTATCTGTATTTGCGTAAACAAAATAAGTTCCAGCCGTTAATTCACTTAAATCTAATTCGACAATACTAGAACTTAAATATTTTTTTGAGATCATAGTTTGACCTATTATATTTGTTATTATTACATTTAAATGTTCATAATTTTTTCCGAAATTAATAGTCACAATGTCAGTTGCCGGGTTCGGATATAAAGAAAAGTTAACTATTTCGGGGTTATTACTTAACTGAATATTGGTGGCAACACTTTGCAAATACGAAGCAATGTAAATATCCGTATTTCCATTAGAAATTAAATTAGCTAAAGGAGATAAGTTAGAATAAAAATTGGCTGTTCCGGAAAAAGAACCTGTTGTATATACTTTTCCATTTGTATTTGCGTTAATGGAAAAACCTTCATCTGCACCAGCTCCACCTAATTGATTGACCCATTTTATATTACCATTTGCATCATATTTTGCAAGGAAACTATCTGAATTACCTATTGAAGATATGTTTGTTGAAGATGCTCCCGGATCGAAATCAACCGTAAACTTAAAACTACCTGTTAAATATATATTTTCGTAAATATCCGTGGCAATTGCATTGCCTTTATCAAGGCCATTACTTCCCATATTAAAAGCCCAAATATAATTTCCGTTACTATCATATTTTGCAATAAAAATATCCTGGTTACCATTTGATATTACATTTAATATGGCGGCACCCGGATCGAAGTCAGATGTTCCATTAAATGATCCTGTAATTACTACATTCCCTGAAATATCTGTACTTATCGAATTTCCCATATCAGAACTACTTCCACCCAGATCAATTGCCCATAAGTAATTTCCGCTATTGGTAAATTTTGCAATAAAAATATCCTGAGAACCATGTGAGATAAGCGTAGAAACAGGTGCAGCCGGATCAAAATCTGCATTTCCATTAAAATATCCTGTTATAAAAATATTTCCGCTGGGGTCTTTTGCAATAGAACTCGCATTATCCGAGTTTACACCTCCAATATTTTTTGCCCATTTTAATTGACAATCCGAATCATAGGAAGCAATAAAAATATCAGAACCACCATTTGAGGTTAAGTTATAAGTAGAAGTATCCGGATCAAAATCAGCTGTTCCCTGAAAAACCCCTGTTAAATAAATTGCTCCCAAAGTATAGTTTATGATCCCTTCTGAATAATCATCTGCAGTGCTTCCAACACTTTTTGCCCATACAAAATTTCCATTAACATCAAACTTGGTAATAAAAATATCACTATTGCCATTGGAAGTTAGATATGTTGTTGAAACAAGAGAAGGATCAAAATCCGCTGTACCTTGAAAACCACCAGTAATATATATATTTTCAGACATATCAGAGGTTATAGAATACCCATAATCAGAACCAGCACCACCAATGTTATGTGCCCATAAATAATTCCCATCAACATCATATTTTGCGACAAAAAAATCATTTGCACCATTGGAAACTAAATTAGCAATAGAAGAAGAAGGATCAAAATCTGCTGTGCCTTGAAAGCTTCCTGTAATATAAGAATTACCAGTAGCATCAGTAATAACAGAATATCCAACATCCGTATTGGAACCACCCATATTTTTTGCCCATTCAAAATTTTGTGCTTCTGCACTCAAGAAAAAGAATAAGCAAATCGGAATTAACAGCAACTTTTTCATTTTAATTATTTTAACCATTTACCCAAAAACATAAATACTACCTATTCTATTAATATTCAAGTACTTATTTAACGCAAAAAGGACAAATAGGTTTCATGAAATAAGCTGATCTTCATCACCTATTTTAATGCAAATTGTCATTAAAAACCATGTTAAAATTTAAATTTTTATTGTTTTTTTTATCTTTTTCTATTTATAAAAAAGGAAATTAAAATTATATATTTGTAAAAACACAAAGAACGATTTACTATGATGTCGATGAAATGCAAGTATGCACTAAAGGCTTTAACATGTCTTGGAAAAAACGTTGGAAAGGGTTATATGCAGACAGCTTTTATCGCGGAATCAGAAAATATCCCCAAAAAGTTTCTTGAACAAATTCTTCTTGAACTTAAACATGCTCACATGGTAAGCAGTAAGCAAGGAACAGGAGGAGGATACCATCTTCTCAAAAATCCTAAAGAAATCTCAGTCGCTGATGTGTATCGATTATTTGATGGCGCTATTGCACTTGTTCCTTGTGTGTCCATTAATTTTTATGAAAAATGCGATGATTGTAAAAATGAAATTTCATGTGTCATGCGTGATGAATTTATAAAAATAAGAGAAGGTGCCCGTATAGTTATGAGTAAAACTACAATTCAATCATTCCTAAATGCTTCAAAAACAACAAAAACAAAGAACAATTAATATTTTTCATTAAACTCTACTAAGTTTATAGAATATATATATATTTGCATCCAATGAAAAAATCTTGCAAGAAGAAAAATAAATCATGATTTTACTCATTCTTTTACTATTTTTGCGCCTTTACTTTTATTCGACCTATAATATTTATTTCATAGCTTAAGAAAAGACATAGGAATATGCCATTGATCGCTAAACAAATTTATTTTGGATTCTTATTTATTACTTTTTGTATCTATTCGTTTTTTGTCTATACTAGCGATACACCCAGCGATGCAAAAGAATTAATGACAACTGATGCTCAAGCGGGAAAGGTGATCTACCAGCAAAATAATTGTTTTTCATGCCATCAATTGTATGGCCTTGGCGGTTATATGGGCCCCGATCTAACCAATGTTATTTCTGCTCCGGGAAAAGGAGAAATCTATACAAAAGCGCTTATCATGAGCGGAACACAGAAAATGCCAAATTTTCATTTAAATGAACAAGAAATAAACTCCCTCATTGCATACCTCAAATACGTTGACAAAACAGGTGTTTCACCAACAATCAAGTATTCGATTAATAGTGATGGAAGTGTAAATTATAATCAATAATGATTAAAAAAAATTTAGGATTAGCATTCATTACTCTTGGCCTTATCGCTCTTTTAGGCGGATTACTTTTCGGAAGTATCGCTGCTTTGCAATTTGTTTTCCCCGGAACTTTGGATTCATTACCTTTCTTTAAAAACCGCCCACTTCACGTTTCACTTGTTGTTGCATGGGTATTTTTATCATCTGTTGGTGGCATTTACTATTATCTTCCAAAATTTATTGGAGCTCCTTTGTATTCTGAAAGAGCAGGAAGATTTCATTTTTATATTTTCGTTTTAACAGGCATACTAATTATATTTAGTTATTTCTTTGGAAAATTTGGTGGAAGAGAATATTGGGAGTTCCCTCCTATTCTTGCCATTCCAATTTTTATTTCCTGGATCATTTTTGGATGGAATTATTTTAAAACAGTTTTTACAACTGCAAAAAACTGGCCTGTGTACCAATGGATGTGGGGTACCGGGATTTTCTTTTTTCTCTTCACTTTTACCGAAAGTTATCTTTGGGTTCTTCCCTATTTCAGAAATAATGTTGTTCGTGAAATAACGGTACAATGGAAAGCAAATGGGGCTTTAGTTGGCTCATGGAATATGCTGATCTACGGAACAGCGATATTTGTGATGGAAAAAATTAAAGGCGACCATAGCATGAGTAGAACCAAAATAGCTTTTCTAACCTATTTACTTGGTCTCACGAATTTAATGTTTGGTTGGGCTCATCATATTTATAATGTACCTGCGGCCCAATGGATTCGTTATCTTTCATACATCATTAGCATGACAGAATTAATTCTGCTTGCAAAAATTATTTGGAACTGGAAAAGTACTCTTTCGGAAAGCAAAAAAGATTTTCATATTTTATCATATCGCTTTTTAGTAGCTGCTGATATTTGGATATTTATTAATCTAACACTTGCATTGGCGATCTCCATTCCTGCAGTTAATTTATTTACACATGGAACTCATATTACCGTTGCTCATGCAATGGGAAGTATGATTGGCATAAACACCATGATTCTTCTGGCATCCTGCTTCTTTATCATTAATGATGCGACAGATAAAAACTATACAACAGGTGAAGAAAAAACTATTAAAAGTGGCTATTGGATTTTTAATATTTCGTTATTGGTATTTTTTGTGTGTTTGATTATTGCCGGTGCTGAAAAAGGAATTGGAATTGTGGTTGATAAATTATCGTTTGCTGAAGTAATGGCAAAAATAAATCCTATCCTAATTGTCTTTACTTTTTCAGGATTTATAATGTTTGCAGGCATTTTAATGGTAGTGATCCCTCCTTTAAAAAAAGCTTTTGCTCAATTAAGAAAATAGAAATTTATAAACTCTCCTTTATTCAATTACCATATCATATTTCATCAAGAGCCCGTGAATAGAGCTTCTTGAGAACCTTGTTTTTTTTACACTATTCGATTCCGGATCAATAGTAAAATTATAAGCAGAAGTAAAATCAGCTTTATTTAAAATCGTTTTATTAAAAACAGCTCCTTCCAAATTAGAATCTAGAAATATTGATTCGCTTAGCTCTGTATTTGAAAAATTCGCTTCTTTTAACGAGGAATTTACAAACTTTATTTTTGGTATTTTTTTTCCGGCAAAAGATGTATAATCAAGGATGCAATTATTAAAATCAGCACTGAAAAGAAAATCGGCACACTCATTAAAATTAATGCCGATCAACTTACAATTGACAAAATTCACATGTGTCACTTTTGTTTTGTTAAGCTTTGCCATACTCATGTTGCAGTTTTCAAAAGAACATTCATTAAACGTATTGCCTGATAAATTGCTATTGGAAAAGTCACAATTCATAAATGTACATTTTTCGAATGTTGCATTTTTCAATTCTTTATTAGCGAAATTGACTTTTTCGAAAATTTTGTTTTCATGATTTTTTTCCATCATCAACATTTTTGTGGTTGTCATTCTTATTAGATTCTTTAGCCACCCATAGATTCCGAATTACTTAGGAATGGCCTCAAGCTTGATCTTATTCAGAATTCAGGGAACTATTGGACGGGTTGACCTCTAATTTGTTTTTTTTGTAAATAAAAAGGCTATCGAAATGATAGCCTTTTTAATATTGAATTCAACAAAACCTATGCTGTTGCTTGCTCAGGCTTTGGTAACAATGCTTTGCGAGACAATTTGAATTTTCCTGTTTTAGGATCAACTCCAATTAATTTCACTTGTATCTTATCCCCTTCTTTCAAAACGCCTTCCATACTTTCTAATCTGGAATGACCAACTTCAGAGATGTGTAACAAACCATCTTTACCTGGCATAAATTCAACAAAAGCACCAAATGCCATTATTGATTTTACTTTCCCTTCATACACTTCACCAACTTCCGGTTGTGCAACAATGCCTTTTATTTTCGCTAATACAGCCTCAATTTTCTCTTTATCAACAGCAACGATGTCTATATGTCCCATTCCATCTTTTTCTTCAATTACAATAGTAGCACCTGTTTCGCGTTGCATTTCCTGAATGATCTTTCCTCCGGGTCCGATAATTGCTCCGATAAATTCTTTTGGAATAACCATTTTAACAATACGTGGAGCATGTGGTTTGTAATCTTCACGAGATGCAGTAATAGTCTTTGCCATCTCACCTAAGATATGTAAACGACCTTGTTTTGCTTGTTCCAAAGCCTCTGCCATTACTTCGTAAGGTAAACCATCCACTTTCAAATCCATTTGGCAAGCAGTGATACCATCTTTCGTTCCACATACTTTAAAGTCCATATCACCTAAATGATCTTCATCTCCTAAAATATCGGAAAGGATGGCATATTTTCCTTTATCATCGGTAATTAATCCCATTGCAATACCTGAAACAGGTTTGTTAATTTTAACACCTGCATCCATCAGCGCCAATGTTCCGGCACAAACTGTAGCCATTGAAGACGAACCGTTTGATTCTAAAATATCAGATACAACACGAACGGTATATGGATTTTCAGATGAAAGAACTTGTCTTAATGCGCGTTCAGCCAGGTTACCATGACCAATTTCACGTCTTCCCGGACCACGATTTGGTTTTACTTCGCCAGTAGAAAATGCGGGGAAGTTATAATGCAACATAAAGTTATTTTGACCCTGATATAATGCTCTATCAATAGATTGTAAATCTAATTTAGTTCCTAATGTTACCGAAGTCAATGATTGCGTTTCACCACGAGTGAAGACTGCAGAACCATGAGCAGAAGGTAAATAACCAATTTCGCTCCAGATAGGACGAATTTGATTTGTTTTGCGACCATCTAAACGGGCTCTTTCATCCAATACAAATCTGCGAACAGCATCATATTCAACTTCATGATAATATTTTTTCACCAAACTTGTACTGATAGTTGCTTTTTCTTCTTCCGGTAATGAATCTATAAATTCAGTTACTACAGCTTTGAAAGCAGCGCTACGTTCCTTTTTATTTGGATTTTGTGTTTTAGCAACAGCGTATGCTTTATCATAAAGTGCCTTGTAAACACGCTCCTTTAATTCAGCATCATTTGTTTCATGATTATATTCACGTTTAACGATTTTACCCTTAACAGCTTCCACTTTAGTTACAAACTCATTGATGGCATTAATTTGTAAACGGATAGCTTCATGAGCAAATTTAATTGCTTCCAACATCTCCGCTTCTGAAATTTCTTTCATTTCACCTTCCACCATCATAATGTCTTTTGCATTTGCTGCAACAATGATATCCAGTGTTGATTTTGCCATTTCCTCAACTGAAGGATTAACTATTAGTTTTCCATCCAGTTTACTAACCCGAACTTCTGAAACCGGTCCATTAAATGGAATGTCAGAAACTGATATTGCTGCAGAAGCTGCTAAACAAGCTAATGCATCAGGCATCGTATTTTTATCTCCTGAAATCAAAGAGATCAACACTTGTGTATCAGAGTGATAATCTTCTGGGAAAAGTGGACGTAATGCACGGTCAACCAAACGACAGATCAATATTTCGTAATCGGAGATACGGGCTTCGCGCTTAAAGAATCCACCCGGAAAACGACCCGCAGAAGCAAATTTCTCTTGATAATCAACAGATAGTGGCAAGAAGTCTGTTCCTTCTTTAGCATCTTTGTTTGATACTATAGTTGCAAGCAACATCGTATTTCCCATTTTTACAACTACCGAACCATCGGCTTGCTTTGCTAATTTCCCTGTTTCTAATGTTATTTCACGACCATCCGCTAATTTAAACGTGTGTGTAATTCCAATTTGTGACATCTTTTTTTTGTTTTAGATTTATTGTTTTCTTTACCTCTTTTATTTTATGTTTTATTGTTAGTGTTTATATGCACAAAAAGCACCCAGCTTATTAGCAGGATGCCTTTTTGATAATCTTATCTAAAGAAATCAACTTATTTTCTTAAGTCAAGTTTTTTTACGATAGCACGATATCTTTCAATGTCGTTCGCTTTTAAATAATCTAATAAGCTACGTCTTTTAGCAACCAAATTAATAAGTGATTTTTGAGTTCCAAAATCTTTTTTGTTCGATTTCAAATGCTCAGTAAGGTGGTCAATTCTGTGAGAGAACAATGCAATTTGTCCTTCAGATCTTCCTGTATCTTTTTCAGATTTTCCGTGATTTTTGAAAATGTCTTTTTTAATTTCAGTAGTTAAATACATCGTAATGATATTTTGTTTTATTTTTTTTTCGGAATGCAAAGATAAATATCTTTTTTAAATCTGCAATAAAAAGGAGAAAAATAGTTTTTCGATATACTTAGCAGAAGTGGGACAATTAGACAATAACCAATTAACAAATATCCAATGTAAAAGAAGCTTTGTGGGACTTGTCTGGGTTCTATTCCGTTTGTTTTTTAATTTTTGAACATTTTAAGTAGCTGGGCCAATTTTGGCTTAAGTTCCTTACGGTTAACAATCTTGTCTAAAAAGCCATGTTCCAATACAAATTCAGATGTTTGAAAGCCTTTTGGCAAGTCTTTTCCGATAGTTTCTTTTACCACCCGTGGACCTGCAAATCCAATTAGGGCACCCGGTTCCGCAATGTTCAGATCTCCAAGCATAGCATAAGATGCTGTAACTCCACCAGTTGTAGGGTCTGTAAGGAATGATATATATGGAATTTTCGCCTCTGACAATAAAGACAATTTAGCTGATGTTTTAGCCATCTGCATTAATGAAAACGCAGCTTCCATCATACGTGCACCTCCTGATTTTGAAATTATCATCAGTGGAATGCGTTTTTCAAGACAATAATCAATGGATCTGGCAATTTTTTCACCAACCACTGCTCCCATTGAACCGCCAATGAAGGTAAAATCCATACAGGCAACCACCAAATCTTCACCTTCCACCACTCCATGCGCTGCACGAATAGCATCTTTTAATTGGGTCTTTTTAATGGTATCTTTTAATCTATCGGTATATTTTTTTGTATCTACAAAATGAAGAGGGTCCGAAGCAGTTAAATTTGGGAATAACTCTTGAAATTCATTGTTATCAAAAATTATTTCAAAATATTCGGCAGATCCGATTTTTTCATGGTATTCGCACTCTGAACAAACATACTTATTTAATACATGCTCATTTGCGTTTGTAATTTTTTTGCACGATGGGCATTTGTACCATAATCCTTCCGGAGTTTCTTTCTTCTCCTTTGTTGAAGTAGTAATGCCTTCTTTTATTCTTTTAAACCAACTCATGTTTTTAATTATTGATTTGGAGATTTGATGAATTGAAGAATTTAATCTCTAATTTTCCATTTCTCTAATTCTCTATTTTGCTAAGCAATTGTAATTGTTTTATCCAAATACACATCTTGAATTGTGTTTAAGAGTTCAACACCCTCTTTCATTGGTTTTTGAAATGCTTTACGACCGGAAATCAAACCCTGACCACCTGCACGTTTATTTATAACCGCTGTAGCAACTGCTTCGGCCAGATCAGAGGCTCCTTTTGACTCCCCACCTGAATTTATCAATCCCAATCTTCCCATATAACAGTTTGCCACCTGGTAACGGCAAAGGTCTATTGGATGATCAGTAGTTAATTCGGAATAAACTTTTGGGTGTGTTTTACCAAATTTCACGGCATTATAACCACCATTTTTATCAGATAATTTTTGTTTTATTATATCTGCTTGAATTGTAACACCCAAATGGTTTGCTTGTGAGGACAAATCAGTTGCCGTGTGATAATCGATTCCATCAACTTTAAATGCATTGTTACGTGTATAACACCATAAAATAGTTGCCATTCCCAACTCATGTGCATGTTCAAAGGCTTGTGCAACTTCCACAATTTGACGGCCAGATTCCGGAGATCCGAAATAAATGGTTGCTCCAACGGCTACTGCTCCCATGTTCCATGCTTCTTTAACAGAACCAAACATGATTTGATCATACTTGTTAGGATAGGATAAAAATTCGTTGTGATTTATTTTAACAACAAAAGGTATTTTATGCGCATATTTTCGAGAAACAGAGGCCAACACACCAAAAGTAGATGCTACTGCATTACAACCGCCTTCTACAGCTAACTTAACAATATTTTCAGAATCAAAATAAATTGGATTGGGAGCAAATGAAGCACCTGCACTGTGTTCAATGCCTTGGTCAACAGGTAAAATACTCATATAACCTGTATTTGCTAATCTTCCGGTTCCATACAATTGCTGAATACTTCTTAAAACTTGAGGATTGCGATTTGTCTGAGCAAAAATGCGATCCACGAAATCAGCACCAGGTTGGTGAATATTTTCTTTGGATATAGTGCTACATTTATGATTCAGTAAGTTATCGGCATTTGCGCCCAATAATTCTTCAATTTTTTTAGTTGCCATGTTTTAAAATTTGACGATCTGAGAATTTGTTCATTTGAAAATTGAATACTGTTCCTTTTCAAATTTGCCACATTTTCAAATTAATTAATTGTTATTATTTTTGGAGGGCAAAGCTACAAATTTTTAATTATGGATGAAAACGAAACGATGGTATTTATTAAACGCAAAATTAAAAAGGATATCCAATTCCGATGTTAAATGCCCAAAATCCATATTTTTTATTATTGTGGTTATCTTGATAATTGCTTTTCCATTCCGCATTGAAAAGATTTTGAATAACCCACCTTTTAGTTTCATCAAATTGTGGATCACGCACTTTTAATCCCAAATCGAAACGAATTACAAAAAAATTAAAATCAGCACGTAAACCAACTCCGGATCCAATGGCAATTTCTTTATAAAAACGATCTAATTGAAAATCACCTCCCGGTCTGTTAGGATCAGGCTTTCGTAACCAGATGTTACCCGCATCAGCGAATAATGCACCATTAATAATTCTAAATAATTTTACCCTGTATTCAACATTTGCTTCCAACTGACCATCACCATACTGATCGAAAACATATTGCCCATTGTTTGAATAGGAACCAGGGCCAAGAGTTCTTGATTGCCAAGCTCTTATCCCATTTGCACCTCCACTGAAAAAACTACGTTCAAATGGTAATGTAGGGAAATTTTTGAATGGTTTTCCTATACCTGCCGCAACACGAAAAACAACCTTATTAATTTCGTTGGAATTATAATAATAACGATAATCGGCATCAATTCTAACATATTGTGAATAAATGACATCAAACATTTTATAACTTCCTCCTGCATCTTTGGCAATAGTATTTGGCTCAATTAAATTTGTCAAATCATAAATACCGGTTAAAATATTACCCGAGGATTCCACATTGACACGAAAAAAAGAAAAATTTTCCTGCTTTTTTAAATTCTGTTCATTAAATGTAAATGTATAACGTGTACTTGTTGATAGGTGATTATCATAGCTGTTACGGATATAAATGTCGTGAATCTGATCCAGTTTTTCTTGAAAAGAAATACTTTTAGTTACTTTGACAAATCCAATAATAAATGGAGAAATGGTATGTCGAATTTTTTCATTTTCTTTCCATGTATAAGCAAAAGAAAGATTGGTAATGCTTCTTTGGTAATCCGGAGTTTGTTGATAATTTAATGCGCTTGTGAAAATTGTTTTTGGGTTGAATTTTTTTGAAGATCTAATTTTAAATGGAAGCAAAAAGCGAGGAATAGATACATTTAACTCCGGCCCCAGTTCAATTGTACTAAATCGTTGAGTAGCATTACTTGTAGCTGTAGAACTGCTATTACTTTTATTGCCTTGGGCTTCTATCCCTCCTTTTAATCTGAGCTCAATGACTTCTGCACCTTTAAATAAATTTCTATTTTGATATACAATACTACCAGCTATACCAAGATTTCCATATGTGTTGGTCCCTTCCGTTTCAAGCATAAATGATTGTTTTAAAATCGGGCTTAATTGAATGAAACAATCCAGATAATTTCCTTTTACCGGAACAAAAAATATATTTATTGACTTAAAAGCTTTAAGCTCAGATAATCGTTTATAAGTATCTTCTGCATTTTGCAATTGGTATAACTCTCCTTTACGGATAAAGACTGAACTTAACAGAACTTTGCTTTTATATCTTAATTTTTGGGTATGAAGAATAAAATAATCTTCAACTTTTAGAGTATCTACCGGAGTTGTATCCGTTTTTCTTGAAGCAAAATCCGGTTGGATATAAATATTATTTATATAAAAACGTTGGTGATGCGTTTCCACAATAGAATCGCTACTTTCAGAATATTTTTGAGCGAAATTTTTAACACCAATTGTAATATTAACTTTTCTATTTCCAATAGTTGTATCAATCTCATAGTAAATATAATCTTTAGTAAAAAGATAGTAGCCATTGTTATTTAACTCTTTGGTTATTCGTTCTCGTTCATTTTGTAATACATCAATATCATAATTTGAACCGCCCGAAATTAAAGTGTTCGAGGAGTCTGCAAAGACATAATATGATAACAGATCATCCGAAATCTTATAATCAATTTTATTAAAAGTGTAGGGTGCTGATGCTTTTATTTTATAAAATACACTTGCTTTTTTTCTTTTCCCATAATAAATAGAATCTGAAACAGAGCTTATAAAGTACCCTTTATTATTCAACAACAATTTTATTTGCCTCGTTGACTTTTTAGTGATCACAGAATCAACAATTACAGGGGGTTCACTAATATCCAAAAGCCATTCCCCAAAAAGTTGCCGATTACTTTTTTTCGGCCTCTTTCCTTTTGCAATTCTTTTATTATTTCTATTTTCTACTTTTTTATCATGAAAGATGCGTTTTTGTTTTATTCTCTCTTCATTTGCTAAATTATGCATCCATAAATGAAATCGAAATACAACAAGAATTTTTCTATTCGGTTTTTGTTTAATATAACTCTCAATCTCGTTTTTTTCGATTTTTGTATCCTTATCAATAACATGATTTTTATTAAGCAAATATTCGCCTTCCTCAAGTTTACGGGCAGGATTACAGGCAAAGAATAGCAAGGATACGACAGCTATAATATTTAATTTTATGATGATTCCTTTTTTGCTCACGCTATATCAAAAATTGCCTTGAATATTAAAATTACCTTGAATTAAAATCTTCTGATTACAAATTCAGATTTTTAATTTATAATTCGTTCATTATAATTAGTAGAAAACAAAAAAATCCGAAACCCGAATACTTTTGGTACACTAAAGGCTACTAAATTACTACATTTGTCCGTACAAAAATAATATTGGATTTATGCTTTCTAAAAATCAAATCAAATATGTGAATTCTCTTAAACAAAAAAAGTTTAGAGAAGAGCATAATTTATTTCTTGCTGAAGGGACTAAAATTGTTCCCGAATTACTTGTTTCGGATATTAATGTGAAACAAGTATATGCCACTTCCGATTTTTTTAGAAATAATAAAATTGCAGCTACAATTGAACGTTTCGAAATAAAAGAAAATGAATTAGAGCGTGTTTCAGCACTAATGGCTCCCAATGAAGTACTTGCTGTTTGTGAAACACCGCATTATCAATTGGAAATTGATTCTTTAAAAGATAAACTTACATTACTATTAGATGAGATAAAAGATCCGGGTAATTTGGGAACAATTATTCGTGTTGCAGATTGGTTTGGCATCGAAAATATTATTTGCAGCAATGAAACAGTTGATGCTTTTAATCCAAAAGTAGTACAAGCCACAATGGGATCTATCTCCAGAATAAAAATCCATTACACTGATTTGAGTGATTTTCTAATGAATCAAGAATCAACTATTAAATATCAGGTATTTGGAGCATTGTTAGCAGGTGAAAGCATTTACTCCAAACAACTCCCTTCAAGTGGATTTATTATTATCGGAAATGAATCAAAAGGGATTTCGGAAAAATTACTGCCTTATATTACTGACAAAATAAGAATTCCTTCTTTCTCGCATTACAAAGCTGTTACAGGAGAAGCAGAATCATTAAATGCTGCTATTGCGACTTCTGTTATTTGTTCGGAATTTAGAAGAAGAAAAAATTAGTTCTCATTCAAAATATTTGCTGCTGTGCAAGCATACAATGCTGCGGTTTCAGTACGCAAGCGGCTTTCACCTAAGCTAATTTCCTTATATCCATTTTCCAAGGCTAATTTTATTTCATCAATAGAAAAGTCGCCTTCCGGACCGATTAAAATAATTACATTCTCTTTAGATTTATAAAATGTTTTAATATGAGGTAATATTTCACGATCATGACAGTGCGCAATAAATTTTTGCCCATCAAAATCTTTTGTTGAAATTATGAACTTTTTAAGATCAACAACATCGTTTATTTTTGGCAAATACGCTTTCATGCTTTGTTTTATTGCCGAAATAGCTACTTTATTTAATCGTTCTGCTTTGACAATAGTACGTTCACTTTTATTGCAATTAATAAGTGAAATTTCATTGATTCCAATTTCTGTTGCTTTTTCAATGAACCATTCCAAGCGATCCATGTTTTTTGTCGGTGCGATGGCAATCTGTAAGTACCAATCACGTTTTAAAAATTCTGTTTTTGTATCCGTAATCCTTACACTACAATGTTTTTGATTATCATCAATTATCTCGGCTACATATAAACCACCCTTTCCATCAATTAATTGAATTTTATCTCCAATATGCAAACGTAATACTCTTATGGCATGCCTGCTTTCTTCTTCGTTAAGAAGGTAAGTATTGGTCGTTATATCTGGTGTATAAAATAGATGCATGCATTAAGTAATTTAGAAAACAAAAGTAAGTATTCTTTGACAAATTGAAGATTTAACATCAATTGTAAAAATTAACCACATAGATGTATAGAAAAACAAAAAAACCTTAATACATAGGCAGAACTTACATAGGCTATGCGATAAAATTCATTTTCTATCAAAACTTTTTTCCTATGTTTCTATGTGGTAAAAAAGTATCCGAACTAAAATAAAAATGCCCAACCATGGCGGAAGGGCATTTTTATAAATAATTTAACACCTGTTTATTTTAAGCATTTACAGCCGCTTTAGGAGAAGCAGATAGAATTTCTTCATTTGCCGCGCTTGCATATTGCTCAAAGTTTTTGTTAAATGCTATTGCTAATTTATTCGCAGTGGCATCATAAGCATCTTTATCCTTCCAAGTGTTACGAGGATTCAAAATTTCGGTTGGAACCTCAGCACATTCGGTTGGAATTTGCAACCCAAATATTGGTAATGTCTCATATTTTACAGCATCGAATTTTCCAGTTAATGCCGCTGTGATCATTGCTCTTGTGTAGGATAATTTCATTCGGCTACCAACACCAAATGAACCACCGGACCAACCTGTATTAACTAACCAAACATTAATTGCTTTGTTATCTTTTAATTTTTTTCCTAACAATTCAGCATATTGAGTTGGGTGTAATGGTAAAAATACTTTTCCGAAACATGCAGAGAATGTCAATTGAGGCTCAGTTACTCCTACTTCTGTTCCTGCAACTTTAGCAGTATAACCGGAAATGAAATGATACATTGCCTGTCCTGTAGTTAATTTTGAAATTGGAGGTAATACGCCATAGGCATCACAAGTTAAAAAGAAAATATTTTTTGGAATATTTCCAACTGATGGCTCTACGGCATTATCAATATAATGAACAGGATAACCAACACGTGTATTTTCTGTTTTTGAAATGTTGCTGAAATCAACTGTTGATGTATTTTCGAAAAACTCAATATTTTCTAATAAAGCTCCGAATTTTACGGCTCCGAAAATTTGAGGTTCTTTTTCTTTGGTAAGATCTACACATTTAGCATAACAACCACCTTCAATGTTAAACACACCTTTTTCGCTCCAGCCATGCTCATCATCACCAATTAATCCACGATTAGGGTCAGCTGATAAAGTAGTTTTTCCTGTTCCTGATAATCCAAAGAAAATAGCCGTATCGCCTTCTTTACCAATGTTTGCAGAGCAGTGCATGGATAAAACGCCTTTTTCATGTGGCAGAATATAATTTAATAATGAGAAAATCCCTTTTTTGATCTCACCAGTATAACCTGAGCCACCGATTAAAATAATCTTTTTGGTCATATTTAAAATAGTAAAATTATGCTGACGGGTTCCGTCAATCTCAGGAGTAGCTCTAAAACCAGGAGCGCAAAGAATGGTCCATTCAGGATCGAAGCTCATAATTTCGTCATGAGTAGGACGTAAAAATAAATTATTTGCAAATAAATTAGACCAGGGAAATTCTGTAACAACACGAATATTTAAACGATATTCAGGATCGGCACATGCATAAGAATCACGCACATAAACTTCTTTACCTGATAAATAAGCACAAACACGGTTATAAAGTATATCAAATTTTCCGGCATCAAATTTAAAGTTTACATCGCCCCACCAAATTGTATCCTTTGTTTTTTCATCCAAAACTACAAACTTATCTTTGGGAGAACGACCCATAAATTCACCTGTATCAACTGCAATAGCTCCAGTATCTGTCAATACACCTTCACCTCGTATTATTGTTTCTTCAACAAGTTCTGCTGCATTTAAATTCCAATATGCTGCAGAAACATTACCTAAACCTAAACTTGCAATGCTTGCATTTTTGGCTTTAATTCCAAATTCGTTCATGAGTTTTGTTTTTTGATTAATAGTTTTAAATTATTATACAAATTTATTAATTTTTGAGCTATTGCAATTAAAATACAATACTTTTTTTTGAACTTTTTTTTCGAAATAATTTCTTAAAATAATTAATACAAGTAACTGATTACAAGTATATTATAAATACAAATCCATAAATTTGTATTTTACTTTGTTGATAAATTAGTGTGTATAATGGCAAAAAAAAACATGCCATAAAAAATGTTCCCAAAAGGTTGGAATTTTATTGAAGAATAATAAAGAAATGTTTTTAAATAAATTAAAATAATGATCTTGTTGAAATTACTTGATTTTCGAATTATTAAATCAACTATAGATATTATAAATCATACAACTTCGAATATTTGATTTTAGCATAATCCATAAAATACTTAAAATTCAATTTTTCGCCCGTTATAATAATACATAAATCTTTTGCAGTATTGAACTTTCCATACTTATGAACCTTTAATCGTAACCAATCAAGCAAAGGAGACATATTTCCATTTTCAATTTCAGACTCTAAGTTGGGGATATCTTTTTTTGCAAATGCATAAAATTGTGCAGCATAAAAACTCCCTAATGAATAGGTTGGAAAGTATCCGAAACTTCCATGACTCCAATGAATATCCTGTAAAACACCCTGAGCATCACTTGGTACATCGATACCCAAATATTCCTTATATTTTTTATTCCAGTAGCCCGGCAAGTCTTTAACTTCAAGAGAGCCTTCTATCAAAGCTTTTTCAATTTCAAATCGTATCAACACATGAAAATGATACGTTAGTTCATCCGCGGAAGTACGGATTAATGATGGTTTTACAATGTTCATCGCTTTGTAAAAATCATTCACGGAAACACTTTTCAAATTTTCAGGAAATGTTTCATTCAGCTTTTTGTAATTAGCTTTCCAAAAAGACAATCCTCTTCCAACATTATTTTCCCATAAACGCGACTGGGACTCATGAATTCCTAACGAAATATATTCTCCTGATGGTAAGCCATATTCGCTTGCCGGAAGTCCTTGCTCATATAAAGCATGTCCGCCTTCATGGATGCAGCTCCAGATCATTTCGTTCAGATCGTTTTCTTTGATACGGGTTGTAACACGAACATCTTCAGAACTAAAATTTGTCGTAAATGGATGAGATGAAATATCCTGCCTGCCAGCATCAAAATCATAACCCATTTGTTTTAACAGGTTCATCCCAAAATCCCATTGTTTTTGTATATTATAATGGGCAAACATAAAAGATTCCTGATTTTGAGGTTTGGCTGCAATTTGCTTTACAAAATCAACCAGTTGGCTTCTGACATCCGCAAAAAGAACTTCCAGGTCAGCTGTTTTTGCTTCTGGTTCATATTGGTCCAACAATGCATCATATGGATGAGTTTGAAATCCTAAAAGACAACACTCGTCACGTTTTAATTTTACAAGTTTTTCCAAATAAGGTGCGAAGATCGAAAAATTATTTTCAGACTTCGCTTTCTGCCACGACTGAAATGCTTCAGAAATTGTTTTACTTAATTGCTGCACAAACTCAGTAGTGTATTTTTTGTTATCTTTATATTTCTTAAGTGATTCCTTTACATTTCGCTTTTCTTTTTCAGTTAGAGAATCCTCATTTTTTAAGTGTTCTAATAGCTCTCCTAATTCTTCAGTTGTCGAAAGTTCATGAGCAATACCTGCCAAAGTTGATAATTGCTGCGCTCTGAATTCGGCACCTTTTGGAGGCATATATGTTTCCTGATCCCAATTTAAGACAGCAGAGGCATATTGTACATCAGCAATTTTTCGCAGTAGTTCTTTATATTTTGAATAATTGGTCATGGAATTTGGAATAAGAAATATTGCAAAAAGTATTAAAACTAATTAGATGGAGACTTTCGTTTTATTCCGGCATACGCCAAGATCAGCCAGCCAACAATAAAAAACATTCCACCAATCGGGGTAATCGGGCCAAGCAATCGAACGTCTGAGAAACCAATTAATCCGGCAGTAGCAATTAAATATAATGACCCTGAAAAAAGGACTATCCCAACCATAAAGCAGTAGCCTGCCTTAGCGATTAGTTTTGGGTTAAATTTATCAGAATATATAGCAACAGCAATTAAAGCAATACTATGGTACATTTGATAACGAGCTGCTGTTTCGAATGTTTGAAGATTGTTTTCTGTAATAATTCCGATATCAACTTTTGATTTCAAGAAGTGTGCTGCCATAGCACCAAGAGCAACAGCCATTGCACCTGAAAATCCACTGAATACTAAAAATCGTTTTTGCATGCGGTAAAGTTATAAAAAAAGCGCTCAGAAAAATCAGAGCACTTTTTAAAAACGATTTTTTTATAAAAAAATCATAAATTAATGACTTTGAGTGTAGTTGTTTAGTTCCTCAATTGAAGATTCGAAACTAAAGGCATCGTTTAATTTGTAATAATTTCCTTTATCCAAATTATGATGCCATGCAAATTTTGCCAATTCTAATTTAGTTTCCTCAAAACTCATTAAACCCATCAGTTCTTTTATTTGAGAACAAAGCAGACAATTGTTTCCAATAATTTGCTTTGCTAAAATCAATCTGCTTTCGTCAAATCCTTTTGATTTGATAGATTGTTTAGCACTTTCAAAATCAACCGAACTCATTGGATGACGACATCCATAAACACCTGAATAACCTGGCAAAACATAATTGTTGTTTCCTGGACTAGTATTATTCGGATTCCCAGCACCTGTTGTAGTAGTTGTTGTGGTTGTTGAATAGCTTGTTGTGGAAGTTGAATTCGAATTAGACGGACTAGTGCTATTTATATTAATATTTATTCCTGTTCCATTCATATTTACTCCTATATTTTCACCAGTGGGATTTCCGGAATTAGTAGTGGTAGTTGAAGTAGTAGTTGTTGTGTTGGAAACAGCTACAGGGGTATAAACCACCACTGTTTGCTGGAGACTTGCAGTTTCAACAACAGAAGAAACAGGCGCTATACTTTTAAACCTTAATTTGTACTTACCTTTCACATTTACAATTGAATAGGTAAACTCTGTATTATTTGTAGTTTCAGCACCATTTGTTAAATACACATTTTGATTAATGTCAGCCATATTGTTTGCGAAAATTATTTTCGTTTGATAATTTGGCGCATTTAAATTAGTAACCTTTACGTTGGTTTCCGGTTGAGGATTTTGTCTGATGCCATTTAAAATAATTGTAAATTTCAAACCTTCTTGCGAGTAAACAACTAAGTTGTTGTTCTGAGCCACAATTCCTTGTATTAATAATATAGATAAAAGGATTAAAGTAGATAATCGTTTCATATTTTTATGTTTTGGTTTGCAAATATAATTCAATTATTATGCCATGAGTTTCTGTTCATTTAAATAATTCAATAATCAGAAAAGAGGGTAATTGATTAGCCTGTTTTTATGAATAAGTAAAGTTTATTTTAATTTTTTTTTACGCGATACATCGTAAATTTAAGATATTAAATTACACTTTTAATTTTTTGTGAATTTTATTATTTAAAAAAAAATGTTGATTTTGTTTGTTATGAATATCTTTTTTTTAAATAAGTTTATCGCTTATATTGAGTTACTTGACAAATTATTGGTTTCTCCTTGAAACTTTATTTGTATTTTCGAGTAAAAGTTCATTACACGTTCGTTATTAAAAATGAGTTATAAAATTTTTGAAACTATTTACATCATTCATACATTTTATTATCTTTGTACTATCACTTTTTATTATCAAATGATTAAAATCAACATATGAGATTTATTCTTGCATTTGAAAATAAAAAAACAGTCATTATTAATTTCTCACAATTTCTAATTCTGTTGTATGCATAAATACCTAACTGGAAGAATTTTATTTTTGCTAATTGTTTGCTTAGTTTCCTCATCTTTAATAGCACAGGATACATTAAAAAAAGCTGTTTCAAGCCCTGATTCTATAAAACAAATAGAGCCAAAGGATGTTCCTGTTGATAATGATACTACCAACACCGGCATTTCGGTTTCACCATCTACCTTGCGCTTTAATGTAAAGCCTGGCAGTCAACAAACTAAAACTATCAAAGTAACAAATGATACACGAAAAGCTATTAGTTTTCAGATTAATTTCCAGGATTATGGTGTTGGGGCAGATGGCACGGAAAGCATTGGGGTTGGAGCAGAATATCATTATGCCCTTTCAAAATACATTGTTGTATCACCAACCTTATTAGAAATGAAGCCGCATGAACATAAGACCATTAGCGTTACAGTTGACATTCCACCAGGAGATGATTATGCTATTGCTATGTGGACCACGTTAGTTTTAGATCAAATAATTGAAAGACCTAAATTAGAAGCTCCCGATGCAAGTAAAACAGCAATCGCTTTGGGTATTAAAACAGGTATTGGTTTTGGAATTAATATTCATCAAAACCCACCAAATGTGATAATCAATAATGTAGAAATAAAATCTTTAAAATATGAAAAAAATGAATTAAAAAAGAGCAGATCACTAGTAATGAAAGCTAAAAATACCGGTGATGGTATTGGCTATTGTTTGTATTATATTGAATTAACCAATTTACTCACCGGGAAACAAACAAAATTAAAAGTAAAACAATTTGGAATATTACCCGGATACGAAAAGGAATTTAGATATGAATTACCCAAAGAACTTGATAAAGGAAAATATTCAGTATTGGCAGTTCTTGATTTTGGAAATAAAGAAGAGCTTCAAACTGCAGAATTAGAGTTCACAATTGATTAAAACACTTTTAAACTTTAAAAAAAACAAAAAAAACATTAAAAAATTTTTTAAAAATCATTGCAAGGCTTTGATTTTCAAAAGCGGAACTGTACGCGTGGTTTACAGAAAATTAAATAAATAAATAACTTAAAACAGACAAGATGAAAAAAATTTTATGTGGTGCAGCAATTCTTGCTGCAATGGGTATTAGCTCAAATGCAAATGCTCAATTAGTTGATGAGTCAAATGTTACAATAACAATGGATTTGCAGCCAATTCTTCAGTTAAATATGACCGGTCCTTCAAACATTGATTTTGTGTTTGATCAGATCTCTGAATATGTTGGTGGTATTACTCAATATGGAGCAACTTCTTTGCAAGTAAGTTCAACTGTAAGTTGGGATTTATATGCAGTAGGATATTCTTCTACAGGAGCTGCAAATTGGGATCAACAAGTAATTTATGGTGGCGGAGCTGATCCTGCTGCTATTGATCTTTTGCCTATCACAGCACTGGAAATGCGCCAAGACAAAGCAAATCCTGCTCCTGGTGCAGCAACCAACTTTGCTGATTACAATGCAGCTTTTGTAACATCTCCAGTTTTAACAGGTAGCAATAATATTTATGCAAGTGCTACTCCTTATGTTAGACCTGTTGATGGTGAAAAATACATCGCTGGTGGTAACCTTGCTGTAGATTTTGTAGTAGGTGGTTCGTATTTAGTTGCACAAGCCGGTATTTATGGTTCTGGTAGTAGCTACTATTATACTATTGACTATCGTATTGTACCAGGTTTACCTGCAACATTTCCAAATGCAGCAAGTAATGCTGGTGTAACTGCTGCTCTTGCACCAGGTACTTATGCTCAACCAGGTGTTTACACAATGAATGTAAAATATGTGTTAACAGAAAATCAATAAATTTTTTTTAAAAGAAAAAGGAGGAATCCTCCTTTTTCTTTTTATTATTTAACTATGAGGAGTTCCCGTTTTATACTCATTTTCTTATTTTTTGCTTTATTTATAGATTGTGGCTATTCCCAGTGTGGTATGCCACCTACAAATAACTGTGATCAAGCACTTAGCGACATCGTTTTAACAACTCCTGACCGAATCGAATTAATTTTCGATTCTTTTAGCGAATATAAAGGAGGCATTACGCTTAATGGTTCAAGTATTATTCGCTTAAAAGTTATTACCATCCCTGCGCAACCCTGCAAATGGAAATTAAGCATGATTGTTTCAAATAATGCCTGGGGAGTTGCTACTGACTGGGAAACCATGGTACCCTATGGAGGTGCTGGTGTTGGCGTTACTCCAGCTTTAGATCTTTTGGAACTTCGGGTAAGTAATGTTTGTAACACTCCTATAAATAGCGGATTATGGCAACAATTTGCACCATTAACAGGCAGTGTAATTGATATTATTAACGATCCTTTTCTTCTGACACCTGCCGGAACGTGTAATCCTGCATTGCAAACCAATGGAGCAGGAAGTTCTTTAACAAATTATAATGAATTTAGCTTTACAATTGATTACCGCTTAAAACCTTATGATCCAATATTAGGTTTCATTTATCGTCCCGGACGATATGAATTACATATAAAATTTTGTTTACAAGAAATGTAAATGATAATACGAACGAATAACAGACATCTGCAATTTTCTTTTCAAACCAAATTTATTCTTTTGGTTTTGTTTGGTTTTCAGTTGACTTTCCCCAGTTATTCACAAACTGCTACTTCTCTTGCCAGTTCTAAAAAAGCATTAACTGCAGAATTTCTTTTCCCAGATGTTGAATATGAAGAAATGGCTGTAATCAGTAATGTTTTAAAAGTAAAAAATAACAACGTAAAAGAATACACTTTTACCATCAATATGAGTTTGCCCGGTGGTTGGCGAACCTTAAACAAGACAGAAAAAAAATACACCCTTGCTCCAAGTGACTCCCTATTTGTTCCGATAAGGTTAGTTACTAACAACAAAGCAGCAAAAGGTGGAACTAAATATGATATTACGGTTTTTATTGCCACTGAAGAAGGCCGACAAATGGCTATTGCAAGCTTTTTAGCCGGTCACCCAAAAATAAGCAATTGGCAGATGCATATATTACCCAGACCCCGAATTTATTTTTTAAATCATGAAAGTACTGCTCCCTTTCAAATTAATTTATCAAATGATGGAGATGAGGAACAACAAGTAATCTTATCCATGAATAAAATTGGAAAAGATTTTATTGTTTCTGACACCACCGGAAAATTTTTGAAGAAAAATTATATGGAATTTACCTTACCTCCGTTTTCCGATACTTTGGTTCCTTTTAGCGTACAAATTCAAAAACCACAGCGTAATGTTAAGCGAATCGATACCTATGGTTATATGCCCGATTTTATGGAGCAAGAAAAACATTATGGTCTTTTTTTAAAAGCGTCAGAAGTTGGTGTCACAAAAGGAAAAGGAGGAAGCAGAAATAAAAAAGTAGATTTTGTAAAACTGGCAAACAGCATGGATTTTGTAAAACTTCATGATGCTACCCGTATTAATCCATATGGTAGTTCAGTTATTCCTGTTACCATGATTGCAAGTATTAATAATATTCTAGGGCAACAACCTATTATGAATGTTATATTTTATGGAAATTATATTTTAGATAAAAAATCCCGCCTCGATTATTCTTTACAAACAGGTTTCACTTATTACAAATATACCAACAGAATTATTAGTGGATCAAATGGCGTTATCAGTTATTATCATGAAAAAGGTTTTGTTTCTGTCGGTAGCGGAATAGGTTTAAATTTCGACAACCTCAGAGGAATATCAAATGGAAAAGGAATTGCAGCAGGATACCGCATTACACCCCATCATACAGTAGGAGCATACTTTTTAAGAAATGGACTAAGTTTCCTGAACAATCAAAGTACCTCACTCGGGGCAGCTTATGCAGTTAAATTTAATGCACTAAGGGCAGGAATCGGTTATGACAGAACTAATTATATTACCGGCATTTTTTCAAATGGCTTTAATGCCAATTTAAGTTACCGGGTAAATAAAAATCATAATTTAGGAGTACTGGGGCAATACACTTTAGTCAATTCTTTTAATACAATTTCCAACAGAAATTATTTTTCGTTATACTATAATGCAAATTATTTGAAAGGGAAAGGAAATTCAGGTCTTAATTTCACCTATAGGGAAGGAACCAGCGGTTTTACAGCAGGACAATTAGTAAATAATAGTACAAAAGATATAGGTATTGCATTAACAAACTCTTATCATTTTAAAAATAATCTGGAAATACGATTAACGGATAATTATAATATTTATACAATCCCCGCCTTTGCACAAAATAACATAATGTTTAATAATGTATTAACTTTTGCATTACCTCCAAAAACAAAAGTAAATTACACTCCCGGCATTTATCTCAATTATTCCAATTATTTTGCTGAAGAACTATTAAGCTCCGGACTTCAATTGTCTGTAAACACATTCAACATGGATGAAAATTTCAGAATGGGATTTTTTGTAAAAGGAGGATATAATAAATTGTTAAATTATCCTGAATTGGGTACTTTTTTTACAGCCCAAACTAATTCGTTTTTGAGTTATCGAACCTGGAACTTATATTTACGCTATTTTTATGGTCCACAAGGATTGGGCAATTTAGTATATATACTTACGCAGCAAAAGAGGTATCCGCAAGCTATTTCAGGGTCGATAAGTAATCAGTACCAATTTAAAAACAAGCATTTCATTTGGGAAAACACTGTTAATTATAATTATACCAATGTAAGCAATCGACATAGTATGGGTTTATTTACTCAGCTATTTTATTTCACCAATGGAGGTTGGAGCTTTAATATTAATGCTGCCTTAAACTACAATATTTCAGAAAGTTATAAATACACTTATCTGCCTGGAGCAAGCAATAATTTTTATTTGGAATCAAGCGACAAGAAGAATAAAAGTAAAAACTTACAGTTGGGTGTAGGTATAAAAAAAGACTTTGGAATCCCTATTCCAAAAAAATTCAGAAAAAAATTATTTTGTAATGCTAACTTCAAAGTTTTTCTGGATATTAATGGGAATAAAAAATTTGATGCGGATGAAATTCCTTTGGAAAATATTGTAATTCGCATGAATGAGTTTGAAGTACTCAGTAATGAAAAGGGAGAAGCAAGTTTCATTAATATTGGACTTGGGAAATACAGCTTACAGGTTTTGCCCTTGGTGGATATTGGTGCATGGTTTGCTGTTGTACCGGATAGCATGGATGTTTGCGGACCTGCTGTTATTTACCTTCCTTTTTCAAAAGGAGTTCAAATATTGGGTAATGTACAAATTGACAGGGAAAAATTTAGTAGCGATATTACCGAGAAAATAGATATTTCCAGAATAAAAATATTTTTAATAGATAGCCTTGGTAAAGTAGTAACCAGTGTTACAGATAATCGTGGAAATTTTAAATTTTATGTACCCTATGGAAAATACATCTTAAAATTTGATGAAAAAATATTAGGAGCTAGTTTTGAATTAACTCAAAATGATATTCCGATTGAATTATCAGATGGTGTTGAAAGTTATTATCACACTTTTTATATCATTGAGAAAAAACGAAAAGTAGTTAATAAAAAATTTGGACCGGATGGAAAGGTAATTTCGGAAGGCCAAGGTTTAAACAGTCCGGTTAAGACCGAATTGGATACCTTTATTGATATTTTATTAGGTAAGTTAGTTCTCAACACTAAGCTTACAAACCAAGATATTACTAAAATTGAAAGAAGCAAAATAAATGAAACCACCCTTTTAAACTATGCAGATAAAAAACTATTTGGGGTTCAGATATTAGCTAATAAATCGGGGTTACCAAAAAATGTAATTGCTCATGCATTGAGTACCGGCATTAAGATTGAATCCTATAAAGATAAAAAAACCGGCACAATAACATGTTTTCTTAGCGGATACCAATCTTTAGAACAAGCTCAGAGTGTCCAAAAGGAATTACTTAGCAGAGGTATCAAAGATGCTATTGTAATCAGTTTCACTAAAGAAGGTATTATTCCTGTAAAATAATTTCTCAAACCGATATTGAAAACTCTCAATTACCAATATTCTTTTATTGGCAAAAAAATAAAAAAATTATTGTCAGAATGAAAACAAGATTTAAACTCTTTACATTAGTGATATTTTGTGCTACGAACCTATTTGCTCAATCTCAGAAAATAAATTATAAAAAAACTCCAAGTGGATTAGAATACTCTATTATTAAAAAAGGCACTGGTGAGAAAACAAAAAAAGGTTACCGTATCCATGTTAATTTTACAACACGAATTAATCCCGACAGTGTATTTGACAGTAATTTAAGTTCAGGGAAACCATATACATTTATTTTAGGACAGGAAGAAGTATTAAAAGGATGGGAAGAAGGAATATCACTATTATCAGTAGGAGATAGTGCACAATTTCGTATACCGCCATCATTGGCTTATGGTGAAAAAAAAATAGGCAGCATACCTGCTAACACCACATTATTACTGGCAGTAAAAGTTGTAAAAATAGAACAAGCATTCTACAATTTAGTTGGAAAGGATACTGTTTTTTTTCCAAGCGGCTTAAAGAAAATTTTAATCAGTCCGGGCAAAGGTGAAATCGCAAAGCCATATAATGAAGTTACCATGCAGTTTACAGGCTATGTATTAAATAAAAAAGGATATAAACGTGTTTTTCAATCTTCACTCACCAACAGCACATTTGCTATTTTTCAACTAGGAACCGGGCGAATGGTAAAAGGCTTAGATGAAGGAATAGGAACCATGAAAGTTGGCGAAAAAGCTACTTTTGTTATTCCTCCGAACCTTGGTTTTGGCAAAGAAGATTCTGGTATTATTCCAGGAAATTCTACTGTTTATTTTGATATTGAATTATTAAATTCAGATAATCCATTCTTTCATCCAATAAACAATGATACCATTTTTGGAAAAAACGGAATAAAAATCTTACCTGTTTTAAAACAAGAAGGAAAAAGAATTAGTTCTGAGGATGTTGTATTATTTGACTATATCGGGTATTTTATTGATTCACTGAACCATCCAATCATTTTTGATAAATCTATTGAACGTGGAGAATCTGCTGTTCTTCGTCCCGGATCACAAGGTTTATTTCCTGGTCTTGGCGAAGGTTTAACCTATTTAACAAATGGAGAAAAAGCAATTATTTATGTTCCTGCAAAACTAGCATTTGGAAATAGAGGGAAGGGAATTATTCCACCAAATAAAGCATTGATTTATGATGTTCATATTATGAAAACACAACCCTATCCATTTTTTGATGTATCGGGCTTAGACACTGTAAAAAGCACTTCGGGCTTAAAATATATTCAAGTGAGAAAAGGAAGCGGAATCCCAATTGATACAGGAAGCAATATATCAGTTGCATACACAGGCTATGTAATAGACTCTTTGGGGATACGAAAAATTTTTGACTCATCCAGAGAAAGCCATAAAAATTTAGAATTTGTTTTAGGAAAAGGAAAAGTAATAAAAGGTTTTGATGAAGGTCTGAAAGGAATGTGCTTAGGCGAAGGGCGCAAATTAATAATTCCTTACTCCTTAGCATATGGAGAAAAAGGAATACCTGATGCCGGCATTCCAGAAAAAACAGTCCTTTATTTTGACGTTGAATTACTTGAAATAAAAAAAATACTTCAGAAATAAAAAAAGCAGGCCTATAAGCCGGGTTCTGTCGAGTTCTATCATTTATCTAGATCTTGCATCGCTGCAAAACTCAAGCAACCTACCCTCCGAATAGAGCGAGCAGCTCTCACGCTTCGGTTTATTTGGTCTTTCAACTCCCAAGGTTTACCCGAAATAACTGTCACCAATTATTTCCGTGAGCTCTTACCTCACGTTTTCACCATCACCTTACATTGCTGTAGGGCTGTATTTCTCTGTGGCACTATCTGTATTCATACTGCTATGAAGCCTTCCAGTTAGGAAGTGGGATGCTCTGTGTTGCCCGGACTTTCCTCTCCCCTATTTTCATAGAGCAGCGATAGAACGGCCTGCGATGCAAAGTTAATTAATTTTTGTTGGTAATTGGTTATTAGGATTTTTTATGAAAGATTGATGTAGCTTAAATATAGCTAATTGAATTAACTAATAATTACCTCTGTTGCTCCAAATCCATATTTTGAATAAGAACCATCATAAAAACGTAAATTGTTATATGAAGAAAGAATTGTTCGAACTTCTTGTTTTAATCTCCCATTCCCTACTCCATGAATAACAACAAGTTTCCGATAATGCCCGTTAATGGCTTTATCTAAAAATTTTTGGAAATGTTTTAACTGGATCTGAATAATTTCCGCATTACTCATTCCTGAATAATTATCCAATAATTCTTCGATGTGAAGATCAATTTCTAATTCGTTTGCAGGATTATTATTTGAATGGGGCTTTGATTTTTTAGGAGCACCCGAATAGTTTTGTTTTTGAAATAATATTTTTGACAGATCTGCTTTTGGCGCAGGTTCATTTTCTGCTTCAAAATCATATAACCTGGAAACATTAATAATTAAAGCCTTTTCAGAAATGAAGCTATTTTCAACAAAAGCATTGTCCTTGTATAATTTTATAGGTTTAAGTTTAATTACTTCACTTATTGGCAATTGATATTCATGCTCTTCCTCATTAAAATAAATCGCATCGATCTTAAAAACTGAATACTCATCCAGTACTTTTCTGTCAATAGTTTCAATCAACATCGACCCCAAAGGTGCCAATTCGCCAGATTCGATAGTAGTATAATTTCCATTTTGTAAAATTGAATAGGAAAATAGAATTTTATAAGTAGTATGATTGATCAGCCAAACATTAAAATCAGAATGAGCGATGTCTTTTACTTTTTCAGGAGAAAAAGCAATATAGATCCCATCCTCTTCGGGGTTATCAGTCGTACTTTTTATCTTTATTTCGGAAGGTATTGAAGTTGAAAGTGAAATTGATTTTTTATTCAATGTGGCTTTTGTTTCTTCCTGGATCCCTGTATCAATCAGGATCAGATCAGAAACAAGAAATGGTATTTCAAACCCCTCTTCAATAGTAATACCAACAGTAGTTTTATTTATGATTTTACTGACTTCTCCTTCACCTTTTTCGTTAAGGAACCTGACTTTGTCTCCGATTTTAAAATTCATAATACAAAGGTATTAATGATTTTCAATATGAATCATATATCAATAACAAATGCTCCTGAATCCATTACTGAATAATAATTTAGTTTTAGTTTTTCGCACTCTTCCTTCCATTTTCTTACACGATATGGAGCATTTGAAGAATCAAAAATAATTTTACCGGCATGATAAACTTTCAATATATCTTCCATTTTTAGTTGAGGATTCATTGACACAATCAGGTAATCAACATTGATGGTTTGTAGGGAGGAGAAAGAATAGTTCTTAATTACTTGCTGACTATTTACAATTGCCATGCGTTTATCAAAAAATTGTATGAACTGATCTTTAATAGTAAGAATATTTGTTTTTATCTCTTTAGAAATAATTGTTGAATTTGTAAGCCCCAGATCCCACCAATTATGCCTTACCCGAAAAAGTAGCCCCTTTTCATTTTTCGCAAATACAGAATCAGTAAGAAATACGTTATTCTTAGAGCTAATAAAATCAATTGCACTGGTTTTTGGAATATTATAAATAATTATTTTCTTTTGGCTGAATTGCTCATGTTGCTCTGCTATTTGAGAGAATAGAATAATTATTGCAAAACACAAAGCAACTAAAATATAGTTATACTGTCGTTTTGTAAAATAATAAAGAAACAATATAATCAATCCATACATTAACCATGTTTCGAAAACGGAGATTGAAATATCCTTCAATAAAGCATATGGCCATTTTTCAATTAATTCAACCGATGAGTTTAAAATCCACACTGCCCAGGAAAAAGCGATAGCCAAATATTTTACCAGCATAGCAATTTTTGCAAAAGCAAAAATTGAAAGTCCAAGATAAATTATCACTGTTGACACCGGAATGACAATAAAATTTGATAATAAAAAATAATTAGGAAACTGATGAAAATAATGTAATCCCAAAGGGAAAGTCGCTATTTGTGCAGAGATGGAAACGGATGTGATGGTCCAGATTTGATCGAGCAGCCAATTTTCGACTTCGAACCAAGCGTAAATTTTTGGTTGAATGTAAACAATTCCGATTACTGCCAGGTAAGACAATTGAAACCCTACATCCATTATCAAATAAGGATTTATGATCAATAAAAAGAAAGCGGAAGCAGCCAATGTATTGTAAATATTGGTATGTCGATTAAAAGTTTTTGCAAAAATTATAAAACTGAACATTGCTGCTGAACGTAAAACAGAAGGAGACAAACCTGTTAGCGCAGCATAAAACCAGAGCAGGAGTAAAAGTGTTATTGCTTTTATAATTTTTCCATATTTTATTTTATCCAGGAAAAAAAGCAACCAATTAAAAACAATATATACAATTGCCACATGTAATCCTGATACTGATAATACATGCAAGGCGCCTGTGCTTGAATAAGAAGCAATAATATCTGCATCCAGTTTATCTACATAACCTAACAATAGCGCTGCCCCAACGGCAAATTCGTCTTTTTGAATATGATTGGTAATAAATACATTCAATAAAATGTCGCGTAAATAAATTGAATTTTTAAGAATAATATTTCCGCTATTATGACCGCTTGCAACCCATTCGCCATTTTTAATATAGGCCTGATGAAACACATTATGAAAAGCTAAAAATCGTTTGTAGTTGAATTCTCCCGGATTTTGAGGAAGAGGAATTTCGTTAAAATCAGTTTTTAGAACTAACTCATCACCGTAAGATAAATGTAAAGAATGAGAATCTTTTTTAAAATACACCATTGCTTTACCACAACTCCTCTCCCACTTTTCACCTTGTTTTACTGCAAGTATCTCTAAAACAACTTTGAGCGATTTATTTTTTTCAATATATGGTTCATTGAGTCTTGCAAAAACAAATTCAGTAGAATCAGTAAAATTCGAGAAATAGTTATTTGAAAATTTTTCGGTTTTAAAAATTGTGAGTTGATAAGCCGATAAAAATAAAATAATATTTATCAGCAACCCGAACCATAATGAATTGCGATAGGGAAAATTTAGTTTAGGAATTAAAATAATACACAGTATAATAAAAGACAACGAACCAATGATGTATATCCCCATCTCAAATTGAACAGGAAAATATACTGCAAAAATGATCCCGAGAAGAAAAGGTACTATTAATCTTATAAGTGGAGCCTGATTCCAACTGTACATCTTTAAAGTTTAAATTCAGGCTAAAATAAAACTTACATCGCTATAAATTATATGAAATCAGGTTGTAAATAACAACCAGAATAAATTAAATAATTGGAGAAATTTACAAGGTCATTTAACCATGGGCATATTTTGATGTTCCCATTTTATAAACCCACCCTGAAGATCAATAATATGACAAAATCCTTTCCGTTTCATTAGTTTAGATGCTAATGGACTTCGGTGTTGGGTTTCACAATACATAAAAACTAATTTATCTTTTGGAAGTTTTTCAATGAGTTCTTTAAAATCAGAACCCAAATAACTTACATTAAGTGCATTTTCGATATGCCCCTTTTTATACTCCCCTTTCGTTCTAACATCTATCAAAATATAATCTGACGTTTCTTTCAAACGTTTTTGAAAATCAGCAACATTAACTGCTTCATAAGTGAATGAATCGGAATGTTTCCAGGTTCCGCATGAAGACAAGCAAATTGCGAGAAAACAGAAAAAAATTTGCTTCATTAAAAAATTACAGCTTATTAATTTTATCAATAATTTTTTCAACAGAATTTTTTTGTTTTTCAATCACTTTTTCGGTTACTTTTTCTTCTTTTAGTAGCTTACTTTTATAATCATCTAATACTTTTTTCATATCTTCTGCCTTTTCTTTTGTAATGTTTTTAATGTTTGTGGCAGACTGAACGTATTCATGAAGATACTCTTGAAGATTTTTTTTCTGTTTTTCATATTCATCAGCTGCTTCCATTTTTCCTAAAGAGAGTTGCACCTGAAAATGATCTAATTTAGTCATCCAATCATTTAATTTTTCATGAATCTTTGAGTTTACTGTTGTGGGTTCCATAGCTTTTTAATTTTATCTATCAAAAGTATATCAGATGATGTTCTAAAGTAATGACTTTGGTCACTAGGCACAAAAAATCATTTCCACCTGTCTTTAAATGTTTCGAATTTCCCTTTTATTGCCATCACTAATTCAAGCTGCGAAGCATTTTTAATAAACTCTTCGCTTAAATTGCAATATCTAATAAATGCATCAAACTCCTCTTCATTAAGATCAATTATATCATGTTTGATATATAATCGAAAGAGATCCTTTAAAATATCCCGTTTCAAATCCTCATTTTCCCATTCTGCCACTTTTTGTTTTGACTTTCCAAATTTACTAAAGCGCTCATATAAATAGGTAATCGGGCTTTCAATAGCATTTATATCAGTATATCTTCGGTATGATTTGGTGGAATCTAAATTATAAATATCCTTATCAATTTCTTTTAATGTCCGGGGAGCAAAAACGCTGACTTCTTTTAAATAAAAATAAAGTTTTTCAAGGGGTATATATAAATTATAGGTTGCTTTTAAAGAAGAATCTTTCAGACATATTTTCTTTAATTTAAAACCAATCGCGGAAAAAAGAATAGTATCGGTTTGTTTTGCTGAAATTAAAAATTTCCCTTCAGCATCAGCGAAAATTCCATTATTTGTCCGTTTATTAATAACCATCAATTTGGGTAGAGGCAACTTACTTTCTTTATCGTATGCTTGCCCTGAAATAGTTATCAGAGGTTGAGAAAATAATAAAAAAGGAAATCCCATCAATACAAATAAAATTAATTGACGCTTATTTTTAAATCCTTTACTTTTTGTTATTTTCAATGATCACAATTTAAAAAGAGAAGCAAAATTATTTTTCCGTTTCTTCATCCGGAAGTTTTGTTTTTTTCTTTTTTATCAATTTCGATTTTGATTCTTCCCTTCGCAGCAATCGTTCAATATTTTTTTGATGGGTTATTAAAACCATTATTGCAATTAAAACAGAAAAAATAATTAAGGATGGTACTTTAGTTTTAAAAACAAAGATCACTATGATCGGGAACATTATTGCTGAAATCATTGAACTTAAAGAAACATAACTGGATACCAGTAATACTAAAATAAATATTCCTATGGAAATGAATGCTGCATATGGATGTACGCATAAAATAATTCCAAGCAATGTTGCAATACCTTTCCCGCCTCTGAATGATGCAAATAAGGGAAAAATATGGCCCACTAAGGAGGCGATCCCCAAAACTAATTCAAGATTTATGAATTGATTTGAACCTGGTGTATAATTACTGAAATGAGCTAATGACACTGCCGCATACCCTTTCAGTACATCTATCAATGTTACAGGAATACCAGCTTTCTTTCCCAAGACTCTAAAAACATTTGTTGCTCCGGCATTTCCGCTGCCATATTCCCGAACATCAATTTTATAAAAAAACTTACCAATCCATACAGCACTAGGAATCGAGCCTAACAAGTAAGCGAAAATCAATAAAATTATATTTGATGAATTGATCAAATTATTCTGGTTTTTCAAATTTTCGTAAGAATATTCGCTTTTTATCCGGTGGACAAATATTATAATAATAATTTTGCTCCCCTTTCTCTCCGGCTTTTTGACGTTTATCTGATTTTAGATCTTTAAATGAATTATTGAACGATTCATTAGATGAAACGGCCAGCATAGTACCTCTGGTATAATTAAAAAAATACCAATTTTTTTCATCCAGTTCCAGATAAATATTTAAAATATCCCCTCCACGTTTTTTAATTAATTCTATTTTCCCATTTACATATTTATTAATTTGAATTTTATTAATATTTCCAACACCAATTTGTCCATTAGAAATATAGGAGCGTGTATCCTTATTCCAGTTCATTTGAACATCGGAAAGAAATAATGTTTTCTTTAATTCATCGGGGAATTTTTTAAATGAACCATATAAATTCAATTGTGAAATTAATTTGTCAGCCTGTTCCTTTCCTAACATTTCGCGCATCCCTTTTTCGAATACCGACCGTGTAATATCAACTGGTTTTAAATCAGGAAATACTGTAATTGCATCTCCCATTTTATCAATTGCTCCATCGTCAAAGAAAAAGTTGAAAGATAGTAACATATCAAACTTTGTTGAATCCGGGATTAAATAATGTGTGGCATTTCCAAATGATTCCACTTTTAATTGTCCAAATTCGCCACCTAAGTTTATTTTACCTTCACCATAAACTTTACAATCCGAGATATTTAAGCTCAAATAATTTCCGGGTAATGCCCTTTCAATTAACTTTTCTTTATTAGATATCCTGTACTCCCGCGAAGTTTTATCAAAAAATAAAAATCCCTCAGCAGGTAAAACCTGAGGATCGTTGCTTGATTCCAGTGGTGATAAAAAAGCAGAATAAAAATGTGTTGAGTCAGTGGTAACCATCATTGATGCGGCAATTTTTTTACCTGAAGCATCTAAAGGCTCTTTTGAAACCGGGATATAAATATTTGAAGGATTAATTTCTGCTTCAAATTTAAACCATGTTTTTGGAATTCCTGCGCAATCCTGCTGGATACGAGCAGCTCCTGCAAAGACTAAAAATTGATTGCTTGCTTTTAATTTTACCATTCCTTTATATTCAAAGTTGGGACTTAGTCTGAATTTTGAAGAATCGGGAATGTTTGTTTCAGCAAAGGTTTGATAAGTAGTGTCAACACTTATATTACTGAAATAAAAAGTTTGTTTCGTTTTTATTTCATCAATATAATCATAAAAGCCGGAACCTACATAGCTTTTACGAGCATATATATTTGTTGTGCAATTATAAAGATTATGATATTTGGTTATCGCATTAGCAACAATTTTCGCATTCGTTAACGTTGGTATTACAGCATCCTTTAAAATTTTCACTTTTCCTGAATCCGGAAAGATTCTTGCATCAGCAACATTTATATATTTTACATCTTTCGCAGCAATAATATGTTTTTTCAAATCGTATTTTGCAGTAGGGCAATAAAAACGAAGTGAATCTTGTTTAGGATGAACTGAAATAAATTCAGGCCCCGTTAAATCAAAATCTTCACCAGCAGCTGTTCCTTTTGCACTCGCTTTTCCAGATCCCAGTTCGATGTTACCGGCATCCATGAACCATTTAAAGCTATCCATAAAGCAGATATATTGATTAACGGGAAACTTAACAATAGAACCTTTTCCATTTGATTTGAATTCACCTGCACGTTTATCAAAATCGATATGAGCATTTACATTATCAGTAGAAAATGCCAATTGAGCAATATCCGGATCCTTGATACTAAAATTTGCGGTATCAGAATCGAACGAATTAAAATTGAATTTAACCAACTTCGCATCAAGTTTCGCTTTTGAAAATTCAGCTGTCCCATTTCCAAAAAGTTGTTTTGGTGTTAATGATAATCGTCCATTGAATTCTGATTGCCCGTTATAACCAATGAATTTTTTTTCTTTTCCATTGATTATACTCATAATATCCTTTGCAGGCATCCAATGAACTTTCACATCCTCTCCATGCATTTGCGGAAATTCGGGTTTTATCTTTTGCTCGGTAATATCAAATGCCTGTGCTAAAGCGTTTGTTGAATCGGGAAAGAAAATAAAATCTTTTGATTTTGTAAGAGATGTAATATAATTTAAGGTTCCATCACCCCGTAAACCCTGATTACTTAATTTAATCATATTATTATAAGTTCCTTTGCCACTATAAACAGGGTATCCTTCACTAGGTGTTTTTCTCATAAAACCTAATGAATAATCAGGTTGTAAAGTGAGGGTTTCTTTAAAAGTCGGAAAAATTCCGGCAGAAACCATATCACCGGAAAACCTTAATCCTTCATTCGAGAAGTTATCCAAACTATCAATTGTAAAAGGCTCTAAGTGAAAATAAAATTTGTCTTTCGGGTATTTACCATTTTGAATAACCTTCTTACTATAGAAAGCATACGAATCCTTAAAACTATTAAAAACAGGATACCTTGGAAAAGGTTTTCGTCCTGATTTGTTAGCCGGGTTATCTATTTCTAAATCTCCGTTAATATTTTCAATTACTGTTTTTACACGAACTAATGGATATTCACCATAAGCATCCGGCTCATTTGCTCTTACCATCAATCGTAATGAATCCACGTTTTTCAGGTTTACGATGAATTTATCGTAATCAAATGAAAATTCTTTTCCAAAAAAATCAAAACGGCCGGCATGTACTATCCCTGCAAAAGTAAAATCTCGGTTTTTCTTTAAAATTATTTTTTGTTCTGCAGGAAAAATAGAAACATTCTGAGAGTCACTCATAAAAACTTGCCTTACTCCAAAAATGGTCATATCGTAATTCAATAGATTTATACTGGCATTACTGGCATTTCGAACAACTGATGGAAATTGAATAACATCATAATCAATGTGTCCTGCTCTACATGCGATGCATAAAAACAATTTTTCATTTACATGTACTTCATCATCCACAGCATTATAAGTTATATACCCCATTGCCGATAATCGAACCAAATTGGGACGAACCTCATTTATTGAAAATTTTAAATATTTTGCGTAAGCCACTCCTGTAAAATCACGAGAATCACCATTTTTCTTGACAAAATCACGCATTTTAATTAAAGGATTTACTTCATCAATGCCCTGAAGTTTATCGTACCTGTCGGACCGGAAATAATTAGATGATTCAAACATTGCATCTTCTTGTGTATTTCCTATTAGCATTCGTAGATCAATCTTGGGATCATCGATTTTCCAGGCAAGTTCTTCAAAATACATATCAACATTATGAAAAGAATTTAGAAAGGGTGATTTTGAAATCCCATCAGCTGTACGAATAAGTGAAAGCATTCTTGTCTTGATAATAAATTTCATATTAACACTTGGATGCGTAATTGAATCTTTATCAAAATAAAATTTGATGTTGGCTGCTTCGGCAGTAAGCTTATCTTTAGTAATTCCAATCATATTAGCTCCAACAATCAAAAACTTTTTTCCTTCTCGCATAAAAATCAACAGGGCATCTTTTTCTTTATTTCCAGAACCTAAAAATTTTTCTCCACGCATACTAAACCCTCCATCATAATCAACATCTTGAGCTATATTTGGAATTAACATCCGTTTACTATAGGAATCGAAACGTGGATAGGAGATATTACTTCCTTTTTCCGAAACGACTTTTTCATTTAATACGCCTATTAATGGTTTTTGAAAATAATTTTTATTGTAAAAAATAACTGAATCAGCCGTAAAACCACTTGTTTTTAGAGAGATTTGATATTTTTTTAATTCAGCCCACACAGTATTTTCATCTAAACCTGTACGTTTCCAATTTACTTTTCCACCCTGACCAATAAAAATTCCTTTATATGGATAATATACCCCATGCGTATTATAAACTATTCCACTATCATTTTGGTTATTATAACAACGAAGATTTAAAGAAGGAAAAATAATTTTTGGAACACTATCATATTCAAAAATATACTTATTGTTATTCGAACCATACTCCACTACAGCTGATTTATAAAAAGTATTTGTTGCAAAGAGATTTAAACTCATATCCAAATAATCGGAATAATTTCGAATGGTTTTTTCATTTAAAATTTTATTGATACACTCTTGCCAGGAAATAAAATTATCTTCACTTTGATTTGAATTCACGAAGTTTGAAACAGCAACAAGGTAACTTCTATATTCAGGGAGAATACGAAGCTTTTTTTTCACCATTTGATTGAAGGAAGTATAGGTGGCTTTTTTTAATTGCTCATCATATTTGGGAGAATTCCAAACCAAAGTAAATTGTTCCATAAAGCTTTTTAATTCTTTCTTATCCATGTTAGTTGCTTCCAACATGGTTTTTACTTCCTCCAAAAATAGAATAGGATTTTCAGTAAATTGCTTTATAGGGTTTAGCTGTGCAAAGGAACTTTGAGAAATAAAAAACAAGATAAAAAAGCATAATAATGGTTTTAATTTTCTCATTTAAAGGTTGGTTTTTATAAAATGTAACATTGTCCATTGGTCATTAACAGCTTTTCCCTCCAGCTTCAATCCAAATTCTTGTGCTTTCGCAGAAAGTTCATGGACATCAGTTTCAAAAAAACCTGACAATATTAAATTGCCATTAATTTCTAAGGATTCAACATATTTTTTCATATCCATTAACAGCACATTTTTATTGATGTTTGCTAAAATAGTATGAAATATTTTTCCATCCAAAATTCGAGCATCTCCTTTATGAACAAGAACGTTGTTAATATTATTTCTTTGTAAATTTTCGATTGTGTTTTCATAACTCCATTCATCTGTATCAACAGCTGTAATTGGCTTTGCCCCCATCATGGAGGCAACAATTGCCAAAACACCTGTACCGCAGCCCATATCTAACAATGACTTTTTTTTAACATTTAATAACATTAATTTTTGAATCATTAATTGAGTGGTATTGTGATGTCCTGTTCCAAACGACATTTTGGGTTCAATAATTACATCATATAAAAAGCCTTTCGGGGCTTCATGAAATGGAGCTCGTATAAAACATTTTCCTTCCACAGTAATAGGCTGAAAACTGCTTTCCCATACTTTATTCCAATTTTGTTGCTGAATTATTTTTGAAGAATACTCTATTTTAAAAAGATCAGAATTTGCTAAAAACAGTTTTTTAACTTTTCCCTCGTTAAATTTGTTCTCTTGAATATAAGCAGAAAAACCTGTTTCAGATTCAAAAAAACTTTCAAAATCAAGTTCTGATAATTGAGCAATCAAAACATCACAGCCCGGTTCTTTGGGTTCTACAACAATAGAAAATTCAATATAATTCATGGAAACAAGTAAAAATTTGTTGCTGTTAATTAGCAAAAGAATTAATGATCGAAACAAAATCAGCAGCTTTTAATGAGGCACCACCAATAAGACCACCGTCAACATCTAAACAAGCAAAAAGCTCCTGGGCATTTTGTGGATTACAACTTCCACCATAAAGAATTGAAGTATTTTCAGAAATTTCTTTTCCATATTTCTTATTGATCTCAGAGCGAATGTAATTATGCATTCCTTGTGCCTGATGACTGGTAGCCGTCACGCCTGTCCCAATGGCCCAAACAGGCTCATATGCAATTATTAGTTTTGAAAAATCAGGTGGAGACAGATGAAATAATGCTTCCTTTAATTGTTTTTTTACAACTTCTAAATGCTGATTTGTTTTACGTTCTTCCCCATTTTCTCCAATACAAAAAATTGGAATTAAATTATTTGTTAATGCAAGATTTACTTTTTGAGCAAGCAGCGAATCACTTTCTCCAAAATACTGTCTTCGCTCCGAATGGCCAATTATCACATAGCTTGTACCTGTTGAGTGTATCATTTCAGAAGATACTTCCCCGGTATAGGCTCCATTTGACATGTGATGACAATTTTGTGCTGCCACAGAAAAACCACTTATTGTTTTTATTTTTTCATGTACAGAAGCTAAATGTGTAAAAGGAGGCGCAATAATTTTTAAAACAGAATTGGATGGACTATCCGAGGTTGCAGCAATTATTTCATCAACTAATTGTAAGCCTTGAGAAAGTGATTTATTCATCTTCCAGTTTCCGGCAACTATTTTTTTTCTCATGCTCTTATTCTTTATAAAGGTTTATTCCTGCTTTTGTTTAAAATAACGAGTTGTATCAATTTACCAATGTTTGTATTTATGTTTTTAGTAAATTAGTATCATTGGTATTCGTAACCAGAAAATTCGTTTTATTCTAACCTACTGGACTCTCACACGTGGATCTAAAACTCCGTAAATAATATCAACTGCAATATTTATTACCACAAAAACTACTGCAAAAATCAGCGTTGCACCCATAACTACAGGCAAGTCGTTTTTGTTTAATGCATCCACAACCTCGTATCCTATACCTTTCCAGTTGAAGATAATTTCAACAAAAACCGCACCTGCCATTAATCCGGCAAACCATCCAGAAATAGCGGTAATAACAGGATTAAGTGCATTTTTCAGAGCATGTTTAAAAACAACTTTGTAAAAACTTAAGCCTTTTGCAGTTGCTGTTCTGATATAATCTTGTGATAACACATCCAACAAAGAACTACGGGTCAACTGAATAATGATTGCCAATGGACGCAAACCAAGCGTTACAGTAGGTAATATTAAATTTTTCAATGCCAGATGTTCGTCTCCGAAATCATCTGTATAATATAATGAACCGACATGACTCAATCCGGTATAATCGCGCAATATGAAACCAAAGAACCAGGCAATGATCAATCCTACAAAAAACGAAGGCAGGGCCATACCAAAAATGGCGAAGATCAAAGAGAACTTATCGAAGAATGTATTTTTTTTGATAGCAGAAAAAACACCCAATAATATTCCAAAAAAAGAACCGAACAGGATGGCAGAAAATGCAAGTACAGTGGTTTCAGGAAGTGTTTCTTTAATAATATCAGCCACTTTCCTCTTGGTGATATAAGACCTTCGTAAGTATGGGTATTTTAAAACAACCACTTTTGTTTTCGAAACAGGAAATAATTTTTGATAGGATGAATATTTTTCAGGACTCAAATACAAAAAATGTTCTTTGTTTTCAGCATCATGAACAGATATGGGAGAAAGGTCGTTCAGATACATTAAAAACTGAGTGGTCATGGGCTTATCGCGACCAAGATCTTTATTGATGGCATCAATTGATGCTTGGTCGGCACGCTGCCCCAGCATCATACGAGCCGGATCACCAGGCAATACATTAAATAACAAAAAAACTACGGTAATAACTCCAAGCAGAACAAGGAAGCCATAAAATAAGCGCTTAACTATAAATTTTATCACAAGTTTTTATTTCTTAAAATATTTTTCTTTTACATCGTTAAAAGAAGGAAATTTGTGATAATGCCACATATCAATCACTGTCCCGCCTTTTAACATCATTAATCCGGGATTAGAACGAATCATCGTTTTTAATACCGTTCCATCCGAATTGTAAAAATCAATATTGGTTTTTGTATCCTGTTTGAATTTATCTATTGTTTCTTTTGTAGATGAAGTAAGAGCAATAAATGTTACACTATCCTGTTTACATAATGTCGCAAAATCATTTATTTTTCCAAAAACATCCTTATCAGTTTTGTCAAGGTCATAACAGATCAATAAAAAATTGTAGTTCGGATTTTCAATAATTTCCTGTGTATAATCAGAACCATTCAAATCAGAAATGCTAAAATCTTTTATTTTGGGTTCTATTCCTTTTTTAGTTACTTCAGTTCTGTTGTCAACATAATCATAATCCTTCTCATAGTCAGGTGGAAATTTTTCAAACTCTTTTGTTTCTCCTGTTTTCTTATCTTTTAATATATAAAAATATTTTAATTCATCCGGAATTCCAACTGTTTGAGCCGGTATGTTTTTTCCAATGGCAAAAGGCCGGAAATCAATAACCGGAAGATAGTTATAGGTATATATCGGGAAAGCTGTTGTTCCTGCAAGAATAATGATCAACAAAATATTTTCAAATCGGGGTCCAACAACCGGGTTAATATATTGCTTACCAATAAATAGAATGATGATCATGGTTAATAAAACCAGATCCTTAGTAAACGATTGCCAGGGAGTAAGTGGTATAGCATCACCAAAACAGCCACAACTTAATACTTTTTGATAGTAGGCTGAATAAAATGTAAGAAATGTAAAGAAAACGATCATTAACAAAAGTAGCCAAAGCGTTAATTTGGTTCGCGCTCCCATCAACAAAGTAAACCCAAGAACAATCTCGAAAATGCAAATAAACATTGCCAATGGCAATGCAACAGGAATTAAAAAATGTGTTCCGAAAACTTCAAAATACTCTACTAATTTGTAGGCGAAACCGAGTGAATCATTTGCTTTTATGAAGCCTGAAAAAATAAACAGTAAGCCTGTTAAGATTCGAACAATGTTTGTAACAATTTTCATAATTGAAAAGAATTAGTTTTACTAGATACAGATTACAATTCAGACAATTTGATCAAGGCAAAAATAGCATAATTAATCATATCATGAAAATTAGCATCAATCCCTTCTGAGATGATGGTTTCACCTTTATTATCTTCTATTTGCTTTACACGCAACAGCTTCACTAAAATAAGATCGGTTAATGAACTAACTCTCATATCACGCCATGCTTCACCATAATCATGATTTTTATTCTCCATCAAACTCTTTGCCTCATTTGCATATTTATCAAACAAAATACTAACTTCCTTTGCAGGAAGCTCCATTCGGGTATCATTTTTCAGATCCAATTGAATTAATCCGATAATGGAATAATTTACAATCCCGATATACTCAGAACGGATATCTTCAGAGATTTTTTGAGTACCTTTGTCCTCTATATTGCGGATACGCTGAGCTTTGATAAAAATTTGATCGGTAATGGAACTTGTTCTTAAAATTCGCCAAGCTGTTCCGTAATCTTTCATTTTTTTCAAAAAAATATCTTTGCAAGTAGCAATTGCGGAATCGTATTGAGTAGAAGTTTTATTCATATTTTATTTAGTTGATTGGTTGATTGAGTGATTGGTTAATTTAGGCTTTTCTATTTTGCAGCCCAAACTCAATTAACTTATCCAACCTAATTAACCTATTTAACTTATTTTACAAATTAACCAATAATGAGCGCACAAGATACTGATTTTTCTCAAAAAACGGAACGGATTTTTAAGCAAGATTCATCACCTGTTGTGATGGGAATTTTAAATGTTACCAGCGATTCTTTTTATGATGGCGGACAGTATAATTCCGAAGAAAACTGGCTTTCACAAACAAAAATACTGATAAAGAACGGAGCGGAAATAATTGATATAGGAGCCTACTCTACCCGCCCGGGTGCTAAAAACATTTCGGAAGAAGAAGAAGCATCTCAATTGATAAAGGCTATAAAATCTGTAAGAAAACACTTCCCTGAAATTCTTCTTTCAGCCGATACATTTCGTTCTGGGGTTGCCGAAAAAGCTGTTGAAGCCGGTGCAAACATCATCAATGATATTTCGGGCGGAACAATGGATGCAACAATGTTTGAAACCATTGCAAAACTGAATGTACCTTATATTTTAATGCATATACAGGGAACACCTGAAACCATGCAGAAAAAACCTGAATATGAAAATGTAACGGAAGAAGTGTATTCCTTTTTTGCTGCTAAAATAAAAGAATTAAACTCATTGGGATTTAACAAAATAATTCTCGATCCCGGATTTGGTTTTGGAAAAACATTGGAACACAATTATCAATTATTAAAAGAAATGGAAAAATTCCATTCCTTCCATTTGCCATTATTGGTTGGATTTTCCCGAAAATCAATGATCAATAAATTATTAAATGTTTCAGCCAAGGATGCTCTGAATGGAACAACTATACTTAACACCATTGCTCTACAAAAAGGCGCAAAAATTTTGCGTGTACATGATGTGAAGGAAGCGAAAGAAGCGGTTGTAATTGTAGCATATTTGAGAGGACAATCATTGTATTAAACTGGTTTATTTATTCCTACCCTATTTCATCTTCCTCATCCTTTTGATTTAAATCATTCATTTACTTGCGCAATTCAATTCCATTCGGGTTCTCATCTTTTTAGTTTTGTTCTTAAATTATAAAAACAAATCAAACATGGAAAATTTACTTTATTACGCAGCAGTTATTCTTGTAATTATTTGGGCCATTGGATTTTTAGGATACAATGCTGGTGGAATTATTCACATACTTCTTGTTGTTGCTATTATAGCAGTGCTTCTTAGAATAATTGGAGGAAGAAGACCTGTTTAAAATAGCTATTTGTTTTACACTCCTATTCAAGAATAATTAAAAATTAAAGAAATGAAATTTCTAATCAAAATGTTCACGTTGCTGATCATAATGAATGTAGCAACCATGGTGGCACCGCAAAGAGCAACAGCTCAGGTGTCAGTTAGTTTCCAGGTTTTTTATGATGATTTGAGTCCATATGGCCTATGGGTCAATTATCCGAATTACGGTTATGTATGGGTCCCTAATTATGGGCCTGAATTTATGCCTTATTCCAGCAATGGTCATTGGGTATTTACAGATTTTGGCTGGACCTGGGTATCTTATTACAGCTGGGGATGGGCACCATTTCACTATGGACGTTGGGATTATGATGATTATTACGGTTGGATCTGGATGCCTGATAATATCTGGGGTCCAGCTTGGGTATGCTGGAGAACAAGTCCAAATTATTATGGATGGGCACCTTTAGGACCAAATATCTCACTTACAATCGCATTGGGAGGCGGTTACAATCCTCCCCATGATCATTGGGTTTTTGTGAATGAGCAATATATGGGTAGAAATGATATTTATAACTATTATGGTCCACGAAAAAATAATACAACCTATATCAACAATTCAACGGTGATTAATAATACGTATGTTGATAACAGTAGTAATACCACATATATTGCCGGACCCAAGCGAGAGGATGTGGAAAAAGCCCGTGGATCTGAAATAAAAGCAATTTCTATCAAAGAAAGTACGGAACGGGGACAGTCACTGAAAAATGACCAACTTACTATTTATAAGCCCGCAATAACAAAAGCTGCTAATGCGAATGTCAAGCCTTCAAAAATAGCTGAAAAGAAAGAAGTAAAACCTGTTTCGGAAAGAAAATCCGGGGAACCAGCTCAGAAGACTGAGCCTAAAAAGCAAGAACAACAACCAAAAACAGTTCAGCCGAAAGAAGAAATTATGAAACCTCAACAACAACAAGTTCCAAAAGAGCAGAGGGAACAGGAACAACAACCAAAAACAGTTCAGCCGAAAGAAGAAATTATGAAACCTCAACAACAACAAGTTCCAAAAGAGCAGAAAAAACAGGAACAACAACCAAAAACAGTTCAGCCGAAAGAAGAAATTAAGCAACCTCAACAACAACAAGTTCCAAAAGAACAGAGGAAACAGGAGCAGCAACCAAAAACAGTTCAGCCGAAACAAGAAATTAAGAAACCTCAACAACAACAAGTTCCAAAAGAACAGAGGAAACAGGAGCAGCAACCAAAAACAGTTCAGCCAAAAATGAATGAAAAGAAGAGTCAGCCACCACCACCTCGACAGGAACAAAGAAAACAGGAACAACCTCAAAAAATAATTCAACCAAAGGAAAATAAAAAACAAGCGCCACCTCCTCGTAAGAGAGATTGAAATAAAATCGACTAATTTTTAATAATTTTTTACACTAAATAAAAAGAAATCATGATAAAAAAAATCTTAATACTAGCAATAATCGGACTTTTTGAAATTTCAATTATTACTGCTTGCAGACCTTCAGAAAAAAAAGAGGAAGGGTCCAAAGAAAATGTGAGCGAATCTGAAATAGCTGCAAAAGCAAAAGAAGAATGGATTCAATTCAAATCTGAGGCAGAAGTGAGAATTAATAATAATAAAGAACAACTTGCCATCCTGAAAGAAAAAATGGTAACTACAGATCTAAAAGTCAGAGTTGAAGCAAATAAAATGGTGGATCAACTTGAACAAAAAAATAATGAACTGAATAAAAACCTGACTGAATATAAGGAAGAAGGAGTGGAAAAATGGATGAAATTCAAAGAGGAGTTTAATCATGATATGGATGAACTAGTTAAAGCCATTAAAGATTTAACAGTTCAAAACATTAAATAAATTGAAAAAAATAAAATCATATTCAACTAATGCTAACAATAAAAAAAATGAAAAAAATAATTTTAGTACTTACAACAATTACTTGTTTCGCTTTTTATGGTAACTCACAGGAAGTTGCTTCTGCCGAAAAGTATGGCAAAACATTAAACCTGGGAATAGGTGTGGGATATTATGGATATGTTGGACACTCGATGCCAGTTGTTCATGCCGACTTTGAATTTGATGTAGCTAAAAACTTTACGCTTGCTCCTTTCATATCTTTTTACACCTATAAAAACTATTATTACTGGGGAAGTAATTCTCATTATCCTTACAGAAATTACTACTATCATCAAACAGTAATTCCGCTTGGACTAAAAGCCACGTATTATTTTGACCAATTATTAAAAGCAGGTCCTAAATGGGATTTTTATTTAGCCGGTTCTGTGGGGTTTGCCTATAGAAAAACCACATGGGAAAGTGGGTATTATGGAACTACAACTGTTAATGAAGGTACCGGACCTTTGTATCTTGATCTTCATATAGGATCAGAATATCACTTAAATAACAAAGCAGGATTGTTTCTTGATCTTTCATCCGGAGTTTCTACATTTGGTTTGGCTGTTCATTTTTAAACCAAAATAAATCAAATAAAAAGGCCGTCTCAAAGAGACGACCTTTTTTCCTAAAAACCATGGCGTGATTTTTAGATTTTGTGAGCCGTGTATTGCTTACAAAATATTATTCAGATTTTTTAGACTTTTTTTCTGACTCTTCCATATCTGCTTTCAGATTTGAAAGAACATCCATATCGCCTAATGTTGTTTTCTCAACACTACTTTTTACTTTTTTAACTGCTTTAACTGTTTCTTCTGCTTCTGCTTTCTTTTCATTAGCAACGGCAGTTTTTTCAGCAGCAACTACTTCTTCGTTTATTTTGCTGTGAGAAACAATTATTTTCTTGCCTTCTTTGTTAAACTCAAGGATTTTGAAATCCAATACTTCTTCCACTTTTGCAGAAGAACCATCTGCTTTCACCAAGTGACGGGTTGGGCAAAATGCTTCAACACCATAAGGCATTGAAACGATAGCACCTTTTTCCATTACATTGATAATAGTTCCTTGGTGGATCGAGTCAACAGTAAAGATGGTTTCAAACACATCCCATGGATTTTCTTCCAATTGTTTGTGTCCTAAACTTAATCTGCGGTTTTCTCCATCTATTTCTAAAACAACAACATCTATTTTATCGCCAATTTTAGTGAATTCAGAAGGATGTTTGATTTTTTTAGACCAAGATAGATCAGAAATATGAATTAAACCATCAACACCTTCTTCTAATTCAACAAAAATACCGAAGTTGGTAAAGTTGCGAACAGTTGCAGTGTGTTTCGTTCCTTTAGCATATTTATCCAATACTACTGACCAAGGGTCAGGCATTAATTGTTTAATACCTAAAGACATTTTGCGTTCTTCACGATCAAGCGTTAAAACCTGAGCTTCTACTTCTTCACCCACTTTCAAGAAATCGTGTGCAGTACGTAAATGCTGGCTCCAGCTCATTTCTGATACGTGGATCAAACCTTCCACACCAGGAGCGATTTCAACAAATGCACCATAATCAGCAATAACAACTACTTTTCCTTTGATCTTATCACCAACAGCTAAATCAGCTTTTAATGAATCCCAAGGATGTTGAGAAAGTTGTTTCAAGCCTAAAGCAATACGTTTTTTCTCATTATCAAAATCAAGGATAACAACATTGATCTTCTGATCCAATTTAACAATTTCTTCAGGATGATTGATACGTCCCCAAGATAAGTCGGTAATATGGATCAATCCGTCAACACCACCAAGATCAATAAACACACCATAAGAAGTGATATTTTTAACAGTACCTTCTAATACCTGACCTTTTTCTAATTTAGAAATGATCTCTTTTTTCTGAAGTTCTAATTCAGCTTCGATAAGTGCTTTGTGAGATACAACAACATTTTTGAACTCATTGTTGATTTTCACAACTTTAAATTCCATTGTTTTACCAACGTAAACATCGTAATCACGAATAGGCTTCACATCAATTTGCGAACCTGGTAAGAATGCTTCAATACCAAATACATCAGCGATCAAACCACCTTTTGTACGGCATTTTACATATCCTTTAATAATTTCATTGTTATTAAGTGCTTGATTAACTCTATCCCATGATTTCATGGCACGAGCAGTTTTATGAGAAAGGATCAGCTGACCGCTTTTATCTTCCTGGCTTTCCACATAAACTTCAACAATATCACCAATTTTCAGATCAGGATTGTAACGAAATTCAGATAATTGAACTACACCATCCGATTTGTATCCAATGTTCACAACAACTTCTTTACTGTTTTTTGATACCACTTTACCGTCAATGATTTCATTTGCGGCAACTGATTTCAAGGTTTTCTCATACATCGCGTCTAATTTCTCACGCTCATCTTTCGTGTATGATTCACCTTTTTTTCCAACTGAACTCCAGTCGAATTCTTGTAGCTCTACAGGAGCTGATAATGTTTCTGCCATTGTATTTGGCTTGTTTTTTTGTATTCAAAACCTATTATCTATAAGTATTTGAAGAGGTTAGTACTATATTTTTTTCGCCCTATACTATTAAGGGGATGCAAATGTAAGAAATTTTGCCTTATGAGAAAGAATATTTTGAAAAATATTTTATTAATTCTAAGAATCCTAAACACTAAAGTAAATACACATGTAACTTAAACTAACACCTGAATATCAATTAATTACGATAAAATAAAAATATTTATCATCTTATTTTCGTGAAATTTTAAATTCGATATTTGGATAAAAGTACCAACCAACTCCTGTTTGAAATAGACGCAAGGGGCATGAAAAAATTATAACTATTTACAAGGATAATATTCTTACCACCTGATAAGGTCCAGGATATGTTTATTAAAAAAATGTATTGTTCTTTCATCAGTAACATTTCCTTGCTCATCCAGAAGAGATAGAACATTTGAAATGGCTAATTTATTGTGATGCACGTGTAAGCCAAGATAATTGAAAATTCCAGTTAAATGGTCCATCCCGCGCATATTTCCACCGCGACCACTTGAAACACCTATCAATGATACTTTTTTTCCACGATTTAACTCAGGAGGCAATGCGTCCAGAAAAATTTTCAAAATCCCGGGAAAGCTACCGTTGTATTCGGGAGAAATCACCACGAATTTTTGAGCAGGAATAATAAATTCGTTTAATAACTTTTGGAACTCTTCCGAACGATTGCCATATAAATCACCAAAAGCAATATCAACCGGCAATGATTCCAATGTTAGAATTTTAGAAGTAAGCCCTTGGATTTCCATTAATTGGTTATAAATTCTCGCAATTTTAAGTGTATTGCTATTTGGCCGGTTGGTAGCAGAAATAATTGTGATCATTATAAAAAATTATTAACAAATATTGTTTAAAAAGTATAATAAGTTTTGAGACGATATGCCTGTAAAAAGTGTACTTTTAATTTTTCTAAAATTTCAGTCACAAAGTAACACATTTTCATTAAAATGAACATTACCTATTTCGGTCATTCGTGTTTTGGAGTTGTAGTAAATGGAAAACATTTATTATTCGATCCATTCATTTCTCCGAATGATTTAGCAAAACACATTGATGTAAATTCTGTGAAAGCTGATTATATTTTAGTTTCTCATGGCCATGAAGATCATATTGCTGATGCAGTAAGTATTGCAAAACGTACAGGTGCTGAAGTTATTTGTAATTTTGAAATTCACAACTGGTTAAATAATAAAGGTGTTGAAAATACCCATCCAATGAATATGGGAGGGAAATGGAAATTTGACTTTGGTTTTGTAAAATGTGTTGCTGCTGCTCATTCCAGTAGTTTACCTGATGGTATATATGGTGGAAACCCAATGGGGTTTATCATCGAATCAAGCGAAGGTAATTTTTACTATGCCGGAGATACTGCATTAACGTATGATATGAAGCTTATTGGTGATTACAGAACTATTGATTTTGCTTTTTTGCCGATTGGTGATAATTTTACAATGAGCGATGACAATGCTATTATTGCAGCTGAATTTGTTAAATGTAATAAAATTATTGGAATGCATTACGAAACGTATGGTTATATAAAAGTTGATCTCCCCGAGGCAGTCAGAAAATTTGAAAACTCCGGAAAAGAGTTGATCTTATTCGAAATAGGAGAAACCAAAAATATAGGGAATAGATAGCTGGGAATAGATAGCAGGGAATAGTTAACAGGAAAAAGAAAAAAACAAATAAGAAAAATAAATAAAAAGAATGGGAAAGATAATAGCGATAGCAAATCAGAAAGGCGGAGTAGGAAAAACCACTACAGCTATTAATTTGGCAGCAAGCTTAGCAGTATTAGAATTTAAAACTTTATTGATTGATGCTGATCCTCAAGCGAATTCAACTTCCGGTGTTGGCTTTGATCCACGCAACATTAAAACAGGGATTTATGAATGTATCATTGATGGGGTTAATCCAAAAGATATAATTCTGCAAACTGAAACACCAAATCTTTTTCTCTTGCCTGCACATATTGATCTTGTTGGGGCAGAAATTGAAATGATCAATCTTCCGAATCGTGAAAAAATGATGAAGATGGCCTTGGAGAAAATTAAAAATGATTATGATTTTATTATCATTGACTGTTCTCCTTCATTGGGATTAATTACTGTTAATGCCCTTTCAGCGGCAGATTCAGTGTTAATTCCGGTACAATGCGAATATTTTGCATTGGAAGGCTTAGGTAAATTATTAAACACCATAAAAATTGTTCAATCACGCCTAAATCCGGAACTCTCCATTGAAGGTATTTTATTGACCATGTATGATATGCGTTTACGCTTAAGCAATCAAGTTGTTGAAGAAGTAAAAACTCATTTTCAGCAAATGGTTTTCGACACCATCATTCAACGTAATACAAAATTGGGTGAAGCGCCAAGCTTCGGACAAAGTATTATTATGCATGATGCAAGTGGAAAAGCGTCAATAAATTATTTAAATTTGGCTCGTGAAATTCTGCAAAAGAACGGGAAAACCAGAATGAACGATTCAGAGAAAATTATAAATATAGAGGAAGGAAACTAAGCAATCTACGAAATACTAGTTTTTACGAATGTACGAATCTGTGTTTGTAGCAAAATTAATAACTACAGCGCCAATTCCACTCTTCAGAGGAGTTAGGCGTGTAACTAAACAACATTAAAAAATCATGTCAATAAAGAAAAATGCATTAGGAAGAGGATTAAGCGCATTGTTGGAAAATGCCAATACAGATATTACAAGCAATAGATTAGAAGGTGAAGGAAAAGTGGTGGGTGCTATTTCAAATATTGAGATCTCAAAAATTGAAGCAAACCCATTTCAACCACGTACAAATTTTGAAGAAGACGCTTTAAATGAATTAGCTGCTTCCATAAAGGAACACGGAATTATCCAGCCTATAACAGTCCGTAAATTAGGATACGATAAATATCAATTGATCTCCGGTGAAAGACGTTTCCGTGCTTCTCAATTAGCCGGATTAGAAAGTGTTCCGGCATACATTCGTATTGCAAATGACCAGGCAATGTTAGAAATGGCTTTGGTAGAAAATATCCAACGCGAGCAATTAGATGCCATTGAGGTAGCGATCAGCTACAAACGTTTGATCGATGAATGTAATTTAACACAAGAACAACTTTCTCAAAAAGTGAGTAAGCAACGTTCCACCATTACCAACTATTTACGTTTATTAAAATTACCCATCGAAATTCAATTAGGAATTCGAAACGGAGATATTTCAATGGGTCATGCACGTGCATTGATAAATATTGAAAATCCTGAAAAACAGCTGGAAATTTTTAATCAAATAATTTTAAATAATTTATCGGTACGTGAAGCGGAGGATCTTGCGCGTGGGGTTAAAACTATTGTTGAATCAGTAAAAACATCTTCTGGTAATAAAACTACAAAATCATCGTTATCTGTTGAACAACAAATCCTTGTGGATGATCTTCGTGCAGTTTTTAATACCAAAGTTTCTATCAATCGTGAAGTAAATGGAAAAGGAAAGATTGTTATTCCATTTAAATCGGATAATGATCTAAAACGTATCCTTGATCTGTTGGATATTTAATTTTTATATCACGATCATATTTATAAATGTTAAAATTAATGAAGCATCCGTTTTGTAAAATCAGGTTATTTCAATTTCTTACTGGAATAACTTTTTTGCTTTTATATACTTCCACTTCATTCGCACAATTAACTGACACTACAAAAGCGGAAACAGTCATCCCTAAATCTGAAACCCCTAAATATCATTCCCCAAAAAAAGCAGCTTGGTTTTCAACTGCATTGCCTGGTTTAGGACAGGTTTACAATAAAAAATACTGGAAAGTTCCTATTATTTATGTTGGATTTGGAGCATTGGCTTATTCATTTCAGTTTAATCAGTCGGGTTATGTTAAATTCCGGAATGCTTATAAATTACGCATTGATGATGACCCTTTAACACTTGATGATTATCCTCAATACCAAAATGCTGATTTAGAAATGCTTCAAAAATATTATCATCGGTACCGCGATCTTTCAGCAATAGGAATTGCAGCTTTATACCTTCTGAATATTGTTGATGCCAGTGTTGATGCACATATGTTCACGTTTGATGTGTCTGATGATCTTACATTGCAGTTCCATCCAACATTAATAAACACCGCTAATGTAAATCATTACACAACCGGGATTGGTTTAAATATTAAGTTCTAACTTTGCCGGGTATATGAACATTGCACTTATCGGATATGGAAAAATGGGCAAAGAGATCGAGCATGTTGCGCTATCCCGTGGACATAAAATTGTGTTGAAAGTTGATATAACAAATGCTTCAACTTTTACCATTGATGAATTAAGACAAGCTGATATTGCTATTGAATTCAGTACTCCTGAATCGGCTATTGATAATATTTACAAATGTTTTGATGCCGGGATTCCAATTGTAGTTGGAACGACTGGCTGGATGAATCGTTTAGAGGAGGTGAAGCAAAAATGTGCAGAAAAAGATCAAACATTATTTTATGCTTCTAATTATAGTATCGGAGTAAATTTATTTTTTAAACTCAATCAATACCTTGCCAAATTGATGAATTCTTATCCCGACTATACTATTACTATGGAAGAAATTCATCATGTTCATAAGCTAGATGCACCAAGTGGAACGGCTATTTCATTAGCAAATCAAGTAATTGAATTAAATGACAATAAAAATAAATGGGTAAATAACACAACCGACAATAAAAATGAATTGAGTATTATTTCAAAACGTATTGACGAAGTCCCTGGAACTCATACTGTAACTTATTCTTCACCTGTTGACGAAATCAACATTACTCATATCGCACACAGCCGTAAAGGATTTGCATTGGGAGCTGTATTAGCTGCTGAATTTACAATTGGTAAAAAAGGAGTTTTTGGAATGAATGACTTATTAAAATAATTTGGAAATTTGAAAATGTATTAATTTGAAAATGATTTTTTAAACTAGCGATAGACAACCAACAACTAATTAGTATTAACTATTAACTAAATTTATGGATACTTCGTATTTATTTCTAATTCTATTTTCTATCACCACAATGATTGGCCTTTGGAAACTATTTTCCATTGCCGGAGAAGGGGGTTGGAAAGCATTTATTCCAGTTTATAATTTTATCGTTTGGTTGAAGATCATTAAAAAACCATGGTGGTGGATTTTCTTAATCATTACTCCGGGAGTAAACTTTTTGATGTATGTCATTATGTGTTTATTGATGGCGAAAGCATTTAACAAAAGGAGTTTTTCGGAAAAGGCAATCGCTGCAGCTTTTGGTTTTATTTATTTGCCCTACATCGGTTTTCAGAAAGACACAAAATACGTTGGTCCGGAAGATATGAGCAAAAGAAAACCTTCTATTGCCCGCGAATGGACCGAAGCAATCTTATTTGCAGTAATAGCAGCTACTGTTATCAGAACATTTTTTCTGGAAGCATTTACTATCCCAACCTCCTCGTTAGAAAAATCATTGATGGTTGGCGATTATTTATTTGTAAGTAAAATAAGTTATGGGGCCAAAATTCCAAATACTCCTTTATCATTTCCTTTTGCACATCATACCTTACCCGGTACAGAAACAACCAAATCATATTTAGAGTGGTTTAAGTTACCTTACTTCCGTTTACCCGGATTGGGATCTGTAAAAAACAATGATATAGTTGTTTTCAATTATCCCGATGGTGATACTGTTGCTTTATATGCCCAGGATCAAAGCTATTATCAGCTTTGCAGAGATTATGGTCGTAATGTTGTTTGGACCAATAACGATATTAATCCGCAAACAGGAAAACCTTATTTTGGTGATATAGTTGCGCGTCCTCCTGATAAACGTGAAAATTATGTAAAACGTTGTGTCGCAATTGCAGGTGATACTTTAGAAATAAAAAATCAAAAACTTTATATCAATTCGAAACCGGCCTATGTTGCGGAAACCATGCAATACAGATATAAAGTAAGGACATCCGATGGAACTACTTTAAATGCAAAACTGATTGAGAAATTTGATATTTCTGATCCAATTCAAACTGAACAAGATAGCATTGGAGTTTATTATATCGTTAATTTGCCGAATAATAAAGTCGGACAATTTAAAAAAATCGGGAACATCAAATCCGTTGATTCCATTATCGAAATCAGAGGAGAGTATAGTGCCCGAATATTTCCACATAATCCAAATTACAAATGGAACAATGATAATTTCGGACCCTTATTTATTCCGAAAAAAGGTATAACTGTAAATATAGATACCACCAATATTTCATTATATGACCGGATCATAATTAATTATGAATTAAATACAATGGAAATTAAAGGTGATAAAATTTTCATTAATGGAAAAGAATCAAAAACCTATACATTTAAACTGGACTATTATTTTATGATGGGAGATAATCGACAAAACTCTGCAGATTCGCGCTATTGGGGATTTGTTCCGGAGGACCACATTGTAGGGAAACCTGTTTTTGTATGGATGAGTATTAAGGAAGATAATAAAAACACTTCAGATCAAAGTCATCAAAGCGGATTCGTAAAAAAATTAAAAACATCGTTATTTGATGACCCTGCGCGTAGAGCTCGTTTTTTCTGCTTTGTTACTAAAGATGGCTTATCACACTCTTACTTTATTCATTTTATTGTTATTGTAATTGCCATCACAGGTTTTGGCTATTTCAGAAGAAAACGTTCAGAAAAAAAAGTAAATAAATAAAATTGAAAAAAAAATCAACAATAAAGGAGTGGGCAAAAGCTATTCTTTTGGCTTTTATTACCATTATTTTATTTCGTGTTTTCTTTTTCGAAGCATTTACAATTCCATCTGCTTCAATGGAAAAGACACTACTTACCGGTGATTATATTTTAGTAAGTAAATTAAGTTACGGACCACGTATCCCCATTACTCTTTTTTCCTTTCCCTTTGCTCATCAGCGATTGCCTTTTACCGAAAGGACAAAATCATACCTCGACTGGATAAGAATTCCTTACATACGTTTGTTTGGTTCACCGGATATTGATAGAAACGATATCGTAGTTTTCAATTTTCCAATTGAAGATGATTATCCGATAGATCAAAAAACGTATTATATCAAACGTTGTGTAGCTATTGCAGGTGATACGATTGAAATAAGAACCGGACAAGTTTATATAAATGGGAAATACAACGACTTGCCGGAAAAATTACAATTTACATATAAAGTTGTTTCTGATACAGTATATCTTAATTCGGATACCTTAACAAAATACGGACTTGTAAATGGAGGTAATATGCGGAAAGATGGAGAGTTTTGGTTTACATTGAATCTGGAAGATCTTGAAAATATAAAAAAAGTTCCGCGTATAAAAAGTGTTGAACCCTTTCTGGAAAACAAAGGACATTACAATGATTATATGTTTCCTGCCAACGAACATTTTTTATGGAATGTAGATTTTTTCGGCCCACTGTATGTTCCTAAAAAAGGCGACTCGGTGAAATTGAGTATCGACTCCCTCCCACTCTATGAGCGTATTATAAAAACATATGAAAAAAACGACTTACGTATTTCGAATGATTCCATCTTCCTAAATAATAAATATACTACCCATTATACTTTTAAAATGAATTATTTTTTTATGATGGGCGATAACAGGCACAATTCTGCTGATTCTCGTTTCTGGGGGTTCGTACCTGAAGATCATGTTGTAGGAAAAACTGTTGGTGTGATAATGTCTATTAATAAAGCAGAAGAAGGAAATCACATACGTTGGAACAGATGGTTTAAAGGAGTTAATTAAGGGGAAGGGAAAGGTTGAATTAGTTAATTAGGGAAAATGGATATGTTTTTGAAAACGAAATTGTAATAATTATTAAAAAAAATATTTATCTAAGCAATAAACCCGATTAACTTAATCAACCAATAAACAATAAACCTAATTTACTTAATCAAAAATAACCCAATCACCTAATTAACCTATACATTGAACCAATCAACTATCTTATCTACCGCCTACCTCGCTCCTATTCAATACTATTCTAAATTAAAAAATTATTCGAATTGTGTTATTGAGCAATTTGAGCATATACCCAAACAAACTTTCCGAAGCCGCTGTGATATATATTCTCCGAATGGCATTTTAACATTAAGCATTCCGCTTGTAAAACGAAATCAACGACAAGTTATAAAAGATGTAAAAATTGCAAATGATTATGATTGGCAGAAATTACATTGGCGCTCATTAGAATCCTGTTACAGGCGATCTCCATTTTTTGAATATTTCGAAGATGATTTGCAAGGATTTTATCTCGAAAAAAAATATGAATTTCTGATTGATTTTAATGAACGTATTCAGCAGGAAATATTGACGCTTTTAAAATTAAAAACGAATTATTCGTTTACAACAGAATATCTTAAAACATATTCTGATGCTGATGATTTCAGGAATATTATTTCACCCAAACAACCTCTTTCGCGTGATCCTGATTATATCCCGCCAACTTACATTCAAGTGTTTGAAAATAAACAAGGTTTTATTTCTAACTTAAGTATTGTCGATCTGCTTTTTAATCAAGGGTCAAGAGCATTGGAAAGCATCTGACTTATTTGATTTAACAACCACATTTTTAGTTACATTTGACCTCCTTCCCGGAATAAAAAGTATATAGGTATGAACCTTTCACAAATAGACGAACTAAATAATAGCGCTTGGGAAATGAGACGTACCGATTTGCGTCAATCGTTCGATATTGCTATGAAAACGAAGGAAGCAGCAGATATTTTGGAATATGTAAAAGGCATAGCTGATAGCAGTAAAGTTTTGGGTTATTGTTACTGGCGATTTTCCGATTTCTCCCAATCACTTACCAATTCTCTGAAAGCATTAAAAATCTATAAACAATTAATTTTACCAAAAGATGAAGCTGATACCTTAAACAGCATTGGCGCAGTTTATATGTTTCAAAATGAACATACAAAACGACTTGAATGTAATATGCAGTGTTTAAAAATCAGGCAGGATGTGGATGATAAGGAAGGTGTAGCGGGGTCTCAAAATAATATAGGGGAAACTTATTTTGAAATGGGTGATTCTGAAAATGCTTTGAAATGGTTTTATGAATGTTTAAACAACCCGCATGCTTCCCAACAGATCAAAGCTTGGGCTACACATAACCTGGGGAAAGTTTATAAATCCCAAAAGAATTTTGACAAAGCAAAAGAATATTTCCTTGAAAGCCTTGTCATTAGTACTGATGTTGGATACGATGTATTATCTTCCGGAACCAATCTTGAATTATCCTCTTTATTTTTTGAAAAGAAAAATTATAAAGAAGCAGAACTATTTGCTTACAATGCATTGCAAATTGCCGAAAAGATAGGATCAAAAGATGAGTTTAAAAGTGCCTTAAACCTTATTGCTCAGATAAAAGAGAATACCGGCCAACTGAACGAAGCTATAATCTTTTATAAAAAACATCATGCTGCACACATTGAAATATTCAATGAAACAAATGCGCAACGAATAAGAGATATAGAGTTTCAATACGAAATAGAAAGAATTACAAAAGAAGCTGAAATTGAACGATTGAAAACTGTGGAGCTGAGAGCAGCCAATCAAGAAATTGAGTATCAAAAACAATTACTGGAACATAGAAATATCGAAATTATTAATAGTATAAAATACGCTAAGCGAATACAGCAGGCCTTATTAAAGGATGAAGAACATGTTTCCAAACATTTACCTCCACATTTTATCCTATATAAACCCAAAGATATTGTAAGCGGTGATTTTTACTGGGCACTTGAAAAAAGTCCATTTCTTTACATTGCAGTTGCCGATTGCACCGGACACGGGGTCCCTGGGGCCTTCCTGACAATGTTGGGAACTTCCTATATTAATGAAATCACCAGTAGAGATGATCTTCCATCACCAGCTCAAATTTTGGATGAACTGAGAATAAAATTCGTTAAGGAACTTGGAGCTGATGGAGTAACAAAGGATGGAATGGATATTTCCATGATCAGGATCAATTATAAAACTGCAGAAATTATATGGGCAGGTGCCAATAATCCCTTATGGATCATTAGAAATGGCGCATCTGAAGTTCTTGAAATCAAAGGCGATAAACAACCTATCGGCCTGACTCATTCGCCTATCTTGTTTACAAATCATGAACTACAATTAGAACAAGGAGATTCAGTTTTTTTATTTACAGATGGCTTTGCTGATCAATTCGGAGGTCCACGAGGGAAAAAATTCAAATACAAACAATTGAAGGAAATTCTACTTGTCAATAATCAGTTACCACATTTGCAACAGAAAAAAAATCTTGAAGATATATTTTCTGAATGGACTGGAAAACTTGAACAAGTAGACGATGTTTGTCTTATTGGAATTAAATTGTAAAAGTTCCAAAGTATTCCAGTTATATCAATAATTCCATAACATTTTTTCCTTTTGCTTCTGCATTTTCAGCTAACCGTCCTTCTTTATTATCGACATTCTGTTTTAATATTACATTTAATTAGGATCATAGATAACAAAAGGAAAATATCTGATTTTAATCATCTGATTGTACCCTGTTTTTTACAATAACAATTCAGATTTGTTGCTATATTTGGCAATCATAAAACGATGCAAGAATAAATTTATACCTATGGATCTAGTATTTAACAAAAACGAAGACAAAATGAATTTGCTGATCTCTGCCATGGAGCAAAAATTAGCGAAAATATATCTGGGTGGTGGGAAAAGCAGAATTGACAAGCAACATGAACAAGGCAAACTTTCTGCCCGTGAACGTATTGATTTTTTAGTGGATAAAAACTCAAGAACAATTGAAGTTGGTGCTTTTGCAGGTGATGACATGTATAAAGAGCATGGCGGATGTCCTGCAGGGGGAGTTGTTGTTGTTATTGGTTATGTAAGTGGACGGCAATGTATCATTGTTGCAAACGATGCAACAGTAAAAGCAGGAGCTTGGTTTCCGATAACCGGAAAAAAGAGTTTGCGTGCTCAGGAAATTGCAATGGAAAACCGTTTACCAATCATTTATTTAGTTGATAGTGCAGGTGTTTATCTTCCTATGCAGGATGAAATTTTTCCTGATAAGGAACATTTTGGACGTATTTTTCGCAATAATGCGATCATGTCAGGAATGGGAATTTTGCAGATCGCTGCCGTAATGGGCAGCTGTGTTGCAGGTGGTGCCTATCTTCCGATCATGAGTGATGAGGCAATGATCGTTGATAAAACAGGAAGTATTTTTCTGGCTGGTTCTTATCTTGTTAAAGCTGCAATAGGTGAAACAATTGACAATGAAACGCTTGGTGGTGCCACTACACATTGTGAAATATCCGGTGTTACCGATTATAAATGTAAGGATGATAAAGATGCATTAACACGTATCCGTAATATTATGAGTAAGGTGGGGCACTTTGATAATGCAGGATTTAACCGCATTGAAGCAAAAGCACCTGTAAAAGATCCAAAAGAAATTATAGGAATTATTCCTGCCGCTCGTGACCAGCAATACGATATGCATGAAGTGATTGCAAGATTGGTGGATGATTCTGATTTTGAAGAATACAAAGATTCCTACGGACAAAGCATTATTTGTGGATTGGCACGTATCGAAGGCTGGAGTGTTGGAATAGTTGCCAATCAGCGTAAAGTGGTAAAAAGCAAAAAAGGTGAAATGCAGTTTGGAGGTGTTATCTACAGTGATAGTGCCGAAAAATCAGCTCGTTTTATCATGAATTGCAATCAAAAGAAGATCCCACTGGTATTTTTACAGGATGTTACCGGGTTTATGGTTGGCTCACGCTCTGAGCATGGTGGTATCATCAAAGATGGAGCTAAAATGGTGAATGCGATGAGCAATTCTGTAGTTCCAAAGTTCACAGTTGTTATTGGTAACTCATACGGTGCCGGAAATTACGCCATGTGTGGGAAAGCTTACGATCCCCGTTTAATTGTTGGTTGGCCTACTGCGCAAATAGCAGTAATGGGAGGTGCACAAGCAGCAAAAGTATTGGGACAAATAGAAGTAGCATCCTTAAAAGCGAAAGGAGAAGTAATAACCCCTGAGCGAGAAGCCGAATTATTCAATAAAATGAAAGAACGCTACGATAGCCAGACTACACCATATTATGCTGCTGCCAGGTTATGGGTAGATGCTATCATCAACCCTTTAGATACCCGCAAATGGATCTCGATGGGAATTGAGATGGCGAATCTTTCACCAATTACCAAAGCCTATAATGTAGGTGTTATTCAAACCTAGTGGCCCATTCAGATATATAGGAATGTCATTCCGACTACTTCGGATTTGCTCAGTATTAACTTCGCGGAGGAATCTATCTATTTTATTCGCATAAATTGCAAACGAATAAACTGATTTCTCGATATATCTGCTTCAACGAAGAATGTTAGAAATGGCAAAAAGCTTAAAATAGAATGTTTTACTCTAATTCAACCTACTGAAAATCTCAAAATTTATTTTTAAACGTTCAGATATTCTTTATTAAAATAAAAAAACATATTTTTGTTGAAATCAAATTAAGCATTATGAAATCGAAATTAGTTACACCACGTTTTATTTTTATTACATCTGCAATCTTAATTGCTGCTATCAGCCGTGTATTTCCGCATATTCCTAACTTCACACCTCTTGCTGCAATGGCATTATTTGGAGGAGTTTATTTGTCAGATAAACGTTTAGCTATTATTGTTCCGTTAATTACCATGTTTATTAGCGATGCTGTACTTGAAGCAACCACAGGATGGGGATTTCATAATACAATGATCTATGTTTATATCGGATTTATTTTAACCTCACTTATTGGGATGCAACTTAGAAATAACACATCTGTTTTATCTGTAGCAACTGCATCGATCCTATCATCCGTGCTGTTTTTTGTTCTTACCAATTTTGGTGTTTGGGCAGCATCAGGATTTCAAATGGGCATGGCAGGATTAGGTACAACTTACATTTTAGGTATTCCGTTTTTTGGTCCAACTTTAAGTGGTGATTTATTTTTTAACGCAATTCTATTTGGATCTTTTTACTTAGCACAACAAAAATTTCCAGCACTTGTTAAAGTAAAATAAATAATTCAACTTTATTCTAAACGTGCTAATTAACCAGCACGTTTTTTTTTGTCTTTTTGTCAATAAGTAGTTTAAATAATTTATTAATAGTAAATTCGGTTATATTCAATTTTCTCAATTTTATTCAAACATCATGAAAACAAAAGAAAAACGTCAGAAGCTTGAACTAGCTTTAATAAAAAGCATAGAAGAAATTCTGATAAAAGAAGATTCTGAAGCTGCAAAAACAATCAGAAAAATTACTTATGAAGCAGCAAAAAGACTTGCTAAGAAATTTTATAAAACAGTAAAAACAGTCCAAGCAAAAACTAAAGCGGTAAAAAAAGTTTCAACTGCACCTCCTAAAAAACTGATAATAAGGAGAAATAAAGCCAACATCAAATTAACTAGCAGAGTGGCTAAGAAGCCCGTAAGAACAGTTGTTTTAAAAACAAGGAACAAAAAATAATTTTTATAATTTTGTTGCCTCAATAATTTTAAAACATGGCTAAAAAAAATATAGTCTTAATTAACCGTGAATTAAGCTGGCTAGCATTCAATGAAAGGGTTTTACAGGAAGCAGCCGATCAAACAGTTCCGTTAATAGAACGGATAAAATTTTTGGGCATCTATTCCAATAATCTTGATGAGTTTTTTCGTGTTCGGGTAGCTACGTTAAAACGAATAATTAAGCATCGAAAAACGGCTAAAGTTTTTATAAGCGAAAATCCCCAACGCCTCCTCGATAAAATTCAAAAAATTGTTATTGACCAACAAAATAAGTTCGAAAAAATTTATCAATCGATCTTAAAAGAACTTACTAAAAATAATATTTCCATTATAAATGAAAAACATTTAAGCGCTAAACAAGCTGCATTTGTAAGAGATTATTTTTCTGAAAAGGTAATGCCAACACTTTTCCCAATCATGTTGGACGAATCATCTCATTTCCCATACTTAAAAGACAGAACAGGTTATTTGATCGTGAAATTGGGACGGAAGAATTCATTTAAAAAAAATAAATTTGCATTACTTGAAGTTCCAACAGACACAATTTCGCGTTTTTTAGTTTTACCAAAAGAAAACGAAAGAAACCATATTATACTACTGGATGATGTGATTCGCTTTTGTTTAGATGATATATTCTCTAATTTCGACTATGATTATGCAGAGGCTTACAATATCAAAATGACCAGGGATGCTGAAATTGACATGGACAATGATCTGTCGAAAAGTTTTGTGGAAAAGATCTCAAAAGGATTAAAAGCAAGAAAAAAAGGACAACCGGTTCGATTGGTTTATGATCATGAAATTGCCCCTGATATTTTAGCATTTATTATAAAAAAAATAAAATTACGTAAAGAGGACAACCTTATTCCCGGAGGCCGGTATCACAATTTCAAAGATTTTATTTCCTTCCCGAATATTGGCGGACAAGAATTAAGTTATAAAAAAAATGTGCCACTCAAACATCCTGATTTAAAAGGACAATCCAGCATCATTAAAGTTCTCAAAAAAAGAGATGTTTTACTAACTTATCCTTATCAGTCCTATGAACATATCATTGATCTTTTACGTGAAGCATCAATTGACCCAAAAGTTCAAAGCATTAAAATAACCTTATACCGCGTTGCAAAAAATTCAAATGTGGTAAAAGCACTTATTAATGCGGTAAAAAATGGGAAACAAGTTACTGCTGTTGTCGAACTTCAGGCCCGCTTTGATGAAGAAGCTAATATTTATTGGTCTAACAAACTACAGGAAGAGGGAGCAACAGTGATCTATGGTGTTCCCGGGTTAAAAGTACATTCGAAAATGTTTTTAATAACCCGAAAAGAATCCGGAAAATTAATTCAGTATTCAAATATAGGGACAGGAAATTTTAATGGAGATACGGCAAAAATATATACTGATCATTCATTGTTAACCTCTGACAAACGAATAACAGAAGAAGTGGCAAAGGTATTTACTTTTTATTTCGACAATTTTAAAAAAGGAACATATAAACATTTATTAGTTTCTCCTTTTTATATGCGCAAACGAATTTTACAGCTTATCAACAAAGAGATTCAGAACGCAAGAAAAAACAAACCTGCTTATTTTATTTTAAAATTAAATAATCTAGTAGATCCCGAAATGATCCAAAAAATATATGATGCAAGTGCAGAAGGAGTTAAGATAAAATTGATCATTCGTGGCATATGTTCATTGGTAGCAGGCATTAAAGGATTAAGCGATAATATTGAAGCAATTAGCATTGTAGATAAATTCTTAGAACATAGCAGGGTGTTCATATTTTGTAATGGAGGTGATGAAAAATTCTATATATCTTCGGGAGATTGGATGCCCCGTAATCTTGATTTTCGGTCAGAAGTAGCTGTGCCTATTTATGATACAGGTATTCAACAAACAATACGGAAAATAATAGAATTGCTTTTGGAAGATAATACAAAGTCCCGAATATTAGGAAGTAATCAAAATAATGAATACAGAAAATCAAAAAGTAAAACACAGGTAAGAGCTCAAGAATCAATTTATAATTTATTCAAAACTAAAAAAAATTAAAACGTATCCTTGAAATTTGCAGCAATTGATATAGGTTCCAACGCAGTTAGATTACTATTCTGCAATGTGTATGATGACAATGGCATGGTAGTTTTTAAAAAAGCAGAACTTATCCGTGTTCCCATTCGCTTAGGCGAAGATTCATTTTTAACCGGGAAAATCTCCCGTGAAAAAACTGAAAAGTTAGTAACCGCTATGAAAGCGTTTAAAAATTTGATCAGTGTATATGATGCTGTAGATTATAGAGCCTGCGCAACATCCGCAATGCGTGATGCAGAAAACCGTTGGGATGTTATCGAACAGGTGCGGAAAGAAGCCGGAATAAAAATTGAAATTATTGATGGGAAAACAGAAGCAGATATTATTTATTCCAATCACATTGAGGAACATTTGGATAAAAGCAACAATTACCTATATATTGATATTGGCGGAGGAAGTACAGAAATAACACTATTCTCAAAAAACAAAGCTGTTGTTTCTCAATCTTTCAATATTGGAACCATCCGCATGCTTCATGATCAGATCGATAAAGAATATTGGACGTATTTTAAAAACTGGATCCAGGAAATTACAAAAGGCTACAAACCTTTGATTGCTATTGGTTCAGGAGGGAATATTAATAAATTATTTAAAATGTCGGGCAGAAAATTAAATAAGGCACTGCCAACATCCAAATTAAAAAATCTGTATGAATTACTTGAATCCTATACTTATGAGGAACGGGTGAAAATACTTGGTCTTAATCCCGACAGGGCAGATGTTATTATTACAGCTTCAAAAATAGTATTAACTGTCCTCAAAAAAGCGGATATCGAAAAAATAATTGTCCCTCAAATTGGATTAGCGGATGGAATTGTACATCAATTGTACGAGAAGTATAAAAGCAGGAAGTTAATTCAGCAGTAAGTTAATTTTCTTCTCTAACAGTAATAGGAATTCAATTTTTACTTTTTTTCAACCTATTCTTAATAATTAATAATAATAACAATGCAACGGGTACAAAAAATGCCCATAGCGGGTAGGCTGTTACTTTCTTATTAAAACTAAATTCCTCAGCAAAGATTGAAAGAGAGTTAGATGAATCGAAGCTATGTTTGAATGAAGCTTCACCATTTACAAAATGTATTTTTTTGTTCTCGCCATTTATAATAAATTCAACTTCGTTTTTACTTGCCTGTAGTTTTGTATGTTGAAGGTTATTGAATTTTAATTTTATTTCGGCATCTCGAAATGTGAAAATTATGGAAGGTATAATAACTTCTATATCAGAATTAGTAATTCTATCAATTACAATTGAATTATCAATAGTTTCAGATTCATCTTCTTTATTTTTTGAAAATGAAGTAATTGCTATTAAGCTTAAGGAGAAAAATAAAATTAAAGAGAGTAATTTTTTCATTTTCTATATTTTGCGGACAAATATAGAATTTTATGCAGAAAAACACCTAACAATTAGATGAATTAATGAAAAAAACAGTCGAAAACAGATACAGAAACCGGTAAAAAACAATACAGTCAGGGCTATTAATAAGCCCTGACTGTATTAACATGTTTGGGGATGTTGTTGTTAATAAATCAATCCAGAATTTTTGCAGCCGGATAACGTTCCTGCCATGCTTTTAATGCAATTGTGCTTCTAACTGTTATTGTCGTTCTGTTATCCAGTTGTAATTTAAACTTCGGGCGATTATCTATGACTATTTTTTTTGTTTTCATGGTTTTTATTTTTTTATTTCTATTAATATAACTCAACATTCCGGCCAAATGTTGTAAGGTTAACATATTTTAACATCAGGCGATTTTACCAGACTTTTCTTTTTTTACTTTTTTATCTGTTTCTACAGGGTTTCTGAATACAAATTCTTTGTCGAACACATCCAACACTATTTTTGCATCCTTCTGAACCTTTCCAGCCAAAATTTGTTTTGAAAGCTCATTCAATACACGTTTCTGCATTACTCGCTTAACAGGACGCGCACCAAACTGTGGATCGAAACCCAGTTGTGCCAACCATTCAATTGCTTCAGGAGTTGCAGAAAGGTGAATATTGTTTTCTTCCAACATTTTTGCTATTCCGTTGAATTGAAGTTCAACTATACGATGAACATTTTCACGATTTAAAGGAGTGAACATGATTGTTTCATCGATACGATTCAAAAACTCAGGGCGAATGGATTTTTTTAAAAGATCAAATACCTCTAATTTTGTTTTTGCCATTATTTCATCGTAGTTGTGGTCCTTTATCTTTTCGAAATTTTCCTGAATAAGATGTGAGCCCATATTAGATGTCATGATAATAATGGTATTTTTAAAATTGACAACACGGCCTTTATTATCCGTTAATCTTCCATCATCAAGTACTTGCAACAAAACATTAAATACATCCGGGTGCGCTTTTTCAATTTCATCTAACAGAACAACACTGTATGGTTTTCTGCGAACAGCTTCCGTTAATTGTCCGCCTTCTTCATAGCCAACATAACCCGGAGGGGCTCCAACTAAACGACTTACAGAATGACGCTCCTGATATTCACTCATATCAATACGGGTCATACTATTTTCGTTGTTGAATAAAAATTCAGCTAATGCTTTTGCTAACTCGGTTTTACCAACACCTGTTGTCCCTAAGAAAATGAATGAACCGATTGGACGTTTTGTATCCTGCAATCCGGCACGGCTTCTACGAACAGCATCACTGATTGCTTCAATTGCCTCTTCCTGACCAACAACCCGTTTGTGTAATTCATCTTCCAGATGCAATAATTTTTCCCGTTCACTTTGCAGCATACGTGAAACAGGAATGCCTGTCCAGCCGGCTACAATGCCTGCAATATCTTCACTGTCCACTTCTTCTTTGATCATTTGAGAACCGTTCATTTGCATCTCTGCTAATTTACTTTCAAATGATTTTAATTCTATTTCCGACTCTTTGATTTTCCCATAACGAATCTCAGCAACTTTACCATAATCACCGCTCCGTTCCGCTTGTTCGGCTTCGAACTTATAATTTTCAATATGTTCTTTTACTTTTTGAATTCCTTCTACCACTTCTTTTTCAGCTTGCCATTTAGCTCGTAAATTGGTACGTTTATCAGAAAGTTCAGCAATTTCTTTATTCAGATCCTCCAGCTTTTTAGTATCATTCTCCCTTTTTATTGCTTCTCGTTCAATTTCTAATTGGCGCGTTTTACGCTCTACTTCATCTAATTCAATCGGCATGGAATTAATTTGCATACGCAATTTTGACGCAGCCTCATCCATCAGGTCAATAGCTTTATCGGGCAAGAAACGATCGTTGATATAACGTTGCGAAAGTTCAACTGCAGAAATAATTGCTTCATCTTTTATTCGCACTTTGTGATGTGTTTCGTATTTTTCTTTGATCCCACGCAAAATCGAAATTGCATCTTCGGCACTTGGTTCATCAACCATTACTTTCTGAAAGCGCCTTTCGAGTGCTTTGTCTTTTTCAAAATATTTCTGAAACTCACCCAAAGTAGTAGCACCAATAGCACGTAACTCACCGCGAGCCAATGCTGGTTTTAAAATATTTGCAGCATCCATGGCTCCTTCTCCGCCACCGGCTCCAACAAGTGTATGGATTTCGTCAATAAATAAAATGATCTCCCCTTCGGCAGAAGTTACCTCTTTTACAACTGATTTCAAACGTTCTTCAAATTCTCCTTTGAATTTTGCACCGGCAATCAATGATCCCATATCAAGGGAAAATATTTGTTTTGATTTTAAATTATCAGGTACATCACCGTTTACGATACGATGCGCTAACCCTTCGGCTATAGCTGTTTTTCCTACACCCGGTTCTCCCACCAAAATAGGATTGTTCTTAGTTCTTCGAGAAAGAATCTGCAATACTCTGCGGATCTCTTCATCACGACCGATCACAGGATCAAGCTTTCCTTTTTTTGCTTGTTCGTTTAAATTAATGGCATATTTGTTTAATGCATTGTAAGTATCTTCAGCTGTTTGGCTGGTTACTTTAGCTCCTTTGCGTAATTCGGTAATTGCAGCTTTCAAATCTTTTTCAGTAACCCCATTATCTTTTAATAATTGTGATATGGTATCTTTTGTTGAAAGAATAGCCAGCAATAAATGCTCAATGGAAACATATTCATCTCCAAATTCTTTTAAGTAGGTAGCAGCCTTTACTATTGCCTGATTGGCACTGTTGGATAAAACAGGTTGTCCACCGGAAACTTTTGGATAATTTTCAATTATTTTATCCAATGTTTTTGTGAATAATGGAACATTTACATTCAATTTTTTAAGGATGAATGGTGTAACATTTTCATCCACTTCAAGAATCCCTTTTAAAAGATGTCCGTTCTCTATGGCTTGTTGACCATTTACGGTTACCAGCTGAACAGCCTTTTCAACAGCTTCTTGCGATTTGATGGTAAAATTATTCAGGTTCATATCTTTAATTTTATAGTTCTTATTTTCTCTTGCCTATGTTGTGAAAATGTTTTTTCTGTTTCATTAACATAGTCGTAAATAATTAATGTTCTCTCATACAGATTTTTTGCAATGTTTTCCTTTTGAGATCTTTCATATAATTCTGCTGTTTCAAAAAGCAGATTAGCCATAAGATTAAGTTTAGCTGATTTTAAATTTTTATGTGTTGTTAAATATTCGATCAAATGTTCTTTGTCCATTGCCGCCAATTTTGCTAACTCAACATCAAATTCAGATCGCAAAAATTCATCCGCAATTATTATCCCTGAATCAGGATTGCCCTGCATTTTTGAATTAGTGATTTGGCTAATCACCTTTGCAATTGCAAGGGCTAATTGTTCAAGTTGTTTTTCTATGTAATCTTTTTTTAACATTTATATTTTGTTGTTAGAACTTAGTCAAAAGCTATTCCATGGCAAAAGAAGATTTTTAATCAGGACGAATTGGCTGAATTAATTGATAGTTATATGACTATTTGACTTCTCTTTTAAAATTTCTATGACTATTTTTCAGTGTAATAAATAATAATTATATTCAATTATTTAATTTTTTGTTTTAAAAGGGAAAAAATACAAGCACCTTTTGCATGAATTGCTGAATGCGATAAGTGACAATAGCTAAACAAAAAAGAAATTTTTAATTCTAATATCGAAGGTTGGAAAGAGAATTTAGAACAGAAGATAATATTTTAATTATTGGAATTACGGTTTGAACTATAATAGATATTAAAAAAAAGTCCATCATTTAAAAATTATTTTCTGACTATTTATAAAACCAATTATTTTTTCTACTTTACAATGAATTTAAACTAAATAATGCTATTCTTTTTTATGACACATTACCGATTTTTTATTTTTCTGTTTTTACTTTTTACAGAAAGTTCGCTGGCGCAAAATAAGAAAACTGTTGATAGTGTTCAATCAATATTAAATAAGGAATCACAGGATACTACTACAGTAAATTGTTTTATTCAATTAGGTTCAGAGTATAAGAATAACGAACCAAAAAAGGCAATGGGATTTGCAAACAAAGCTTTAGAACTTTCGCAAAAACTTAAATTCAAACAAGGTATTGCCAATTCCTATCATTTATTAGGTATGATCAACTCTAATCTATCAAACAATGATAAAGCAATGGATTCATACATGCTTTCTCTAAAAATTAATGAAGAGCTGGGAAATAAAAAACAAATGTCTACAACCTATAATAATATCGGATCAATCTATTATTATCAAAGCAATTATGATAAAGCGCTAAAATATTATTTAATTTCCCTTGAAATAGATGAGTCACTTAATGAACAAAAAGGAATGGCAAGTTCATACAACAACGTTGGATTAATTTTTTGGGCTCAAAATAATTTAGATAAGGCTCAAGACTATTTTCAAAAAGCTGTTACCATATATTCAAAATTAAATGATAAAAATGGACTAGGTGGTGTGTATAGCAATATTGGTGGGGTAGCATATTATAAAGGGGAAATAGAAGTTTCGATTTTATATTTTAAAAAATCATATGAATTTTACAAGGAAATAAATTACAAACCTGGTTGTGCGGTATCTCTGATTAATATTTCTGAAATCTATACGGCAAAAAAAATATTCTGAAGCATTGAAATATGCATCCGAAGCAATTGAAATTAACAATGAGCTGGGTAATAAATCGGATATGACTTATGGAATACTTGCCATTGCTAAAATTTATATTTCGCAAAAGCAATACGAAAAGGCTATTGAAAAACTGAAGGAAGCATTGGCATTGTCTAATGAAATTAAGGCTCAAAAACAGTTAAGCCAGGCATATTTAATGAGCTCTGAAGTGTATTTTGAAATGGGAAATTACAAACAGGCTTATGAGTCGCATCAAAAATATTCAAATCTTAAAGATTCAATGTTTTCAAAAGAAAGCACAGGGCAAATTGCTGAAATGAATACAAAATATGAAACCGACAAAAAAAACAGGGAAATAGAATTATTGAAAAAAGAAAAAGAAATACAATTATTAAATCAAGAAATGGTAAATGGAAGAAATATCTTTATCAGAAATTCTTTAATTGGTGGCTGTATTCTTGTTTTAATCATCGTTGTGATTTTATTTAATAGAAATAAAGTAAAACAAAAAGCTAACAATATATTAGCTGAAAAGAATAAAAATATTGAAGAGCAAAAAGAAGAAATTGAACTAAAAAATGGTGAACTTGCTTTAAAAAATAAGGAGATTACCTCAAGTATTATTTATGCGAAGAATATTCAAAATGCAATTCTCCCACCGGATAGCAAAATTCAGAAATTATTACCGGACAGCTTTGTATTATATAAACCAAAGGATATTGTAAGTGGGGACTTTTACTGGATAGAGGAATTGGGGAATCAAGTATTGGTGGCTGCCGCTGATTGCACCGGACACGGAGTTCCGGGAGCATTCATGAGTATTGTCGGGAATAATTTATTACAACAAGCGATCAATGTTTATGGATTAAGCAAACCTTTTTTGATCTTGAATAATTTGAATAAGAATATTTCAAAAATGCTTAATCAATCCGAGGAAACTATTATAAGTGTGAAGGATGGAATGGACATTGCTTTGCTAAGTATCGACAAAGAAACTAAACAAATAGAATTTGCAGGAGCATTTAATCCTTTATGGATCATCCGAAACAAACAATTAATTGAAATAAAAGCTAACAAACATCCTGTTGGAGCATTTATTTATGAGGAGCTAAAACAATTTACTCCTCACATAGTGGAAACACAACCTGGTGACATTTTATACATTTTTACCGATGGTTATGCCGACCAATTTGGAGGACCCAAAGGAAAAAAATACAAGTACAAACCTTTGCAAGAATTATTGATCGCTATTAATGAGATACCAATGTCAAAACAAAAAGAAGTTTTAAATTCTACTATTGAAGATTGGAAAGGTGATTTAGAACAAGTAGATGATATCTTAATTATTGGAATACGAATTTAATTGGGATATGGCAGCCTATCCTCCTCATAAAACATTCAAAAAGCCTTTTGTTTTTTACAGTTACCTCTCCTATTGATTGTGAATCGCTAAAATAATAACTGATTGGAGTTAAAAATTTTACTTCTATTGCTTGTTATACTTGCAGGCGCTTTTTTTTCGAAAACAATACAAGGATTATCTTAATTGCTTTACTATAAATAAAGGATTCGTTTTTTTATTCCTGCAGCAGAGTTGACGGGATATTATTTGAAATAAAGGTGAAAAGATCCACGCCTTTTTTGAGTTAAATAAGCAATGAATTTATGAAATGAGATTTTTTTCTTTTTTAAAATCCAATTCCATTAAATGAAGATCAAGTCCTAATCCCCAATAATCAGGCTCAGTTTCAATAAGATCAAAACCTAATTTTGAAAAGAACTTATTAGCTAATTGAGATGTTCTTACAACAACTTTGTTCAGACTGGGCTGTGATCTAAATAATTTCAAACAATAATCAACCGATTCCTTTCCTAAACCAATTCCGGAATAATTTGGATGGAAAAAGATCCAGGTAATTTCTCCAATAGAATTGTTATCCTTAAAATTATAACCGTTTCCTCCTACAATTTTATTATTATATTCAATTGTGTGATAAGTACCCGCATGAGTTTCCAAATACTTTTCAAATATCACAACTTCCTTTGGATCAAAATAAATAGGAATATTTAATTTGAATATTTCTATCAATTCTGCTTTGTCTTTGGGTTCGTATTTTCTAATCATTGTTTATTGGATTTGCTGGAACAGATTTTTTTTTAATAAATTAACTATTCACCAAACTCTTGATCATTTGAGCTCCAACTTCAATTGCCTGCAAACTCTTTTCAATAAATGCAGGTTTATTTTTTGTATTAATTGCTTCCACAAATGCATCCTGACTAAATAAGTTTGAATGATGCAAAAATGCTGCTAAACCAATCATAACGGCATAATTTTTATCGATCACTCTTGCTTCTTTTACAATCGGGATATTAATAATATTTTTTGGATCCACTTTTCCTTTCAGCAACTCAACCATATTCAAGGATTCATCGGTAATGATGATAGTATTTGCATTAATACGATTCTTCACACGCTCATATCCGTTCATTGATAATATAAATATATAATCAGGCTTGTCAATTTCAGTGTACAATATTTCCTCATCAGAAAAAATAATTTCGGAAACAGAATATCCTGTCATAACAGTAATTGGAAAATCATCTTTTTGTGTAACAAATAATCCGGAGATAATACCGGAATAAGCCAATAAGAAAGACGAAGAAATAACTCTCTCTCCTGCACTACCAGCAATTACCAAACTTGTTTTCTTTATTAAATTATGTTTGAACTGTTTTTGTTCCTTTTGTTTTGATGCAACAATAGCCATTTGCTGGGCTGTATGCTTCTTAATTTTTTCTGTTAATTCTTCTCTGTTCTTATTTATTACTATACCTTTTTCATAACCCAAAGACGTCATTAATCCCAAGATACCTTCCTTATCCATTGTATTCTTCTTAGCAAAATAAGCAGTACATGGTTCCAATATATCAACTGCCGAAAATCCTTTATGCTGAATAGCTGCAACCATAATATCTGTCAGATCTTTGTCGTAAACAGTTGTTCGAGCAGCAAACGAACCATTTACCGCCCCAACCAGCGCACATATATCAACAGGGTTTTCTTCATTTCCTTCAGGAGTTGTTGAGGTAATTCCATGCATTGGTGTGGTGGTAGAATGTTGTCCGCCTGTCATTCCATAATTAAAATTATTAAATACTAAAACTGTGATTCCAATATTTCTCCGTGCTGCATTCAGGAAATGGCCTCCTCCAATTCCTAGCCCGCCATCACCCATCAAAACTATCACATTCAACCCAGGATTGGCAAGTTTTATTCCTGTTGCATAAGTAATGGATCGCCCATGTAATCCATGAAAGGCATTGATATTAAAATAATGATCTGTTAAACCAACACAACCAATATCCGTAACAATAACTGTTTGCTTTGGATCGATTTTTAAAGTTACCAATGCTTTATTCAAAGCATTCGCACTTACGGTATGCCCGCAACCCGGACAGAAAGGGAATTTTTTATCTTCGAAAAGAAATGAAGATGCTGGTGCTACTGTTGTACTCATATTGTAATTTTTTTTCTGAAAAATTTTTTTTCATTTTGTTCGTCTTTGGGAGGGCTTTTCGCCCGAAGCAATCTCTATACTTTATTGGAAAATTGCTTCGCTTCGCTCGCAATGAACGTTTATTAACTTAAAATCGCCTGATAAATTTTTTCAGGATTAATAAGCCTGGTATCCATTGTGTTTACTCCAATTAATTGAGCATTGTTCGTAATCAATCGCTGAACTTCATATATGTATTGGCCTGCATTCATTTCAGGAACAATTACTTTCTTAACATTTTTTAATGCGTTTTTTATTTCCTTTTCTGGAACGGGCCAAACAGAATGTATAACCAAGGATGATACCTTTACATTGTTTGCTCTTGCCATTTTTATTGCTTCCCGTGCAGTACGGGATGTTACGCCATACGAAACGACAAGTATTTCTGCTCCTTCCTCAAAATCTTTTACAACTAACGAGATTTTATCCGAATCAATTTTTTTATTCAGATGATCCATCATTCGTTGGATCTTTACAGGATCTGCAAGCAGATTCGCATTTTCGTCATGTGTTGAAGTTGTGTAACGTGTAAGCTCTTCGCCCCCATAAGCTGCAAAAGGAGGGATATCTTCACTATTCACAAAACGATACGGAATGTATTTTCCATCTTCCGGTTTATGATATGTTCTGTTTATAATCTCAGGTTTTTTAATTTTTGACCAATCAACGCGTTCCCTTGTCATAGCGATCTCTTTGCTGGAAAGCAAAAATACCGGAGTTCGAAATTGCTCTGCGTAATTAAATGCCTGAATTGCCATCGTATAACACTCTTCCACATTAGTTGGGACCAATGCTATGATTGGATAACCGCCTGATGTGGACCAACGGGCAAATTGAATATCACTCGCTCCGTCTTTGGTTGCCGATCCGGTTGCCGGTCCGTGCCGCTGCACATCAACAATTACCATCGGTGTTTCTCCCATTATTGCCATTCCGATATTTTCTGAATACAAACTGAGTCCGGGGCCACTTGTTGCAGTTAATACTTTTTTTCCGGTCATGGAAGCTCCAATGCAAAAACCAATGGAAGCAATTTCATCTTCTGCCTGAATAGCGGTACCACCGTGTTTTGGCAAATCATCGATCATTTGTTGAAGTATGGCACTGGCTGGAGTGATAGGATAACCTGCAAAAAAATTGCATCCGGCTTCAAAAGCTCCCAATGCAACCATTTCATTGCCGTCAAGAAAATCTATATTCATAATACAAAAGATATTTATAAGAAGAACAAATTTAGTTATTCAAGGATAGTTTGAATAGTTGTTTCCTATAAAAATCAAGTGATATGATTAATATCATATCTGATAAAAATGCATAAGGATTTCGTGAGGAAAAAGAATTTATTTTAATTCAAATTTAAATTCATGTTTTTTAGGCCCTGTCCCTTCAATAACATAAATAACAATTTTACCAAGATTTGGATCGTTCAACAAAATTGAAGTAGAATTCGAATAATTTTTTTTTGTTTTTGAAAAATCAGGAACATCCTTTTTTAATACTTCCGTGTAAACCTCCGATTCCATTGTTTTTCCTAAAACTCTTTTTACAACAACGGTAAAGTTTTTAAAATCTCCCGCTGTAATTGTTTTACGTTCGATGTAAAGATTTATTCTTCCTCCTTTCGCTGTGCTTTCGTATGATTTCAAAAACAATTGCTTCCTTTCTTCAGACCAGTTTTCAGCGACAGCTTGTGCATTTACATCATTTATAATTTGTTTATAATCGGAGTATGAAATATTTGTAAGGCCCAGTGTATCATTATTTGCACCGGAAACCCGTAAAATGCTAGTTCCATTAATTTCTTTTGTGGTCCCCACTTTCCAATTTGCATTTGTTATTGAATCTGTCTGAGCAAAAGAATTTAAACAGATCAGAACTAAAAGAGCGGAAAAAATTGCAGTTGTTTTTTTCATGTTGTTTTTTTCTTTTCGGGCATTGGGCCACGTTTATAAATAATTAATCCGTTTAAAAAATTACGTAACAATTGATCACCACATTCTTTAAAATTCGGGTGATCCGGTTTACGATAAAGCGCATTTAATTCACTTTTCGAAATATCAAATTCTACTAATTTCAAGATCTTTACTACATCTTCGTCTTTTAGTTCAAGCGCTACACGTAGCTTTTTTAGTATGTCGTTGTTGGATAGCATAGTTTTTTTTACCGCGAAGGCGCAAAGTCGCAGAGTTTTTTTTATTGGATTTTTTTTAAAAATTTCCTATTTATCATTTCTCGCTTCAATATAATTATCCTTTTCTTTCGCGCCTTAGCGACTCTGCGGTAAAGAAAATTAATATTTTAATAATTCTTCCATTGCTTTTGCAACTTTACTTGCATTAGGTAACATCGTTGCTTCCAATATTGAATTTAAAGGAATTGCTGGTAAATTTTCAGCACCAATAATTTCAACCGGTGCATCCAACGATTCAAAACAATATTTCGAAATCCGTCCGGCTAATGCCTGTGCAAATCCGTTGTTATAAGGTTCTTCTGTAAGCACGATGCACTTTCCATGTTTTTTAACCGATGAAAAAACTGTTGCTTCGTCTAATGGATTAATCGTTCGTAAATCAACAATTTCAATTTGCTCAGGAAAATCTTTCGCTGCATTTTTTGCCCAATAAACACCCATTCCATAAGTAATAATGGTTAATGTTTGTTTCTCTGAAGAAGCATCCACTTCTTGCACCATGCGTGCTTTGCCTAATGGAATAATATAATCTTCATCCGGCTCTATGGTACGGGCATCTTCTGTTCCTTTTATTTTACTCCAGTATAAACCCTTGTGTTCGAGCATTATTACAGGGTTAGGATCATAGTAAGCAGCTTTCATCAAGCCCTTAAAATCAGCTCCGGTTGATGGATAACAAATTTTTATTCCTCGGATATTTGCCAAAACACTTTCCACACTTGAAGAGTGATATGGTCCGCCACTGCCATATGCACCAATAGGAACACGGATGATACAACTTACCGGCCATTTTCCATTTGATAAAAAACAAGAACGACTAACCTCGGTAAACAATTGATTAAGTCCCGGCCAGATATAATCGGCAAATTGTACTTCAACAATAGGTTTACAACCTGTTGCGCTCATACCAACTGTACTTCCGATTATAAATGCTTCCTGAATTGGTGTATTGAAAACGCGATCATCACCAAAGGTTTGCGCCAATGTTGCAGCTTCACGAAAAACACCTCCAAGCCTTCCTCCAACATCCTGACCGTATAATAAACATTCAGGATGTTTTGCCATTAATTCGCGAATAGCAAACAAAGCAGAATCAACCATCACCGTTTTTTCTTTTCCTTTTGGCTCCCTCTCCCCTTTTTCTTCAGTGATTGGTGTTGGTGAAAATTCATGATCAAAAAGATCTTCAGGCCTCGGATCTTCTGCTAATAAAGCTTTTTGATAATCTTCTTCAACTTTTGCTTTTGCTTTATTTTCGATTTCTGTTAATTCAGAATTATCAAAACCTGCAACGATCAATTGATTCCTGAATTTTGGAAACGGGTCACGTTTTTGCGCTTCCTCCAGATCATCACGATACCATTCCTTTCGAACACCAGATGTATGATGATTCAACAAAGGAACTTTCGCATGAATTAAAAATGGTCTGCGTTCTTTTCGGATCAATGCAATAACTTCTTTGATTGTATTAAATGATTTGATTAAATCAGTTCCGTCAATCGTACGTGTTTCTAATCCTTTGAAACCTTTTGCATATTCTGATGCATCCTGAGCACGAATTTCTTTTGCACTTGCCGAAATATCCCATTCATTATCCTGAACCAAATAAAGAATAGGCATTTTTTTTAACACCGCCATTTGAAAAGCTTCTGCCACTTCACCTTCGGTGATACACGCATCTCCTAATGAACAAACTGCTATTGGTTTTTCATCACCATAATCAGGTAATAAATTTTGTTTTTCTAAATATTGAATCCCCATAGCAACACCTGTTGTTGGTATGGCCTGCATTCCGGTTGCAGAGGATTGCATAGGAATTTTTGGCATATCATCCCTTCTCAAGCTTGGATGAGAATAATAGGTTCGACCACCACTAAATGGATCATCACGTTTTGCTAATAATTGCAACATTAATTCATAAGGTTGCATACCAATTCCAAGCAGCATGGCATCATCACGGTAATAAGCTGATAAATAATCCTGTGCTTTAAGCTGGAGGCCCATTGCTAATTGAATGGCTTCATGTCCGCGGGAAGTAGCATGTACGTATTTTGAACAAACATCCTTATTTGCTTCATATAATTCAGACATGGCTTTGGCGGTACACATCAGCTCAAATGCTTTTAAAAGTGTTTCTTCAGCAATGGATGAATCTATTTTCCGTTTTTTGTCAGACATTGTTTGCAACATTCTACTCGGTCTATTTTCTAAAATTTCTTTTTTTAAAAATACTATTTATTTGAATATGAAATGGAAGGTATTTTGAAATTATTCCACTTCAATTTAAATTGTTTAAAAAAAAAAGAGCGTCATTTAAACGCTCTTTTAAATAAGTAAAATAATTTCTATTTCGTCACATTAAACATCTGTGTAGCTTGCAACTGATGTGAATCAGTAATTTTTAAAATATATGTCCCTTGTGCCAAATCAGAAACATTTACCGAAGTTTTGTTTCCGCCAATGTTTGCTTTATAAGAATTCGAGATTTGCTTTCGTCCTAACATGTCCACTATCTCAATTTGTAAAAGCTCTGATTCATTATTATTTAGTTCGATCGTTAAATTGTTAGCAACAGGATTTGGGTAAATACTTTGTATCAAAACGCTACTTTGAGCAGCAGCTTCATGGATACCTGCAACTAAAACACAATTATTTGTACAGGTACAATATGTTGTATTGCTGGCAATTGTTCCACCCGGAGCATCAATACCTAAAGCAGGATGACCGGCATCGCATAGATCAACAACTGGTCCACCAATTGAACCAATGGTACCCGAATTTAATGAAGAAGCCGCAATATTAAACCCTCCGCATGCTCCTGCAAGACCAGAAATTGTAGCTGAATTATACCAATCACGCCCTACAGTGATCATACAATTACCTACATTAAAATTAGAGCCGTACGAATTATAAAAATCACGCATGATCTTTACATAACCATGGTTACTAAAATTGCTGTTATATGCATTTCCAAAATCGAAATTAACAGTTAGATTACCATAATTATTAAATGCCAAACATGTTGAATCTCCCATAAAATCAGCTGTTATGTTACCTGAATTAGTTGCCGAAGCATTTGAAGTTACGGCAAAACGAATATTGGTAACTGTTCCTGAATTGATGTATAAAGAATTTGTTTGCATGATCAGCAAACTATCAATGTCAGCATTTCCATAATTATTAAAAGTTCCTGCAGAGGATGTCAAAACATTTGTTGTTGTTATGGTTCCATAATTATTAAATGTTCCACCTTGCACCCATAAGTTTGATGAATTAATGGTTCCCTGGTTACATAATGTTCCGCCTGTTGTAATTGTTATTAAACCAGTAGAAGTACCTGTTGATGTTATACACATCGTTTGTCCTGCTGAAATTATATGATTTGCAGGATCATTGCTACTAATTGTAATTGTACAGGAAGTACATTGTGCATTAAGATTCATACTTAATGACAATAAGAAGGAAAGTAAAAATAAGTAGATATTTTTCATGATATTATTTTTTAATTGTTTGTGTTCCAAATAAATTTATTCAAATGTAATGATTTTTTCATTTTTTGTTCTTCTTTTACCCTCAATAATAAGCGTACCTTTGGGATCAAATTAATAAGGATGATACAAAAAGTGCTGGAGAATTTAAAAATTTCTTCCTTAAATGAAATGCAAATTGCTTCAATTGAAGCAGCAAAAAAAGCAAATGATGTTGTATTACTTTCTCCTACCGGATCAGGAAAGACCCTCGGTTTTTTATTGCCTTTGTTAACACAAATGGATAAAAACAAAACGGGCGTACAGGCATTGGTCTTGGTACCTTCCCGTGAATTAGGTTTGCAGATCTAACAGGTTTTTAAACAAATGGGAACAGGATTTAAAGTGAATTGTTGTTATGGTGGTCATTCTACCCGAACAGAAAAACATAACCTGGAACAAGCACCGGCATTACTTATCGGAACACCTGGCAGAATTGCATTTCATATCCGGAATAAAAATGTGGATACATCAACCATAACCTCTTTAGTACTGGATGAATTTGATAAAGCACTTGAATTTGGTTTTCAGGAAGACATGTCATACATTATTTATCAGTTAAAAAAAATAAAAAAACGGATGTTGACCTCTGCCACAAAAATGAAGGAGATTCCATCATTCACCGGAATTAACGATCCGATTGAATTAAATTATTTAAGTAAAACTCCTACAAAAGCCGAAGGTTTAAAATTAAAAATTGTAACAACTGAAGAAAAAGATAAAATAGAAGCTTTATTTGCTTTGATATGTAAATTAGGTAACACAGCTACTCTTGTGTTTTGTAATCACAGGGATGCCGTTGATCGTTTCAGTGAATTACTGAAAGAGAAAGGTTTGATACATGGAACATTTCATGGAAAAATGGAGCAAGAAGACAGAGAACGAGCTTTGATAAAATTCAGAAATGGAACCTATCGGATTTTAATTACTACAGATCTTGCCTCCCGCGGATTGGATATTCCGGAAATTGAAAACATTATTCATTATCAATTGCCGCATACCGAGGATGTTTTTATACATCGGAATGGTCGTACAGCACGTATGAACGCTAAAGGAACAGCTTATTTGATTTTAGGAGCAGGTGAACATATTCCTCCTTTTATCAAGGAAACTCCTATCCCGGAAGTTTTACCAAAGGAAAACAAGATTCCGGAAAACACACCATGGTGCACACTTTACATTGCTGCCGGGAAAAAAGACAAGATCAATAAAATGGATATTGTTGGAATGCTGCTTCAAAAAGGGGAATTGAAAAAAGACGAATTGGGATTGATCGAGGTGCTTGACTTTTCTTCCTATGCTGCTGTTAATAGAAAAAAAATTGACTCGGTTCTCAGTTTAATTAAAAATGAAAAGATCAAGAACAAAAAAGTGAAAATGGAAATTTCGAAATAGAATAAAATCGGTCGGTTCGAGTGTTTTTTTTTAGAAAAATATATCGCGAACGTAATAAATGTTTTTAATTTTTTTAGGATAACTTCTTGATAAAAAACTAGAGTTCTTCTTTTAATGTTCTTTCCAGATAAAATGTTCCGAATGGAAGGAACGATAGTAGAAAAGCAATCGCAGCCTTTTTGAAACTCCACTGATATTCCAACGTTGCCTTTAAGAGTGCGATGACATACCAGATAAACAATACGCCATGTATCATACCCATAACCCTAACAGGCAATGGTAGACCCATAAAATATTTTAACGGCATTGCAATAAATAATAATACCAGAAAGGAAACTCCTTCAGCAAAACCAATTTTCAGAAAAAGGGTTAACGTTTTTTTATCTAAAATTTTTAGTTTGTTTTTAATCTTCATAATCGTTTATTATTGACGCTTCTTCCGTTTTGCTGGATGATTCAACTAATTTATTGATGTTACTAATTTCTTCTGTTGTTAAATATCTCCACTCCCCTGCATTTAATTTTTCTAACGTAATGTTCATAATACGTGTTCGCTTCAGCTTGGTAACATTGTAATCTAAAGCTTCGCACATTCTACGGATTTGCCTGTTAAGACCTTGCGTTAAAATTATACGAAATCTATTTTTTCCTTCTTGTGTTACAACACATTTTTTTGTAACAGTTTCCAAAATTGCTACACCATTTCCCATTCGCTGAATAAAGTCTGTGGTTATCGGTTTATCAACTGTTACCACATATTCTTTTTCATGATTATTACCTGCCCGCAAAATTTTATTTACAATATCACCATCATTCGTCAAAAAGATCAATCCCTCAGAAGGTTTGTCCAATCTACCTATTGGAAATATCCGCTTGGGATGATTAATGTAATCGATGATATTATCCTTATCTTTCAGATCGGTGGTACTTGTGATGCCAATAGGTTTATTAAAAGCGATGTAAATTGCTTTTTCTTTTGAATTTAAAGGCTTTCCGTCAATCGTGATTTCATCAGCACCGGAAACTTTTGTTCCTAATTCAGGGATTTTTCCATTAACAGTAACTCGTCCTTGCTCAATAAGTTTATCTGCCTCCCGTCTGGAGCAGGTGCCTGTTTCGCTAATGAATTTGTTTAAACGTTTTTGCACAAAAATAGAATTGAGATGTGAGAATTGAGATGTGAGAATTGAGTATGAGTATTAAGATGTGAGTTGTAAGACATGAGATTTGAGATAAAAGAAATACGACAAAAAATCTCATATCTCTATTCTCAATACTCAAATCTAACTTTTCGTTTTAAATTTATTTATTGCATTGATGGTGAACTCTGAAAGCACTAATTTCCCACTCATTTCAGCACGTTCAATTAAAAGAGTATCCCAATTTTCGGTTCCTTTCCAGAATACTTTTTTAAGCATTTCCATTGCCTCAGGATTTGATTTTGAGAGTTTATCCGCTAACTCAGCAACAGCTTTATCCATTTCTTCAATAGTATTAAAAACTGATGCATACATTCCTTTTTCTTTTGCCCAGTCCGCTGTTTGCCATTCAGTTGCGTTGATAGTTAAAGCAGTAAATGCTGCTGTACCTATTTTCCGTTCCACAGGAGGTCCAACTACAAAAGGGCCAATACCAACTGCTAATTCACTTAACTTTACAGAAGCAGAATCGACCGCCAACGTATAATCAGCTGTGCATGCAATACCAACACCTCCACCAACTGCTTTTCCCTGAACACGCGCTATTACAAATTTTGGAGCAGTACGGATTGCATTTATGACCAAAGCAAATCCTGAAAAGAATTTTTTTCCGGTTTCCAGATCTTTAATAGAAATCAATTCGTCAAAAGAGGCACCGGAACAAAAAGTCTTTTCTCCTTCGCTTTTCAAAACAATCACTTTCACATTTGTGTCATTTCCTGCATTGGTTATTTCTTCTGCCAATTGACGTAATAATATTCCGGGCATCGAATTACTTTGAGGGTGAAAAAAAGTGATTGTAGCAATGCCCCCTGATATGCTTGATTTGATATGACCTTCCATTTACACTTAGGATTTAGATTTTATAACGCGAATATATGAAATAAAAAAGCACCTTGATTACTCAAAGTGCTCTTATAAACTAATGTTTAACCCTTATATTAAATTTAATTAGTTCTCGTGATAAGCCGGCAATTTTCCTTCTTTGACCAATTGCAAACTTTTTAATTTATGCTCCTCGAAATTACCGAAGCATAATGCGTCTAATATTTCAGGTTTTGTCATTTGTGGATTGTTCAACTGCGCTTTTATTTCTTTTTCACAACGTTCCACATATTTTACAAAACGCTCAGGAGCCCAAATATATTGCTTTTTATGCCAATCCGGTTGGGTACGATCAACATTAAACTCTTTTGGCATTTCAGTGCTCAGCTTAATATTTGTTTTTACATCCAGCCCTTCGAAACGCTTTGGTAACAATCGATTATCAAAAACAAGTGGTCTGCTGATCTTAATGACGTGCTTTTTTTTCTTCACATCAACCATAGCCAATCCTTCAATGGTTAAACCTTTTTTCTTAAGGTAACCATACTTTGTCTCAAAACTTTTTAGAATCTCAAACATGATTTTTTATATATTGATGGGAGAGTAAAGGTAGCAAATAACTCGCTAAAAATGAAATAATTAGACTATTAATTTCGAATTGCCTACGACTGAGCAAAAAATGTAGATGAATAGATAATTAATAACATACGAGGATTTATTAAAGTGAATCTATAAACATTTTTCATAACCTCCTTCTATACAATTTTTTATAATTTGATACCAATAACCAGGATATCATCTACTTGTTCGAAACTACCTTTCCAATTTTGAATTTTATTAACTAATAATTCTGCTTGTTTTTCGGCACTCAATTGAGAAATAAAGATCAATTCCTCTTTTAATTGTGAATATTTAAATTTCTTTCCTTTTGGCCCACCAAATTGATCAGCATAACCATCTGTAAAAAGATAAATACTGTCTTTTAATTGCAATTTGTTCACAAGGGTAGTAAATGGTGTTGGATTATCTATCTTTCCAATAGGCTGTTTATTGGGTTTTAGTTCAATTAATTCGTTATTCCTAACGATCCATAATGGGTTATTGGCTCCAGACCATTTAAGTTCATTTGTATTTTTATTTATTAAACAAAGCGATATATCCATTCCATCCTTTACTTCGCTTTCGCTTTTTTCGAATGTTTCGATGACAAACTCACGGACCTTATCTAAAATTTTACCCGGTTCCAGAATTCCAAATTCTTTTACAGCCCTGTTCAATGCATTTGAACAAACGACCGATACCATTGCTCCCGGCACTCCATGTCCCGTACAATCTGCTGCTGCTATTAGAATATTGTTGTCAACAACCTCCATCCAGTAAAAATCACCTGCAACAATATCTTTCGGCTGATATAAAATAAAAGAATCAGGTAAATGTTCTTTTATCTGGCTTAAAGGGGGCAAAATAGCATCCTGTAAATGCTTTGCATAATTAATGGAATCTGTTACTTCCTTATTTTTTGTTTCTAAAATACTTTTTTGGAATTCAATTTCATGTTTTTGAATTTCCACTTTGTTTTTTTGTTCAGAAATAATTTTGTTGGACCTCTTTTTTTCTTTGTATCCTTTATAAATAAATAAGGCCAATAAAAGCATGAGTATAAAACCTATCAATGCAGTGTATGACAATTTTTTTTGAGTTTCAGTTTTTTCTTTTTCTCTACTTAATTCTTCTTTCTGAATTTTTGAAAGTAAAACCTGACCCAACGAATCAGTATATCTTTTTTTATCATATTCGTAGATCAATTCAGACTTAAACTGTTCTTTTTTGTTTTTTTCATTATAAATTGTATCCCTTGCTAGTATATATTCTTTGTAATGATAATATGCTTGCTCCATATTTTTCATTTTTTCAAATACATTTTTTAAAGCCAGATGAGCTTGCTCTTTATGAGGATAACTCTCGATCTGATCAGCTATTTCTAATGATTTTTTTGCATAATTTTCAGATTTTTTATACTCTTTCATTTCTAAATAAGAAGTAGCAATATTGTAATATAGATCAGCAATGTTGGGTTGCATTTTCATCTCTTCAAAGATCTTTAAAGACTTTAAAAAATAGTCAATGGCAGTTTTATTGTCATGCGTTATCTGATAATAACTCCCCAGATTTAAATAGGAGGTTGCTTCACCTACAACATCATCTATTTTCCTTGATAAATTGAGAGACTGTTCGAAATAAATTTTTGCACTATCTAATTTTCGTATTTCATAATAAACGCTACCAATATTACCGGTAAGGAGAGCTTGTCCGTATAAATGGTTTATTTTTTTTGCATATGTCAAAGCAATCTTATAATGTTTCATTGCTTTTTCAAACTGCTTAATTTGAAAAAAAGTATTGGCAAGATTATTATTTGACAATGCCATAGTTAATGTATCGCCTGTTTTTTCAATCTCATGTAATGACTTGAAACCATATTCTATTCCAACAGTATAATTCCCTTGCTCCGTATAGGCCAAATTAAGAGAAGAATAAACTTGTTCAAAATAATTACCTTTTATTTTATGTTTTGTAGCGATTGCAAGTGCATTTTGAAGATGATTTAAGGCAGTATTAAATTCTCCTCGATGACGATATATCATAGCTAATGATAGTAAAGCATCAATTTGATATTCGGGTTTGTTTATTTTTTTTGCAAGGGCCAACGAATGGTTTGCATATATTATAGCAGAATCAGGATTAATTTCAGAATATTCTTTTGCTAATACATCGTACCAATAAGAGAAGGAAGTATCATTGGATAATGTTTTAATTTTTTGCTTTAAAGAATCAATTACATGAGGTTCCTGAGCATAAGAACTTGCATCGAAATCAAAAAAGATCAGAAGTAAATAAAAAAAGAAATAGATCGCACGTTGTTTCATTTTTTATCGAATACCTTTTTCACAAATATAAAAAAGCCCTTGATATTATCAAGAGCTTTTCGTTATTAAAAATATATTCAAGAATGTTTTAATGAAATTATTTTAAAAATATTATTTAACAATGAGTTTTTTGCTATAAATACTTTGATTAGTAGTTCCTGTAATCAAATAAACACCCGGTGATAATTTTTGAGAAGGATCGATGGCATATACCTGTTCGCCATTATCTTCGGTAACAATTATCTTTGAATAACTTTGTTTACCCGTTACATCATATACCACAACCAATACTTCCTCGCCTCTATTTGCCTTGAGCGCTAAATTAATTGATGAACCTTCATTCGGATTAGGATACACATTAAATGAAAATTCAGCATTCGCCTTAAACTCCACAGACACCAGGTTGGAATAAGTATAAGCGCCATTAAAATCTGTTTGTTTTAATCGATAGTACGACACACCTTCATAAGGATGAGTATCTTTCGTTGAATAGTTTAAAACAGAAGTGCTATTACCTGCCCCATTTACTTTTTCAACTAGTTCGAAATTAGTACCATCTAATGTTTTTTCAATTGTAAAATAATCATTATTGCTTTCTGAGGCGGTTGTCCAATTTAAATCAACAATTTCATTATTTGGTTTAGCATCAAAAGTAAGAAGTTCAATAGGCAAAGGATTTGAACCTCCCAATTTATTTGCTAACGCGAATCGACTGAAAGTTGTAAAATTAATAGTAGAAGTAATATCTCCTTCAGGAACGGTAGTTCCAACACCTCCAATATCTGTCCAGGCGTTAGGGTTCCCTTTTGCAACTCTAAGATCAGCAGGAGTAGTAATAGCATCCTGAGTCCTGTAATACAACTTTACCGATCCTGTTCCCAATGTAGATGCTCCGGATTTAGTGATATCCCATTGTCCATAGTTGGAAACGGCATCCAGGGTTGCAGGAAGCGTCCATCCCATGAGTAAAGCAGAGACACAGAGATATTCAGCGGTATAAGTTGTTGCTGCTGCAACACTATGATTTATTGTCAAATCTGCCCGGTGCAACAAATTATCATTCGCACCAACAGGATAAACTTTTGTAACACTACCGGTAGCATTTTGCAAATGTGCCATTGGCCCTCTGACAAAACTACTATCTTGTGTTACAGGTGCATTAAGTATAACTGATGCGGCAGCCCCAAGAGTAATAATATTTGTTGCAGTAGTTTTTAGGTGGCCATCAGTAAGTGTGAACACCCCATTAACTGTAATTGGTTTGTTTACTGTAACAGCATTTCCAGTTAAATCATCAGTATTGTTAATTCTAAAATTAGTAAAGTTAGGAATGGTAGAGGTACCATTTACCGTTTGAGCTGTGGTACCATTTAAAACAACATTGGTTCCCCAGGTCAAAGCTCCTGTATTAAAAGTAATATGACCCGAAACATTTGTATTTGTTCCACCTGTATATGTATCCGCTCCACTGGTTCCATTAACCAGCATATTACCATTAATATTCATTGTCGCAGGAGCTGTATAATTACCATCGGATAATGTAAAATCATTGGATGTGATAGTTGTTGTACTTCCACCAGTGCTTATTGTTACGTTAGTTTTATTGATAACTATGTTATTAAATGTTTGTGCAACAGCTGAACCATTAATCTGACGAGCTGTTAATCCGGTAAAATTAACTGAACTTGTTCCAGCATTAAATACGCCTCCGTTATTTATCCAGTTTCCTGTAATACTAATGGAAGAAGCATTGCCATCCATGTTTCCTGCTGCGGCAAGTGTTAACACAGCATTATCGGTAGAATTAATATTTAACGTAGCCGGTGAACTTAAGGTACCGGAATTTATTGTCAAATTATTTGTAGTTAAAGTAGTGGTACTCCCTCCAACCGACAAAGTTGTCCCAGCTGTTTTTGCAACAATTACATTATAGAATGTTTGAGAAGCAGGTGTTCCATTTATCTGTTGCGCTCCGGTTCCATTAAAGGTAACAGTTCTTACGCCCGGGGTAAATGTCCCGCCATTATTGGTCCAGTCGCCATCGCTTCTAACGGCAGGAGTATTCGTAAAGTTGGTAATATCAAAAGTAGCATTTGGAAATATTTTTATATTTCCGGTTACACTAACGGTAATAGCTGCTACCCCTGAGTTTAATGTCACAATATTTGTACCGTTCCCTAGATCAAGATTACCTTGCACAAGAGTTGTTCCTGTTTGGAATGAGTGATTTATTGTTGCGGAAGGTTGCAACTGTAAATGTCCATAGCCTGGAGCGGCTATGACCTTAATCCATTGAAAATTAGTTTGATGATATTGTGTAATACTTTTTGGGCCAAAGGTGAAGATTGTAAAACCGGTAGGAAATGCTGATGTTCCGGTTAGTTCAAATATAGCTGAATCTGCAACCTCAAAAATCTTTCCTGCATTCCCAGCTATCGCAAAAGTTGTTGTATAAAATTTACCGCTTTGTATTCTCATGTTTCCTGTAATCATCGCTGCAGTAATGGGCTTGCTTATTGTAGCACCGAGTTTTCCTGTGCTTGTATTCAAACTGGTATTGTTAAGATTGAGATTAGCATAAGTAACAGCAGGTGCAATAGTGGTTAAATTAATAATTTGGGTAGTGGTGCTTGCATTGGATTTGTTATAATTTACTATGCTTGAAGCACCCGGAGTAAAAGTTCCCCAATTATTTCCGGTATTTGTTAATGTAAAATTACCAGACATATTAAGTGTACACGCCCCTCCACTCAGGTCCATAACCGCATTTGCAGCTGCAGCAGCATTTGGAGACATAAAAAAGACAAGATTAGTTTAAATAGTTAAAGTCCCGGTTGTCATCATTACTTTTGCAATACGAGAAGCAGTGGCATCGTTACTGCCAATCATCAGATTTCCCCCTAAACTTGCTGAACCTGCTGCAATATTCCATAAATTGGTAAAAACACCGGAAGGCTGGTTTAATACGGCATTATTTGTTATCGTTAATGCATTTGCAGCTCCATGAATTAATGTATTTGAAAAAGCCATTCTAGTAAAAATCAATTTGTAAATAGTAGAAGGAATATCAAGAGTCACATCCACAGCAGCACCCGCAATATATGGATTGCCTATATTCACTTCATCAGTGATTCCGGGGATTGCCTGGATACCATATGAAAAGGCTGTAGTTGCTGAAGCTCCGGCAGTTAATGTTATTTGGCCATCAGTATCAACTGACAATACGGTTCCAAGAACTACTCCGGGTGTGTTTTGTGATAATATTACATCACCTGGAACTATTTCAGTTGTAAAAATAGTACTCACTCCTAAAATAATCGGATCGCCTAATGTCGAAATAATTTGCCCGGTTCTGTATCTGATCCAGTTGGAAGCAAGATTCCAGTTCATTGCCCCGGTTACAGCATTGTAAAGACCATTAGGATTAAATCTTTCTCCAATAATATAATCTCTTGCAGTAGGAGCAGAAGTCCCGGCAACACCTGTAAGAATGGTTGCCGTAGTAGTAGGAGTACCTGAAACAGTAAGATTACTCCAGGCTATTGCATTGTATTGCTGTGCTCCAAAAACAGTAACATCAGCCCCTGCATCTACATCAGTACTAGGGTAGTTAAATGTCGGGTCAAAGGTTGTTACAACTAAAGTAGCAAAATCAATTGTCCAATATCTATTTATTGTTTTGTTTGGATCTATATCCGAAGCATTCATATCAACATGGTCGTTTGGAGTAGTTGAACAAACAAGATTTCCTGCAGTAGTGATGCTTGCAAATATTAAGTTTAGTGGAGCATAATTTCCACCGGAACCTATTTCAAACGTTTTTGGACTTGAGGATATATATTTTTGAAAATTACCATCCACAAAACCGGTTATCTGTGAAGCTCCGGTCACAGCAGTTGCATTTGTTGTAAGAATAGCTTTATTAATCCCGGTTGTAATATTTCCTAATGTGAAAATTAGATTGGTAGAAATACTTATATTACTATTCAACGATAAATGGTTCACATTATTAATTTCAACATTAGCAAATAATGTCCCGTTATCAGTGAAAACTTGGGCCACTGCTGCATTAAATATCACTTTGGATGGATTCGTATTAGTAAAAGTACCTCCTGATTTATTCCATGATGCACCACTAACAGAAAATACATTGGCGGCATTTGTATTGATATTGAAAGTACCTGCTGTTTGAGAGTAACTTCCAACTGTAACTGCCACTGCGGATGTTAAAGTTGTGACTCCGGTAGAATTATAACTGAATAATTTTGAAGAATTTTGTATAAAATTTGAATTAGCTGTCAACGTTGCTGTTCCCGAAACAGTGACATCTCCATTAATGGTTAGTAACCCTGTTATTGTTTTTATTCCGCTGGTTGAAAAAACAAGATTATGATATGTATCCGCACCTGTTGGAGATGTTTTTAATGTCTGATCTCCTGCACCATTTAATGTTACTGTACCTCCTGTAATTGCAAATGGATTATTGAATTCAGGAACAAGAGTAGCTAATTTAGCAATTTGCAGATCACCTCCGGTTGCTGTAAAACCACATGCCATTGAACCGGTAAGTGTGTTGGTACCAACTGAAAAAATTCCTTCTGTCATGGTGAATAAAAATTTCACCGTAACATCTGCTAAATTTTGTGTAAGAACCGTAGCAATGGTTTTATTTATTTCAAGCCTGCCAAAACCTGTTGGCGAAGTTGTACCAGAAATGGATTGAGCGGCACTACCACTAAATATCACCTTGCCGGAATTATGATTAAAAGCACTATTGTTTGTAAAATTTCCATTAATACTCATTTCTGTCGGATGTCCCTTTACTGTTCCGGAACTAATGGTAAAATGATTAAATGTAGTGAAGGATGCACCCGAAATCAAAGTAGTACCTGCTCCATTAAATGTTACGGTACCATTATTATGAGTAAATGTACCATCATTTGTAAAATCAGGTCCTGCAACTTCCATTGTATTTGGGTCGGCAATAAGTGTTTTAGCAGGATTAATTATTACATTATTAAACGTTGTAGTCGAAGTGCCACTCATGGTTGTAATTCCATTAAAAATCACAGTGCCAGAAGCTGAATATGTTCCTGCCGTACGTATCCATGAAGCACCGCAGACTGTTATAGTATTACCTCCATCATTAAAAGTTCCTGTACCTGTCTGCGAAAAGCTTCCGATGTTCATATTCGCTGAAATTGTTGTGTTTCGAGCTGAGGAGTAGGTAAATGTTTTTAAACAATCCATTGTAAAAACAGAATTCCCTGTAATGATTTCTTGACCGGAAATTGTAAGATTGCCATTAATAGCAATCACTCCGGTCATATCTACAGAAGATGCCGGGTTATTACCGCTAAAAATCAAATCTTTATAAGCAACTCCTCCTCTGAGGGTTTGAGCACAATTTCCATTAAGTGTTATGGATCCACCTGTTAAAGTATAAGTTCCTGTTAATTCAGGAACGGTAGCTGCACATGTCGCAATAAGCAATTGCGAATTATCCAACATAGTTAAACCGGCTGTCCCTCCACATCCATCAGCAAAGATATTTGTTCCTACATCAACAATCGCATTTTCTTTTATTGTTATCAAATTACGAATTCCGGTCGTTCCGGTTTGAATGGTTTTGGTACCACTAATCCCGCAAATTAAATTATAATAACATGCATCATCGGGTATTCGTATGTTTTGATTTCCACCCCGAGAATAATAAACTGTATTTCCGGTCAGGGATGCGTTGAAAGTAAGTTTATTTATCAAAAGATCTGCTCCATCCGCTCCTCCTGAATTTTGAATATAAAGTACCGCAGCCGCAATACCATCACCATTGTTATAAGTAGCATTACCATTCCCATTTCTATTTCTTATCCCGGGATTTACATTACCATCAATAATCACTGTACCTAAATTGGTAACAGTTGTTCCATCTTCAATGGATAATCTTGAGAAAACAACGGGATTTCCTGTAATTGTATAGCTACCACCTACTGTTCTACCAAATTGGTAATCTGCAGTCCCCCCGGTATTTCCAATCCAACTACCATTGTTAATAATATTTCCATTCATACGCGGATCTTCTCCAACCGTATTATCCCATACCCCTGTAGCATTTACTGTTACCGCTCTAAAACTCTTATTTCCTGAAGCTGAAGTTCCAAAATACAATGTACCATCAATGGTTGTAAGTCCATTTATAGTTATATTGGCCCGCCCAATTGTTGTTACCCCTGCAGCTGAAAGCACATTGAATGCACCAGAAACAATAAGTATTCCTGTTGAAGTGCCTCCAATTATACTACCATTTGTCATATACAAATTAGCATTTATTGTATATGTTTCATTAGCAATAAACCAAATACTTCCTGTAGCATTTAAATTAACATTATCATTAAAAGTTTTACTTCCTGTATTATCCGTAGAGGTTATTATTCCATCAATTGTCGAAACTCCGGTTACTGTCATTGTTAATCCACCCAGCGGTAAATTTGCTCCAGCAGAAACAATAAATTGCCCGCCAATATTCAATACTCTGGAAGCGCTGCCCCCTCCTCCAATAGCTGTTATCCCTCCAGTACCTGCCAATATAACATCGCCACTAACTGTAAGTGTAATAGTATTGGTTGGGAAATCTATATTTCCTGACCCCTGAGTAGTAATTGAGGCGCATGCAGAGTTGACGTTTACTGACATAGAATGCCCGGTACAAATAATTACAATATCCCCGGCAACCGGGAAAGTACCTGTATTTGTTGCATTTCCACACGCAACAGTACTCCATTTTGTATTGGAATTCCAATTACCGCTGGCCCTTGAATAATAGGTAGTTACTGCAAAAAGATCAGTAACAGAAAGGATAAAAAATAAAATCCCCAATAAACGGAATTTTAGAAATGAATGAAGGGAGTAGCCTTTTTCCATAAAAATTTTAAATTAAAAATAATAAAATGCGCATTAAAAAACATACACATAATCCTTATTATAATATTAAGTAACGCAAAAAATCTAAAAAAGGTTGCATAAAAACATTAACATTTCGACAAACAATCTGATATTGCCGTTTAACGATTCAAGAATAAACTAAATTCTTAATTAATGAACAATTAAATTTTTTAATAAAACAACCTATAACATGACATTAATCATATAATTACTAATTTTACGTAAAAAATGAATTAAAAGTTCTGATTATTATTAGAATTCGACCAATTATTTATCTTCTCCCTTGGAATCAAAAAGAAATAGCTCATTAAGCATTAGGAATGAATTAATAATACTTCAAATTTGTTAAAAAAGTTTCTTACGAATTATTTATATTCCCCAAACACATTTCGCATCACATCAGCAATTTCACCAAGTGTAGCGTAGCTTTCAGCAGCCGCTAAAATGGTAGGCATCAGATTTACATTGGTTCGAGCATTGGCATCAAGGGTTTGCAATAACTCTTTCACTTTTTCATTATCGCGTTCTGCTTTTACCTGGTTTATTTTGTCGATTTGTAATTGACGGATGGAATCATCTATAGTGAAAATATCTTTTAAAGGCCCCTCTTCACTTGTAAACTTATTGACGCCAACAAGTACCTTCTCTCCGGTTTGGATATCTCTTTGATATTTATAAGCTGATGCGGCAATTTCATTTTGTAAATAACCTTGCTCAATAGCCTCTACAGAACCTCCCAAGGCATCAATTTTATGAATATAATCCCATGCTGCCGCTTCTACTTCATTGGTCAAGGCTTCCACAAAATAGGAACCCGCCAATGGATCAACTGTATCAGCAGCACCACTTTCGTATGCAATAATCTGTTGTGTTCTCAAAGCGATTCGAGCAGCTTCTTCTGTAGGTAATGCAATAGCTTCATCAAAACCATTGGTATGTAAACTTTGTGTTCCTCCTAAAACAGCTGATAATGCCTGAGTTGTAACGCGAATAATATTATTTTGTGGTTGTTGTGCTGTTAATGTGGAGCCTCCGGTTTGAGTATGAAAACGAAGCATTTGAGCACGAGAGTCTGTTGCGCCTAACTCTTTTGTTATTTTTGCCCACATCCTTCTTGCAGCACGAAATTTAGCGACTTCTTCGAACAAATTATTGTGCGCATTGAAGAAAAAAGATAATCGTTTTGCAAATACATTTATATCCAAACCTTTATCAATAGCTGCTTTCAAATACGCCTTCCCATTTGCCAAAGTGAATGCTAACTCTTGAACCGCAGTAGAACCGGCCTCACGAATATGATACCCGGAAATAGAAATAGTGTTCCATTTTGGAACTTCCTTGCTGCAATATTCAAAAATATCTGTAATAATACGCATGCTAGGCTTTGGAGGATAAATATAAGTTCCGCGAGCAGCATATTCTTTTAAAATATCATTTTGGATAGTACCTGAGATCTTTTTCAGATCAGCACCTTGCTTTTTTGCCAAGGCAATGTACATTGCTAAAAGACTGGATGCTGTGGCATTAATAGTCATGGAAGTGGTAATATTTTCCAATTTAATTCCATCAAATAAAATTTCAATATCACGTAATGAATCAATGGCAACGCCTGCCTTCCCTACTTCCCCATCAGCAAAATCGTGACTACTATCATAACCTATCTGGGTAGGAAGATCAAATGCAACAGACAAACCGGTTGTTCCATTGTTCAATAAATAGTGGTATCTTTTATTGGATTCTTCGGCAGTTGAAAATCCGGCATATTGCCTCATCGTCCAGAATTTACTTCGATACATTGTTGGCTGAACTCCGCGTGTAAAAGGAAACTCCCCAGGCTGTTCTTCAGGAACATTTAATTTAGAATAAACTCTTTTGATTTCAATATTCGAATCAGTTAAAAACTGTGGTTTACGCTCTTTTTCTTCCATAAATTGTGGGTTAATTAAGGTAATAGAAATAGGTAAATTTAAGGTTAGGCTATTGACAAAATTAACCTAATAACCATTTATCCTATTTAACTTATTTCTAAAATTCTTTACCAATTTCTCTTTTTATTGTTTCTATTGCTGATTTTGTCGGCATCTCAGAAAGTTGTGAAGCAACTGTGATGATTGATTGTGCCAACTCCATGGCACTTGCATCAGCATTCACTTTTGTAGATGCAATATTGATTAATTTTATGGTTTCTTCCTTACCTCTTACAACAGCATCCCATGACATATTGCTCATGTATATTTGTTGCGAAAGATTATGTTCAAACTCACTGCGAATTGTTTTTAAAAGTTCTCCCTGAAAATTCGCTGCATTTCCTATTTTAGTCAAACGCATAACCATGCTATTGGGATTAATACGTTCTAAAAACAAAACAACCCGCTCATAAGCTTGTAAGCGAATAGGTGTAAGCACCGTTTGATTGGCAAGTTTTATATCAATAGCCTTTTTCCTGCTTTCGTGATCTAAAAAGTTTTTAACCAGGTAGTATGCTGTGAGAAATACAATAGCACAAGGTAAAATTATTTTTACAATTTCAAATAATGGATCCATGGTTTGAATAGTTTTGTTTAATGGCTAAATATCGTAATTTTTTGTCAATATGATTCCTTAGTACTTGCCATAAACAATAAGAAATCCTATAAAATCATGATTCTTAAAGATTATAGATCAATAAAGTTCGTTTAAAATTTAAAAATTCAGAATTAAAAAAATATCTCCTATCATTTAATAAAGCTAGATAATACAATTTTAGTAGTTTTGTATCCTCTAAACTAAATTTTGTATGACTAAATTATCTGATAGAATAAAGAATCTGGCTGAATCACAAACATTGGCAATGGCTAAGAAAAGCCGCGAGTTGCAATCACAAGGAAAAGACATCATAAGTTTAAGCATTGGTGAACCTGATTTTAACACCCCTGATTTCATTAAAGAAGCCGCTAAGAAGGCAATAGACAATAATGTTACACGCTATACACCAGTTGCCGGTATTTTGGAACTTAGAAAAGCTATTTCTGAAAAATTTAAGCGTGACAATAATTTGAATTATTCCTTTGACCAGATCATCGTTTCAACAGGAGCAAAACAATCCATTGCAAACGTCATTTTAAGCATGGTAAATCCGGGTGAAGAAGTGATTGTGCCTATTCCCTACTGGGTTAGTTATATTGAAACAATCAAACTTGCAGAAGGCAACCCAGTTACGATACCAACATCGATTGAATCAAATTTTAAAATTACCCCGGATCAATTAAAAAAAGCGATCACTCCGAAAACAAAAATGATTGTTTTTAGTACACCTTGTAATCCAAGTGGTTCGGTATATAACAAAGAGGAGTTAAAAGCGCTGGCTGAAGTTATTATTCAATATCCCGATCTATATGTTATCTCCGATGAAATTTATGAATACATAAATTTTGGTGAAAAACATGAAAGTTTAGCACAATTTGATTTTGTTTACGAGAGAGTAATAACCGTAAATGGGGTTTCAAAAGGTTATGCAATGACCGGTTGGCGTATTGGCTATATCGGAGCACCAAAATGGATCGCTGATGCTTGTGAAAAAATGCAAGGACAATTTACTTCCGGTGCCGCATCTATTTCTCAAATGGCAGCTTTGGAAGCAGTAAAAGCAAATCCTTCCGTTACTTTCGAAATGCGGGATGCATTTAAAAAACGCAGAGATCTTGTTTTAAATTTGATGAAAGATATTCCCGGATTAAAAACGAATATACCCGGTGGAGCTTTTTATATTTTCCCGGACATCACTTATTATTTTGGAAAATCATTTAACAATTATCACATCAAAAATTCGAATGATCTAAGTATGTTTATTCTTGAAGAAGGGAATGTAGCATTGGTTTCCGGTGATGCGTTTGGTGATGATAATTGTATTCGTTTCTCCTATGCAACATCTGAAAATATATTGACAGAAGCGGTAAAACGAATGAAAGAAACCTTAGCTAAATTGAATTAAATGAACATTCGGGAAACATTCGAATCTTTTAACAAACTCAATGTTTTGATCATCGGTGATGTAATGATCGATGCTTATATGTGGGGTAATGTTAGTCGCATTTCACCGGAAGCTCCTGTACCGATTGTTGCCGTAAATAAAAAAGAAAATCGTTTGGGTGGCGCGGCAAATGTAGCATTGAACATACAAGCAATGGGAGCAAATCCTATCTTATGTTCAGTCATAGGCGATGATGAGGGAAGTAAATTGTTTTTTCAATTATTAAAAGAGCAAAAACTTTCTTCAAAAGGAATTTTAAAAAGCAAAAAACGTACTACTACTGTTAAAACACGTGTAATTGCTGGCAACCATCAAATGCTGAGGGTGGATGATGAAATAGAAAATGGGATTGATAAAAAAGAAAATGAAGCATTGACCAAGCAGATCAAAAAACTCATTGTTAGCGAAAAAGTGGATGTTATCATTTTTGAAGATTACGATAAAGGGTGTATTTCCGAAGAATTAATAAAAACCAGTGTATCATTTGCTAAACAAAAAAACATTCCCACAGTTGTTGATCCAAAAAGGAAGAACTTCATGTCATACAGTGGAGTAACGCTGTTTAAGCCTAATTTAAAGGAATTGAAAGAAGGCTTAAAAATTGAGTTCAATCATAACGAACTAAAAGAACTGGAAAAAGTTGTTGCTGATTTTATTAAAAAACAAAATATTAATACTGCATTAATTACACTTTCTGAAAAAGGAATTTATACACACAACTCAAAAACAAAAGCACTAATCCCTGCTCATATTCGCAGCATAGCTGATGTTTCAGGTGCCGGAGATACTGTAATAAGCGTTGCTGCATTGTGTTTAGCTTTAAACCTTTCACCCGTTCATATTGCTACATTAGCTAATCTTGCAGGGGGCTTGGTTTGCGAAAAAGTGGGTGTTGTACCTATTGATAAAAAACAATTGCTTGAAGAAGCAATGAAATTAAAATTGAAATGAGCGAAATAGTAACTCCCTATAAAGATCAAACAACAAGCAAAAAAGAGCAGGTTGCAACCATGTTCAACAACATAGCTCCTAGGTATGATTTTCTTAATCAACTGCTTTCAATGGGCATCCATAAAGGCTGGAGAAAAAGATCTATCCAATTATTGAAAGATAAAAAACCAAAAACCATTTTAGACATCGCAACAGGAACAGGAGATTTTGCGATTGAAGCAATGAAATTAAATCCGGAAAAGGTAATAGGAGTTGATATTTCAGAAGGAATGTTGAAACTTGGTATTGAAAAAATAAACAAATTAGGATTACAAAATAAGATCGAATTAAAATTAGGCGACTCTGAAAATCTACCATTTTCTGATAACAGTTTTGATGCCATCACTGTTGGCTTTGGGGTTCGAAATTTTGAAAATTTAGAAAAAGGCATTTCTGATATTTATCGTGTATTAAATCCGAAAGGAATGCTAGTTGTTCTTGAATTTTCGAAGCCCGGTAAATTTCCGATAAAACAACTTTACAAATTCTACTTCAAATATATTACTCCATTTGTTGGGAAGATTTTTTCAAAAGATAACTCAGCTTATACGTATTTACCTGAATCGGTAAATGCATTTCCGGCAGGGGAAGATTTTTTAAAAATCTTACGTAATGCCGGATTTAAAGAAACAAAAGCAATTTCACAAACATTTGGAATCGCCTCAATTTATATCGGGACAAAATAATTTCTTCATTTTAACGTTCCTTTTAAACTATTTATAAAAAGAAGTTTGAAAACCTTACTAAAATACATCTTTTCATTTGTTTTTGTTTTTTTCGTTTTTTTTTCAAAAGCGCAAGATCCTAATGAAAGAGGTAACTTAACTAATTACTACAACGAGCCATTACATTTTGGTTTTACAATCGGGATAAATCGTGCAAATTTTCTTATTACTCCGGCTAGTCATTTTGAACGATTTGATTCTCTTAAATCCGTAACATCTGCGCCTAAGTATGGATTCAATTTAGGCATTGTTTCAGAATTACGTTTGCATAAATATATTACACTACGTTTTGTTCCGAATCTATCTTTTGCTGAACGCAACCTGCAATATTATTTTGAGGGCTATGATACAATAACAAGAACAAAAACAATTGAATCCACGTTCTTGAATTTTCCTTTGGATCTTAAATTACGTTCGAAACGTGTAAATAATTTTGGAGCATATATACTTGCCGGTGGAGGATTTAGTTTAGATCTTGCTTCCAAACGAAAAGTAAATAATGGCACAACTATTAGTGAACAAATTGTAAAATTAAAACGTGATGATTTCTCCTACGAATTTGGTGCAGGTGCTGAGTTTTATTTGCAATATTTCAAGTTTGCTATTGAAGGGAAACTGACACTTGGAACAACAAATTTATTAATAAAAGACAACACTATTTTTTCGAATTCGGTTGACAAATTAAGATCAAAAGTATTTTTAATTTCTCTTACTTTTGAAGGATAAATTTACGAATACGAATCAATACGAACCTGCCTGCGGTAGGCAGGTATACGAATCGATTTTAAAATAAAATTGATTAATTGGGCAAGCTAAGCTGCATTCTCTAAAAAAAAGGAATTTATAAATTAAAACATTCCATAACTGAGTCGATTGGAATCTTTCTAAAATTAATCATTCATACAAATTGCACGATAACACGTGCCGCAAAAAAATGAAACACGAACTAAACCTTGTTCTCTCTCCTGAGGAAGCTGCTAATGATGATCTGATAAAATCAATTGCTGCACAACAATTATTTTCTTCTCCGAAAAATATTACTGCAATAAGAATCCTAAAACGTTCTATTGATGCACGTTCACGAAACATAAAGATCAATTTAAAATTAGATGTTTATATTAATGAACAACCAATTTCATTATTTAAAAAAATCAATTATCCTGATGTAAGCCTGAAAAAATCGGTGATTGTAATTGGTTCAGGACCTGCAGGAATATTTTCTGCTTTGCAATTAATAGAGAATGGATTTAAACCAATTGTTATTGAACGCGGGAAAAATGTGAAAGATCGCAGACGAGATCTGGCAGCTATCAATAAAGAACACCTTGTAAATCCCAATTCCAATTATTGTTTCGGAGAAGGTGGTGCTGGAACCTATTCGGATGGAAAATTATACACGCGTTCTACAAAGCGTGGTGATGTTTCAAAAGTGTTAGAAATATTTGTGGCGCATGGAGCAGATGAGAATATTTTAATTGAAGCACATCCACATATCGGAACAAATAAACTTCCCAATATAATTGAATCTATTCGCCAAACCATTATAAATAGTGGCGGAGAAGTTCATTTCAATACACATGTAATTGATCTTATCATCAAAGAAAATTCAATAAAAGGAGTAATTTGTACTAACCTCGAAACAAATACAAGTAGTGAATTTACAGCTGATTCAATAATACTTGCAACCGGCCACAGTGCCCGGGATATTTTTGAATTGCTATACAAAAAAAATATTATAATTGAAAGTAAAACATTTGCAATGGGTGTACGGGTTGAGCATCCTCAAGTTTTGATAGATGCTTTACAATACCATTGTACTATTAGTGAAGTAGAAAAAAAGCGCGACTATTTGCCTGCCGCATCATACAGTTTAGTACATCAGGTATTAGGACGTGGCGTATATTCATTTTGTATGTGCCCGGGCGGAATCATTGCTCCATGCGCAACTGCACCAGGTGAAATTGTAACAAACGGTTGGTCGCCATCCAAACGAAATAACCCATTTGCTAATTCAGGAATTGTAGTTACTACGGAAGACGTTGATTTAAAAGATTTTCAACAATTCGGACCTTTGGCCGGATTACGCTATCAACAAGCTTTGGAAACAATGGCTTGGACTGCCGGAGGAAAAACACAAACAGCGCCAGCACAACGATTGGTTGATTTTACAACGAATAAACTCTCTTCCACCCTACCCGATACATCCTATCAACCTGGAGTAGGATCTGCACCGTTGCATCAATTATTACCAGAAGCAATTGGAAAACGTTTGCAGGCAGGATTTATAGAATTCGGAAAAAAAATGCGTGGTTATTATACAAATGAAGCAGTAATTGTTGGTGTTGAATCCCGCACATCATCTCCCATACGCATTCCGCGTGATGCAGAAACATTGCAACATATACAAATTAAAGGATTGTATCCTTGCGGTGAAGGCGCTGGTTATGCTGGTGGAATTGTTTCAGCAGCAATTGACGGACAAAAATGCGCTGATGCAATTGCCAATACTTTTTAATATTACCTTTGCAAAAAAATATTTTTTATGAGATTTATTATTCAACTTATTATTTCTACACTGGCAGTTTTAATTTCTTCCTATATTTTAAAAGGCATACACATTGAGGGTAATAGTTTCTATATTGCCCTTAAAGTTGCCGCGGTTCTTGCTTTTTTAAATGCAGTAGTAAAACCAATAATGGTTCTCTTAACTATTCCAATCACATTTATAACTCTTGGATTATTTTTATTGGTTATTAATGCGTTAATGATCTTACTTACTGAAAAATTAGTTACAGGATTTCATGTTGATGGTTTCTGGTGGGCGCTACTTTTCAGTTTTATATTATCCTTAGTTACTTCCATCCTGGAAGGCGTAAAAAAACGAGATGAAAATAATGGTCAAAATTTTCAATAAATTAAAAACATAAACAAATTGATAAACGTAGGAACATACAATGAGCTTGAAGTAGTAAAAGAATTAGAATTTGGTATTTACTTGCGTGAAGGCGATGTGGAAATTTTGATGCCCACAAAATGGGTTCCCAGGGGAACAAAAATTGGCGATTTCTTAAATGTATTTATTTTCAGAGATTCTGATGATCGTTTGATCGCAACTACGGTAAAACCATTTGCTACTGCTGATACTTTTGCATTTTTAGAGGTTAAACAAGTGAATAATATTGGTGCATTTTTAGATTGGGGAATGGATAAAGATCTGCTTGTTCCTTTTCGGGAACAACCGATGAGAATGGATCCGGGAAAAAGTTATGTAGTATTCGTTTATGTGGATGAAGAAACCAATCGTTTGGTCGCCTCCGGAAAATTGAACCGATACCTAGAACGTGAAAACATTGAGGTTCGGGAAGGCGATATAGTTGAACTTTTAATTTACTCAGAAACCGATCTGGGTTATAATGCCATAATTAATAACCGTTATAGCGGATTGATCTATAAAAATGAAATTTACGAAGCCATACGGGTTGGTGATAAGGTACAAGGATTTGTAAAATGTGTGCGGGAGGACAACAAGATAGATCTTAGTCTTCAGAAAAGCGGATACGAATTAGTTGATGATGTAAAATGGCGCATCCTAAAAATGATGAAAGAGGAAAATGGTTTTCTTTCATTAAGCGACAATAGCTCACCGGAAGAAATAAAAGCAAAACTTCAGATCAGTAAAAAAGCGTTCAAAAAAGCTGTTGGCGCACTTTACAGAGAACGACTTGTGAAGCTTACTGATAAGGGAGTTCAACTAATTTAAAAATTTACCAATTTGGAAATTTGAAAATGAGCAGATTGTTCATTATGAAGTGAATCCCCTGTGATTCATACCTCATTTTAAATTGGGTTAATTCTTTTAGTTTTCAAATTAACACATTACCAAATTATTGATGATGATACGGTTCATTTTTCAAAATCGTCATAGCTCTATATAATTGCTCCACAAAAAACAAGCGAACCATCTGATGTGAAAAAGTCATTTTTGAAAGTGAGATCTTTCCATTTGCACGTTTATATATTTCTTCTGAAAATCCATACGGACCGCCCACTACAAAAACAATATTTTTAATTCCTGAATTCATTTGCTGCTGAATAAATTCGGAGAATGAAACTGAATTATATTCTTTACCATTTTCATCCAACAGGATCAATTTATCAGAATTCTGAATTTGTTTAAAGATCATTTCTCCTTCTTTTTGCTTTTGCTGTTCAATGCTGAGTGCTTTAGTGTTTTTTAATGCAGGAATGACAATAGTTTCGAACGAAATATAATGTTTTAAACGTTGTTCATAGGTAGCAAAACCTTTTATAATATAATCGTCTTCGGTTTTACCGTTAAGCAATAAAGTAATTTTCATTTTAGATAGAATATTAATGCAAAAAAACTATATTTTTGTGGTATAGCAATTTTTTGGAGTGGAAATAATTGCATTATGGCTTAATTATTGCGTTTTTTTAAGAAAAAAAAAGAAATCTAAAAATGAAAACAAGATCTTTTATAGTATTATTTATTATTGCTCTTTCTTCTTTTGCTTTCACGCTTGATGTAATTGACGATATTGCTTCTGCTATTCGTTCAGGAAATCCCAAAAATATTTCAAAATACTTTATTGAAAATATCGATCTGAAAGTAATTGAACAAGAAGATGTTTACAGCAAGCAGCAGGCAGAAATGATCTTAAAAGATTTCTTCGGAAAACATCCTGTAAAATCATATACTGTTGCTCATAAAAGCGAATCCAAAAATGGTTCTCAATATGTTATTGGAACAATAGAAACAAGCAATGGGAAATTCCGAATTTATTTTTTAATAAAAACTACTGGCGCTCAAACGCTTATTCAGCAATTTAGAATTGAGACTGAAAATGAGTAAAAAACTTTTACCCGAAGACCTCTACAATTTTAATATCCACAAATTTATTGATCAGGCTTTAGCCGAAGATAAGGGCGATGGCGATCACACCTCACTGGCTTGTATTCCTTCATTGGCAAAAGGGAAAGCTCATTTACTTGTAAAAGAAAATGGTATTCTTGCCGGTGTTGAACTAGCGCTCCAAATTTTTAAACAGGTGGACAAAACGTTAAAAATAAAAGCACTTATTACTGATGGGCAATCAATAAAAAAAGGAGATATCGTTTTGATTGTTGAAGGAAAAGCACAATCTATATTATTAGCAGAACGGTTAGTTTTAAATTGTATGCAACGCATGAGTGGCATTGCAACCTATACCAATAAATTGGTTCAACTTTGCAAAGGCACAAAAACAAAAGTGATCGATACACGCAAAACCACTCCTAACCTTCGTGGATTGGAAAAATGGGCGGTATTGCTTGGAGGAGGGGCCAACCATCGTATTGGATTGTATGATATGATCTTAATAAAGGATAATCACATTGATTATGCAGGAGGGATAAAAAAAGCCATTGAAGCGGCAAATGTTTATTTGAAATCAAAAAATAAAAAATTGAAAATTGAAATTGAAGCGCGTAATATAGATGAAGTAAAACAAATACTTTCGATTGGAAATGTACACCGGATCATGCTTGATAATTTTACAACTGTAGAAATAAAAAAGGCAGTAAAAATTATTAATGGAAAATATGAAACAGAAGCTTCCGGTGGTATCACAGAAAAAACTATTGCAAGTTATGCAAAATGCGGAGTTGATTTTATTTCAGTAGGTGCACTCACCCATAGCATTAAAAGCCTTGATTTAAGCCTTAAAGCAATTTGAAAAACATTTATGCAACACAAAAACATAAAGCGTTTAATAAAATTTAAGCTGGCACACAAGTTAGTGAAAGCCAGTCAGCGTATTATTTTACCGGGTTTTGAGGGATTATCACTATATATCGTTACTAAATTTTTTTTTCATGGCTTACATAACGGCACTATTAACATGCGTGCATCCTCCTTATCATTCAGTTTTTTTTTAGCGCTCTTCCCTTCTATTATTTTTATTTTTACTCTTATTCCGTATATTCCTATTGAACATTTTCAAGATTCACTTTTAAGCCAATTACAAAATGTTTTACCTGAATCGGCTTTTGAAGCTACAGAAGGTACTATTAATGATATTATTAAAAATCAGCGTGGAGGCTTATTATCAATCGGGTTTATTTCTGCCTTATATTTCTCTACCAATGGTTTTAATGCAATGATAAGCGCATTTAATGAAACGTATCACCAAATGGAATCTCGGAATGCACTTATGCAGCGTTTGGTTTCGTTGTTTATGGTTATCGTAAATCTTTTAATGATAGGGTCGGGAATTACATTAATTATTTTTAGTGAAATAGGTCTTCATAAAATTATTCACACCGATAAAGTTTTGTATTACTTTATTTTATTAGGGAAATGGATAGTTTTATTTGGTCTTAGTTTTTGCCTAATTTCATTCAATTATTATTTCGGACCTAAAAGAAAAAAAGGGTGGCGATTTTTTTCAGCAGGATCAACCTTTGCAACAATATTTATTATAATTGCATCGTTGATGTTCTCATATTATGTAAATAATTTCGGGAATTATAACAAACTCTATGGCTCAATAGGAACGCTAATCGTAATTATGATGTGGATCTACATCAATTCGTTGATCTTACTTTTAGGATTTGATCTAAATGCCAGTATTCACAGTGCCAAAAGAAATTCAGGAAAACTACTGAAGATAAAATCTTTAAATTCTTAAATCAAATCGCGGGGATCGTTATTGGTGTCTCGCCTTCGTTTCTCCTCTTTCTTTCTCATATTTATATTCAGCATTTCTACAAATAATGAAAATGCTATAGATATATAGATGACTTTTTTATCAACGTGTTCATGAAAGGATTCTAAAATAAGTACCACACCTATCATCAATAAAAAAGATAATGCCAATATCTTAATTGTAGGATTATCATTGATGAAGTCACTCACTTTTCCTGAGAAAATAATCATGATAATCATTGCTATCACTACAGCAGCAATCATTATCAATAAATTAGTTACAAGTCCAACAGCAGTAAGTATCGAATCGAAAGAGAATACAATATCGATTAATATTATTTGCAATACAATGGCATTGAAACTTATTCTTTTTACTTTCATTTCTTCATCACCATAGCCCTGAACTTTATTATGCAATTCGATGGTAGTCTTATAAAGCAAAAACACACCACCGGCAAACAAAATTAAATCACGTCCCGTAACACCAAAATCCGCAATTGTAAATAAAGCTTCTTTTAATCCTACGATCCAGGAAATACTAAAAAGTAAGGTAACTCGCATTATTAAAGCCAATATTAAACCAATGGTTCGAGCTTTGTTTTGTTTGGTTTTAGGCAATTTGCCTGCAATAATTGAAATAAAAATAATATTATCAATTCCCAATACAATTTCCAATACTGATAAGGTGAGTAAACTAATTAAAGCTCCTACGGTAAATAATTCGTTAAAATCTTGGGCTAAATGCATTCAGTTTTATTTTTTTTGCAAAAATACATAAGATTTTTTCATTTTTAGCGATTTTTTTATTGTTGAAAACCAAACACTTACGATTTATTTTAGTACTATGTCTTGCATAGTACTAAAATAAATATATATCTTTGCAATGTCAAATACAAGACGTTGCATTTGAAATTTAAGAAATTACCTAATCAACAAAAAAAATTATAAACCATGAATATAGAAAACACAAAAGCGCAAATGAAAAAAGGCGTACTTGAGTTTTGTATTCTTTCAGTACTTTCAGATGGAGAGCACTATCCTTCCGAAATTATTGAAAAAATGAAAGAAGCAAAACTTATTGTAGTGGAAGGCACACTCTACCCCTTATTGATGCGATTAAAAAATGATGGATTATTGAGTTACCGCTGGGAAGAATCATTATCAGGGCCGCCACGCAAATATTACAAGCTCACCCCGGTAGGAGAACAGTTTTTAAAAGAATTAGAAATAACCTGGAACGATCTGGTAGAAGCCGTAAACAAAACAATAAACAAACAGTAAGATAATTTTATTCACAAACAACATCTAAAAACACAAAAAGATGAACCGTACAATAACAATGAACTTAAGTGGCATTATTTTTCACATCGAAGAAGATGCATACGATATGCTTAATAAATACTTAAGCACAATAAAAGGGTACTTTAAAGATTCTGATGGTCGGGATGAAATTATGAGCGACATTGAATCACGGATTGCTGAAATGCTGCAAGAAAAAGTAAGCAAAACGAAACAAGCTGTTTTAATGAATGATGTAGAATCTGTTATAGCTGTTATGGGTAAACCAGAAGATTTTGCAGGGGAAAGTGGAACTACTGAAAATAAAGAATCAACTGCCGGTGAGAACAAAACTTATTCGGAAAACAAAGGCCGAAGACGTGTTTTCAGGGATCCTGATGATAAAGTCATTGGTGGTGTATGCTCGGGAATTGCCAGCTATTTTGACTTTGATCCAATTTGGCTCAGAGCAGCATTTGCGATCAGTTTCTTTGTATTTGGAACAGGTCTGCTATTGTATATTATTTTGATCATCATCATTCCAAAAGCAAAAACTACAGCTGAAAAATTAGAAATGCGTGGTGAAAAAGTGGATGTGAATAATATCGGAAAGGCTGTTAATGAAGAGTTCGAAGATTTTAAGAAACGCATGAAAAATTTTGGTGATGAAGTAAAATCTTCGGAAAATAAAGAAAGAATCAGAACTGCTGCCGAAAAATTTCGGGATTTCGTTGGAGATGTTTTTTTCAATATGCTTCAAATTGCCGGTAAAATCTTCGCCTTCATTTTTATCTTTATCGGAATTGCATTAATGATAGGCTTAATGGCGACTATTTTTGGAAGAGGCACCATTTCAATTTTTGATTCCCCAATGACATCTATTCATTTTTCAATCTATGAATTGAGCTCTGCTGTTCTGCCAAATGATCTACCAATTGAATTTGTTGTAATAGGCTTAATTCTATTTATCGGAATTCCTTTACTTTCAATGATATATGGAGGTATTAAATATCTTTTCAGAATAAAACAAAAAAACAAAATAGTAAAATATACTGCTAATATTTTATGGTTAACAGGTCTTGTTTTATTGACTTATGTTGGCATTCAGGTCGGAACTGATTTTTCAGAACAAGCAACAACAAAACAAATAATTAGTATTTCGCAACCTATTGGAAACACACTCTATCTCGACATGAAACCAAGTGCGGAAGATGATCTGGATGTTACCTATATGCATCACCGTAAAGTTCGTTTTGGTGACTGGACAATGATCTCAAAGGATGATAAAAGTTTCCGATTGGGTTATCCTGAAATGAATATTGTAAAAAGTGAAACGGATAGCTTTGAATTGGTTGCTATAAAATCAGCACAAGGATTTGATAAAAAGGATGCAACATATCGTGCAAAAAATATTAATTATGCAATTACTCAAATGGATTCAATCATTCTATTTAACAGCTATTTCGACATAGAAGCACTGGATAAATTACGTGCACAGAATGTTAAAATTCTTTTGAAAGTTCCGGTAAATAAATTTGTTTATTTAAGTAAACGTATGGAAAAAATAATTTTCGATATTGATAATGTAAATGATGCATTGGATAGTGATATGGTAAATCGTAAATGGATAATGACCAACAGGGGACTTGAATGTATCGATTGCGAAGGATTAGAAAATGTTCATAAACATTAGGGGTTATATAGAAACAATAAGAGTAAAATATAACGAATTCATTTCGCCCAAAAGGAGAAATCTTAACAAAGTCACGCAAAAGAAAGGTTTTTTCTTACAGTCGAAATGGAAAAACAAATTTTAATTTCAATCAACACTGTAACTTTTAAATAAGACATGCGTCAAATGTTTAAATAAATTAAATTATTCTTAAAAAGGGTCGAAAGGTTTTTGTGCAAAAAATCGGGCTTGAGTTCGTAGCATTTCTCAAGCCCCGCTCTTCTAAAAAATCGCATCGAAATAATATTTGATGCGATTTTGTTTTTTTCGTACTTTCGTTCAAACACAAATCTGAATGAAAAAAATATTCCTTTTCCTGGTCACGGTTCTTTCTTTTTGTACTGCGAAATCTCAAGATACCATTTTCAAAAAAAGTGGAGACATTGTTATCGCAAAAGTATTAGAAATAAGTCCCACAGAAGTAAAATATAAACGCTTCGATTTTCTGGATGGACCAATATATATTGAGATCAAATCAAATCTTGATAAGATAAACTATTCTAATGGAGTAAAAGAAATTTTCACATCCACATCTAATGCAACAACCAACCAGGTAATCATAAATAATAATGAACCACCTCGTGATTATTATAATCGTCCCGTAATTGCAAACAATAAAATTGAAAAATGGGGAATACAATACAAGTATCATAATGAAAGACTGACTGAACGAGACCTATACGAAATTCTAAACCAAACAAAAGATAAAAAAATTATAACTTTAGTTGCTCAGGCAAAAGATGCAAAGGCATTGCAGTTCATTGGTTTTTTGGGAATTCCGTTAGGCATTGTATCAGGCATTTTTTTCTTAAAAAGTACAGGAATGTTTTATTCTTCGACTTCTTACAACAGTTCCTACCCTAATAGAAATCGATATGGGTTAAACAATACTGACCTTGCTTATAGTGGTCTTTTTCTTGCCGGAGCCATTACCTGCCCAATCATTTCAGGAGTACAGAAATCGAAAAGAAATACTTATAATCATGACGCAGTAAAATTATATAACGAAAAGTACTAAAGTGATATGAAAAAAATCTTAACTCTTTTTGCAATTTTTTTGTTGATTTCAAGCATAAATAAAGCTCAAGATACCATCATCAAAATAAATGGCGATACTGTTTTAGCGAAAATTTTGGAAATAAATTCAACAGAAATAAAGTATAAAAAATTTAATTTTCAGGATGGCCCTACCTATGTTGAAAATAAATCCGAGATAAAACAAATCACTTATTCAAATGGATTGAAAGAAGTGTTTTCAGTTAAAGAACAGAAAATAAGTGTGCCCGAAACAATAGCGAATAACGATTATTACAATCCAAATGCAGGGCCAGTAAATCCGCAAAGCAAAATTGAACCTTATGGTTCCCGTTATAAATATCAAGGCAGAAAAATAGGGGAACGGGAAATGCAACGTATTTTAATGAGTACAAAAGACAAACAAATTATTGGACTTGTGCAATCAGCTAAGGATGCTAATAAAATGCAATACATTGGGTTTGCCGCTATCCCACTTGGAATAGGATCTTTGGTTGCATTAGCCAATAGTTTCAACACTTACTCTTCGGGAAGTTATAATGGAACTAATAATTCCGGATTGGTTTCAATAAGCGTTATTTTAGCTGCCGCTGCAATTGCTTGTCCGGTTATTTCAATAGTGTCCAAATCGAAAAGAAAAAAATGTAATCGCGAAGCGGTAAAATTGTACAACGAAAAGTACTAATCAAAAATGAAAAAAGTAGTACCTCTTTTTACTTTTTTTCTCTTTATTTCAACTATAAATAAAGCCCAAGATACCATATTCAAAATAAATGGGGATAGTATTATTGCAAAAATTCTTGAAGTTAATCTAACACAGATCAAGTTTAAAAAATTTAATTTGTTGGATGGATCTGTATATGTCGAAAATAAATCGGAAATAAAGTATGTCATTTATTCCAATGGTTTAAAAGAAATATTTGCTGTACAAGAAATAAAAAATGATTCTAAAAAAGATTATTATAAGAAAAATGAATCTTTAGTAAAAACAAGAAAAAAAATTGAATTCGATGGGCATCACTATATATACGATGGATGGAAGATTAGGGAATGTGAAATGCAAGAAATTTTGATGAATTCTAATGACGCACAAATTTACACACTTGCACAATCTGCAAAAGGAGCAAAAAAAAAGCAAAGTATTGGTTTTGCTGCCATTCCATTTGGAATTGTTGCTGGTGGTAGTTTAATTTTTTTCGCATTATCATCACTCCCATCATATTATTCCGGCGGAGATGAAGGTTCTAAATATTTGATTGTCTCAGGAATTATGATTGGTGGGGCAATTACATGTCCAATTATTTCTGGCATATTCAAACACAAACGTGGAACATACAACAAAGAAGCGATTAGACTTTACAACCAAAAGTATTAATTGTCCAATTCGTTTTTATTTCCCTCCCAAATCGAACATGATTTTTATCATGTAAATATGTATATTTGTTTCTTCATAAATTCAAACAAATTTTATTAAAACAAATAAACGTGGCTGAAACAGTTTTGTCAGAAAAAAAAGCAGAATTAACCAAAGAAGAATTCATTAAAATAGTTTTAAACGACTACCGTATTGCTAATGAAAGCAGGGAAGCCAGTTTGATGGGAAGACGTGAAGTACTTTCAGGGAAAGCGAAATTCGGAATTTTTGGTGATGGTAAAGAGGTTGCACAATTAGCTATGGCAAAAGTTTTTCGTGAAGGAGATTTTCGTGCAGGATATTACCGTGATCAAACATTTATGTTTGCAATTAATAGTCTTACTTTACAACAATGGTTTGCCGGATTATATGCACACACTGATGTTACAGCAGAACCAATGGCTGCAGGCCGACAAATGGGTGGCCACTTTGCTACCCGCAGTATAAATCCGGATGGAAGCTGGAGGGATCTTACAAAAATAAAAAATTCATCATCAGATATTTCTCCTACAGGAAGCCAAATGCCTCGTTTATTGGGATTGGCAATGGCATCCAAACATTACAGACAAAATCCTGAATTACAAACCGAACAGTTTAATAAATTTTCAAACAAAGGAAATGAAATAGCTTTTGGTACTATTGGAGATGCAAGTACTTCAGAAGGATTATTTTGGGAAACAATAAATGCAGCCGGAGTCATGCAAATACCAATGTTGGTGTCTGTTTGGGATGACGGACATGGAATTTCTGTTCCAAAAAAATATCAAACTACCAAAGAAAGTATTTCTGAGGTTTTAAAAGGGTTTCAGCGCGAAAATGGCGGGCCTGGTTATGAAATATTTAAAACAAAAGGTTGGGATTATGTTCATTTATGTGAGACTTATGAAAAAGCAGTAAAAATGTGCCGAGAAGAACATGTCCCTGTTTTAATTCATGTGGAAGAAGTAAATCAACCGCAAGGGCACAGTACTTCAGGATCTCACGAGCGTTACAAATCGAAAGAACGTTTGCAATGGGAAATTGATTTTGATGGAATAAAAAAAATGCGTGAGTGGATCCTCGAAAGCAAATTATCTACCGAAGTTGAATTAAAGGAAATAGAAGAGAATGCGAAAAAAACTGTTCTTGAAGCAAAAGCTGCTGCCTGGACCGCTTATCTAAATCCTATCAAAGAAGAGAAAAAAGAAGTACTTGAATTGATCAATATGATTGCAGCAAAATCTTCAAATGCAGCTTTTATTTCTAAAATTAAAAACGATCTGGAATCCAATAGAGAACCACTTCGAAAAGACATATTAGTGGCTTTAAAAAAAGTATTGAGGTTGATCCGTACAGAAAATATTTCTGAAAAATCACAGTTACTTTCCTGGTTAAATGAATCACATTTAGCAAATCATGAACGCTATAGTTCCCATCTGCATAGCGAATCAGAAAAAAGAGCATTGAACATTAAACCTGTAAAAGCAGAATACAATGGTGAACCTGTCATCCTGGATGCCCGTAAATTGTTACGCGAAAACTTTGATGCCATACTTACTAAATATCCTGAAGTAGTAATATTTGGTGAAGATTCAGGAAAAATTGGCGGAGTAAATCAAGGCTTAGAAGATCTTCAGGCAAAGTTTGGCGAAGCACGTGTTTTTGATACCGGAATTCGGGAAGCTACTATTATTGGTCAATCCATTGGTCTTGCACTCCGCGGATTACGTCCGATCTGTGAAATTCAATATTTAGATTATTTATTGTACGGATTGCAAATTATTAGTGATGATCTGGCAACATTACAATACCGTACCAAAGGACAACAAAAAGCACCTGTTATCATTCGCACCCGTGGTCATCGCCTTGAAGGCATCTGGCACAGCGGCTCTCCGATGGGAATGATCATTAATGCCATGCGTGGAATTCATGTATGTGTGCCAAGAAACATGACACAAGCTGCAGGTTTTTACAATACATTTTTATGTGCCGATGAGCCGGCATTGGTGATCGAACCATTGAACGGTTATCGTTTAAAAGAACAATTACCTTCGAATATAGGCGAATATAAAGTTCCGATTGGAGTTGTTGAAACAATTAATGAAGGAACAGATATTACATTAGTAACTTATGGATCATGTTGTCGCATAGCCTTGGAAGCGGCAAAGCTATTAGCTGAAGCTGATATTTCGTTGGAGGTAATTGATATACAAACATTATTACCATTTGATATAAATCATTCAATTGTTGAATCTGTAAAGAAAACAAATCGCTTACTTGTGTTCGATGAAGATGTACCTGGAGGAGCAAGTGCATACATGTTACAAAAAATAGTAGAAGAACAAAAAGCATTTCAATATCTGGATTCCGAACCTCGCACATTAACTGCAAAAGAACACCGACCGGCTTATGGAACTGATGGAGATTATTTCAGTAAACCAAGTGCCGATGATGTATTTGACGCAGTTTATGAAATGATGGGAGAAACGAATCCTGTTAAATTTCCAAAAATATATTAAAAGAAAGGGCGAAAATATTTTCGCCCTTTCTTTTTTTATTCCACTTTGTAGAGGTTTAGAGATCGAATAAAACAACTATAAGAGAATTATTATTTCAAGAGTCTTCAGATTTATTAATTTTACCGCACTATAAATTGGTTATTGAGGAATGAAGACAAGATATAATGTATTTAATTGGTTTCTTTTTGTTGCTTTAGCATTCTTAGTAATTGGAGTTATTATATTTTATATCACCTTAAAAAGTGCCTCCTTTACAAATATGCTCTTTGTTTTTCTTTTCGGAGTACCTTCACACCTTTGTCTAATGACCCTTATTTCAATAATTGAGTATTATTATTCAAAGCATAAAAAATTAAAAGAACAGACTTAGGCTTTACTATAACCACAATAATATGTGCTGTATGTATTCTGTTTTTTTTATTGTACATCATGATAAAATAAACTACTAATGAAAAAAACGACCGAATCAAATTCAAAATACAATGCACTTGAAAAAATGAGTGTTAAGGAATTGCTTGTTAATATTAATAATGAAGACAAAACAGTTCCATTAATAATCGAAAAAATAATTCCAAAAATTGAAAAGCTGGTGACTGTAATTGTAAAACAAATGAAACAAGGTGGTCGTTTATTTTATATCGGAGCAGGCACTAGTGGACGATTGGGGATTGTGGATGCAAGTGAATGTCCGCCAACATTTGGAGTTCCACAAGGTTTGGTAATAGGCTTAATTGCAGGTGGAGATAAAGCTATCCGCAAAGCGGTTGAATTTGCGGAAGATGATACTCAACAAGGTTGGAAAGATCTTCAACAAAATAAAATAAACCCAAAAGATGTAGTTATAGGAATTGCAGCATCCGGCTCAACTCCATATGTTATTGGAGCATTGGAGCAATGCAACAAAAACAATATTTTAACCGCTTGTATTGTTTGTAATAAAGGCAGCAATGTTGCCAAGGTTTCAAAACATAAAATTGAAGTCATTGTTGGTCCTGAATTTGTTACCGGTAGCACACGAATGAAATCAGGAACAGCACAAAAGTTAATACTAAATATGATTTCTACTTCTGTAATGATTCAAATGGGAAGAGTAAAGGGAAACAAAATGGTGGACATGAAACTCAGTAATAACAAACTTGTTGACCGAGGAACAAAAATGGTTTCAGATGAATTAAAAATTTCTTATAAAAAAGCACAGGAATTATTATTGAAATCTGGAAGTGTCAGAAAAGCAGTTGAAAATTATAAAAAATAATTATTCCCTCCTTCTCCGGCATTATAATAGTGCGACACTTCAATTGATTTTTTTCATAATTAATCTTCTTTTATTTTATCCATGAACGATTGGAGTCATCTCCAGCCTGAAGAATTACATAAACGTACCCTTTCTCTTATTCATTTGAATTATCCATACAAGAAAACAAACTTGTAATATTAACAATGGTTTCGGTCAAAATCGACTCCTTGGAACCTCTGTTATACCATTTACCAGTATAAACTAGTCCAATTTAAATTGCCTCGCTCGTTTCTCGACTCCGCTCGAATTGACACCAGCGCTGTCAATTTCGAGGGGTAATTTTTTTTCAAAAAAAGCAATATAAAATGACGTCTATTTCATTGCCTACAGGATTATGTCCCCCTTTGTCCGAAGGACTCCTTTGGAGAAGGGGGCAAATTAAATAATTGAAATAGAGCCAATTATAAAACACGTCAATGGTTGCGGAGTCGAGAAGTGTGTTGGGCTAAATTTCGGACTATAATATATTTAGAATTCGTATTACTCTATAATTATTTATAAAACTAAAGCTAGGAATGACTTGATTATTCTCAACTTAAGCATTGACAACAATCATTTTATAAAAATCAAATCCGTTGTTATTTTGTACATATTTTAATTAAAAACAGGTTATAAAAAAATTTAAAAATTATTTTAAAAAAAATTAACATGAAAACAATTAACAAAATGATTTCTATAGCGACAATATCCTTTCTTGTCCCTGTAATTTTTTCAGGCTGCACATCCAGCGGTGAATCAAAAGAACTTAATTCAATAGCAACTGTTGATGCTTCAATTTCAGGATCAGCATCTTCTACAGAAAAAGCAATGTCGATGAGCATGGCAGCTGTTGAATTGAAAACAAATATGCGAAGATATTGGGATGACCATGTTGTTTGGACCCGAAATGTTATTTTCAATATCATGGATAATTTGCCGGGAACAGATCAGGCTGTGAAACGCTTAATGAAAAACCAGGATGATATTGGTAACGCTATTAAACCTTATTATGGAGAAAAAGCCGGAAGAGAATTAACTGCCTTGTTACATGTCCATATTGCTTTAGCAGCAGAATTTTTAAAAGCTAATAAAATGGGAAATACCAAAGCTGCCGGTGAAGCTAATAAAAAGTGGATTCAAAATGCAGATGATATTGCTGCTTTTTTAAGCAAAGCAAATCCGAACTGGAAACCGGAAGAAATGAAAATGATGATGCATGAACATTTGACTATGACAACCAACGAAGCCGTTGCCAGATTAACAAAAAATTATGATGCTGATGTTATAGCTTTTGATAAGGTTAATGATCAAATTCTTAAAATGTCTGATATGCTTACTGATGGTATCATTAAACAATTCCCGGCTAAATTCAAAGAGCCGGCTATGAAAATGTAAATACAAAAAACAATATTTGAAGCCACTAAACTAAAGTTTAGTGGTTTTTTTATACAAACTTTTTTACAGAAGTAAATAAAATACTATTTGGACAAATTAAATGGTGCCTTTATGAATACTTAAATTGGAGATAGATTCGTAAATTTGTAAAATACTTATTTTTTCGAAAAAAATCAGATTTTGCAAGATCTTGAACCATATTACAACTGGCGGCATTTTTATATAGCTTCTGAAGATGAGCGATCTCCATTTTATGGTCGTGAGTATAGCGAGTTTGAATATACAAATGCTATTTACAATTACCTGATCCATCCCCAATGGGATGATATTGACTCCCCTACCTTATACCTGAAAATTTTAGTTGTTGATTATGATCAAAAGTTTGCCATCATAGAATTGATAGGCGAATGGAACGATTGCATTAACAATGATATTATGATTTTAAAACGTGATATCATCGAACGTCTCATGGAATATGGTATAAATAAGTTTATTATAATAGGCGAAAACGTATTGAATTTTCATGCTTCCGATGATTGTTATTATGAAGAATGGTTTGATGAGGTGGAAGATGGATGGATCGCTTTTCTGAACTTCAGAGAACATGTTTTAAAAGAATTTCAACAAGCAAATATTGATTATTACATTGTCTCGGGAGGCAACTTAAATAACATTGCATGGCGCACTGCCACCCCACAACTTTTGTTTGAACAAATCGAAAGTGTTGTTCAGAAACGTGTTGGGTAATTTGGGTACAGAAAAAAAAGAAAATGGTACGCTGATTTTTATGATTGTTAAGATAAAAAAAGATTTTACTTATTTTTAAATTATAAAGCATCCCATTTTTAATGATAATATGCCATTTGGATCTTAAAGATCATAAAAACCTGCGTTCTATCATACACCGCTCTAAGCACATTTTTCCTATATTTGCTTCTCAAAAATTTATAATTCAACATTCATAATCTATAATTTCTCTACCTATGCCAAAAGGATTTTATACTGTTCCCGTACCGGTGAACGAACCCATTAAAAACTATGCTCCGGGAAGCCCTGAGCGAATTGCAACACAAGCAATGCTTAAAGAATTACGTTCAAAAGAATTAGATATCCCCATGTATATTGGCGGAAAAGAAGTTCGAAGCAATGAAAAAGTCCGAATTGCTCCGCCTCATGATCACAAACATACATTGGGACATTTCCATAAAAGCAATAAAGAACATGTGAAACAAGCCATTGATGCGGCATTAGCTGCAAAACCAAAATGGGAAGCATTAGCCTGGGAGCATCGTGCGAGTATATTTTTAAAAGCTGCTGAATTAATTGCAGGCCCTTACCGTGCAAAATTAAATGCAGCAACCATGTTGGGACAATCAAAAAATGCTTTTCAGGCGGAGATTGACAGCGCTTGTGAGATCATAGATTTTTTGCGTTTCAATGTGTTATACATGACAGAAATTTACAAACAACAACCACCTGTTGCAGGAACCGGTTTTGGTGTTTGGAACCGTGTAGAACAGCGACCATTAGAAGGTTTTATTTATGCATTAACTCCATTTAATTTCACGGCTATTGCAGGTAACCTGCCGACATCATGCGCCATGATGGGCAATGTAGTGGTTTGGAAACCATCCAACACCCAGGTTTATGCCGCCAATGTATTGATGGAAATATTTATGAAAGCAGGAGTTCCAGATGGCGTTATAAATTTAATTTATCCTTCCGGGCCGGATGCTGCTGAAGTTATTTTCTCTCATCCTGATTTTGCAGGAATTCATTTTACTGGTTCTACTGAAGTGTTCCAAAATATCTGGAAAACTATTGGCAACAATATTCATAAGTTTAAAACTTATCCGCGGATTGTTGGTGAAACAGGTGGAAAAGATTTCATCATGGCTCATAAATCAGCTGACCCAAAAATTGTTGCAACAGCGATAAGTCGCGGTGCGTTTGAATACCAGGGACAAAAATGTTCGGCTGCTTCACGTGCTTATGTTCCTTCCAACATTTGGGAAGAAGTAAAAGCTCAGGTCCAGGCAGATCTGAAATCATTCAAAATGGGGCCAACAGAAGATTTTACCAATTTCATTAATGCCGTAATTGATGAAAAATCATTTGATAAGCTGGCAAAATATATTGATGCTGCAAAGGCAGATAAAAATGTAGAAATTATTGCAGGTGGTAATTATGATAAGTCAAAAGGATATTTTATTGAGCCAACAATCATTGTTGCTAAGGATCCGAAATATGTTACCATGTGCGAAGAGTTATTCGGACCAGTTTTAACATTACATGTTTACGATGCAGAAAAATTTGATGAAACTTTAAAAATTCTTGACACTACTTCTATTTATGCATTAACAGGCGCAATTATAGCACAAGATCGTTATGCCATAGAACATGCAACAAAACAATTACGCAATGCAGCCGGTAATTTTTATATCAATGATAAATGTACCGGAGCAGTTGTAGGTCAGCAGCCATTTGGTGGAGCCCGTGGTTCAGGAACAAATGATAAAGCAGGTGCCATGATTAATTTATTACGTTGGGTTTCACCTCGTACAATTAAAGAAACATTTGTGCCACCAACAGATTACAGGTATCCGTTTTTACAGGCGGATTAAAAAAGTTAAAATGCCTCACAATTTGTGGGGCATTTCTATTTTACGCGAATAAAAAATTTGATTCTTCATTTTTTAAAATGACTTTTACTAAACCGTTTTACAAATCTTAATTGCACATCATAGTCAAAAAGAAGAATAAAAAGAAATCGAAATTACTACTACTTTAGTATCACTGAAGAATCGACCATCGCTACTAAGGCTTAATGGATAAGCTATTCGACAGCATTTTGTTATGTGATAGCAATTCATTTATTTTAAATACTATTTTAGCAAATTCTTCAAATCAAATAAATCATGAATTCAGAAAACATTCCCTTCCAAACCATCAATTGGGAAAACATTCCCAAAATAGAATACAAAGGTGAAAAAGGACTTGCATTTTGGCAAACCATTCAACTTCCCGGTTTACGAATTCGGGTCGTAGAATATAGTACGGGCTACATGGCTGACCATTGGTGCCAAAAAGGACATATCGTTCATTGTTTAGAAGGTGAATTTATTACCGAATTACAAACCGGAGAAAAAATCCATTCATCAAAAGGAATGACCTATGTTGTTTCAGACGAATTAAGTTCCCATCGTTC